>JBBJOI010000022.1:0-43385 GCA_037721555.1 Gaiellaceae bacterium | reverse complement strand
GCCATCCCGAGAGCTTCGACGCGCTCTTCCTCCAGTCGGGCAGCTTCTTCCGGCGCCGCGATCACCACGAGCGCCGGTTCCCACGCTTCGAGCGAATCTCGCGGTTCGTGGGTGCGACGCTCGCCGGCAGCTACGGCCGCCCCGTACCCGTGACGATCGTCTGCGGCACCGTCGAAGAGAACCTTCCCGCAAACGAGGCGATGATGGCAGCACTGCAACGACAGCACTACGACGTACGCTTCCACGCGTTCCGCGACGGACACAATTGGGTGGCCTGGCGGAACTCGTTCCACCCCCACCTCCTCGACCTCCTACAACGGTTGTGACGTGACGCGCCGGGAGGTTGCTCTCTGGTCGCCCGCGATCGAAGCGGAGGGAAGCGTGCTCGTCTACGGGCATTGGGGCCGGCCCGTGCTCGCTTTCCCGTCGCAGCAAGGACCGGCCTGGCAGTACGAGGAGCGTGGGATGGTCGACGCGATCGGCGACCTGCTCGAAGGGGGCCGGGTGAAGCTGTACGCGGTCGGCAGCTTCGACTCCGGCAGCTGGTACCGGGAGGATCTGACCCTGGAGGAACGCGCGCGCCAACACGGCCGCTACGAAGACTGGATCCTGAACCAGGTCGCACCCTTCATCGCGTCCGACACCGGCGGTGGCGGAGAGATCGTCGTCACCGGCGTCAGCTTCGGCGCCTACCACGCCGCGAACTTCACGCTCAAGCACGCGCACGTGTTCCCGCTCGCTCTCTGTCAGAGCGGCGTCTACGACGTCTCGGTCGTAGCGGGCGGCCGGGAGGGCACCGAGCGCGGCGACGCCGTCTACTTCAACAACCCCGCCGACTACGTGACGCAGCTCGGCGGCGACCACCTGGAGTGGCTGCGCGGCCGTGCGAGCCTCATGCTCGTCTGCGGGCAGGGCCAGTGGGAGGACACGACCGGCGCGCTCGACAGCACACGTCGCTTCGCCACGCTCCTCGGCGACAACGGCATCCGCCACGAGCTCGACCTCTGGGGGCACGAGGTTCCGCACGACTGGCCGGCCTGGCGCGCGCAGTTCGCGCATCATCTCCCCCGGTTCTGTCCATGAAGACACGCACCCACCTCATCGGGCTCCTGCTCGGCACCGAGGAGGATTGGCCGACGGCCTTCGAGCACCTGCTCGGGCGAGTCGGCCCGATCCGCTACGGCGGCGAGACGCACGTCCTCACCGCAGAACGGATCACGAACGAGCCGTTCGACCTGCGCTCGCGGCCGCGCTACGGGCTCGTGATCGACCGCCTCGGCTGGTGGTACACCGTCCCTCGCGAGTGGTTGAAGAAGATCGCCCTCATGAACGACGTCTATCTGCTCAACAACCCATTCACGTTTCAGGCGATGGAGAAGCACGCGGCCTACTGCGCGATGATTCGGCTTGGCCTACGGGTGCCAGAGACCTGGCTGATCCCGCACAAGAACCCGCCCGAGAACGAACGCTTCCAGCCGACGGCGGAGCGTTACAACCTGCCGTTCGACCTGGACGAGATCGCTGGCCAGATCGGGTTTCCGCTCTATATGAAGCCCTTCGACGGCGGCCAGTGGGTCGGCGTCACCCGGATTCGCGACTCGGACGAGCTGCGTGCAGTCTACGACGCCTCCGGAGAGCGCTTGATGCACCTCCAGGCGGCCGTGGAGGACTTCGACGTCTTCGCCCGCGGCCTCTCGATTGGTGCCGAGACGATGGTCATGCACTTCGACCCCGACCGACCGCTCCACGACCGTTACCAAATCGATCACGAGTTCCTGACCTCGGAGCTCGGCGACGAGGTCGTCACGATCAGCCGGCTCGTGAACGCCTTCTTTCGCTGGGAGTTCAACTCGTGCGAGACGATCGTCAAAGACGGGCAGGCGTACCCGATCGACTACGCCAACGCCTCGCCCGACGTCGCACTCACGAGCCTTCACTACTACTTCCCATGGGCGATGCTGGCGCTCGTCCGCTGGAGCGTCTTCTGCACGGTCACGGGCCGGCCGATGCGGATCAACCAGTCCACGCGCGACTACTTCGAGATCGGCGACCGCGAGCTCTCCTACGTGGAGAAGCTCACCGCCTACCGCACGCTCGCCGACGACTACTTCCAGATCGAGGAGTACAGAGCGTTCTGCGACGAGCAGCTGCCGCACCTGGAGGAGGCGCTCCGCGAGTACGTGAGTGGCCCCGAGTTCGATCGGCTGATCCTCGAGACGGTGCGCACCACGTTCCCGGAGCACGAGCACGAGCGCTTCGCCGAGCACTACCGCGGCATCCTGACGGCATGGTCGCGCGACCAATGCCCGAGCTGACCCCAGACACTCTCGTCTTCATCCCTGCCTGGAACGAGGAGGAGAGCCTCTCGGCGGTGCTCGACGAGCTCCGCCTCGAGCTGCCGGAGGCCGACGTGCTCGTGGTGGACGACGGCTCGACGGACCGCACAGCGGACCTCGCCCGCAGCGGTGGCGCCCAGGTGTTGTCCTTCGGCGAGAACCGCGGCTTGCAGGCCGGGATCGCAGCGGGTTACGGCTGGGCCCTCGAGCACGGCTACGCCTTCTGCGGCCGGGTGGACGCGGACGGGCAGCACCCGGCGGCCGAGCTGCGGCGACTGCTCGAGCTCGTCCGCTCCGGCTCGTGCGATGTCGCGATCGGCTCACGCTTCGTGAGCGGTGCGGGCTACCTGCCCTACCGCTACCGGCCCGAAGGCATTCGCAAGCTCGGAACGGGCTTGTTGCGTCGCTCGATGAAGGTGGTGCTCGGGCGCTCGTTCGACGATGCGACCAGCGGGCTCTACGCCGCGGTTGCCGCGGCGTTGCCGGTGCTCGCGCGGCCCTACACGAGCGGAGCCCCCGAGGTGCAGGCCGTCCTCCGACTGCACAGAGCGGGGCTGCGCGTGAAAGAGGTGCCTGTGAACATGCGCCCCCGCGCCGCCGGGGCTTCCAAGCTGCGCGGCCGGAAGGCGCTCTTCCTCGTCCTCACGGTGATCGGAACGCTCCTCGGGGCCAGGCGGCTCCGGAGCCGGCGTGGCTGACGCCGAGGAAGCGGCACGCCTCGTCGCGGTGCTCGGGTACTCGCGCGGGCGCAGCCGCGGCCTCCATCCGGTCTGCGAGGCGAGGCTGCGCGCCGGCGAGCGCGCTGCCGAGGGCGCCGCGGCGGTACTCCTGAGCGGCTGGGCACGCCGGCCGAGCCACCCCTCCGAAGCAGCCCTCATGCGGGCGGCCTGGTGCGGGCCGACACTCCCGCTCCTCGACGACGGCGACGCGAGCACCACCGCGGGCAACGCGCGCTCGATCGCGGCCGCGGCGCGACGTGTAGGGGCAACGGAGGTGACGCTCGTCACCTCGTCCTGGCATCGGCTCCGCGCGGGCGTGCTCGTGCGGGCAGCGCTCGACCCCCGCGTGCGACTGACGGTCGTCTCGGCGCCCCGAACGCGCCCGCTCCATCTGCTGGCGCGGGAGCTCGCCTGCATCGCCGCTCTGCCGCTCCAGGTTCGAGCTAGCCGAGGACGGTCGAGCGTCGAACGCGGGGATCCGTGAAGACGTCGAGCTCGTTGCGGCTCGCCGACGAGAACTCGGAGACGACCGCACCGTCCGGCCCACCCTGGAACCGGTGCAGCGTGTCCCGTGGGATCGTGTATTGGTCACCGGGCCGGAGCTCGAGCCTCTCCTCCTCGATCCACAGCGTTACGAGGCCGCGACGGCACCTAGATGTCTCTTCGTTCCCGGGCGCGCCGTCGAGGGCCGGGTGACGGTGCTCAGGGCAGAGCTGGCCGGGGAAGAGCACGAGCTCCTTCGCGCAGTAGCGGTCGGTGTTGACGTAGACGAGCAGTTGCAGGCCGACCTCGTGCAGACGCGAGAGCCCGAAGTCGGCGACCTCGATCGCGTCCCGCTCGGCGTCCGAGAGCACGATTCCCGCGGCCTCGAGTTGCCGTGCCGCGTACTCCCGGGCAGCGATCTGCTCCGCCCGCGTGATCACGCGCCCGGCCGTCCCTGCTCCGGCCCGGCGCCGTCGGAGGGCCGGCAGACGAAAGTTCGGGCTCGGCGGCCGGTTCTCGCCGCGTAGCGTCCCGTCGCCCGCTCGACGATGGCGTCCACCTCTTCCCGGGCCGCGAGTGCGACCACGCAGCCGCCGAAGCCTGCGCCGGTGAGGCGTGCACCGAGCGCACCTGCTGCCACGAGCTCGTCGGCGAGGACGTCGAGCTCGGGGGTCGAGACCTCGAAGTCGTCGCGGAGGCTCGCGTGACTCGCGTTCAGGAGCGGCCCCAGTTCTTCGGTCACGCCCTCCGAGAGGAGGCGGGCGGCCTCCAGCACCCGAGCGTTCTCGGAGACCACGTGGCGCGCCCGCGGCTCCTCGGCGACCTGCTCGAGCGTGGCGTCGCGGAGCGCGGACACCCCGAGTCGCGCGGCCACCTGCTCGCAGGCGTGTCGCCGCTCGGCGTAGGCGCTGCCGACGAGCGTTCGTGACACCCCCGAGTGGACGATCACGACAGCAAGTCGCGGCGGCAGCGGGATCGGCTCGACGGCGAGGCTGCGACAGTCGATCAGGAGCGCGTGACCGCGCTTGCCGGAGAGCGAGGCGAGTTGATCCATGATCCCGACGGGGACGCCCGTTGCGACCAGCTCGGCCTCCTGGCAGGCGCGGGCGAGCTCGACGCGCGGGAGCTCGAATCCGGCCGCGTCGCAGAGCGCCAGCGCGAGCGCGACCTCGAGAGCGGCGCTCGAGGAGAGGCCGGCTCCCGCCGGGACGGTCGACGAAATGCGGGCGTCGATGCCGACAGGGGGCCTCCCCCGGTCTTTCAGCGTCCGCACGATTCCCGCGACGTACCGTCCCCATGGCGGCTCGACCTCGGCCGGCTCGGTGCTGCCGTCCGCCGCCACCTCGACCTCGCCGCGGAGGTCGGCCGACCCAGCCCGAACGAATCCGTCGGTTCGCGCCGTCGCGTGGACGACGCACTCGAGGTCGATCGCCAGCGGCAGGACGAAGCCCTCGTTGTAGTCCGTGTGGTCGCCGATCAGGTTGACCCGCCCCGGCGCACGGAAGGCCGTCAGGACGACCATTCCATCGGTGTCGGCGGCTGAAATCCCGACGCGACCGCGACGGCGGTCTCATCCCGGGTCGATCGAGCTACCGCGTTCAAGACCTCTACGACGTGGACCGCGTGGTCGGCGCTCGCACGGTGCGGGCGACCCTCAGCGATCGCCTCCGCCAGGTCGACCAGAGCGCGGCCCCAATGGACACCTCGATACGGCGCCCGCACGAGCGGCACTGGGGCGTACTCCTTGCCGTCGACCGACAGGTCGAGCTGCGAGTCGAACTCGAGCCAGCTTGCGAGGTGGAGCGAGGCATCGTCGCCGTGGAGCTCGAGGCCCACCTGTCTGCCGGCGCGCACCCAAAACGTGGCGGTGAGCCTGACGACGACCCCGGCCTCCAGCTCAAGCAGGGCCACGTTGAAGTCCGGTGTCTCGAGCGAGAACGGCGTACCGGTGAGGGTGACGCGGTCGGGCTCCAGCATCGCGCAGTACGCGTGAACGCGGCGAACCGGGCCGAAGATCGCGGTCAGGATCGCAATCGGGTAGATCCCGACGTCCACCAGCGGCCCCACGCCGTAGAGCCCCTGCGGCGACGGGTGCCAGGTCTCGATCCGACCCCAGTTCGCGTCCGCGTACACGGCGCGAACCGTGCCGAGCGCGCCTTCGCGGACGAGCTTCCAGGCTGTCTGCTGCGCCTCCCCGAGCAGCGTCGCGGGGGCGCAGCTGAGGCGGACGTCCTGTCGCACCGCCAGCTCGGCGAGCTCTCTCGCCTCTTCGTAGCGGAGAGCGAGTGGCTTCTCCGTGTGGACGTGCTTGCCCGCTTCGAGGCACTGCGCGGTCACCTCGGCGTGCGCCTGCGGCGCGGTCAGGTTGACGACCGTGTCGATCCCGTCGTCACCGAGCAGGGAGTCGAGCGTCGGGTAGTCGGTGCCGCCGAAACGAGCGACCAGCTCGGCCGCGCGCCCGGGGACGACGTCGGTGCCGCCGACGAGCTCGAGCTCGGGCTCGGCGGCGATCGTCCGGGCGTACTGGGCGGCGATGTTGCCGCAGCCGACGAGCGCCACCCTCACCGCAGCCACCCCTGCAACTCCTCGAGCATCGACCGGCACTCCTCGCTCGGGTCGTGATCCTCGGGCTCGTGGTCGACGCTCAGCGTGCCCGTGTAGCCGAGCGCCTCGAGCCTGAGGACGCAATCGCGGACGTCCACGACCCCCTCGCCCCAGCGACAGGTCTCGTGGGGCTCCCCGGCGGCGCGCACATCCTTGAGATGGACGTGCCGGACGTGCTCGCCGAGCTCCTCGATCGCGCGTGCCGGGTCGTACCCCTGGGTGGCCCACCAGCCCGTGTCGACCGTCGCGGCAAACGTCCCGTCGCCGGTTGCGATCTTCCCGAGCAGCTCATCGGGACTTCTCTCGGGATGGTTCTCGATCGCGAGGCAGACACCGTGATCGCGCAGAACGGGAACGAGGTCCGAGAGCTCTCCCGAGGCGCCGGCGCCGATGACCCTGGTGGCCACGCCGCGCGCGAGCTCGCACGCTCTCTCGATCGTGCCGGCGTCGACCCAGGCGGCGTAGGTGGCGACCTCGAGATCGTGCTTTGCGAGCAGGCCGGAGGCGATTGCGAGGTGTTCATCGGTCGCCCAGTCGGGGTGCAGGTGTGCGCCCCAGAGGTCGATCGTCTCGAAGCCGAGCGAGCGAACGGTCGCAAAGAGCTCGTCGAGGCGCTCGGCGTAGGTCTCGAGCGGCCGGAAGCGCTCGTTCGTCGCCCGGTCGCCGTGTCCCCAGCCGTGCATCGCCCAATCGGTCTCACGGGCGACGTAGTTCGCGGTCATGAAGGCGATGGCGTTCATGCCGCAAGCACCTGGCCATCGTCGCGCAGCGCGCTCTGAAGCGCGCCGATGTCGACATCCTGCACAGCCACGCCGCGTCGCGCCGCCTGCGCTGCCGCGATTCCCGCGGCGTGCCCGAGCAGCATCAGGGTCGGCTCCATGCGCACCGAGCCGAACGCGACATGGGAGGCCGACAGACAGACGGGAACGAGCAAGTTCTCCGCGTCCTCGCGACGCGGCGTCAGCGAGCGGTAGGGAATCGGGTACGCCGGCACCGCGACGGAGAGATAGCCCTCGTTGAAGACGGCGGGTGTGCGCTCGAACTCCGGCACGTAGCGCCACGTGCGCTCGATCTCGCGCAGGTCGATGTTGTACGAGCCGAGGGCGACGACGTCGGCCTGCGGCCGCCCACCCAGGAGATCCTGCTCGCGGAGGACGTAGCCGCCGAGCAGGCGACGGCCGTCGCGCACGTAGAGCTGATGCGGCCAGCCGCCGGTCTCCGCGAACTCGTCGGCGCAGCGCCCCCAGCGTCCGAGCTCCACCCGGACGTGAGCCGGAACGAACTCGTCGTTCGAGATGAACCACAGGAACGACTGGGTGTAGTGGAGGTGATGCGCACGCACGCGCTCGCGCGCTTCCTCGTCGCCGTCAGGGTAATCGCGGTTCGTGCCGTCGAGGACGTTGAGCGAGAACGGGCCGATCGAGTTGACGTCGCACTTGCCGTTCGGCAGCAGGTCCGGCACGAGACCGAGGAGGTCCCGCGCGCCCAGCTCCACCCGGGCCAGGAGCAGGCGGAGGAGCTCGAAGCGCGCCGGGTCGTAGCCCGCCGGTTCCTCGAACGGCAGCCGGTTCTGCTCGCGATCGGTCAAGCAGACCCGAAAGCCGTAGGCCTGCAGCCCACCGTCACCCGCCCCCAGGCTCTCGAGGGGCCAACCGAGCTCGTCGAGCTCAGGGTCGCGCACGGATGGAAGCAGGCTTCCGTCAGCTGCGAACGGCGAGATCAGGACGGGAAAGTTGTGGCGCCCCGGCCGGTAGGCGGGCTGGCGGCCCGCCCACCGCTCGCCGTAGCGCTCGCGCGACTCTCGGCCGACGGCATAGGGAACGCCGAGAGCGGCCATCAGATCGCCTTCGTAGCTCGCGTCGACGAAGACGGCTGCGTCCGGAACGCTCGTCTCCGCCAGGCGGACGTGCACCCCCGCCTGCTCGAGCAGGCGCGAGAGGATCAGCTCGGCCACATGCGGCTCCGGCCCCCTGACGCCCCAGAGCGGCGCGTCGTAGTGCGCGGCCACCGCCGTATAGAAGCGCCGCGTCAGGCCGCCGAGGACACGGGCCTCGCCGACGTCCGTCCACGACAAGCCGCCGGACACCATGCCGCCGATGTGGCTTCCCGGCGAGACGAGCATGGTGTCGGCGCCGGCACCGGCGGCGGCGACCGCGGCCATGACGCCGGACGCCGTGGCGCCGAAGACGGCGACGTCGGTCACACGAAGGGCTCCAGGAGGGTGGCCCCGCTCGCGGCGTCGACGCCGAGCTCCAGCGCCGCGACGAGCTCCCCGACCGAGCGGGGCGACGGCACATCGGCCCGTTCGGGGCCGAGCGCAGCGAGCACCTCACGTCCGTAGGTGCTCAGGGCCCGCTCGTATGACGCGAGCGGGTCGTACGCGTGCGGATCGGCAGCCCACTCGGCCACCGTCGCGAGGGGAAGCTTCGACGGAATCGCCTGGACGAGTGGGTTTGCGATCAGCCCTGCGCAGCGGCCCTCGGCGAGCCGTGGGTCCCGACCTACGAGCGGCCCGAGGAAGAGCAACTCAGGATCCCAGTCGTTCACCGGATAGTTGTCCCAGATCAAGACCTCGTGGCCGCGGAACCGCAGAACGGCCGTGTTCAGCGCCTCGCGCGTGATCCCGAGCGAGACGACCTCCGGGCCCGTCCAGTAGACGACGACCTCGGGGTGGAGGTCGGGAGCGAAGCTCCGCCGGTACGGGGAGTCGCCGGTGCCCGCGTAGCCCATCGGACACACGACGAGCGGCCCCGGTTGGGGAAGCGCCTGGCGGAAGCGGTTGCTGAACTCGCACTGGGCAGCGCCGCTCGGCCGTTCGGCCTCGCCGTATCGCTGCTCGTCCTCCGGGCAGCTCAGTGCGTGCTCGATGTCGTCCCAGAGCAGCTGAAACGAGTCGATCCCGATGCTCTTGAGCTGCCCGCACTTGGCGACCGCGGCGTCGAGCTCTGCGTCCTGCGAGTAGCAGACGTCCAGCCCCGGCGCGAGCGCGTACACGAACTCGACGCTGCAGCGCCCAGCCTCGGCCACGAGCTCGCCGAGCTGCGCGAGCTGATCGTCAGGGTAGGGATCGCGCCACGCCGCTCGATGGTAGGGATCGTCCTTCGGCCCGTGGATCCAGGTGTTGAAGCCCTCGCGCCCGCAGAAGCGGATCAGGTCGAGCCGCTCGTCCTGCGACCAGGGCTGGCCGTAGCGGCCCTCGATCACCCCGCGGATCCTCACCTGTGGATCCTCACCTGTGGATCCTCACCCGGGCAGCTCGAACCGGTGCCGGCGCTGCCAGTAGACAGGATTGCGTCCCGCCACCATCAGCCCCTGCCCCCAGTCCACGTGCTCCTCCCGGCCTCCGCTGAGCACGGGCGGATCCTCAGGGTCGCGGTACTGGAAGAGAACGTTCCGTCGCGTGCGGCTGCTGGCGTTGACGCCCGAGCCGTGGATCGTGAGGTAGTTGAAGAAGAGGACGTGCCCGGCCTGGGCGGGGACCGGCAGGCCATCTTCGAGAGGCGTCTCGAGGCTCCGGCTCGGGCCTTTCGCCTCGAGCGGGCCGAGCCCCTGCGAGCCGGGCACGACCCGGAGACAGCCGTTCTCGAGATCGGTGTCGTCGAGATGGACGCTCGCCGCGACGACCGAGTGCCGTTCGTGCGGGAAGTACGGGTAGTCCTGGTGCATCGGGAACGACGCTCCCTGCGCCGGCGGCTTCACAAGCATCTTCGTGTGGTGCAGCTGCACGTTCGGGCCGAGCAGCTCGGTGAGGATCGCGACGAGACGCGGCTGCGCCGCGGCGCGGGTGAAGGCGGCGTCGTGGTACTGGACGTCGTGGAACCCCTTGAGGACGGCCTCCTGGGCGACCGCCTGCCAGCGGTGGTTCCGGTCGTGCTCGGTGCCGGCGACGGACTCGAGAATGCGGTCGATAGCACCGCGCAGCTCCTCGAGCTCCTCCGCGTCGAAGACCCCGCGCGCGTGCAGGTATCCCTGCTCGCGGTACTCCTTCAGCTGATTCACCGTGCCTCCTTGTCGCGCTTGTCTCGCCACGGCCGCCCGTGCGCATCCACGATGGCGCCCAACTCGCGCAACCTCGGGACGGAGTGCCGGCGGAGGAGCTCCGTCGGATCCTCGGCGGCGAGGGTCGACGTCCAGAGCGCCCGGCCGGCGAGGAACCCCGACGCCCCGCCCCGGCAGGCGGCTTCGACCGCGCGCGGGTAGTCGTCCGGCTCGACGCCCTGCGAGAGCACCACCCAGGGGCAGTCGAGGACGGCGTCGATTTCCTGGGCCCTCCGCTCGATCTCCGCCGGGTCGCCGCGTCCGTGCAGCGGCACCTCGCACTTGTAGAGCGACGGCCCGACCGCCGAGAGCTCGCGGGCCGCCTCGACGATCGCCGCCTCCCGATCCGGCGCGTCGCGGACAACGCCCTCGAGCACCGACAGGACGTCGCGCCTCTCCGCGAGCTCGACGAAGCGGCGGGAGGTCTCCACGCGTCGCGCCCGCTCCCCGTCGTCGCGCCAGATCACGAGCAGCTTGAGCGCCACCGCTGGGCCGGGCTCGACCTGCTCCTCGACGTCGGTGTCCTCCACCACTCCTCCCGGTGGCTGGTCGAGCACGTCGACCGCGAGGATGAGGCCGGAGGTGGCCGGGAGGAGGCCCTGCGCAACGACCTCGGCGAAGCCGTAGTCCCGGTCGATCAGGAAGCCGGACGCGAACGGCGCGAGCTCGCGAGCGACCGCGAGCTTGAACGCGACGAGGCGGTCGTCCGAGATCGGGCTCGGGTGATGCTGCGCCAGCATCGTCCGCAGCGACTCGCGCTGATCCATGGCGACCATGGCGAAGGTGCCGTTTTCCCGGGCGAGGACGTCGAGGGTCGTCACGAGATCTCGTCCCACCGGACGAGCTCGATCCCGAGCTGCTCGATCCGCTCGTGCAGGCGCGGGTCGGTTAGCGTCCGTAGCTCGTGCTCGCGCTCGTCCGTGTAGCTCGAATCAAGCCCATCCGCGTACCCCGGGTGGCAACCCAGCTCCGTGACGCCCTCCTCGAGCTCCTCGAGGATCGCGAAGAGGCTCTCGACCGCGAGCTGCTCGGGATGGGTCGTATCGTCCCAGCGCCCGTAGAAGCGGCCGCAGTGCGGGACGTCGTGGTCGCGCAGCGGCAGCTCGTGGCGCTCGGCGAAGGTGGCGAACGTCGGCAGCAGGCGGGGGTCGCGGTGGATGTGGTGATGCGAGTCGAGGTGTGTCGGCGGGCCTCCGACGAGCTCCTCGAAGCGGGCCAGCTGGCGCTCGAGCTCGCTCGGCGCCTCCCCGAGCGGCACGAGCATCGTGCCCCGGTGATCGAGCACCACGTGCAGCCCCACGCAGAGGGCATCGGTGAGCTCCGCGGCTTCCTCGGATGCGGACGAGTCGACCATCAGGCTGGCGCTCGTGAGGATCCCGCGTTCGTGCGCCTCCCGGATCCCGCGGTTGACTCCCTCGCTCATGCCCAGGTCGTCGGCGTTCACGATCAGCCGCCTCACGCGCGCCCCTCGCCGGCCGAGGGACGCGCGTGCGCTCGAGGGTGAAACAGGACGCATCACGCCTCCCCAACCGACGACACGAGCGCGTTCGCCCGCGCCACCTGCGCGTAGTAGCGGCCGCTGTCCTTCACCGTGCGCTCTTGCGTCGCGTAGTCGACGTGGATGAGGCCGAAGCGCTGCGCGTAGCCGAGCGCCCACTCGAAGTTGTCGAGCAGCGACCAGTGGCAGTAGCCGATCACCGGCACCCCCTGCTCGATCGCGTCGTGAACGGCCACGAGGTGATCTTGGATGAAGAGGATCCGCCGCTCATCGTGAACCGGGTCGCAGAAGACGGCGCCGTTCTCGGTGATCAGGATCGGCAGGTCGCCGTAGTCGTCGCGAACCCGGAGCAGCAGGTCGGTGAGGCCGCCCGGCATGATCGGCGTCCCCGCCTCGGTGCGGGGCACGCCGTCGGTGCCGCCGTCCGTCGTTGGAACGTCGTCGGGGACGACGACCTCCCACGGATACGGCGTCCGCCCGGGCACGGCGCGCATCACGCGCGGTGCGTAGTAGTTGATACCGAGATAGTCGTTGGGCACGGCGATCACCTCGAGATCCCGCTCCTGGACGAAGTCGAGCGGGCCGACGAGATCCTCGTACCGCCGCCGCACGTCGGCTGGGTAGGACCCGCGAAAGAGCGAGTCGAGGAACCAGCGGTTGACGTAGCCGTCGGATGCCCAGCTCACCTCACGATCGGCCTCCGAATCGCTCACCGGGTAGTGCGGCGAGAGCGAGAGCGCGATCCCGATCCGCCCCTCGCGCCCCGACGCGCGGAACTCCTGGACGGCTCGGCCGTGGGCGAGCAGCACGTGGTGGAACGCGGTCACCTCGCCGAGGACGTCGTCCTTGACGCCCGGGGCGTGCAGGCCGTGGAGATAGCCGAGCAGGCCGAGAACGAACGGCTCGTTGATGGTCAGCCACGAGCGGACCCGGTCGCCGTAGGCGTCGAAGCAGGTGGCGGCGAACTCGGCGAACCGCTCCGTCGTGTCGCGGTGCAGCCAGCCACCCTCGTCCTCGAGCGCCTGCGGCAGCTCCCAGTGGTAGAGCGTCACGACCGGCTCGATCCCCCGCTCGAGCAGCGCATCGATCAGGCGGTCGTAGTGGCCTACCCCGCGCCGCTCGACCCGCCCGCGGCCCGTCGGCAGCAGGCGGGGCCAGGCAATCGAGAAGCGGTAGGCGTTCAGTCCGAGCTCCTCGATCAGCCCCACGTCCTCCGGCCAGCGGCGGTAGTGGTCGCAGGCGATCTCGCCGGTGTCGCCGCTCTCGCCGACAAACGTGTCCCAGATCGACGGCCCCTTGCCGTCGGCCGCCGGCGAGCCCTCGATCTGGTACGAGGACGTCGCTGCGCCCCAGAGGAACCCGGCCGGGAACGCTCTCACAGGGCGAGCTCCAGCGCCGCCTCGCATGCGAGCAGGAGGACGCCGACGCTCCAGGCGTGCGAGAGGGTGAGCAGCATGCCCTTCGCCGCGAAACAATCGGTCTGGTAGTAGCGCTCGCTCGCCATCCCGCGGTAGGCATCGAAGTCCCCGTCCTCGCGGGCGATGAACTGGCGGAAGCAGGCGAGGTTCTCCCGGGTCCGCTCGAGGAGGAAGGTGTCGCCGGTCGCACGGGCCAGCCGCACCATCTCCGGCAGGCAGATCAGGCCGAACGCGTGCAGGTGCTGGTTCGCCGGGGATGCCTGGTCGGCGCCGCGCGTGCGGAAGCCGTATCGGCCGAGCAGCGTCCGCTCCGAGAACGCGACGTCGTAGGTGTAGCGGAAGGTCAGCATCCAGTCTGCCGCCCGTCGCGCGGCCTCCCAGTCCTCGAGCGCCACGTACGCCATCACCGCGGCGTACCCGTCCTCCGAGGTCGGGGCGAGATCGACGTCCTCGGGGGCTCCAAAGAACGTGTCGAAGCGCTTGTAGTACTCCCCGGCGTGACGCGCCTCCTCCAGGTGCCCCGCCTCGACGAGCGCCGGGATCCACGAGAGCCCTGCCGTTCCCTCCCAGGAGACGGCCTCGCCCGTCTCGACGTGGTGGGCGGCCGGCAGCGCCCCATCCGCGCGCTGCGTCCGGAGGGCGACGTCGACGTTCGACCGCGCGGCCGCCGCCCACCGCGTGCCTTGTGGCTCTGGGCCACTAAGTCCCGCGGCCCGATACATGAAGAGCGTCGCATCGGCGAGCGTGCGCGCGTGCAGTCGGGAGTGATCCGGATGCCAGCCCCAGGTCCAGCCACGGTCGGGCGTCCACTGGCTCCAGAACGTCCCGCCTGGCGTCAGGTTCGACGCGATGTGGTCGATGACCGCTTCGGCCGCTGAGACATAATCGCCGTTGCCGATCCGCACTCCGTGGCGAAGGAGCGCGTAGGCATACGGGACGCCGCTGACCCAGGAGACGTGCATCGCGTCTCGGTCACCCAACTCGCCAATGCCGTCCCGATCGAAGGCGGCCGTCTCGAGCAGCCGGGGCGGGTCTGGTCGGTAGTGCCAGCGGTAGAGCCCCCAGGCGGCGAGCTCCGCAGCCTCGTCGACGGAGACCCAGCCGGGGTCTGTTACTTCGGGGCCCAGTGGCTCAGAGCCACAAAGCCCCCGCAGGACGCGCACGTGGTCGCCGTGGTCGAACACCTCGAAGCTCAGGTCGACGCGCTCCCCCGGCTGCCAGCGATGTGTGCGGACGTCCGGCGGCGCCGCCGTCTCCGATCCGTCGTACCGCAGCGGCTCCTCGCGGTAGGGAAAGTCGAGCCAGATCACCGGCCCCGTCTCCCGCAGCGCGAAGCCCACGCCCGACTGGCCGAGCGGGCTCTCCTCGCTCGTCACGAGGCCGCCGCGGTGCGCGAAGACGGCCGGGGTCGCGCAGCGGTCGGCGCGGAACGACCAGGCGTCGGACTCCATCCGCTCGACGTCGACATGCCCCGGCGTGTAGCGCGGGTAGATGCGAGTGCAGGCGCCGGGACGGTTCTCGCCGTAGAAGACGCCCGGCACGAGCCAGCGCGGCTCGTCAGTCTGCGGCAGAGCGAGCTCGACCCGGATCCCCGCGTCGACCGGCTCCGGCCCGTCGTAGCTCACCGTCAACGCACCCTCAAACCCGAAGCCGTCGACGGCGGACCCGTCGGGTGCCAGAGCCCTAGCCACGAACATTCCACGCCTCGATCGCTCCCTCAAAGTCGACGGCGCGGGTCTCGCCCGGTAGCAGGTCGATCACGTCCCCTGCCAGGATCCCGATCGCCGCGGGGCCGGACAGATGTCGCAGGGTTCCGCCCGCCAGCTCGATCCCAGCGAGCGGCAGGTCGAGCAGCGGCGCGAGATCGGCCGTCTTGGACATCACGTAGCGGTTGCGTCCCTCGAGGTCGAGCAGGAAGACGTCAGTCGGGATCGCCTCGAGCGGAACGACGAGCTCGGTCCCGCCTTCGCCGACGACTGTCCCGTCGACTGCGACGAGCCTCGGAGTCGCCTCCCCGAAGACCCGCGCCCGCACCTCGTCCTCGCCGCCCCGGGCGCACGTCGCGAAGGACGCGCTCGGCGCCCCGGCATAGGCGCGCTTCACGCCCCAGTACGCGGGCTTGGGCACGCCGTGGTAGTCGACGGCGGCTGTGCACCAAGCGTTCGGGTACGACTCGTTGAACTGCCACGGGATCGTGCCGGCCCCGCGCCGCAGGTTGGCCTCGACCGCATAGCGGAGCCCGTCGTACTGCAACCACTGACTCGCGCGGCGCATCGTCTCGACGTCGCAGATCCGGCCGCCAAAGGCCTCCTGGACGCGCGGCACGTTGTTCCACCAGGCGCCCAGGTGCTCGTAGACCGGGTTCGAGCGATCAGCCGGCCAGCGCTGCTCCTCCTCCGGGATCAGCCCCGCCAACGCCTCCGCGTTCGTCATCCCCTCGACGCCGAACTCGCTGTGCAGCTGGCAGCGGCGGGAGTCGTAGTGGGCGTAGTGCCCCCGCAGCCCCCAGTGCTCCCACGGCCCGTGCAGGTCGCGGTCGTCGGGCGAGGGGGAAGTCGGGAGCCACGCTCGCCCCGGATCGAGCTCCCGTACGACCTCGCGTAGGGCCGCGAGGGCGGGTGTCGCGTCGTCGCCGTCGAGCTCGTTGCCGCCGCACCAGATTGCAAGCGAGGGGCGGTGGCGCAGGCGCGGGACGATCGCACGCGCATCCGCCGCGAGCAGCGCCACGAATTCGGGGTCGTCGGACGGCTTGCTCTCGATCCCGGAGCTCGACTGGCTGAACTCCTGCCACACGAGCAAGCCGAGCCGGTCGCAGTCGTCGTAGAACTCGTCTGTCTCGATGAGGCCGCCGCCCCACACGCGGATGAGGTTCACATGGGCGCTCGCCGCCAGCTCGAGCAGGTGCCGAAGCTTGTCTGGCCTCGGGACGCCATAGAGCGGGTCGATCGGGCACCAGTTCCAGCCCTTGATGGGCGTGCGGACGCCGTTGACGACGAGCGCGTAGTCGTCCGTCAGCTCCACCGTCCGAAAGCCGACCCGGTACCCCTCGGCCTCGTACAGGTGCTGGTCGCCCATCCCGTTCGCCCACCAGAGCGCAGGCTCCTCGATGCGCAGCAGCTCCTCGCCGTCGAGCTCGACCACACCGACGCCGTTCTCGAGCCGGACGTGCGGATGCGCGCGAGGCGGCGGATTCAACGTGACCGGACGCCAGATTCCCTGATGAATCAGCCGCGGGCAGAAGTCCCAGCCGTAGCCCATCCGGCTCTTGTGCACGCGCACACGGCTCGTACGACCGACCTGCGGCTCGCTCGCCGGCGCCGGATGCACGACGACGTCGAGCAGGTGCTCGCCGGCGTCGACTGCGACGCTGAACGTGGTGAAGGCGCCCTCGTGGAAGCCGACTTCCTCGCCGTCGAGGCACACCGTTGCCGCGTGATCGACTCCGCCGAACTCGATCGCGCCCGGCCCCTCGACCCGGCGCCGGTAGATCCAGGCGCGCTCAGGCACCCATTCCATCAGGCGGCTGTTACGCCCCTGGTAGGGATCGGGCACCTCCCCGGCGCGCCAGAGGTCGTCGAGCACGCTCCCCGGCACACGCGCCGGCACCCACCGGTCCGCCTCCCACGGCTTGCCGGTGTGCCACCGCCATTCCTCGCCCAAGCAGCCGCGTAGCTGCCAGTCGCCGTTGAGCGCTACTGCTGCCACTCGAGCAGGTTCGTCTCGACGACGGGCCGACCCGGATCAAGGGGCACGACGAACGTCTTGATCTCGTTGGCGCCGAAGTCGGCCTCGATCGTGCGGCGCGCGAGCGGCAGCTCGATCCGCGCCGTCGCTGCCCGGCCGGTCGACTCGTAGGCGCGCACGACGAGCGCACCGTCACCGTCCTCGGCACCTTTGAGCACGGTGACGACGACAGCCCCGCCGCCGTCGGAGAGGTAGGAGGCCCGCTGCGCGAGCGGCCCAGAGTGGTACGTCTCGATCAGCGCGAAGGGCGGCTGGTTGAGCTCGGCGGCGAGCCGCACCGCGTCGGCCTCCCGCCAGTCGCCGGCGTGCGGAAGCAGGCGCACCAGGAAGGTCTGCCGCCCCTGATCCATGTACTCGAAGTCGCCGCCTTCCTCGAGCTCTCGCGGGTCGTGCCACGCCCAGACCGGGCTGCGCACGGCGCTGATCCCGATGTCGCCGCCACGGACGTCGTAGCCGTACTTCGCGTTGTTGATCACGGTGAGGCCGCGCCCGCTGCCCGAGACGTCGACCCACGACTGCCCCGGCTCTTCGTCCCCCGCGGCCGCGCGCTCGAGATGGCCGTACGGGGTCTCGAACGTCGCCCGGTCCGTCTCCACCGACGTCGGATAGCGAAGCTTGAGAAGCTTCAACGGCTCGTGCCAGTCGAGTGCGACGCGCACGTCGACGTAGGGTCGGTCGACGCCCAGCACGTAGTCCTCGCGCAGGCTCGACGAGCCGTAGCGGCTGTCGACCCGCAGGATTGCGCGAACCGGACCCGTCTCGAGCAGCCTCACCCCGACGCACTCGAAGTCGGCGATCTCGTCGTCGTACGCCTTGACCCCATGACCCCAGGTGTCGCTCCGGTCAGCCACGACGACGGCGTGCCTCGCGCCCGATGTGGTGAGGTCGGCCGCCAGATCGGCGCCCGTCACCTTGACCACGAGCTTCGCGATTCGCCCGGTTTCCGGATCGAGCTCGAGCTCGAGGTGCCGGTTCTCGAGCCGTGTGTCGGTCGCCGCGAGCGGGTCGCCCTCGACGGTTCCCTTGCGGACGCGGTACGTGCGATATCCGAGCGGCGGCACGTCGACAGGGAAGGCGAGCCGGCCGCGCAGGCTGCTCATCGTCGTCAGCGGGCGCGTGATCTGCATCGGCACCGCCTCGCCCTCGTCGTCGACGACACACGCGCCCTCCTCGCGCAGCCACGTGTACTCGACTTCGGCGTCGGCGCGGAGCGGCCACGGGTGTGGATTGAAGACGACGACGGGTCGCATCTCCTCTTCCGGCTCGATGTCGATCTGACGAGCGATCGACTGGACGGATGCGTTGAAGGCGTTCGCGGCGACCGAGCACGCGTGCCCGATCTGGTCGCGCGCATCTTCGTACGCCGGCTCGATCGACGTTCCGGCGAGCGTGTCGTGAAACTGGTTGAAGAGGAGGAGCTTCCAGGCCCGCGTCAGCTCGCCGAGCGGATACGGTTGCAGCCCCAGCGAGTCGGCGATCGCACTCCATTTCTCGGCACGCTGCAGGATGTTCTCGGCGCGACGGTTCCACCGCTTCATGCCCGAGTGCGACGTGTAGCAGCCTCTGGAGTGGTGCTGCAGCTCGCCGCGGACGGTCTGGAGGTCGCCATTCCTGGCAACGACTCCGTCGAAGAAGCGCCGCAACGAGCTCAACTCGAGCCGCGGCAGCCCGCCCTCGTCGTTCAGGCGCGCGATCTGGTCGAGGTTCGCCTTCGTTGGGCCACCACCGTGGTTGCCGACGCCGTAGAAGACCGCATACTCCTCGCCCTCTTGCGGGAGCATTGCGATCGCCTTCTCGAGGTGCTCGGCGAGATCGTCCTTCGGCGCGAGGTACTCGTTCGGGATGCGGTAGGCACGGACGCGCGAGCCATCCGGCGACTCCCACCAGAAGATCGGATTGTCGAGCGTGATCTCCGCCGGGCCCGGGCGCAGGAAGACGTACGAGTCGATGCCGCTCTTGCGCAGGATCTGCGGGATCGAAGCGTTGTGACCGAACGAGTCGATGTTCGCGCCCGTCGTCGCGATCAGCCCGAACTTCTCGTGCAGATAGCGCTGGCCGAGGAGCGCCTGCCGAACGAACGACTCGCCGGAAGGGAGGTTGCAGTCGGGCTCGACCCACCACCCGCCGACGATCTGGAAGCGGCCCTCTGCGACCTTGACCTTGATCTGCTCGAAGAGAGCGGGGTCGCTCTCCTCGACCCACTCGAAGAAGACAACCGAGTCGCACGTGAAGACGAAGTCGGGGTACTCGTTCATCCGGTCGATCGCCGACCCGAACGTCGCGCGTACCTCCTGGTAGCCCTCTGGCCACTGCCACAGCCAGACCGGATCGATATGCGCGTTGCCAATCATGTGAACGCAGCTCACGACCGGTCGGCCGCCCAGGCGTCGACCTCGTCGATCACGACGTGCAGGAGGAAGACGTGCAGCTCCTGGATCCGTGCGGTCGACCTGGACGGGATCAGAAGCGCCAGGTCCGCGTACGCTCTGGCCGGCCCGCCGTCACCGCCGCCGAACAGGACCGTCGTCGCGCCCGCCTCTCGCGCGGCAGCCAGCCCCCGGACGACGTTCGGCGAGCGGCCGCTCGTCGAGAACGCGATCACGAGATCCTCCGGCCGCACGAACGCGCGCACCTGCCGCTCGAAGACGTCCTCGAAGGAGTAGTCGTTCGCGATGCACGTCAGGGCGGCGGCATCGGCCGCGAGCGACTGAGCCGGCAGCGGCCGCCGTTCGCGCTGGAACCGCCCCACCAGCTCCTCGGTGACGTGCTGCGCGTCGAGCGAGCTCCCCCCGTTGCCGAAGGTGTAGAGCCGGCCGCCGCGCTCGTAGGTCTCGATCAGCCGGCGAGCGACCTCGCCCGCGCGCGGCAGCAGCTCTGCGGCGCGTGCCGCCAGCTCGAGGTGCTCTGCGAGTGCGGCCGCCGCCGCCGTCTCGGAGCTCATGCTGCGAAGGCGGCGGCCCGCTCGTGCACGATCGCTGCGGCGCCGACGACCCCGACGCGGTCGCCGAGCGCCGAAGCGACGATGTCCGCCGCCTCTCCCGCCGGCTTCATCGCGTCCTCACGCACCCGCTTGCGCACCGGGCCGAGCAGCTGCTCGCCGGTCCTGGCGACGCCGCCGCCGATCACGACGAGCTCGGGCTCGAACAGGTTCACGATCGAGGTGAGCCCACAGGCGAGGGCGTTCACTGTCTCCGACCAGACCGAGTGCGCCAGCGCGTCGCCGGCCTCGGCGGCCGCGGCGACGTCCGCCGCCGTCGGGTCGGCGAGAGAGGCGAGACTCGAGTTGCCGTCGGCACGGATCGCCTCGCGCGCACGCTCGGCGATCGACGTGCCCGAGACGTAGGCCTCGAGGCAGCCACGACGGCCACAACCACGGCAGGCACGTCCATCCCAGTCGACCGTAACGTGTCCGAGCTCGCCGCCGTTCCCGGACGAGCCGCGATACAGGCGCCCGTCGAGGACGACGCCACCCCCCACCCCGGTCGAGATCGTCAGGTAGACCATGTTGCGGGTTCCTTCCCCGGCGCCGTAGAGGTGCTCCCCGGCGGCCCCGGCCGTTGCGTCGTTCTCAAGCGCAGCCGGCACCCCGAACGCAGCCTCAGCGAGAGCCGTAACGGGGATATTGCGCCAGCCCGGAAGATGCGGTGGGGCGACGAGGACGCCTCGCTGCGTATCGAGAGGCCCTCCGCACCCGATTCCGACCGAGCGGATCTCCGTCGGGTCGAGGCCAGACTCGACGATGGCGCGCCGTCCGAGCGTGAACAATCGCTCGAGGCCGTGGGTGGCTCCCTCCTCCGCCAGCGTCGGCTCGACGAGAAAGGAGAGCACCCGGCCCGCCCCGTCGACGACGCCTGCCGCGAGCTTGGTGCCGCCGATGTCGAGTCCGAGCACCGGCGGGTGCGGAACGACGGCGGGACCGTCTGCCTCGACGGCGGGCACAACGCCGAGTCGAGACATCAGCCTTTTCGTCCCTGGGTAGCAATCCCTTCGAGGAAGGCGCGCTGGAAGACCGCGAAGATGATGATCATCGGCACCGTCAGGATGACGGTGGCGGCGATGATGATGTGGTACTCGCCCTCGCCGCCGCCGCCGATGCCGAAGGAATCGAGGATCGTCTTCAAGCCCAGCGGGAGCGTGAAGAGCGCCTGGTCGCGCAGGTAGATCAGCGGACCCAGTAGATCGAACCACTTCGCCTGGATCTCGAAGATGAACGTCACGATCAGAGCGGGCCGGGCAAGCGGCAGCGCCATCCGCCAGAACATCGAGAAGTAGTTGTCGCCGTCAATGCGCGCTGCCTCGAACAGGTCGCGTGGGATCCCGAGGAAGAACTGACGCAGGAGGAAGATGTAGAACGCGCTCCCGAACAGGTTCGGCACCCAGAGCGGATACTGCGTGTTGACGAGCCCGAGCTCGTTCCAGATCAGGTACGTCGGGATCATCGTAACCGCGCCGGGAAGCATCATCGTCCCGAGGACGAGGGCGAAGAGGAAGTTCTTGCCAGGGAAGCGGAAGTAGGCGAACGCGAAGGCGACGAGAGCGCTTGAGAGCGTGACGAGCAGCGCGCCCAGGCTCGCGATCCAGATGGTGTTGAAGAGCCACCTGGCGACGGGCGCGATCTCGAACACGCGGTCGTAGTTCCAGACCCACTCCCTCGGGATCAGACGGTTGTCGAAGACATCGCCCTGCGGCTTGAACGACGCGGAGACCAGCCAGAGGAACGGGTAGACGAAGAGCAGCGTGAGCGCGAGCAACACCGCGATGAAGATCGCCCGCTTGAAGTGCCCGAGCTTGGGCTGCCGCCAGCGTGCCGTGCGGACGACTTGCGGCAGGGGAACCGAACCGGCACCGGTGCCGGCAGGACCGAGCTGCGACGGGGCTCCCGCGCTCACTTCTGTGCGCCTTGGTAGAAGACGAAGCGGCGGCTGACGACCACGTTCACGATCGTGACGACCATGATGATCGCGAACAGGAGCCATGCCATCGCCGACGCGTACCCCATGTCGAAGAACTCGAAGGCTTGCCGGAAGAGGTAGACCGCGTAGAAGAGCGCGGCGTCGGGAGACTCAGCGCCCGCGCTGCCCGCCCCGAAGAACGCCACGTAAGCCTCCGTGAACGCCTGCAGGCCAGCGATCGTCAGCACGATGAACGTGAAGAAGAGCGCCGGGCTGATCATCGGCAGCGTGATGTTGCGGAAGCGCCGGAACGGGGAGGCTCCGTCCATCGCCGCCGCCTCGTACAGCTGCTGCGGCACGCCGCGCAGGGCCGCGAGATAGATGACCATCGTGCCGCCGACCGACCAGACGCTGAGGATGACGAGGCTCGGCTTGATCCAGCTCGGGTCGGTGAGCCAGAAGGGCCCCTGGATCCCGATCAGGTCGAGGCCGCGATTGATCGCCCCGACCTGCCCGTTGAAGAGCAGCAGCAGCAGGATCGCCGCCGCCACAGGGGGTGTGATCTGCGGGAGGTAGAAGATCGTCCGGAAGAAATCGCCTGAGCGCCCCACGCGGAGCAGGATCATCGCCAGCGCAAGCGCGACGATCATCGTCCCCGGCACCATCATCACCGTGAACGTGAACGTGTTCTTCAGGGCGAGGGAGATCCTCGGATCGTCGAGCAGGTTGCTGTAGTTCTCGGCCCCGATGTAGCTCGTCGACTCAAAGCCGGCGATCTGCTGCACGCCGTAGTCGGTCAGCGAGAAGTAGAAGCTCGCGATCATCGGCCCGAGCGTGAGCGCCAGAAAGCCGAAGGCCCACGGAAGGATGAACGCGTAGGCGACCCAGGTCTCGCGCTCGCGGAACCCGGTAAGCCAGCGCCGGGCCCTCCTCGGAGAGCCCGGCGCCTCGTTGCTCGTCACAGTTGCCAAGTGGGATCCCGTCAGCCCGGGTTACTTGGCGTCGTTGATTGCCTTCTGCGCCTCCTGCTGCGCCTGGTTCAGCGCCTGACGCGGGTTCTGCTGGCCGGCGAGGACGCGGTTGACGCCGTCGATGTAGGCCTGCCTGAACTGCGCGCTTGCCGGTGAGGAGGGCAGCGCGAACGCGTAGCGCGGCGCGGCCACGAGCAGGTCGACTGCGTCGTCGAACTGCTTCTTCCCGATCTTCTGGTAGATGTCCTCGTAGATCTCGACGTCGGCCTTCGTGTTGGCCGTGTAGAGGCCGGTGAACGCCCGCCCCTGCCGCTTACGTAGGTCGAAGCGGCTCTTCGCGACTGCCTTCCACGAGTTGACGGCGGTCATCGACTTCATGAACTTGCAGGCGAGATCCGGGTTTGCAGCTCCGCGGGCAATCGCCCAACCGCTGCCGTTGAGCAGGGTGATCGGGCCGCCCTTCCGGTTCGTGAAGAACTTCGGCGTGATCTCGATGTTGGGCGAGTTGTCCGCGAGCACGTTGTAGAGGAAGCTCTCGAACGGCGTCGCGCTGAGCTGATTCTTGACAAACGGGTTGCCGGACCCGAAGAAGTCGAACGTGTCGCGGAACGCCTTGAAGCGATCCCAGCCGCCGTGGTCGCGGATCAGCGAATGTGTGTACTCGAGCGCCGCGATCGACTGCCTGGTGTTCAGCTTGGCCGTGAGCCCGTCTTTCGAGATCAGGTCGGCGCCGAACCACTTCACCCAGAGCGGGAAGAACTCGGGGATCTTCGGGTCGAAGCCGATGCGCGTCAGCCGACCGTTCTCGATCCGGAGCAGCTTCTTGTTCGCCTGGCGCAACTTCGCCCAGTTCGTCGTGCTGATGTCGGCGGGGTTGACGCCCGCCTGACGAGCGGCGTCGTTGTTGACGATGATCGTGATCTGGTTCGTGAACTCCGGCAGGGCGTAGAGTTGGCCCTTGTAGCTGACCTCCGCGAGCGCCGCCGCACGGTACTGCTTGCGGTCGATCTTCTCGGACTTGAGGCAGTTCGCGAGCGGCACCAGCGCATTTCGTGCGGCGTACGTGCCGATGAGGCTTCGACTCATGTAGACGAGGTCGGGCACGTCACGTGCGGCGAGCCGGGCGAGGAACGCCTGGTCGTTGAAGCCGCCAACTGGGTTGCTGACTTTGGCGCCCGTGTTCTCGATCACCTTCGTCGCGATGTCGAGCCGGCCCTGGGCCACATCGTCGCGACCGCCCATCCCGTAGATCGTGAGCGTCTTCCCTGCCTGACTCGGGCCAGCGACAGATGCGCTCTCCCATGGCTGTGCGCTGGCCACGCTTGCTGCGGCGACGACGCAGAGCGCCGCCATTGTGAGCGTGAGCCCACTCCGCTTCCACCGACTCGACATGCTCAGAACCTCCAGATGTAAGAGGTGCGACGACCCCGGTAAAGATGTGCGATGTGGGAACGTAACCACACCGTTACCACCCCGTCAACAGGGACGCAGCAGGGGCGTGAAAGTTAGGGGCTCAGACCGACCCGGCAGCCGGCGGCGGGCCGGTCGAGCCACGGACGATCAGCGCCGGTTCGAGCACGACGAGCGCAGGCGGGGAGCCCGGGTCGTCAGCACGCCGCAGCAGCAATCGTGCGGCCCGCCGTCCCATCTCCACGGTCGGCTGAGCGACGACGGTGATCCACGGATCCACCATCGTCATCCAGGAGACGTCGTCGAAGGCGACGAGCGACATGTCGTGCGGAAGTTGCAGCCGTCGGCGCCTCAGCACCTTCCACGCCTGCTCGGCCAGAAGGTTGTTGGCGGCGAAGATTGCGGTCGGTCCCGCCTCGTCCAGCAGGGTCTCGATGCGGGCCTCGGCGTCGGAGGCGTGGAAACGGATCGGAAGGATCAGGCCGTGATCGACCGTCACGCCGGCGTCCTCGTGTGCGGCGCGGTACCCCTGGCGTCGTCCGGCGTCGCTCGTCCAATCCGTCTCGGCGACGAGGAGCGCGATCCGGCGGTGGCCGAGCGCAAGGAGGTGCGCGGTGGCGTCGCGCCCACCCCGCTCGTTGTCGATCACGACCGCGTCGCAGGCGACGTCGGCGAGGCGCCGGTCGACCTCCACGACATCAACGCCGTGGCGAGCGAGCAGGGCAGCGGCCGCGCTGTCGGCCGGAGTGATGATCACGCCCGCGGCTCGCATGGCGAGGAAGGTGCGCGCGCAGGCGAGCTCCTGAACCCGGTCGCTGTTGTCCGAGACGAGCACCATCTGGTACTCCGCTTCCCGCAGCGTCTGCTCGATCCCGGCCGCAAGCCCCGCATAGAACTGGTTGCCGAGATCTGAGACGGCGACGCCGACGACTCGGCTCGTTTGCTGCTTCAGTGTCCGAGCGGAGGCATTCGGAACGTAGCCCAGCCGGTCGGCCGCCTCGCGGAGCCTTGCGCGCGCCGCCTCCGAGACGTAGCCGCGGCCACTCAGCGCCCGCGAGGCAGTCGAGGCCGAGGTACCGGCCACCCGCGCGATGTCGGCAAGGGTCACGGGGCGCGCAACGGTACGGTCGGCCGACGTCGTCACGCGAGTGCCCCCTCCGACCCCGGGCAGCGCTCAAAGCTCAGGACATGTCCCTCCTGCCGGTCGCGGTGCCCGAACGCACGGCTTCTCGTACGCCAGCCGCCTTCCCCGGCCGTGTCCATGGCTCTAGAGCTTGAATCAGACTGGCGCTTCGTCGCCGGGGTGGGCTGGGCGAGTGCGACCCAAGGACGTAGGGAGCGCCCCGATCGGACATCTGGGCGCGACCGAGGACGCCGCAGGGCCCGGCCGAGCACGCCGCGGCGAAACGAGGCCTCATTTTGATTCGAGTACTTGAGCCTCGGAAACGGCCAGCGTGGCCACGTGCGCTCGGTGACGCTCATCGCCGCTTCGCCTCCCATTCCTCCCAGGACTGCGCGAGGGCCTCGTAGTCGTCCGGCTCCAAGGCCTCGCCGGTGGCGTCCAGGTGCGAGACGTAATAGAGCGAGGGGATCCCGAGCTCGAGCTTGCTCGCGAGGTACTCGCGCCACGCGTCGCGGCTCGGAATCCGCCAGTCGTCCGTGTCGACCGGCAGCTCCGGGCACACCGCCCGCGCGACCAGGGCCCGGTGGCGCATCTGCGGCACCACCGAGAAGACACCGCCGAGCATGTCGTTCAGCCGGATCATGTCCGTGACGTCGACGAAGCCCGGGTGCGGTGTGTGTGTGATCACGAGCGCGTCGGCCTTCGAGTCCTTGGCGGCCCGGTAGACCACCGAGAGCAGCTCGTGCAGGAGCGCGATGCCCCAGCCGTCGCCGTGCAGCACGGGCGCGCGGCCGCTGGGAGTGCGGGCCGTGAAGTCGATCTTCAGGCCGTCGGCGTCGAGGCCGTCGGGACCAAGCATCGAAGCGATGCTCTGCCGCAGTGCATCCCTGCTCGCGGGGTTGGATGGGTCGAGCCCGAGCGGCTCGCCCTCGGGCGTCCGGACGCAGAGATCCGGCGCGAGACCCTCCGGATCCCACGCCTTCCACCAGAGCAGGACGTGCTGGCGACGCGCGTGCCGCTCCGAGATCCAGCCCTTCAGGTCGGGCCACTTGTCGAGGTCGGGCTGGTTCGTGCCGTAGGCCTCCTGCCACTTGTCGTCGATGACGACCGTGCCCGGGAGGAGGCCGTGACGCTCCAGCTCGGCCAGGAACTCGTCGTAGTGCGCCTGGGTCGCGTGTGCCGGAGCGCTGCCCCCGTCCCTGGAGGCGAGGTAGCACTGGGCGCCCCAGCCGCAGAAGATCGGCTTGCTCCACCACTCAGGCTGCTCGCCCTCTCGAAGCGCGGGCGCAGCCCCGCGGGCGACGAGGTCGTTCCGGTGCCGGCGCAGGCCCGTGTACGGATCGGGGACGCCGGGAGTGAGCACCAGCACCGGCGCCTCCCACCTGCCGTGCACGTGCGTGTGCCCCTCGTACTCGAGGCGGAGCGCGAAGCCGCCGTCGCGTGCCTCGTAGACGAGCTGCGTGAAGGCGAGCTCCTGCACGGGCGCCGCCAGGCCGAGGTCGAGCCAGGTTCCGGTGGCCGCCGGATCGGTCACCTCCTCGGCAGTGAGGGCGAGGTACAGCGGCGCCGGCGTGAAGAGCCAGTGCCCCCGGCCGGGCTCACCGTCGCCCACGACGCCGATCACAGCCGCCTCGGCGGCGGGACGCACGAGCCTCGGGTCGGCCGGGTTCGGCGAGAAGAGCGTCAGGAAGCTCGAGCCGGAGGGGATCAGCCCGTGCGGCTTGCGGGGAAGCAGCGAGCGGCCGCCGAGCAGGCGGACGTCCGTCAGGTCGCCGCGCCCGCTCACCCGCGTGCGCAACTCGAGCGCATCGTCTGCGCAACGGAAGCTCGTCACCGCTCGCTCCCACAGAGTCGAGCGCCGCTCGACCTCGATGCACCCGCCGGCGATGCGGGGCGGCTCGATCGCGAGCGTCTCGTCGAGGCCGTCCGTCCGGTCGAGCGCCGCGAACGGCCGCAGCGTGAGCAGGCGATCCCCGGCCGGAGAGGCCAGGGTGGCCGACCAGCCGTCGGCGGCAACCTCGAGCCGGTACCTCGTCGACTCGAAGACGACGGCGCCGTCGTCCTGAGCCTGCGGTTGGCTCACCGGACGTCCACCAGCGCCTCGGCCTGCTGCCCGAGCGGCACCTCGTCGACGGTGACGTCGACGGCGACGCGCGCCCGCTCGACCGGAGTCACCCCGGCAGTCGACAGCTCGAAGCGAATCTCGCCTTGGCCGAGTGCGGGCAGCGCGAGCTCCTGCGGAGCGGCAGCGCTCCACCCGTCCGGCACGACCAACTGGGCAGTCGCAACCGCGGGCCGGTCGAACGGGTTGCGGATCGTCACGTCGAGCCCGGCAGGCTCGCCGCCGCGCACGCTCGAGCGGTACGGCTCGATCCGCGCGGCGAACCCTTCGGGACCGAGATCGAGCTCGTCGAGCGGGAGCAGCTCCCGATGGAGCTCGGCGAGCCTCAGGCCGTCGGCGAGCAGTTGGTACAGGAGCTCATCCGTCACCTCCTGGGGCGGCCAGTGGCCGCTGACGATCAGGTCGGGGCGCACCGAGCGGTAGAGCTCCGCGCTATCGACGTAGTCGTCGATCCGGAAGCGATTGCGGTACTGGTAATTGAGAACCGGCCGCTCGCCGTCGGTCTGCTGATCGCCGGTCGCGAGTACCCTGCGGCCGTCGACCTCGAGCTCGATCGCTGCGGCATAGAGGGTGTGGCCCGGCAGCGGGTGGATCGTCAGCCGGTACTCGCGCCAGGTCACCGGCAGCCCGAACGGGAGGTGCTTGTCGACGCGGATCGGCTCGAACCAGAGGCAGGGCAGGTCGTAGCGCGCCGGCTGCTCCAGGATCGGCGCGACATTCTCCGGCGCCCACACCTCCGCTCCTTCCACCTCGCGCACGAGCTCGATGCCGGCGACGTGGTCGTCGTGGTAGTGCGTGGGCACGACGACGTCGATCCGCTCGACGCCATGGTCGCGCTTCAGCGCCTCGAGCGGCCAGAGCAGGGCCCGCCGCGCCTCCCGCTCCGTGCTCGGGACGAGGCCCGTCGTCACGTCGTAGCCGAAGTCGATCAGGAGGGCTGCTCCCTCGTCCGAGACGAGCGCGTAGCTCGAGGCAAAGCCCGCGCGGTTGCGCAACAGGTGCGGCGTAACCGGCGCCCAAGGCCGGCGGAGCATGTCCTCGAGGTCCCACGGTGACTCCCGCCGGAGGTTCATGAGCTCCGCGAGGCGGGCGCCGACAGTCCCGAGCGCCGCCTTGGGGTCGTCGATCGCACCTCCGTGCGAGGGGAGCAGGCGGTCTGGGCAGTGCTGCCCCAGCACACCGCACGAGACGATCGTCGCAGCGAGTCCCTCCGTGCCGCTGTACGACCACTGCGTGGCCGCCAGTGACGGGACCTTTCCCTCGCTGTAGAGCAGGTCGCCCGTGAAGGCGAGCCGACTGTCGTCGGCCTCGACGAGGTAGGTGACCGAGCCGGCGGTGTGGCCGGGCGTCGGCAGCGTGTAGACGTCCCAGGCGCCATAGCGAAGGGAACGGTACTCCGCAACCCCACCCGAAACCGGCACGGAGCCGAGCAGCGAGAAGCGATCTTGACGGAGGTCGTAGTCGTTCTGGAGCTTGCGGGTGCGCCAGTAGCGATCGGCGTCCTCGATCAACGCCCGCTCCACCGGCGGCACCCAGATGCGCACGCCGGCGGCCGCCGCGCGCGCGAGCCCCTGCACCTGATCGCGGTGGTGGTGGGTGACGAGGATGTCGGTGATGCGCTCGACCCCGAGCTCCTCGAGCCGGTCGAGGACGGCTCCGCTGCCCCAGTCGATCGCGATCGCCTCCGAGCCGGAGCGCAGGACGTAGACGTTGCACGTGTCACGGAAGCAGGAGACACTCGCCGTTACGGGACGGATCGGAGTCAGCATCTTCATCGGTGTGACAACGATTGCACTTTTCAGGTCGCAAGCGATAGATTCCGTGCGTGGGCCAGATCACCCTGGATCACGTGAGGAAGGAATTCGGAAACGGCGAGGTCGTCGCGGTCGACGACGTGAACCTCACGATCGGTGACGGTGAGTTCATGGTCCTCGTCGGCCCCTCGGGCTGCGGCAAGACCACGCTGCTCCGGTCGATCGGCGGCCTCGAGAAGGTCTCGGGGGGCCGGATCCTGATCGGCGACCGCGACGTGACGAAGCTCGAGCCGGGCAAGCGCGACCTCGCGATGGTCTTCCAGAACTACGCGCTCTACCCGCACATGACCGTGAAGCAGAACCTCGGCTACGGCCTGCGCGTCCGCAAGACGCCGAGGAAGGAGCGCGACGTGCGGGTGCAGGAGGTGGCAAAGCTCCTCGGCCTTGACGAGCTGCTGAACCGCCGGCCGGGTCAGCTGTCGGGCGGCCAGCAGCAGCGCGTGGCAATGGGCCGCGCGATCGTCCGCGAGCCTTCCGCCTTCTTGATGGACGAGCCGCTCTCGAACCTCGACGCGAAGCTCCGAGTCACGATGCGGACGTCGCTGCAGCAGTTGCATAGCCGCCTGGGCACCACGACCGTCTATGTGACCCACGACCAGGTGGAGGCGATGACGCTGGGCCAGCGCGTGGCTGTCATGCGCAACGGCAAGATGCAGCAGGTGGACGCGCCGCAGCGGCTGTACGACGAGCCCGCAAACCTCTTCGTTGCCGCGTTCATCGGCTCTCCGGCCATGAACCTCGTCGAGACGGACCTCGGGGGCGACGCGATCGGCCTCGGCGGGTACTCGATCCCGCTCGATCGCGAGCGCCGACCGCGATTCGCACGCGACGGCCATGCGGTCGTCGGTATCCGACCCGAGGCGTTCGAGGACGCCGCGTTCGCCCCCTCGAACCTGCCTCAGATCGACGTTCGCGTCGAGGTGCTCGAGGAGCTCGGTTCCGACGTCTTCCTCTTCTTCGAGGTCGACGCAGAGCCGGTCGTGGTGGAAGACGCGGTCTCCGACGAGGGCCGCGACGACGACGGCACGTTGATCGCGGGTGAGCGCGACCGCGCTCTCTTCGCCGCCCGCGTCGACGCGCGGACGAAGGCGCGGGTCGGCCAGAACGTACGGCTGTCCGTCGACCCGTCTCGGCTCTACTTCTTCTCGCCGGCGACGGGCGAGAGCCTGCTCGGCAGCCACAACGGCTCGTAGCCTCTCGACCGAGCGCGTGGGTTGATCCGCCACCCCGAGTACACGCGCGGCCGGCTCGCTCAGGTCTCCGCGCGGCTGCGCGCGCTCGTCTACAGGGACACGCGCGCGCCCCTCGAGCTCCTCGTCGCCGGACCGACCGAGCGCATCTCCCGAGAGGAAGCGCAGTCCCTCGACTACCGGCCGGCCGAGCTCGGGGAGCGCTTCGGGCCGCTATGGGCGACGTACTGGTTCCGGGGCAGGGCCGAGGTGCCACCCGAGTGGGCGGGCGGCCGCGTCGACCTGCTCTGGGACTCCGCGAGCGAGGCGACTCTCTGGCTTGGTGGCGTTCCAGCTCAGGGGTTGAACGTGCACCACGGCGACGCAGTCCTCCGGGACGACGATGCGGGCGGCGCCGAGCTGGCGTTCGAGGTCGAGCTCGCGTGCAACGGTCTCTTCGGCAGACAAACGGCTCCCGTCGAGCTCCACCGCTGCGAGGTGGGCCTCTTCGACCCGGACGCCTGGCGGCTCTTTCTCGACTTCGAGACACTGCGCGCGCTCTCGGACGAGCCGGGCCTCGACGAGGCGTGGGCCGGTGAGCTTCTCTCGGAGTTGAACCGCTTCTGCAACGAGCCCGACCCCGAAATCCTCGCGGAGCTCTACGAGCGCCGGAACGCGACAACCGCGCACGAGCTGGTGGCGATCGGCCATGCCCACCTCGACACGGCCTGGCTCTGGCCGCTCGCGGAGAGCCGCCGCAAGGCGATCAGGAGCTTCACGACCCAGGCGCAGTACCTGCGCGCGTATCCGGAGTACCGCTTCGCGTGTCCTCAGGCGCAGCAGTACGCGTGGATCGAGGAGGGCTCGCCCGAGCTCTGGCGGGAGATCGAGACCCACGTCGCGGCGGGGGGCTGGGTGCCCGTCGGCGGCACCTGGATCGAGCCCGACTGCAACATCCCCTCGGGCGAGTCGCTGCTGCGTCAGTTCCTGCATGGCCAGCGGTACTTCGAAGCACGCTTCGGCCGGCGTTGCCTCGAGTTCTGGAACCCGGACGTCTTCGGCTACAACGGGCAGCTGCCGCAGATCATGCGCGCGTGTGGCGTCGGCCGCTTCCTCACGCAGAAGCTGTCGTGGAACCGCTTCAACCGCCCCGAGCACCACACCTTCACCTGGCAGGGGATCGACGGCAGCGAGGTGCTGGCGCACTTTCCTCCCGCCGACACCTACAACAGCGTGGGCACGGTCGCCGAGCTGCGGAAGAGCGCGCGCGACTACAAGGATCACGAGCATTCGCGGACCGGGATGCTCGTCTTCGGGCACGGCGACGGCGGTGGCGGCCCGACCCGGGAGATGATCGAGACGCTCCTGCGCGCGGGCGATCTGCAGGGGCTGCCTCGAACCGTGATGCGGAGCTCAGACGAGTTCTTCACAGCCCTCGAAGCCGAGTCCGGCGAGCGGCCGACAATTCTCGGAGAGCTGTACTTCGAGTACCACCGGGGGACGTACACGACGCAGGCGCGGACGAAGCGCGGCAACAGGCGCGCCGAGGTCGCCCTGCACGACGCCGAGTTCCTCGCGGCGGCCGCGGGCGGCGACTATCCGCGGGCGGAGCTGGACCGGCTCTGGAAGCTCCTGCTGCTGAACCAGTTCCACGACATCCTCCCCGGCTCGTCGATCCGGCTCGTCTACGAGGACGCCGAGCGCGACCTCGCGGAGGTGGAGGCTGGTGCGGAGGCGATCTCTCGCGCGGCGCTCGCGGCGCTCGGAGGCGGACCCGTGAACACGACGGGGTTCGCGCGGCGCGAGGTCGTGTGCACGCCGGACAACGAGCTGCGCCTGGTCGTGACGCCGCCGTACGGGTTCGGCGCTTTGGTCGCGGAGGACCTCGTGTCGCAAGAACACAAGGTCGTGCTCGAGGGGCTGGTGCTGACGAACGAGCACCTGCGCGCGGAGCTCGCGGAGGACGGCACCGTGGTCAGCCTCATCGAGCGCGCGACGGGCCGTGAGACGCTCGCGGCGCCGGGCAACCGGCTCGAGCTCTACGACGACCGGCCCGTCGCCTTCGAGGCGTGGGACATCGACCCGTTCCATCTCGAGACCCGCCGGGACTGTCCCCCGGCCGCGTCCTGGTCGGTCGCGTCCGCTTCGGACTTGCGGGTCGAGGTGGCCTTCGAGCGCTCGCTCGGCGAGGCGAGCTCCATGCGGCAGGTCGTGCGTCTCGATGCTGGCTCGCGCCGCCTCGAGTTCGAGACGACGGTCGACTGGCACGAGGATCGCAAGCTCCTGAAAGCCTGTTTTCCGCTGGCAGTGCGCGCGCCAACCGCGACCTACGAGATGCAGTTCGGCTACGTGGAGCGGCCGACGCACTACTCGACGAGCCACGACCGCGCCCGCTTCGAGGTGCCGGGCCACCGCTTCGCGGATCTCTCGGAGTACGGCTTCGGCGCTGCCCTGCTCACCGACTGCAAGTACGGCTACAGCTGCTACGGCAACGAGCTGCGCACCAGCCTGCTGCGCGCCCCGAAGAGCCCTGACCCGGAAGCGGATCTGGGGCGACACGAGTTCACCTACGCGCTCCTCCCCCACGCCGGCGGCTGGCGGGAAGCCGGGGTCGTAGCCGAGGCCGCCCGCTTCAACGTGCCGTTGCGCTGGTTCTCGGGTGATCGAGGGTCAAGTGTCACAGCGACACAAGGTCGCTCGCTCGCCTCCGTGGACGACCCGAGCCTGGTGCTCGACACGATCAAGCGCGCAGAGGACTCCGACGCGATCGTGCTGCGCCTGTACGAAGCCCATGGCGCCCGCGGCACGGCCCGGGTGAGGATCGGCCTCCCTTTCGAGGCTGCGCGCCGGGCGAACGCGCTGGAGGACGAAGGGGATGAGCTCGAGGTCGACGGTGACGAGATCGTCGTGCCGTACCGCCCACACGAGATCGCCACGGTGATGCTCCGATGACGTACGTCGTCTGCGTCGGGCTCGCCACGCTCGACACGATCTTCGCCGTCCCGCGGCACCCTGGGCCCGACGATCGCGTCGTCGCGTCGGAGCTCGTCGTCGCCGGTGGAGGCCCGGCCGCGACCGCAGCCGTGGCACTCGCCCGGGCGGGCGTTCGAACCCTGTTCGTGGGTGCGGTGGGTGACGACGAGGTCGGCCGGACGATCCGGGCTGACCTGGAGCGAGAAGGGGTCGACGTCTCGGAGCTCGCGCTCGTCCGCGGCGCAACGTCGCCGCAGAGCTCGATCCTGGTTGGCGGGAAGAGTCGCACCATCGTGCACTTCCGCGGCGACGCCCGGTTGGAGTTGAGCGAACGGGCGGACGAGCTGTGCCGCGCTGCCGCATGGGTGCACGTCGACCACGTCGGCTACGCCGCCGCCCCGAACGGCGTCCGGCTCTCGATCGACGCGGGAAACCCCATCGACGACCTCCAGCTCGCCGGCGTCGCGCTCTACGCGCCCACCGACCGCGAGCTGAAGGCGCGCTTCGGCACCGCGGCAGGCGCGCTCGCGGCCGGCGCCGAGCTCGTCGTCGTGACGTCGGGGGCCGGCGGCAGCACGGCGTACTCCCCGGACACCACGATCGAGGTGCCCGGTCATCCGGTCGACGTCGTGAGCACGCTCGGCGCGGGTGACGTCTTCCACGGTGCGCTGCTTGCGCAGCTCGTGCGCAACGTGCCGGTAGACCGGGCGCTCGCCGCCGCGAACAGGACGGCCGCCCTCTCCTGCCGGGCGCTCGACGGCCGCTCGGCCATCCCGACGCTCGAGGAGGTCGCATGAGTCATCGAATCGCCGTCATCCCGGGAGACGGCGCCGGCCCCGAAGTGATTGCCGAGGCCCGAAAGGCCGTCGATGCGCTCGGGCTGAACGTCGACTGGGACGAGCTGCCGTGGGGCACGCGGCACTTCCACGAGACCGGGGCGATGATGCCGGCCGACGCGTTGGACATCGTCCGGAGGCACGACGCCGTTCTCCTCGGCGCGGTGGGCGATCCGTCAGTACCCGACCACGTGACGCTCTGGGGGCTCCTGCTGCCGCTGCGCCAGGGGCTCGACCTCTGGGCGAACCTGCGCCCGGCGCGATTGCTCGAAGGGGTGCCGTCGCCGCTCGCCGGCACACCCGCCGTCGACATGCTCTTCGTCCGCGAGAACACCGAAGGGGAGTACTCGGGCATCGGCGGCCGCGCTCATCGAGGACTCGAGCTCGAGGTCGGGATCGAGACGAGCGTCTTCACCCGCGCCGGCGTGCGGCGTGTGATCGCGCACGCGTTCGAGCTCGCCGAGGGTCGGCGCGGCATCGTCACGAGCGCGACGAAGTCGAACGCCTCCCGCTTCGGCTATGTGCTCTGGGACGAGGTGGCCGAGGAAGTCGCTGCGGAGCATCCCGACGTTCGCTACGAGCGCGTGCTCGTCGACGCGCTTGCAGCTCGCATGATCGGGAATCCCATGAGCCTCGACGTCGTCGTCGCCTCGAACCTCTTCGGCGACGTACTCACGGACATCGCCGCCGAGCTTCAGGGCGGCATGGGGATGGCGGCGAGCGCGAGCGTCGCTCCCGGCTCGGAGACGCCGGGGATGTTCGAGCCCGTGCACGGCTCGGCGCCCGACATCGCCGGGCGCGGGATCGCGAACCCGATCGGCGCGATCTGGAGCGCGTCCCTGATGCTCGATCACCTAGGGGAGAACGACGCGGCGGCTCGCTTGCTGGCGGCAGTCGAGGCGGTCTGCCGCAACGGCCCGCGGACGCGGGACCTCGGCGGCAACGCGGGTACGACCGAGGTCGGCGACGCGGTGGCAACGACGGTTCGCGATGACTGACGCAGCCTTGTTCCTCGTCACCGGCCCCTCGGCAGCTGGAAAATCGACTGTCGGTCGACTCCTCGCCGAGCGCTTCAGCCGCGGAGTGTTCCTGGAGGGAGACATCTTCCGTCGAAGCATCGTCACCGGCAGGTGCGAGATGAGGCCGAACGCGCCTCCCGAGGCCCTGTCGCAGCTGCGCCTCAGATACCGCCTCGCTGCGGCGGCCGCCGACGCGTATTTCGAAGCAGGCTTCGCCGTCGTGCTCGCAGACGTGGTCGCCGGACCGCTTCTTCCCGATTACGTCGACCTGATTCAGAGTCGGCCACTGCACATCGTCGTCCTCGTCCCTTCAGTCGCGACGATCGCCGGTCGTGAAGCGGCTCGAGACGAGGACGGGTACGACCGCTTCTCGATCCAGGAGCTCCACCGCGACTTCCTCGAGGAGACGCCGCGCCTCGGCCTCTGGCTCGACAGCTCCGGTCAGACACCCGAGCAGACGGTTGAGCAGATCGTCGCCGACACCGACCGTGCCCTCACGTGCGTATGAACGAACACTGGTGGCGGAGCGCCGTCATCTACCAGATCTACGTGCGCAGCTTCGCGGACTCGGACGGCGACGGGGTCGGCGACCTCCCCGGGATCCGCTCCAGGCTGCCGCACGTGAAGGAGCTCGGCGTCGACGGGATCTGGCTGACGCCGTTCTACCCGTCACCCGGCGCCGATCACGGCTACGACGTGTCCGACTACGTCGACGTCGATCCGCAGTTCGGCACGCTCGACGACTTCGACGCGCTCGTCGCTGACGCACACCGGCTCGGGTTACGCGTCATCGTCGACATCGTCCCGAATCACACCTCGAACGAGCATCAGTGGTTCCGCAACGCCGTCTCCGATCCGCAGCATCCCGATCGGGCGCGCTACATCTTCCGTCCCGGGCGCGACGGCGAGCCGCCCAACGTCTGGACATCCGCCTTCGGCGGCCCCGCCTGGACGCTCGACGACGCGAGCGGCGAGTACTACCTGCACCTGTTCACCCCGGAGCAGCCCGACCTCGACTGGCACAACGGGCGCGTTCGAGAGGACTTCGAGGAGATCCTGCGCTTCTGGCTCGACCGCGGCGTGGACGGCTTCCGGATCGACGTCGGCCAGGCGCTCTACAAGGCGCCCGACCTGCAGGACGTGCACCAGCCCGAGCCGCGACCGGCTTTCGCCGACTGGCATACCGGGATCAACCAGGCCGAGGTGCACGGCCTGTACAGGAGCTGGAGGCGTCTCGCCGACTCCTATCCCGACGAGCGGATGTACGTAGGCGAGGTCGTGCTCGAGAATCAGGTCGAGCTGGCGAAGTACGTCCGCCCGGACGAGCTGCAGCTCACCTTCAACTTCACCTTCCTCTACGAGGACTGGAACGCGAAGGCGCTGCGAGCGCGGATCGATCGGACGCTCGAAGCCTTTGGCGCCGTTGGCGCGACGGCCTCGTGGGTGCTCGAGAACCATGACGTGACGCGGCTGCCCACCCGCTACGGCGGCGGCGAGGAAGGGCGGCGGCGCGCGCGAGCGGCAACGCTCCTCCTGCTCGGGCTTCCCGGCGCGGCCTTCCTGTACCAGGGCCAGGAGCTCGGGCTCGAGGAAGTAGAGCTCCCGGACGAGCTGCGCCAGGATCCGGTCTTCTTCCGCACGAATGGGGCCCGGAAGGGGCGCGACGGCTGCCGTGTGCCGATCCCTTGGAGCGGCGGGCCGCCGGGCTTCGGCTTCACGGCCGGCTCCCCGTGGCTTCCGATCCCGGCCGACTGGACGGCGTTGAGCGCCGAGGCACAGGAGGGAAGCCCGCAGTCGAGCCTCGCCCTCCACCGCGCCGCCCTCGAGCTCCGACGCAGGATCGACGCGCTCCGGACGGGCTCGTTCGCCTGGCGCGAGAGCCCCTCGGGGACACTCCTGTTCGAACGGGCGTCCGGCAATGAGACGATCGTCTGCGTCGTCAACCTGAACGCCGAGCACCTGCAGTTGCCGGACGGTGAGTTGCTGCTCGCGAGCGAGCCGGCACCCGGCAACCTCCTGCCCCCTTCGAGCGCCGCCTGGACGCGCGTCTAGCGCACCCGGTGGGCCCGCGGGGTGCAGCCGCAGAGTCGGCGAAACGTGCGGGAGAAACTCGTCGACGAGGAGAACCCGACTCCCGAGCGACCTGCTCCACCGGGAGCTCGGACGTCAGCAACAGCCGCTGGGCGTGCGAGACGCGGAGCCGGAGCACGTACTCCCACCTGCCGACGCCGAGCCCGCGCCTGAAGAGCGTCGTCGCGTCGTTGGGGTGGAGCCCGAGGGCGCGGCCGACATCCGCGGCGTTGAGCGGGTCGCGGTAATTGTCGCCGAGAAAGACGGCGAGTCGCTCGAGCTGGCTCGCGCTCGCATCCGTGTGGCACCGGCGTGGAGTCGGCGGCGCTCCCGCCACGAACGCCCGGCGACACGGCATCTGACATCGTTGCGAGCGAGGTGACGCCCATGAAGACATCACTGGGAATCTGGGCGTTCGGCTCGATGGCGACGCGGTTCGTCCCTGCGGGCTACCAGCCCCGGTGGGCGAACGAGACGACGGCGGCTCGCGTCCGCCGTGCCGTCGACGGGCTGGGAGACCTGATCGACGGCTACGAGTTCCACTATCCGCAGGAGCTCTCTCCCGAGAACCTGGCCGACGTGCGCGACGCCCTCGGCGACCACGACATCTACTGCATCGCGACCGGGCTCCATCTGGACCCGCGGTTCGGAAAGGGCGGCCTCGTCTCACCCGACGAAGCGACACGTCGCGAGGCGGTGCGACGAACGCTCGAGGCGATCGACTTCGCGGGCGAGCTCGGCGCCCACTTCATCATCTGGCCCGGGATCGAGGGGTACAACTACCCGTTCCAGACGCCCTATCGAGAGTCCTGGGACTGGTTCCTGGAGGGTTTGGGAGAGGCCGCGGAGCGTGCGCGCGACCGCGGCGTCACGATCTTCCTCGAGCACAAGAACTCCGAGCCGGCGATGAAGATCCTGATGCGGAACATCGGCATGACGCTCCACGTGATCCACAAGCTGCGCACCCTGGGCTTCGAGAACGTCAAGGTCAACATGGACTGGCAGCACCTGCTCATGAACGGGGAGTCGCTCGCCGAGTACGCCGCGCTGCTCGCGTCCGAGGGAGTGCTCGGGCACCAGCACGCAAACGACGGCTGGGGCAGCTTCGACGACGACAACATGGTCGGGACGATCCGGTTCATGGAGACGCTCGAGCTCGCCGTCGAGCTGCGCCGCGCCGGCTACGGCGACCGCGGCGAGCGGCTCGGCTTCGACCTCTACCCCTACACGGAGGACGCCGTGGGCGCGGTCGCGCGCAGCGTGCTCAACTGGCGCTTCATCGACGGCGTGGCGGCACGCATCGACGATGCAGCCCTGCGCGATGCGCAAGCGCACAAGGACGCCGTGGCGGCCTATGCGCTGGTCTACGCAGCGCTCGGTGCGTGAAGGAGCTGCTCCAGAGCGCGCTTGCCTCCCAGCCGCACCGGCTCCCCGTGCGAGAGCAGGATGCGCTCGACCGGCAGTTCGAGCAGCGGCTCGAGCGAGGCGCGCAGATCGCCGTGCGTCGCCGCGCCGAGCCAGCGCTCCGGGCAGAGCCGGATCTGATCCTGGGTGGCGTGCGGCTTCGCGCCGGCTCCGAGGAGAACGTCGCCCACTGCGAGAGCCCTCTGCCCGGGCAGCCAGAGGACGAGCTCGCCGTGGCGCGCGGTCTCGTACGCCCGGACGCCGCCTGGCAGCTCGGTATCTGCGCCGATGGGGTCGGTGACCGCAACGCCGCGGTTCGCGAGCGCCTTGACCGTTCTCCTCGAGGCCCAGACGCGACCGGTACGCAGAGCCGCCGTCGACCGGTAGTGCCAGAAGACGGTCAGCAGCACGTGCGCAGGAGCGCGCAGCTCCGCCGGCGGCTCGTACGGGTCGATCAGCACGAGGCCGTCGTCGGTCTCGAGCGAGAGCGAGCCGACGTCCTCCTCCCACTCTGCATGCCTCGACGTCCAGCGGCGCAGGCCTCGGCCGAGCTCCTCCAGCTCCATGGCTCCTGATCCTAGACTCGTCGGGCTCGACGTCGGCACGAGCGGCGTCAAGGCGCTCGCGATCTCGTCCACTGGTGACGTAATTGCGCGCGCTGAGCAAAGCTACGAGCTCTCGACACCGCAGCCTGGCTGGGCCGAGCAGGAGCCCGAGGACTGGTGGCGGGCGGCTGAGGCGGCGCTCGCGGATCTCGCCCTGGAGCCGACGTCGATCGGCCTGTCCGGTCAGATGCACGGGCTCGTCGTGCTCGACGAGCAGGAGCGTGTGCTTCGCCCCGCGATCCTCTGGAACGACCAGCGCGCGGGCGCCGAGTGCAGGGAGATCGAGGAACGTGTCGGCCTCGAGCGCCTGATCGAGCTCACCGGCAATCCGGCCGCCACCGGTTTCACGGCACCGAAGCTGCTCTGGCTGCGCCGGCACGAGCCCGAGACGTACGCACGCATCCGGCACGTGCTGCTGCCGAAGGACTACGTGCGCCTCCGCCTGACGGGCGAGCACGCGATCGACGTGGCCGACGCCTCCGGCACGCTCCTCTTCGACGTGGCGCACCGGCGCTGGAGCGAGGAGGTGCTCGGCGCGCTCGAGCTTCCGGCCGAGTGGCTGCCGCCGGTGCACGAGGCGACCGAGATCGGAGCGGCAGGCGACCAGGCGGCGGGCGCACTCGGCGTGGGTGTCGACCGGCCTGGGCTGCTCTCGATCGTGCTCGGCACCTCCGGCGTCGTCTTCGCGGCGCTGCCCGAGTATCGGTCTGATCCCCACGCCCGCCTGCACGTCTTCTGCCACGCCCTGCCAGACACCTGGCATGCGATGGGCGTGATGCTCTCGGCCGCAGGGTCGCTCGCCTGGCTGCACGAGGCGCTCGGCGGTCCTGCCTACGACGACCTGTTCGGCGAGGCCGAACGCTGGGAGCCCGGCACCGAGGGCCTCCTCTTCCAGCCCTACCTCCAGGGCGAACGGACGCCCCATGCCGATCCGGCGGCCCGCGGCGCCTTCGTCGGCCTGACGCTCCGGCACGACCGGGGCGCCCTCGTCCGTGCCGTGCTCGAAGGTGTCGCCTACGGCCTCCGCGACTCGCTGGAGCTTCTGCGGGAGCTGGGTGTGGAGGCGGAGGTGGGACGCATCTCGGGCGGCGGCGCTCGCAGCGACCTCTGGCTGAAGATCGTTGCGTCGGTGCTGGGCTTGCCGCTCGAGCGGACGATGGCGGAGGAGGGCGCCGCGTACGGTGCCGCGCTGCTCGGCGGTGTGCGGGCAGGCGTGTTCGCCGACGCCCACGAGGCCGTTGCCGCCTGCGTCCGAGTCCGCGGCCGGATCGAGCCGGAGCCGGCGTGGAGCGAGCCGTACCGCGAGGGGTACCCCCGTTACAAGGAGCTGTATCCTGCGCTCCACAGGCTGCAGTGACCGAGGCAGCAGACCGCCTGGCGTCGCACCGTCGCGGCCGGCGCACGCGACGGTCTCAGAGACCGAATCTCGCGGGCTTACCACAAGCCTCTGGTGGTGTCCGTCACACGTTCGTCACGAATCTGCGCAGCCGGGTCTGCGCCCGCTCGATTGGTCTCAGAGAGACGGACTCTCGGCGCGCTACTGCGTCGCGACCAGCGAAAGAGCAACAGCTTCGTCGCGATTCTGCAACAGCTGAATCACGTCCAGCAGCTCGAGCCGCAGCGGAGCCATGAGGCGCGGCGAAGCGAGCACGGCGCCGCTCGGGAGTGGCAGGATCGACGGACGATGAGCGCCACCGCCACCGATCAACTCGCCGGGTACCGGCTCCTCATCGGCGGCCACGACGTCGATGCCGCGTCCGGCGAGACGTTCGAGGCGCTCAACCCCACGACCGGGCAGCCGTGGGCGCAGGTCGCGCTGGCGGCGGCAGAGGACGTCGACCGTGCCGTCTCCGCCGCCCGAGCAGCGTTCGAGGACGAGCGCTGGCGCGGTCTATCCCCCACTCGCCGCGGCCGCCTGCTGATGCGGCTGTTCGACCTGATCGCCGAACGTGCAGAGGAGACGCAGCGCTCGAGGTCGCAGACAACGGCAAGCTGTACAAGGAGATGCTCGCGCAGCTCCGCGTGATCCCGGAGTGGCTCTTCTACTTCGGCGGCCTGGCGGACAAGGTCGAAGGCCGCGTGATCCCGCTCGACCGGACGAGCGTCTTCAACTACACGCTGCACGAGCCGCTCGGCGTCGTCGGGATCATCGTCCCCTGGAACTCGCCGGTGCTGCTGACGATGTATTCGCTGGCGCCTGCGCTCGCGGCGGGCAACACGGTCGTCGTGAAGCCTTCGGAGCACGCGCCGGCGAGCGTCCTCGAGACGCTGCGACTGGCGGAGGAGGCCGGCTTCCCGCCGGGCGTTCTCAACGTCGTCACGGGAGCGGGAGACGTGGGGCAGGCGCTCGTCGACCATCCGGTCGTGGCAAAGATCGCCTTCACCGGCAGCGAAACCACGGGCAAGCAGATCACTGCGCGCGCCGGCGCCCGCCTCGCCTCGGTGTCGCTCGAGCTCGGCGGCAAGAGCCCGAACATCGTCTTCGCGGACGCGAGCCTCGACGCGGCAGAGGCCGGCGTCTTGGCCGGGATCTTCGGCGCCGCGGGGCAGTCGTGCGTCGCGGGCTCGCGCGCGCTCTTCCAGCGAGACGTCTACGACGAGCTGCTCGAGCGGGTGCAGAGTCGTGCGTCGACCGTCCTCTCGGAGATCCGATGGACGGCGCGACACAGATGGGGCCGATCGCCAACGTGCCTCAGCTCGAGCGTGTCGAGTCGATGGTCGGTGCGGCGCGCGAGGAGGGAGCCCGGGTCGTCACCGGCGGCGCTCGCAGCACGGTGGCCGGCTTCCCCCAGGGCCTCTTCTACGAGCCGACGATCCTCGACGGCGTTGAGAACAGCGCCGCAAATCGCGCAAAACGAGGTGTTCGGACCGGTTCAACCGTGATCCCGTTCGGGACGGAGGAGGAGGCTGTTGCCCTTGCGAACGCGACTCGCTTCGGCCTCGCTGCGGGGCTGTGGACGCGCGACGTCAAGCGGGCGCACCGGGTCGCCCGCAGACTGCAGGCGGGCACCGTCTGGATCAACACCTACCGCGCGATCACGTTCAACTCGCCGTTCGGCGGCTACAAGGAGAGCGGCTTCGGAGGGGAGCCACGACGAGCTCGTGGCTCTTGGTGGAATCTACGCCGAGCTCTTCGCGCTGCAAGCCGCGGCCTACGGCTGAGCTCCGCTTCCGCTTGGGCCGTCGCCGCCCACGAACGGCTCGTAGTCGTCGAGCTTGTCGACGATGAAGAACCGGTCGTGTCGCGCCACGACTACCTCGATCGCTTCGGTCTCGTGGCCCGGAACCACCGCGAACCGGTCCATCTGCAGCCGCACCTTTGCGTACTCGGCGAGCGTCATCCGCACCCGGTTGGAGCAGCCCTCGACCTTCCCGCACTCGCAATGGAAGTCGAACATCTGCTCGGCCGCCGCCCAGCTCCCCGCCCGCGCATCGAGCGTCGCCACACGCTCGTTGACCGTGCGGGTGAGGCCTTCGTTGCGCGCCTGCCGCGCGAGCCGCTCGTCCACGAGGGAATTCTACGACGCACTTGCGCCCGCGCCAATAGCGCTCTAGCTTGATGGCAACTAGTCTGGAGTTTGCCATTAGCCGTTGGAAGCGCACGTTGCTGCTCGCCCTCGCGGCCGTCGGCACCCTGACTGGGATCTTCGTTCAGCCGGGCTCGACTTCGAGCGTGCGGGAGGGCGGGATCTTCCGGGTCAGCTTTCAGGGGATCAGCCTGCAGGCGTTCGACCACGTCGACCCCGCACTCGCATACTCGCGCGAGAGCTGGGCGCTCCTGGATACCGTCTGCGCCCGGCTGATGACCTACCCCGACAAGCCACCTCCGGCGGGCTACCGGATCGTGCCGGAGGTGGCAGCGGATTTCCCGAAGGTCTCGCCCGACGGCAAGACCACCACCTTCAAGCTGCGCACGGGCTTCCGCTTCAGCGACGGCAGCCCCGTCCGGGCGAGCGCCTTCGCGCAGGCGATCAACCGCACCCTGGCACCCGGCGTCAACTCACCAGCCTTCCTGTACACCCAGGCGATCGTCGGCGCCGACGACGTCCGCGCCGGCAAAACGCGCGCGGCCGCCGGCGTCACAGCCCGCGGCTCGACGCTCGTCGTCCGGTTCACGCGCGAGGTGCGCGACTTCGC
>JBBJOI010000021.1:0-44106 GCA_037721555.1 Gaiellaceae bacterium | reverse complement strand
GTGCCGAACACCTTGCACTCCCACGGCTTGATCACGCCTTTCAGCACCTCGCCGCACTGGCATGCCTTGGGGTCGGCGACCCGTACGCCGGGGACACCGAAGCGCACCTCGGCATCGAAGTCGGCGTAGTCTCGGCTGAGCTTCAGGCCGCTGTGCGAGATGAAGCCGAGACCGCGCCACTCGAAGTGCGGCCGCAGCTCGAACACCTCGGCGAGGACGGAGAGGGCGGCGGGATTGCCGTCATAGGGAACCACGCGCCGGTACTGGTTCTCAACCTCGCAGCGACCCTCTGCGAGTTGCTTCAGCACCATGTGGACGGACTGGAGCAGATCGAGGGGCTCGAAGCCCGACACGACGATCGGCTTGCCGTAGTCGGCGGGAATGAACTCGAAGGGGCGGGCGCCGACGACGGTCGACACGTGCCCCGGCCCGATGAAGCCGTCCAGGCGCAGGTCGGGAGACTCGAGAAGGGCGCGCAGCGGCGGCACGATCGTGACGTGGTTCGAGAAGACCGTGAAGTTGGCGATCCCGTCCCCCTTCGCGCGCTTGAGCGTCAGAGCTGTCGAGGGAGCGGTCGTCTCGAAGCCGACGGCGTAGAAGACGATCTCGCGGTCGGGGTTCTCCCGTGCGATCCGCAGCGCGTCGAGCGGTGAGTAGACCATGCGGATGTCCGCACCCGCGGCCTTCGCCTCGAGAAAGCAGCCGCTCCCACCCGGAATGCGCATCATGTCGCCGAAGCAGGTGAGGATCACCTCGTCGCGCGCCGCAATCGCGATTCCGTCGTCCACGCGACCCATCGGGATCACGCAGACCGGGCAGCCGGGGCCGTGGACGAGCTCGACGTTCTCCGGCAGCAGGTCGTCGACCCCGTACTTGTAGATCGTGTGGGTGTGGCCGCCGCAGACCTCCATCACCTTGTAATGGCGTCCTGGCTCGACGGTCGCCACGATCTCGCTGGCGAGGATGCGTCCGAGCTCGGCATCGCGAAACTCGTCGACGAACCTCACGTCCCCTGCCCCCTTTCGCTCATTGAAAAGGTGAGGAACTTCATGCGGCCCTCGCGATCGCGGCACCCGCGTGCACGAGGACCGCGTCGCCGGGAGCCACCTCGCCCACAAGCTCCGTCATCACCTCGACCGGAACGCCCTCGGGATCGACGCACGAAGCGAGGCCGCTGCCGTCTGTCGCGAGGACGAGCATCTCGATCGCCTCGTCCGCGCACGTGACGCAGTGGCCGGGCTCGCATTCCGGCTCGGCTCCGTCGAGGCTACGTGGCGAGCTCAATCGATCACGCTCGCCTTCAGCTCCTCGAGTTCCTCCTCGTACGCGGCTCCGAGCTGTTGCAGCAGTTGGAGCGTTGCGTACGCCTCCTCCTCGTCCACGCGGGAGAGGGCGAAGCCGACGTGGATCAGCACCCACTCACCGGCGCGAACCCCGTCACCCGGCAACAGGGCGACGTTGACGTTCCGCCGCACCCCGGCCACCTCGACGCGCGCCAGGCTACGCTCGGCATCCACGATCTCGACGATCTGGCCTGGAATGGCTAGACACACGGTGCAGCTCCTGCCCGTCGGAGGATGCCGCCGAACTTATCGCGTCTCGTACCTTGCGGGTATGAAGAACTGCTCACACACGCTCCTCGATCGTAAGGAGGATGGACAATGACACAGTTGGAGCGGCGGCGCATCCGGGTCACCGGCGTCGTGCAGGGCGTGGGATTTCGGCCGTTCGTCTACGGCCTTGCGCTTCGGCATGCGCTCGGCGGCTACGTCCTGAACGACGGCGGGGGCGTCGTGATCGAGGCAGAGGGCGAGGTCGAGCGGCTCGATGCCTTCGCGGCAGCCTTGCGGGCAGAGGCGCCGGCGCTTGCCCGCGTCGACACCGTGGCCGCCGAGCTGCTGCCACCGCTCGAGGAGACGGAGTTCAGGATCGACCACAGCGTCGCCGGCGGGGGCACCGCCCTCGTGCCGGCCGACGTCGCGACGTGCGACGACTGCTTACGGGAGCTCTTCGATCCGCTCGACCGGCGCTATCGCTACCCCTTCGTCAACTGCACCCAGTGTGGTCCGCGCTTCACGATCGTGAGAGCCGTGCCGTACGACCGTCCGAACACGACCATGGCCGGTTTCCCTCTCTGCGCCGACTGCCGCCGCGAGTACGAGGATCCGCTCGATCGGCGCTTTCACGCCGAGCCGATCGCCTGCCCTGTCTGCGGACCACGGCTCTCGCGGCCGCTCGAGGAGGTGGTCGAGCTGGTGCGCGCCGGCGGGATCGTCGCGATCAAGGGCCTCGGCGGCTACCACCTCGCCTGCGACGCAGCCGCCGAGGAGGCGGTCGCGCGGCTGCGTGCGCGCAAGCATCGGGAGGAGAAGCCGTTCGCGCTGATGACCACGTCGCCCGAGCTGCTCGGAGAGGTCGGGCCGGCGGAGACCGAGCGGCTGCACGCGCGCGAGCGCCCGATCGTACTCCTCCGCCGGCTGCAGACGGCTGCCGTTGCGCCGTCGGTCGCGCCCGGAACAGATTGGCTCGGCGTGATGCTGCCGTACACGCCGCTCCATCACCTCCTGCTCGCCGATGTCGGCCGCACGCTCGTAATGACGAGCGGCAACGTCTCCGACGAGCCGATCGCCTTCGAGGACGACGACGCACACGAGCGGCTGGGGCCGATCGCCGACCTCGTGCTGAGTCACGACCGGCCTATCCACCGCCGCTGCGAGGACTCGGTGGTGCGGGTCGAGTTCCCGATCCGGCGCTCTCGCGGCCTGACGCCGTCGGCGCTGCCGCTGCCCGTGCCGCCGGCGCGTCCGCTCCTGGCCGTCGGCGCCGAGCTCAAGTCGACCTTCTGCGTCGCACGCGCGGGCGAGGCGCTGCTCTCGGCGCATCTCGGCGACCTCGACTCCGAGCTCGCCCTGCGCGCCTTCGATGCCGACCTCGCGCTCTATCTCGACATGCTCGGCGTCAGACCGGAGGCGGTGGCGCACGATCTGCACCCCGAATACCTCTCGACGAAGTGGGCCCTCGAGCAGGATCTCGAGGTGCTCGGCGTGCAGCACCATCACGCTCACGCCGCGGCGTGTCTCGCGGAGCACGGTGAGACGGGCCCGGCGCTCGCGCTCGTCTTCGACGGCACGGGCTACGGCCCTGACGGGACGCTGTGGGGCAGTGAGCTCCTGCGCTGCGACCTCGCCTCGTTCCAGCGGCTCTCGCACCTCGACCCGGTGCCGCTCCCCGGCGGCGAGGCGGCCGTGCGCGAGCCGTGGCGCGTCGCGGCGATGCACCTCGAGCTCGCGGGGCGGCCGGTGCCGTGGGACGGGTGGAGGGTCGTGCGTGGAAGCCTGACTGTCAATGCACCGCCGTCGTCCGGCATGGGGCGGCTCTTCGACGCCGCTGCCGCACTGCTCGGCGTCCGCGAGCGGGTCACCTATGAGGGCCAGGCTGCGATCGAGCTCGAACAGCTCGCAGGCTCGAGGGCGGCGGCCCCGTACCCGTGGCGCTTCGGGAGCGGCCCGAACCTCGTTGCCGCGCTACACGACGACCTCGCAGCTGGACGCCCGCGCGAGGAGGTCGCAGCTGCCTTCCACGAGACGGTCGCCGCCGCGGCGGCGGGAGCGTGCGCCGAGGCGGGTGAGCCGCGGACGGTCGTTCTCTCCGGTGGAAGCTTTCAGAACCTGCGACTGCTCGAGTCGACGCGGAGGCTGCTCGTCGAGCTCGGCTTCCGCGTGCTGTCGCACCGGCTCGTACCGCCGAACGACGGCGGCATCAGCTACGGCCAGGCTGCCATCGCCGCGGCAACCCTCTCATGACCGTGCCGGTGGCTAAGACACGCCCTGCGCCTCGAGCGAGGCGGTGACTGCCTCGTCGAACGCTCCGGCAATCCGGACAGCGGCGGCACGCTCCTCGCGGAGGATCTGCTCGGCGGTCGCGACCGTCTCGTGGTCTCCGGCCCGCTCGGCCACCCGCTTCAACTGCTCGTAGGCACCGACCTCGAGATACTCGAACGCGTAGACGAAGGCGGCGAGTTTCCCTGGAGTGTCCGGCTGCCCCTGGAAGAACGCTCCCCAGTTGAGCGCACCGAGACGGAGTGCCGCATCCTTCAGCGTCGAGGGATCGTCGCCATGCGCCCGCAGACGCGCCTCGACGAGCGCGGCGTGCCTCCGCGTCTCGTCCAGATGATCGGAGTACATACGCGCCAGGGCTGTGCTTTCGGTGATCTTCGGCGCGCGCTCGAGCAGCTGGACTGCCTGCTCCTCGATTGCATGCGCATCCGCTAGATACTTGCGCAGCTGCTCCTTCAGATCATCGGGCTGGAGCTCGCGAAGGGACGCCTCGACCGCGCGGTCGTAGCCACTCTCCAGGCGCTCCATCATCAGCCGCTCCTCGTCGCGGATGCGACGCGCGACCTCGGCGACGTCCGCCTCCCCTGCACGCTCGGCTACTCGCCACAGAAGCTCGTACGACGAGAGCTCGAGTGCCTCGTACGAGAGCGAGTGTGCGTGCAGCTTGCCGGGCGTGTCCGGGTTGAGGCGGGCAAAGAGGAGGAACCCCTTGCCGCCGACCGCCATCACTGCATCCTTCAGCCGCGACGGCTTGGCGTCGCGCGCCTCGAGCAGCTCGCGCACGAGCCGCTCGTGGCCCTCCGTCTCGACGAGGTGCTTCCGGTAGTTCGCAGCCAGCTCCGGATCGCCGGCGTGGTCGGGCGCCGTTCGCACCTGGGCCAGCGCCTGCTCCTCGATCGAATGCGCGTCCGTGAGGTACTTCGTCAGCTGCTCTCGGAGGTCCTGGGGCATCTGCCGAATCCGCCTTTCAGCGTCGCGAGTCGCGAAGAGCGTCGAGTGCGCGGTAGGCGGCTGCGACTGAGAAGCCGTAGACGAGGTGGTTGGCGTAGTCCTTGGCCAGCGTCGCCGCCGGGTACTTCCACGGCGGCTTGTAGAGGTTCATCGCGGGCAAGATCGTGTAGTCGAAGGCGATGGCTGTGCTCCCCAACGTCACGCCACTGACGAGCGGACGGTGGAACGTCTCCTCGAGGATGCCGTACACGGCTCCCCAGCTCGTTCCGAAGATCCAGTGGACGCTCTTCGTCATCGTGGTCGCCTTCTCGATCGGCACGTCCTGCTCGAACACTCCCTCGACCACGCGCTGCCCCACCTGCGCAGGCTCGGGCGCCTCGCTCCAGTCGCGCGGCGGCTGCTCCGAGCCGTTCGAGCCGCTGCTCGACAGCTTTGCCTGGAGCGCCTGATAGCCGGTGAAGATCGCGTTGCCGATCGCGCCCGCGAGCAGCCCTTGGCCGACGGCCGCGAGCGGGGTCTTGCCGTTCAGCTCCTTGTCACGCATCCGTCCCTCTCTCCCACGCCGAAGGCTCATCCAAACCGGGCCGGCCTGTGGCCGCGCGGGCTCGTGGCTACGCACCCGCACGCGCCCGCTCGACCGCCTGCTTCAGACCCTGCGTCCACGGCTCCCCGTGGCCCGGCAACAGGGTTTGCGCTTCCACCTCCGCCAGCACGGAGAGCGACTCGCGCGCGCGCTCGGTATCCACGTTCACCGCGCGGTGCGGCAAACAGGGTCCTGGCCTATTCGTGACCGGATCGACGGTGACGAGCGCGTCACCGGTGAGGAGCACGCCGCCGGGCAGCAGGAAGCTGGCGTGGCCTTCCGTGTGTCCGGGGGTGAAGAGCACGCGTGGCCGGCCCGGGACGTCGAGCTCATCACCGGTCTCGAACGGCGACACCTCCTTGACCCAGCGCGGGGTCAGGAAGCCCTGCGCGGTCGCGTGCAGGACGAAGCGCAGCGACGCAGGCCGCCAGAGCTGCGGTACGAGCCCCGGGACGAGCGCAAGCGACGAGCCGCCTCGCCTCTTGCCACCCACGCGCGCCACTTCCTCCCGATGACACCGAACCGGCGCGCCCGTCTCCTGCCGCGCGCGCTCGGCGGCACCGAGATGGTCGCCGTGACCGTGCGTCAACAGGATGGCTGTGACATCGCTCGGTAGGCGGCCGATCTCGCGCAGACCGCCCTCGATGCGGTCCCAGCTGCGCGGCCAGCCGGTATCGACGAGCGAGATCGCGCCCTCGTCTTCGATCGTGTACCAGTTGACGAGCCCGTCCCGGTAGCGATGCACCCCGGGAGCGACAGCTTGCATCTTCACCGGGACAGCTGTCGGGCGTTCGACCTGTAGACGAGCGCTTTCATCCAAGTCCTCTCATGCGAGTGGGCGTTCACTTGCGCCAGGCAGCAGTGTGCCTGGAGCCGTTCCTGCAGTACCACCTGTGCCGCCGACTCAAACAAAACGGGCGGCAGGGTTCGGTTCTCGGGGACGGGATCGTCCGACCCCGCCCGAGCGCGAAGTGCTCGAGCTGATCGCCCACGGGCTCTCGACGCCCAGATCGCCGACGCGCTCTTCGTAGAGGAATCGACCGTCAAGACCCAACACCCGGCACATCCTGAGGAAGCTCCGGCTCCGCGACCGCGTCCAGGCGGTCGTCTTCGCCGACGAGAGCGGGCTGACCAGATCCGAGTCCTAGGGCTGGACTCGACCGGATCACACGTCTCAGGATTGACCGGCTATGGATCTGTACGACACCTTGCTGTTCCTGCACGTGCTGAGCACGTTCGTCGTCGTCGGAGCCCTGACCGCACTCTGGGCGCTAGTGATCGGAACGCGGACTGCCACGCCGGTCTTGGCGGCTGACTCTGCGATGCGGTTCGGCCGCACCGGCGGAATCCTTGTCGGCGCGGGCCTCGCCGGCGCGATCATCTTCGGCGTCTGGCTCACGATCTACGACGAGCGGTACCAGCTCTGGGACGTCTGGATCCTGGTCTCTCTCGCTCTCTGGGCACTCGCCGCGTGGGCGGGAACCCAGGCCGGCAGGGCGTTCGCTGGCGACGAGGACGGTGGACGGCAGGCGGGCATTCGCTTTCAGGCCCTGAACAGCGTGGGGATCCTCGTCATCCTGGTGCTCATGATCTGGAAGCCTGGAGCATGAGCGTGCTCGCCGCAATCCGCCCGGGCGAGGTCAACCTGCCGCTCTTCCTGCACGTGCTCGGCGCGATGCTGCTCGTCGGGACGCTCTTCGCCGTGGCACTTGCGACCGTGATCGGCTGGCGCCGCTCGGACGACGCCGCGGGATTGACACGCTTCAGCTTGCTGACGTTGCTCATCGGCGTCCTGCCGTCGTACATCCTGATGCGCATCGGCGCCCAGTGGACTGAAGCCGAGCAGGACTATCCGGACGACTTCGATGCGGCCTGGATCGGCATCGGCTACATCACAGCCGACGCCGGCGCACTGCTGATCATCGTCTCGATCGTCCTGTCGGCGGTCGGGCTGCGTCGGCTGCGACGCGGATCCGGCGTGCGCTTCGGGCGTGCCGTCGGCGTTGTCTGCACCCTGCTCCTCGTCGCGTACCTCGTCGCCGTCTGGGCGATGACGGTCAAGCCGATCTAGCAGCTACAGGCGTTGGCAATACAGGTGTCGAGGCCGACCTGGTAGAGACGGGTGACGTTCGGAGCGGTGGGGCCCGTCAGCGTCGTCGACGACCAGGCCAAACAGCCGTGGCCCTCAGCGCTCTCCCCGGCGTTTGACGTAAGCGCCCGACCGCACGACCGGCGGTGGGCTGATCGATGCGCTGCGCGAGCCCGCCGTAGGCGAGCGTCTCGCCGTACGGGGATCTCCTGCAATGCGCTCCAGACGCGGCGCTGAAACGGTGTTCCTGTAGGCCGAGCGTCAGCTCGAAGCTCGAGCGGCGCCCCGCGAAGTACTCCTCGAGCTGAGCGCGCACGTGCTCGAAAGGCTCCTCGGAGCGCCGCCGGGCCTCTCCGACGAGCACCGCCTTCCGCCCCGCCTGCAGGTGCAGGCCCAGGAGGGCGTGCCCGTCGCTCAGCAGCAAGAGCTCGCCGAGCGGACTCTCGACGGTCGTCTACAGCTCGTCTCTGACGTCGGTGGTCGGCCTCGGGATACAGGTGATCGTAGTCGGCTGCCCGGGTAGAAGACCCTCGTGCCGCCGCTCCTCAAAGCCTGCCTCAACGGCAGCCGCACGCGCCAGGAGCATCCTGCCATCCCGAGAACGCCGGACGAGCTCGCCGCCGACGGTCGAGCGGCGGTCGAGGCCGGCGCGAAGGTCTTGCACTTGCATCCGTACGACGCGACCGGCGCCGAGACGCTGGCCGCCGAGCCGTGTGCGCTCACGCTGCGCGCCGTGCGAGCAGCCTGTCCGGGGATCCCGATCTCGCTGAGCACCTCAGCGGACATCGAACCGGATCCGCGACGGCGTTTCGAGCTGATCGCCGGCTGGACGGAGCTGCCCGAGCTGGTGACCGCCAATCAGGGTGAGCGGGGCATCCTCGAGCTCTGCGAGCTCCTGGTGGCGCGAGGGATCGGGATCGAGGCTGGGCTCCTAGGTCTCGAGGACGCGAACGCATTCGTCGGGGCGGGCATCGCCGACCGCTGCGTACGCGTGCTCGTCGAGCCGCTCGATGCCGACCCGGACGCTGCCGTGGCGCACGCGGCCTCGATGGAGCAGGCGCTCAGCGACGCGGGCGTCGGACTCGAGCAGATCCACCATGGCGACGGCGTTGCCACATGGCACGTCATGGAGCGCGCTGTCGCGCGCGGGCACGGCATCCGGGTGGGACTCGAGGACACGACCGTGCTTCGAGACGGCCGGCGACCGGCGGGAAACGCCGAGCTCGTCGGCGCCGCAGCCGTGACGCTTGAAAGCCCCCGCTCGCTGTAAGAGGTTCGCCTCGTCCAAGTCCTGTGGGGCCCCCCGGGTTCGCAGGACTTGGCGTTTTCAGGGGCTGTTGTGCCCCAGTCGAATATGTCCCAGTCGAAGCGACTCGGCGAACATCTGCACGGCGTCGGTCGTCGAGCGCAGGACGACCGTGTGGTAGGTCTCGATCAGCTCCAGGATCCCCTCGCGCGGCCCCGAGCGCCACTCGTCCCCCTCGTAGAAGACCCGCTCCTGCTCGTCGCGTTCCTCCAACGATGCGAACGAGCGCAGGAGGACGTAATGCTCGGCATCCTCGATCGAGGGGCCATGTCCGACGACGTCGATCCCGTAGCGCTCGAGCATCGGCACCACTGCGCTCGAACGGCGACCGAACTCGTCGCGTTCGCCGTCACGGATGCGGTACGTCCGGATCTCGAGGATCCGCTCGGTGGACACGTCAGGCACGCGTGACGTGCGCCGAGACGGCGAGCCAGCGGCCGTCCCGGCGCGCCCAGACGTCGGTGTAGCGCCCGGCTGCCTCCCGGCCGTCGGGCAGCGTGTAGGTCGTTCTCGCGTGGATGATCGCGACCTCACCGAGGAGCCGGATCTCGACGTCGTGCGCCCGGAGGTTCGTGATCGCGACCGGCTTCGCCGTCTGCTCGAGGAACGCCTCCCGAGCGACGAGAGAGCCGTCGGGATTCGAGCAGAGGAAGTCGTCCGCCAGAAGTTCCTCGAACCGACCGACATCCGCGCTCTGGACGGAGTCGATGTAGTCCCTGTTCAGGTCGGCCAGGTCTCCGAGCTCAGAGTCGAGCCCAGACTGGGAAGCGGTCGTGGCGGCCATCGGCGTTCTCCAGGGTTCTTCGAAGTCGCTGCCGCAGTGAAGTGTAACGTCGCTTACCGACGCGTACAGCGCGGAATCACGACCTCCATCAGCTGTGCACCCTCGCTCCGAGGACGAGATGGCTGTCGCCGAACTCGTGCCAGCGATAACCGTGCGCGAGCGCTGCGTCGTAGCTCCGTTGGAGGAGATCGTCTCCGGCTGCGGCCCGCAGGAGGTCGAGATGCGACGAGTCCGACTCGTGAAAGCCGCTGAGGAGGCTGTCGATCGCCCAGAGGCCTCGCTCCGCGGCCACCACCAGGTTCGTCCAGCCCTCGCCGGCCTCGACCGTCCCGTTCGGTCGGGCGACGGTCTCGAGTGCGCGCACCACCGTCGTCCCGACGGCGATCACGCGACCGCGCCACCCGCGGACGGCGTTGACCAGCCTCGCACTCTCCACCGGCACCCGGTAGCGCTCGGCATAGGGGCGCTCGTGGCGCTCCTGCGAGGAAACGCCGGTGGTGTGCAGCGTCACCGGCGCGAAGAGCACGCCTCCAGCGACGAGCCTCGTGATCAGCTCTGCTGTGAATGGTCGTCCTGCGCTGGCCATCTCGGCGCTGCCGGGCTCCAGCGCATACACATTCTGGTAGGCCGACAGCGGCCAGGGACGCGGCACGTAGCCGTAGCGAATCGGACGACCGTGCTCTGCCAGATATGCCTCCACCGAGCTCGGCAGATCGAGCCGCGCGTACCAGAGCCGGCCGGGCGCGAAGGGTGCCAGCAGGAGCGCGGTCGCGCCGCCCGGAAGGTGCAACCGGTCGTCGACCCGGCCGTCCGCGAACGGCGCCTCGCCTCGGCGGACCTCGACGATCCAGAAGCACTCCTCATCTCGATGGGGCGCAGGCGTGGAGAGCCGCAGCTCGAGCTCGAGCCCGTCCCCGCGCGTAGCTGCCAGAGCAGCCGGCAGCGTGGCGGACGTATTGACGACCAGCAGATCCCCGGGCGCGAGAATCTGGGCGAGGTTGCCGAAGCGGGCGTGGCGGATCGTGGCGTCTGCTCGATCCGTGACGAGCAGACGCACGTCGTCGCGGGCGAGGCCGTGGGCCTCGGCCGGCTCGTGCGCCTCGAGGCGGGAGGTCGGGTCGATCGCCAGGGCGCTCACGCCGAGGCACTCGCGAGGTCGCGCGCGCGATAGGAGCCGCTCAGCTCGTCCCCCTCGATCAGCGCGAGAAAGCCGGGAACGCTCTCTTCCGGCAGCGGCCGGTCGGAGATGTCCTCCCCGGAAAACACGTCCTGCTGCATCTGCGTTCGCATATCGCCGGGGTCCACTGCGTACACCCGCAGCCGCGGGTGCTCTGCTGCCAGGACCGCTGAAATCTGGGCGAGCGCCGCCTTCGAGGAGCCGTAGCCGCCCCACGTCTCGTAGGCCTCGACCGCCGCGTCGGAGGTGACGTTGACGATCCGCGCGCCGTCGGTGAGGTGCGGCAGGACGAGCTGAGACAGGGCGAGCGGGGCCAGCACGTTGAGCTCGAAGACGCGGCGCAGCTCCTCGAGCGGGTAGCTCACGAGCTCCGGGAGGGGAGTCGGCCCGAGCGTGCTGGCATTGTTGACGAGCAGATCGATCGGCCCGCCGGCGGCTTCGAGGAGGCGCCGGCGGTGCTCCGGATCGGCCACGTCCCCCGCAAGGCCGACCACGCCCGGCAGCCCAGCGATAGCGCGCTCGAGCGCCTCGCCGTCGCGCGCATCGACGATCAGCCGCCAGCCACGTTCCGAGAGGGCTGTGGCGAGCGCCAGGCCGAGCCCACGCGAGGCTCCGGTGATGATGCCCTGCAGGTCGGGCATGTCAGTCCATCTCCGGCTGGCCGTGGCGAGCGGCTATGCGCTCATAGTTGAGCCTGAGGAGCGCGATCACGTCCTGGACGTCCGCGTCGCTCTCGATCCTGCGCGCCGCGAAACCGGGTCGGCCGGGAAAGACCGGGTGGTACTCGACGCGCTTCTGCTCGTAAAGACCTGTCCACACGTGCTTCGGGAACCCGAAGTGCGCCGCTCCGTCGTGCAGGTGACCGAGCTCCCGTCGGCCGAGCCTGACCGCCAGTTCGCCGCGCTCTCCCGGCCCCACCTCGACGCCGGGCCAGGAGGTGACCTCGTCGACGATCCGCCGGGTTGCTGTCGATGCCACCGTCATGGCTGCTCCTTCTCGTGAGTTCAAGATGAACCAATCTACAAGCTCAAGTAAACTTGAAGTCAAGTGGCCAACTCTCCTCTTCGGGAAGCGTCGAACCTGCTGACGATCAGCGAGGTCTCCCGACGCAGCGGCGTCGCCTCCTCCGCTCTCCGCTTCTACGACGAGCGAGGGCTGATCGCCTCTGAGCGCGCCGGCTCTGGCCACCGTCGCTTTCGGCGGCCGGTGCTGCGGCGGATCGCGTTCATCGTCTTCGCTCAGCGGATGGGGATGACGCTGGACGAGATCGGCGCCGAGCTCGCCAAGCTCCCTCCCGAGCGTGCGCCGAGCCGCCGCGACTGGTCGCGTCTCTCGAGCACCTGGACCGCACGCATCGACAACCGGATCGCCGAGCTCGAGCGGCTCAGAGCCGGGCTGACGGAGTGCATCGGTTGCGGCTGCCTCTCACTCGACCGCTGCAAGCTCGCCAATCCGGACGACAGAGCAGCCCGCCTCGGCCCCGGTCCCCGCTACTGGATCGCGGATTAAGAGCCTGTCGTGAAAGTCGCGTGCGGGCGGGGACGGCTGCGATCAAGCCGGCGCCGCACTCGCTCGCCGGCCAGGCCGGCCGCCTGGCCAAGAGCGAGGGTGGTGATCCGGCGCCGTATCGCAGCCGCCAACCGGTGTGCGCGACTTTCACGACAGGCTCTTAAGCTGCCGGACGCTGTCGCGCGAGCACGTCGGCGAGCTGCGCCGCGGTGATATTGCCACCGCTGCAGACGAGGGCCACGCGCCGGCCCTCCAACTGCACACGCAGTCGTAGCGCGGCGGCGAGCGGAGCGGCTCCGGCGGCCTCGACGAGGTTCCGAGTGCCTTCGAGCATCAGCACGATTGCCTCGCGGATCTCGTCGTCGCTCACGAGCACGAAGTCATCCAGGTGCTCGACGAGGACGCGCTGAGGGAGCGCGAACGCGGCGCGCGTTGCAAGCCCTTCGGCGAACGTCTCCATCCGGTCCTCGACGAGCCGACGCTTGGAACTCGAAGCGAGATGAAGCCTTGAGTCATTCCGATTCAAGTTCTCCCGCCAGGCGCGGTAGGCGGCCGGAGCCGCCTCAGACTGGACTGCGATCACCTCCGTCTCCGGACGAATCGCCTTCGCCACGATGCAGGCACCCGCTGCACCGCTGCCGCCTCCGACCGGCACGATGACAACGTCGATCTCCGGTTGCCGCTCGAGGATCTCGAGCGTCTCGGTGGCCACGCCCGCGATGAGGAGCGGCTCGTCGCCCGAATGGACGTAGCGGTAGCCGTGCTCGTCGGCCAGGTGCTCGCAATGCTCTCGAGCCTCGTCGAAGTCCCGGCCGTGGACGACGATCTCGGCACCGAGGCTCTGGATTGCGGCCACCTTGAGGGCGTTCGCTCCCTCGGGCACGCAGATTCGCGCGCGCACCCCAGCCAGCCGGGCCGCGTAAGCAATCGACTGGCCGTGGTTGCCGGTTGAGGCCGCGATCAAGCCGCGCAGCCGCTCTGCCTCCGAGAGCTGAGAGACGAGGTTGATGCCGCCCCGCACCTTGAACGCTCCTACCGGCTGATGATTCTCGTGCTTCACCCAGACCTCCGCCCCGACGAGCTCGCCGAGCGCCGGCCAGTGATAAAGCGGTGTCGGCTGTAGATACGGCGCGATCCGCCTCTGCGCTTCGCGCACGTCCTCGACCGTGAGCGGAGCGGGCATGTTGCCGGCGTTTATGGCCGTGCGGGCGGCTGCGGGAAGGCCGCCCAGCCGACCTCGGCAAGGGTGGCGAGGCTGCTCGACTTGACGCCGGAGTCTGACACCGTCAAGACCGTGTCGCGCATCACGAGCGAGCGCCTGATGCCCATCGAGTAGTACTCCGGCCTCTTCCCCTCGCCCCGGCCGTGCTCGATCCGGCCGAGCTCCTCGACACCGCGCGCCCGACCTACGCGGAAGGCGGCGGCCCGCTGTGAGAACGGCACGACGACGAGGCCGGTTCGAGGCCAGAAGAGGAACGCGTGGTGATCCGACTCCGCCTCCGACCAGCCGAGCCCGAGCGAGGCCTTGTGCAGGCGTGCCGGCCGCCTGAGATCCGAGACATCGAAGAGCGAGACCTGCGTTCCGAGGGAGCGCCCCTCCTCCGTCGCGTCCTGGCCGATCCCCAGGAGGAGGTCTTCGCCGACCGGGTGCAGGTACGCGGAGTAGCCCGGAATCTTCAGCTCGCCGAGGACGCGCGGCTCAGTGGGGTTGGCGAGGTCGACCGTGTAGAGCGGGTCGATCTGCCGGAAGGTGACGACGTACCCCACGTCCCCGACGAAGCGCACGGCGTAGACCCGCTCCCCCTTGCCGAGCCCGCCGACGCGACCCGCCTGGACGAGCGCACCTCCTTCCAGGCGCAGCGTCGTCAAGAACGACTCGTCCTCACCATCGAAACCATCGAGACCATCGAGACCGTCGAGGTCACTCCACCGGGCTGGCCTCTCCGTGCTGACGACACGCAGGACGCCGCGGTGCTCCGACAGCGACCACTGGCTCAGCAGGAAGCCGTGCACCTTGCCGCTGCCCCGATACTGCGTGCGCTCGGGGCTCGTGATGTCGAAGCGGTGAATCGCGGTCGTGACCCCCTGCTGCGTGTCGGGCCGATCCGGATCTGGCCGATCCACCCACCGCTCCGTCGCCACGTAGAGGTTCGCGTGCGACGCGTAGACGATCCGTGCATCGGTCATCACGGCTGTCGAGCTAACCGGCTCGAGACCCTTGGCTACGTCTACGGTCAGTACGGTCAGCATCCCCAGCCCCGAGAAGCCGGCGGGCCGCCGCAGGTGTCGGCACTGCACGAGCGACCGCTCGACGGTTTCCCCTCCCGCGCTTTTCAGCCTGTACGAGGGCATCCAGCTCGCGAGGCCTGAGGAAGCGATGACGTCCTTGTTCCGTTCTTGAGCCTCAGCGAACGCTTCCTTCGTGTTTCCGTCCGGCCGCTTGAACGGGAGCGCCTCCGGCACCTGGGACGAGACGACGATCCGCGCGCGACCGTCGACGAGCCGTGCGGCGACGTAGCCGCCGTCGAGCGTCAGCGTGCGGACGACGCGGAGAGCATTCGGGTCGGATACGTCGATCTCCGCGAGCACCGACTCCGCGGGCGCCCAAGGCACGATCGCAGCTGCCATCGCCGGCAGCGGCTGGACGAAGTAGCCGCCGCGCGAGAGCACGAGCAGGCGGTCCTTGTGCAGCAGGAGCTCGTGGCTCCGGCCTCCGTCGAGCTTGAGCGTGTCGAGCAGGCGCGGCTTTCGCTCGCTGACGTCGACCGAGTTCAGCCGGCCGTTCGCGACTGCAAACAGGGTCGTGCCGTCCGTCTTGACGAGATCCGGCTCGTCCACCCCCTCCTCCTGCACATTCGTGCCGGAGTAGTCGACGCCCTGTGCAGGTGCGCTGGCGCGAGCCGTTGCCGGGGCGCCTGTGGCAACTCCCGGAATGCCGCCGTCGCTGACGATTCCGCCGCGACCGAAGCCCCAGGGTCCGACGAAGCGGGCCGCCTGCGGCCGGACGTGGTCGAGAAACTCGCCGCAGGAGCGGAAGGGGACGAGCCGTCCGGCCTTCGCGGCGGCGCTCGTCCCCTCGGCCGACGAGCGGTCGGCCGTCGCGCCCGCAAGGGCGACGACGATGCCGAGCAGCGCGACGGGCACGATTGCTTTGCAGAAGCTCATCACTCCTGTTATACGCCGCGCGTGCCCCAGTTGTCACACGCGAACGAGTGATCAGCTAGGCCGAGTCCACAGCTCCGTGCGTGGATGGAACTGACTCCAGGCGAACCAAAACGCCTGGTGAGCCGCCAGCTCGTCGCCGCCTCGGGCTCGGGCACGCAAGCCGGCGGCATCGGCGACGAGCTCCACCCCCGCGGCCGTAACGACCTCGCCTGCTGTGAGCGCCGCCCGCGCCTGATCGGCGACGAACGCCACGGGGCGTCCCTCCGAGTCGATCACGCCGACCACCTCGACCTGCACGGGCAGCCGCGGATCGACGTCGCCCACGGGAAAGATCGGCCCGTTGTCGTCGCGGCCGCCGAGAGGATCCTCCTCGTACTCTCGCCCGATGCCGCCATCCTCCGCCACGATCTTCGTCTCCGGGTGGGCTCGCTTCCAGGCACCCCATCCACTCGAGACGACGGTCGTCTGCTCGAGGACGACTCCCGCGTCCTGGAGCGGCCCCGAGAGCGCTCGGCCGGTGAAGGTGTCGAAGACCGAGCGGGTGTTCAGGTCGTACATGACCTTGTTCGACCGCGAGAGCAGGCCCGACGTCCGCAGCACCGGCTGCCGCACGCCGGCGGGCACGGAGTCGAGGAAGTACGCCTGCGCGGAGCGGCAGAGCGTGCAATAGGGGATGCCGACACGGCGGCCGCCGATCGTGATGTTGACCAGCTCGTGCACCTCCATGATGTTCTTCGGGAACGCGACCACCTCGTCTCCCACGACAACACCGAAGACGATCCGGTCGTCGGGATACCAGTCGCCGCCGCCGGCGCCGGTCAGGGAAGGGTCGTCGAGCGCGGGGATGCACCCTCGCGGACAGTGGTCGGGGTCGCCCAGCGGCCGGTCGTCGATGAGGACGCCGCCCCAACTGAGGAGCCGCCAGTCGATCCATGAGTCGGCGTCCGCAAAGAACGGCCGCCACCCCGGTTCCAGCGCGACGAACAGCCGGCTCTTGAGCTCCCGATAGCCGGGCGGAGCGGGCACGTCCCAGGTGATCAGGTGGTCGGTGATGCTTCGCCACGCGCTCTCCGAGAAGTGTGGATCCCGCCGCACGTCGACGCCGGTCAGGCGCCGGAACGCCCCGACCAGGTGGCGCTCCTCCACGCTTCCCTGGTAGAAGCGAAGGAGGTCGGAGACGAGCCAGCCGAGTCGGGGATCGCGGGAGCTCGCGACGACGTTCAGCACTTCCGGGTCGAGGATGCCGCCGGCTGCAGCGGGCAAGAGCCGCGCGAGCGCGACCTCGGTACGACGCTCGAGCGGGCGATCGACCACGGTCCGCGGACTGGGAATGGAGTACGTCGGCTGCGTGGCAGGCTGCTCAGCGTCACGGTCGCCGCTCTGCCCGCCGCAGCCGCAGGCGACGAGCACGGAGATCACAGTCACCACTCGGGCGGCGAGCCTCATCTCGATCCGACAGTAGCGCTGCCGGGCCCAGCGCTCCTTACGATTTCAGGAAGCTGGCCTCGAGGCTAATCGACGAGCTTGCGCTCCATCGCGTAGATGGCGATGCGCCACATCGCGAGGCCGAAGGCGACGAGCGCACCAACGCGCGCGAGGTCGGTCCACCCGTCTGAGCCGAACGCCGCGTGACGAACGAGCTCGACGCAGTGGTGAAGCGGGTTGAGGTTCCCGGCGATCTGCACCCACCGCGGCAGCCCACTCAGCGGGAAGAACGTGCCGGCGACGAGGAAGAGCGGCGTCAGCACTGCACTGATCACGTAGTTGAAGTTCTCGATCGACTTCGCGAAGCCGGAGATCATGATCCCGAAGCACGCCCAGCCGAACCCGGCGAGGAAGCCGATGAACGGCACGGTGAGCATGCCCCACGCCGGATCGAGGCCGAAGACGATCGCCACGAGCAGCGGCACGCAACCGTAAACGCCAGCGCGAGCGGCGATCCAGAGCGCCTCGGCCGTCACGAGCTCCTCGGTGTCGACAGGTGCAGCGAGGATCGCGTCGTAGGTGTGCTGGAACTGGTACTTGATGAACGTGCCGAACATGGCTGCGAAGGCGCTCGAGAACAGGACGGCGGTCGCGACGGTGCCGGTACCGACGAACTCGACGTAGTCGTAGCCTGCGACCTGTGAGACGAGCGAGCCGAAGCCGAAGCCGAAGGCGAGCAGGTAGATCGTCGGCTCGACCGTGGCCGAGAACGTCGCGGAGCGCCAGTACGAGGAGTAGTTGACGATCTCGCGGACGAGCACGCCGGTCATCGCCGGCCGCTCGAGCCGTCCGAGCTTCGGCGGGCGCGCAGCAGTCTCAGCCATCCAACGATCTCCTCCAGCGCTGCACTACTCGATCTCCTCGCCGGTGAGGAGGACGAACACGTCCTCGAGGTTGGCCGGCCGCCGCTCGCCCTCGGGGGCACGGCCGTCGGCCTCCTCGACACCGAGGACGGAGATGCTCGTGCCGGTGCGCCGGGTGCGAAGGCCGGCAGCGTCGGCCTCGGCCTCCACCTCGGCGAGCTGCGCCGGCGAGCCGTACACCTCGACCGCCTCGCGGCCGGCGTGCTCGGCGACGAGCTCGGCCGGCGGCCCGGCCGCGACCGCCCGCCCGTGGGACATGATCAGCACGGTGTCGGCGAGCCGCTGCGCCTCCTCGATGTAGTGGGTCGACATGAGGATCGTCGTCCCCTCGGCTCGGAGCAAGTCGATGAGGGCCCAGAGCTCCTGTCGCACCTGCGGGTCGAGGCCCACCGTCGGCTCGTCGAGCAGCACGAGCCGCGGCCGGTGCACGAGCGCGCGCGCGATCAGCAGACGTCGCCGCATCCCTCCCGAGAGCTTGTCGACGCGCGTGTCGCGGCGGTCGACGAGGTTCGCGAGCTTGAGCGCGGCCTCGATCGCGTCGCGGCGGCCGTCCCGCCCGACCCGGTAGAGGTGCGTGAAGACGAGCAGGTTCTGCTCGACGGTGAGCGTCACGTCGAGGTTGTCGAGCTGCGGGGAGACGCCGCACTGTGCGCGCGCGGCCTTCGACTCCTTCGGCAACTTGAAGCCGAGCACCTCGAGCTCGCCCTCGTCCGCAATCGACTGCGCCGTCAGCAACCGCATCGTCGTCGACTTGCCGGCGCCGTTCGGGCCTAGAAGGCCGACGCAGGTGCCGATCGGCACGTCGAGATCGAGCCCGTCGACGGCGGTGATCTGGCCGTAGCGCTTGACGACGCCGCGGAGCCGGATGGCAAGCTCGTCGGCCACGGGCTGATGCTATCGGCGGTGGACGTCGATTCAACTGCTACGATATGTAGCAGATTGGCCGAGCGAGTCATCCCGCAACGTGAGCTGCGCAACAACATCGGCGCCGTTCTTCGGGCCGCGGAGGCCGGGGAGACGTTCACGGTGACCGTTCACGGTCGGCCGGTCGCCCGGCTCGTCCCTCCGGGCGACCCTGGGGTGCCGCGAGTCGACGTCGATCGGGAGACCCTCCGCCGAATCTTGGCCTTGCCGATCGACGATGAGCTTGCCGAGGATCTTGACGCCCTCGAGGCTCCCCTCGATGATCCGTGGCCATGAGTGGAGCGCTGCTCGACACGAGCATCCTGATCGCGGCGGAGGCATCCCTCGACGACCTCCCGGCGAGTGCCGCGATCTCCGTCGTGACGCTCGGTGAGCTCTACGTCGGAGTTCACCTCGCGCGCACCGCTGAGATCCGGCGGCTTCGGCGACGCCGACTCGACGCGACGCGAGCAGCGTTCTCACCGCTCCCGGTCGACGATTCCGTGGCGAAGCACTACGGCGAGGTGCTAGCGGTAGCCCGACGCGACAGCCGCAGCGCCAAGGCAACTGACGTGCTGATCATCGCGACGGCGGCAGCGTCTTCACGCTCCCTGCACACCCTCGACGCCTCCCAAGCCCAGCTCGCAAGGGCAGCCGGAGTCACCGTCGCCTGACAGCCAGGCGACTGCCGAGCTCGACCTGACTCGACCTAGGGCGAGCTGCCGTTACACAACAGGACGAGCTTCTCGCCGATCCGGATGCGGAAGAGCGAGTAGAGCGTCCAATGGAGATCTCACCTTCGTGGTAGCGCGCCTGGCGGTGGAGCTGGTTCGCGGGACGTACAGGTAGCCGTCCGTGACTGCGACATCGTGGCCGGCCAGAGCAGGCGCGGATCGTGGGCGATCGTCTCCACTCAGTGTCGGGCCGGCGCCGCAGCACGGCGTTGTGCTCGTAGTTCGTCGCGTAGAGGTTGCCGGCCGCGTCGGATTCCGTGCCGTCACCGGCACCGCCCTTGTCGCCTTCCTCGACGACGTTCGCCGTCATCTCGGCTGCGAACGAGCGATCGACCAGCTCGTGCGTCTCGACGCTGTACAGCGTCCGGCTGCCGAGCGGCAGTAGAAGAGACGGGAGCCGTCGGCCAGTAGAGGAAACGGGAGCCGTCGGCGCTGATCGCGATCCCGTCGCAGCCCATCCCCGCGCCCTGCTTCGTTGGCTCGCCCTCCGTCTTCTCGAGGAGCGGGCGTCCCTCGACCAGGGGCGGAAAGAGCGATCCACTGCACACCTCCAATCCTCGCGCTGTCAACAGAGAGACGCCCCTCGCTCGGGGGGCGTCTCAGTTGCTAGGGACGGCGGTCGAAGCGTCCGGCGCGATGACCCGTGCTGCGCCTCTCGTTCTACGCCGGTGAACCAGAGCTCAGGCGGCGAGCGCGAGCTCGTCGCCTGGCGCAAGGCCGCCGAGGCTCTCGGCCAGCTGGTTCATCGCCGCCGTCTCGAGCTGGCGAACCCGCTCGCGCGTCAGACCGACCATGCGGGCGATCGCGTCGAGAGAGAGTGCCTCCCCGTCGAAGCCGAAGCGGAGTTCCAGGATCTGCCGCTGGCGCTCAGGCAACTCGCTCACCGCCTGGCGAACCGCCTGGGCCCGCAGCGACCGCTCCGCGAGCTCGCCCGGATCCTCCGAGTGCTCGTCGGAGAGCAAGTCACCGTACTCGCCGCCGTCGCCGTCGCCGATCGGCTGGTTCAACGAGACCCGCGCCTCGACGACGCTCAGCGCCTCGTCGACGTGCTGCAGCGCGAGGCCCGTCGCAGCTGCAAGCTCCTCGTGCGTGGCCGGCCGCCCGAGCTCCACCTCGAGCTTGCGCGCCGCCCGTCCGAGCTTCTGCCGGCGCTCGTGGACATGCGTCGGCACGCGGATCGTCCGCGACTGGCCGGCGATCGCCCGCTGCACCGCCTGGCGGATCCACCAGGTGGCGTACGTGGAGAATTTGAACCCCTTGCGGTAGTCGAACTTCTCGACGGCGCGGTTCAGCCCGATCGTTCCTTCCTGGATCAGGTCGAGGAAGGGCACGCTGTGCCCGCGGTAGCGCTTGGCGATCGAGACGACGAGCCGGAGGTTGGAGTTGATCATCCGTTCCTTCGCGGCACCATCGCCACGCTCAACGCGTTTGGCGAGCGCGACCTCCTCCGCTGCCGTGAGCAGCGGATGGCGGCCCATCTCGGAGAGGAAGAGCTGCAGAGAGTCGGCGGAGCCGGGAAGCGAATCGGCTTCCCAGGCGCGGTCTGCCGCAGGCGCCTCTCCCTCTGCGGATCGAAGCTCGACGCCGCGATCCTCGAGTACGGCTGTGAGCTCCTCGAGCTCGGCGCGGCCCAGCTCGTGGGTCTCGGCCATCGCCTCGAGCGCCGACGCATCCACGAAGCCGTCCTTCTCGGCGACGTCGAGCAGGGTCTGGATGTCTTGGTCCTGAAGAATCGTGGTGATGATGATGCTCCTTTCGGTTGCGCTGTAGTCAGAGCGAGCAGCACTGCCTCCGAAGGGGCACGCACCATGGGCGCGCGCTGTGGAAGACGGGGCGCTCGGCTCCACTCTCTCTAACGTCCGACCCCCGGCCGGTATTCCAGCGCGCAGTATCCCAGCTCGGCACGCCTCCACGTCTTCGGCCTCGTCGTGCGCCCTCCTCGCCGAGGCGGCGTGGGAGTGCGACGCGAGGCGAAGGAGCCGCTCCAGCTGCACGCAGACTTCCACATCGCCCCTGGAAATCGACCGCTTCTTGACTCGGGAGCTTGCGTCAGCGCCGACACTACGGGTGTTGAGGACACGCCTCTCACCGCTGCTCGCCGAGCTGCACGCGCACACCACCTGGAGCGACGGCATCCTCGGCGTGCCGGCACTCGTCGACCTCTACGGCAGCCAGGGCTTCGACGTCCTCTGCATCACGGATCACACGTGCAACGGTCTCACGCACATCACGGCCGCCAACTACCACGACTACCTGGCCGAGATCGAGCGTGAGGCGGCGCGGGCGAGCGAGCAATACGGCCTGCTTGTGATTCCCGGCCTCGAGCTCACCTACTCCGGCACGGATCCGGGCGAGTCCGCTCACGCTCTCGCAGTCGGCCTCCGCAGCTTCGTCTCCGTCGAGCTGGGGATCGACGGAGCGATCGAGACGGCCGTTGCGGCCGGCGCCGCGCTGGTCGCGGCGCACCCGTACGACGACGCGCCCTCACCGGCGGGGCACACTCCCCATCCGGGTCGGCTGACGCAGCGCTTCGCGCGCGACCCGGAACTCGTCTCCCGAATGCACCGGTTCGAGCTCTTCAACCGCACCGAGCTCTTCTCGTGGGTCGCGAAGGCCGGACTCCCGTGCCTCGCGACCGGTGACTTCCACCGACTCGAGCATCTCGGCGGCTGGAAGAGCGTGATCCCGTGCGCGCGGCGAGAGGAGGCCGTGGTCTCCCACCTGCGCTCGCGCCGACCGGTCTTCTTGGCGCAGGTCGACGCCCAAGCCGAGCCGATGGCCGCCTAGAAACGAGCCGACGCGGCTAGAGTCAACCGATGGCGACGATCGCCGACGGCCGCACGCTTCCCTGGGGCTGGTACAGCGACCCGACCGTCCTGAGGCTCGAGCGCGACCGCGTCTTCCGTCGCGCATGGCAGTACGCAGGGCGTGTCGACCAGGTCGCGGAGCGCGGCTCCTTCTTCACGTGCGACGCGGGTGAGATCCCGATCGTCGTCGTCCGGGACGGAGAGGAAGGGCTGCGAGCCTTTCTGAACGTCTGCCGCCATCGCGGCTCGCTGGTCTGCGAGGGAGAGGGGCGGCGCGAGACGCTGCAGTGCCCGTACCACGCCTGGACCTACGGGCTGGACGGAGCACTGCGGACGGCACCGCGGGCCGACCGGGAGCCAGGCTTCGACCACTCCCAACTGGGGCTCGTTCCGGCGCAGGTCGACGTCTGGGGGCCGTTCGTCTTCGTCAACGCCGACGCGGATGCCGCTCCGCTCGCCGAGACGCTGGGCGAGTTGCCGGCGCTCGTAGCCGACGCGGGGCTCGATGTCGAGGGGTTGCGTTTCCTGAAGCGCGTGAGCTCGGAGTACGAGGCGAACTGGAAGGTGTGCTGCGAGAACTTCCTCGAGTGCTACCACTGCCAGGTCGCGCACCCGAGCTTCTCCAAGGTGGTCGACGTCTCCGTCGACGCCTACCGGCTCGAGGAGAGCCGGTGGTTCTCCAGCCAGTACGGCCCCATCCGCGAGACCTGGTCGGGGCCGTTCGACCCGAGCGGTCCGATCGCACGTGGCCAGTTCCACTTCCTCTGGCCGAACGTGACGATCAACCTCATGCCGGGGTACCCGAACGTGTCGATCGGGCCGATCGTACCGGCCGGCGCCGAGCGCACGTCTCGTTTCCTCGACTACTTCATCGGGCCCGCGGTTCCGGAGGACTGGCTGCAGGAGATGCTCGCGTTCGACGACGAGGTCGGAGCGGAGGACAAGGTCCTCGTCGAACGCGTCCAGAAGGGCCTTCGCGCCGGCATCCTCGAGGACGGCCGGTTGCTCGTGGAGTCGGAGCGGCTGATCGCCCACTTCCAGGGACTGCTGCTGAACGCGCTGGCCTGAGACTCGGGGTCAGACCCAGTTCGACGTGCAGGATCGCTTGACGAAGCGCTTCCGGCGACGCCGAGGGGTCAGACCCGTGAAACCAATCTGCGACGATTGCTCCACAGGCCTGGCTGCGGTGCGGAACAACTCCAGAGAGCGCTACCGCCACCTCGATGGAGCCAGACCTGGTTACTAGCCGGTAAACGTCCCGCACCAAGCTGGCTCCCGCTCTTGCGGGGCTGGCGGGCGGCTGGCATAGAGAGCACATGGTGCTCGCGCTCGTCGCCCGCCGGGAAACCGAAACAAACCTTGCGTTGCTTGCGGCGGCGCCGCCCGGGATCGAGTGCAGGTTCCTGACGCCGGAGGAGGCGCTGCTCCAGCTCGGCCCCGGCGACACCGCACTCTGCCGGCTCGACGTCCTGCAGACGCTCGACGGGGTCGACGACGGCCTCTGGTCGCTCGGCGCGCTCGAGGCGGCCGGGGTGCGAGTGCTCAACCCGACGAGTGCGCTGCTGGCGTCCCACGACAAGCTCCTCACCGCCCGGCTCCTGCGCCAAGCCGGGCTCCCGCATCCGCTAACGCGCGTCGCTCACCCGGGTGGCTCCGTTCCCGAGCTGGAGCTGCCCGTCGTCGTCAAGCCGCGCTTCGGCAGCTGGGGCCGGGACGTCGTCCGCTGTGACGACGAGCTCGAGCTCCACCGCCACATCCGCTCGCTCGGGTCGGCGCCGTGGTTCCGGACGCACGGTGCGCTGATCCAGGAGCTCGTCCCCGCCCAGGGTCGTGATCTACGGATCGTCGTCGCCGCAGGAACAGCCGTTGGGGCGATCTCGCGGGTCGCGGCCCTTGGCGAGTGGCGCACGAACGTCTCGCTGGGAGGGATCTGCGTTCCGGTCGAGCCCTCGGAGGACGCCCTCGAGCTCGCGATCGCCTGCGCCACCGCTGCCGGCGCGCATCTGATCGGTGTCGACCTGCTGCCGAACGGAAGTGGCGGGTACACCGTGCTCGAGCTGAACGGAGCCGTCGACTTCACCGCCGAGTACACCCTCGGCGCAGACCCGTTCGCGGCAGCGATGTGGCAGCTCGCTCGCAACGCAACCAGCGCATCGGAGCAGCAGGTCTTCCGGCCGCCCGCGCTGCTCGGGGAGCCCATCGAACTACTGCTCGAGGGATAGCTCCAGGTACCACTTCACCACATCGCCACGTGATCGCGACCGGTACGCAACCACTTGGTCAAGCGGCTCGTTCAATGATGGAGGCATGGCGACGAAGGTTGTGACCGGGAGCACCGAGCGGCTGCTGAACCGCGAGCTCTCTGCGCTCGAGTACAACGCGCGGCTGCTCGACCTCGCGGCGGATGAGGCGACACCGCTGCTGGAGCGCGTCAAGATGTGCCGCTATTTCTCGTCGAACCTGGACGAGTTCTTCATGGTGCGTGTCGCGGGCCTGCTGGATCAAGCCGCCGCCGGAGTCGTCGTCCGCTCCGCCGATGGGCTCACGCCGCGCGCGGCGCTCGAGCAGATCAGGGAGCGCGTGCTCGAGTCAACAGCGCGCCAGTCGAGGATCTGGAAGAAGCAACTGCGTCCGGCACTCGCGGCGGAAGAGATCGTGATCGCGCAGATCGAGGATCTCGAGCCGAAGACGCTCGTCGAGCTGGAGCGGCGCTTCGAGCAGGAGGTCTTCCCTGTACTCACCCCACTCGGAGTCGGCCCGGGACAGCCGTTCCCGTACATCTCCGGCCTCACGCTGAGTCTCGCCGTGCTCGCGCGGGATCCCGACACCGGCGAGGAGCGGTTCGCCCGGGTCAAGGTTCCGGAAGGACTGCCGCGATTCTTTCCGCTCGGCTCCCGCGGCCGCCTGCTGCCGCTCGAGAAGCTGATCGCGCACTTCCTCGACCGCCTCTTCCCGGGGATGGAGATCCTCGAGCAGGCAGTGTTCCGGGTGACTCGGGATGCGGACTTCGAGCTCTCGGACGAGGCTGACGACCTGCTCGAGGCCGTCGAGACCGAGCTGCGCCGGCGCCGCTTCGGGGACGTCGTGCGCGTCGAGGTGTCCAGCTCGACCTCGCGCGGGATGCGCGAGCGACTGCAGCACGGCTTCGGGGTGGCAGACGGCCAGGTCTACGAGATCCACGGCCTCGTCGACCTGGCCGATCTCGACGAGCTCTGCGCCATCGACCGGCCCGACCTCAAGCACCCTCCTGGGCCCGGAGCGACGCCGGTGAGGCTCGCACGCGTCACGCACCCGCGCGACCTCTTCGACGAGATCCGCCGGAGCGACATTCTCGTCCACCAGCCGTACGAGTCCTTCGCGGCGAGCTTCGAGGCTTTCGCGCGCGCGGCCGCACGCGACCCTGACGTGATCGCGATGAAAACGGCCGTGTACCGGACGAGCGGCGACAGCCCGCTGGTGCCTGCGTTAATCGAGTGCGCCGAGGAGGGCAAGCAGAGCGTGTGTCTCGTCGAGCTGAAGGCCCGCTTCGACGAGCACCGGAACATCGAGTGGTCGCGCGCGCTCGAGCAAGCCGGCGTTCACGTCGTCTACGGCTTTCCCGACCTCAAGGTGCACGCGAAGATGACGCTCGTGGTGCGGCGGGAGGGGAACATGCTGCGGCGCTACGTCCACGTCGGCACCGGCAACTACCACTCCGAGACGGCCAGGTCGTACGAGGACATGAGCCTCTACACGGCCGACCCGGAGATCGCGGCCGACGTCGCGTCACTCTTCAACTACCTGACCGGGTTCGGCCGGCCGGCCCAGTTCGGGAAGATCCTGGTGGCGCCGTTCGGTCTCCGCGCGAAGCTGATCGAGCGGATCCGCGCGGCCGGTCAGACCGCCGCCGCAGGCGGGATGGCCCGGATCCGGCTGAAGGTGAACGCGCTCACCGACGAGGCGGTGATCGACGAGCTCTACGCCGCTTCGCAGCAGGGCGTACGCATCGAGATCGTCGCGCGTTCGATCTGCATGCTCCGCCCGGGGGTGACCGGCCTCAGCGAGAACATCTGTGTCCGCTCGATCGTCGGCCGCTATCTCGAGCACAGCCGGCTCTACTCGTTCGAGAGCGGTGACTCCACCGAGATGTTCCTCGGCAGCGCCGACCTGATGACGCGCAATCTCGATCGCCGCATCGAGGTGCTAGTACCCGTCGAGCAGCCGCGCCTCCGCCAGGAGCTGACAGCTGTGTTCGACAGCGCCTTCGCCGACAACTCGTCCTCGTGGGAACTGAACCCCGAAGGGAACTGGAGCCGAAGGTTGCCCGACAAGGGCGACCGGGTGCACGACCACCAGCTGAACTTCCAGCGCCGCGTGCGCGTCCGGGCCCGCCGCGCCGCCGTCGCTCGCAACCGAGAGGCGTAGATCCCGTGCTCAGGACCAGCACGAGTCCGGCCGATCGTCCCGAGACAATGGACGAGATGCGCGTTGGTGTCATCGACGTGGGCTCGAACACCGTTCGGCTGCTCGCGGCGTCGGTCGGGTCAAGTGGGGTGGTGGCGCTCCGGGAGGAGCGCGCCCACCTCGGCCTCGGCGAGGAGATCCTCCGGCACGGCCGGATCCGGGGCGCGAAGCTGAAGGAGCTGACGAAGGTGACGGGCGAGTACGCGCGCATCGCGACGAAGCTTCGGGTTCAGACGATCGAAACCGTCATCACCGCTCCGGGTCGCCAAGGCGCACGGCCGGAGCGCCTCGTCGAAGCGCTCGCCCAGGCGACCGGGGGCGGAGTGCGGATCGTCAGCTCGGAGGAAGAAGGCCGCCTCGCCTACGAGGGCGCTGTCTCGCGCGCGAATGTCGGCGACGGTGTCGTCGCGGTTTGCGACGTCGGCGGTGGTTCGACCGAGATCGTCGTCGGCATGCCGGTCCTCGGACCCGCCTGGGTGCGCTCGATCGACATCGGCTCGCTCCGCCTCACGCTTGCGCTACTGCACGGCGACCCGCCGTCAGTCGCGCAGATCGAGACGGCCCGGGAAGTGATCCGGGCCGGCTTCGAGGGGATCGATCCGCCGAGGGCCGAGGTTGCTCTTGCCACCGGCGGCAGCGCACGCGCGATCGCCCGGATCGTCGGCGGCCGCTACGGCAGCACCGAGCTCGAGCGCGTGGTGTCCGAGCTTGCCCGCAAGCCCTCTGCGCGGGCTGCGAAGACACTCGGGGTCGCCCCGCACCGCGCGAGAGTGCTGCTCGCCGGCGCCTTGATCCTCCACGAGGTCTCGCTCCTGCTCGAGCTTCCGTTCACGCCGGCGCGCGGGGGCATCCGCGAGGGCATCGCGCTGCGGCTGGCGTCCCAGCGGCTAGCCGCGTAGAACGTCCAGCAGCGGCAGGTCGCGCTCGTAGCTCAGCAGGGCTGCAGCAGCATCCGGGCGGAGCCAGCGGATCTCGTCCACCTCCCGGTTCGGCTCGAACTCCCCCCGGTCGACGGACATCCGCCACCAGCGCACGACCTTCGGGCGGCCGCGCGAGTCGCGGTAGCGCGTGGCTCGGAGCTCGTCTTCGAGCAGGCAGCGGAGACCCGTCTCCTCCTCGACCTCGCGCAGCGCGCACTCCTCGTCGGTCTCGTCGGGCTCCGCCTTGCCCTTCGGGAACGTCCAGTCGTCGTACTTCGGCCGATGAACGACGAGGACTTCGGGGCCGGGCCGCACGACGACCCCGCCCGCGGCTCGCACGACCGGGCGGCCGCGGAGGCGCTGGAGCAGGCTCACGCGCAGGCGGCGAGCCGCTTCCAGGCAGCGGGCCAGTCGCGGCGGCGACCGTTGGCACGGGCCCGCTCGCGCTCGATCAGCCTTCCGGCTGCAAGCACCGCACTTGGCTCCTGTGCGGCGAGTGACCGCAACCGCTCCTGTGCCACGACGGCGTCCTGATGGTCGCCCAGCACGTCCTGCAGCGCCTTCGCCGCCTTCACGTACTCGTTGTCGCCGCGGAGCTCGGCGGCGTAGCGCGCCCGCTTGACCTTGATCCGCACCTCGTGCAGCTGCTCGTCGGGCGCGTCGCGGTCGAGCAGGTCGACCGCCTTGCGGAGCCTCCGCTGCTCGGCTCGTTGGATCTCCTTCAACGTCGCGTTGCCCGGGCGCAGCGGCGGCTGCTGCTCGAGCCGGTCGAGCAGCGCGAAGTACCGCTCGCTCTCAAGGGCGTCGTGGACCTGCACGCGCAGCACCTCCCGGTCGCGCTCCAGCACCTTGACGATCGTTCGCCCGCCCTCCGCATCCTCGGCCAGCGACTCGACCTCGCCACGCAGGCGCTCGAGCAGGACGTCGAGGTCGCGGCCGGGCCCGAGCTCGCCCCCGAGCCAGCGGAGCTCGTCCCGCAAGGGCTCCGCCCACTCCGGCTCGAGCAGCTCGCGGCCCGCACGCAAGAACGCGCGGAGGCGCCGCGTGGCGACGCGGAACCCGTGCAGCTCCTCGGGGTCGGTGCCGAGGCGCAGGCCCGGATCGTGGGCGAGCAGGCGCTCGTACTGGCGCCTGAGCTCGGCTGCGAGGGTGCCGCCCGCAGAGCCGTCGTGCGCAACCTCCTCCGGCTCGAAGGTCAGGTCGAGGGCCTGGAAGATCTTCGGCCGCGTCTCTCCGTCGGTCGCGCCGGCCCGCCGCAGCGCCTTCTCGATCCGGCGCAGCGACTTCTCGTCACCCTCGAGCAGCTCGACCTCGAGCTCCTCGAAACTGCGCGGATCGCTACCCTTGTCGACGACCGTCACCTCGTCGTGGACGATCTCGGCGCCCTGTGCGCGAATGCCCGTGCGTCTCGTGCGCAGGCGCGCGAGCGGCACGAGCGACTCCCCTCTCAGATACGCCGGGAGCAGCGAGAGCAGCTGATCGGGTGGAGCCGCCGATGTTCCTCGAACCTCGAGCTCGAGACGTGCGTCCCCGTGGGGCAGCTTGAGCTGCCAGAGGCCCTTCCGGCTCTCGATCCGGTGGCGGAGCGTGACCCCATGCCGCCCGAGGCGGTGGTCGCGCGTGTCGTGATAGGTCGAATCGAAGCTGCGCGGCTCGAGCGCCTCGCCTCCGAGCTCCGGGAGCTCGAACTCCGACCCGGCGCGCAGCTTCAGCTCGCGCTCGAGGGTTTCCTTGACCTCTGCCACGGACGAACTCTAGGCCCGCCGGTGGTTACGGTGTGGTGAACGTCAAACGGGCGCGACCCCGATGGCCGCGCCCGTCGAAGTTCCTTGCGTCGAGAGCTACTCGGAGTTCGCCTTCAGCGCTACGCGGTACTGGTAGCGCGCCTTCTTGAGCTGGCGGTCGGTGAGGGCGATGAAACCCGCCTTCTTCGCGATCGCCTTCTCGTTGTTGAAGAGGTAGCCGAAGAACCCGGCGACGACCGGCCGCTTGAACGAGTCGCGCTTCGCGTAGATGAAGAGCGGGCGCGAGAGCGGCTTGTACTTGTTTGCCTGGACGGTGGCGATGCTCGGGGTGACGCAGCCACCACCCTTGCCACTGTCGACCGCGAGGACCTTCAGCTTGTCCTTGTTCTCCTCGTAGTAGGAGAAGCCGAAGTAGCCAAGCGCCCCGCGCTCACCCTGCACGCCCGTCACGACGACGTTGTCGTCCTCGGTTGCGAGGTAGTCAGACCTGCTTGCGCGAGCCTTGCCGTTGATCGCCTCGGTGAAGTAGTCGAAGGTCCCGGAGTCGGTTCCCGCACCGAAGAGCTTCAGTGACACGTTCGGGAAGCCGTCCCGCACCTGGCTCCAGTTCTCGATCTTGGAGCCGGGCTCCCAGATCTTCTTCAGCTCGGCCACCGTGAGGCAGTTCGCCCAGGTGTTGCTGCGGTTGACGACGACCGACAAGCCGTCGTTGGCAACCGTGAAGGCCAGCCACTTCACGCCGGTGTCGCGGCACTTGACCGCCTCGGAGTCCTTCATCGGCCTCGAAGCATTCGACAGGTCGGTCTCGTTCCGGCAGAAGCGCTCGAAGCCGCCACCCGTGCCGGAGACGCCGACGGTGACGCGCGCCTTCGGATTGCGCTTCCCGAAGCCTTCGGCCGCCGCCGTCGTGTACGGGCCGACGGTGCTCGAGCCGTCGGCCGTGACCGAACCGGAAAGTGGCTTACCCTGATCGATCCGCGCTCCGGCAACGGCCGCAAACACGACCGCAAAGAGCACGCACGCAAAGACGAGCCCTGTCCGTTTCATATTTCCCACAGTCGTACTCCCCAGTCTCGTTGACGAATGTCGGGTCGAATTGTCGGCGGCTCGACCGAAGACGTGGGCATCAGGACGGTGAACAATCAGTGGCGAGGTGGTGAAGAACCGCGACGTACACACCCGACATCCGGGCGATCTTGCTGTGGTTCGCCCCCGTCCGCAGTCACACCAAGAGGCACAGCAGGTGGCTTGTTCAGTTATCGACGTTCGTCGGTAGATCGACGATTTACGTCAGAAGACTCGCCCTGAGTGCCTCGAACACAATGAAGCTCTAATGACTGGCGTCGGTGAACTCGCGGAACTCGCCGGTGACGAGGTACGCGGTCTGCTCCCCGACGTCGACTGCGTGGTCGCCGATCCGCTCCAGACAGCGGGACGCCAGGATCATGCGCAGCCCCCACTCGCGCCGCTCGAGGTCGTGACCGATCTCGAGTAAGCGGTTCACGACCCGCCGGTTGGCGCGGTCGATCAGCTCGTCGAGCTCGAGCAGCGACTCGGCGGCGACACGGTCCCGCTCCTGCAGCGAGCGCAGCGCCACCCTGATCATCTGCTCAGCGCGCTCGCCCATCTCCTTGAAGCCTTCGAGCAGCGCGTCGTCCGGCGGCAGCCCGCGCGTCAGCTTGGTCAGCTTCGCGATCGTGACACACAGGTCCCCCATCCGCTCGAGGTGCAGGTTGTCCTTGAGCAGCGCGAGCACGAGGCGCAGGTCGCTCGCGACCGGCGTCTGCCGCGCGAGTAACAGCTCGATTCCCTGCTCGATCTCGAAGTACTGCGCGTCGATGTCGTCGTCGAAGGCGATCACCTCGTCCGCGAGCTCGAGATCCTGTGAGCACACCGTCTCGACCGCACCCCGCAGCGAGCGCAAGACAAGCTCTCCCTCGGCGCGGAGCGCGAGCTCCACTGCGTCCAGCTCCTCCTGGAAGCTGACCCGCGCTACTTGTCGAGCCTCGCTCAACCGAACCGCCCCGTGACGTAGTCCTCCGTGCGCTTGTCAGCCGGCGTCGTGAAGATCTTCGACGTCCGATCGTATTCGACCAGGATACCGGTCCGCTTGTTGCCGTCGGGGGCAACGTCGACCGAGAAGAAGGCGGTCATGTCGGCGACGCGGGCCGCCTGCTGCATGTTGTGGGTGACGATCACGATCGTGTACTGACGCTTCAGCTCGTGCATCAGGTCTTCGATCCGCGTCGTCGAGATCGGGTCGAGCGCGGAGGCCGGCTCGTCCATCAGGATCACGTCCGGCTCGACGGCGAGGCAACGAGCGATACAGAGTCGCTGCTGCTGTCCTCCCGAGAGCCCGAGGGCGGACTCCTTCAACCGGTTCGAGACCTCGTCCCAGAGGGCCGCCTGTCGGAGCGCCCGCTCGACCCGCTCGTCGAGCGAACCCTTCAGGTTCAAGACGCGCGGACCGAAGGCGATGTTGTCGTAGATCGACTTCGGAAACGGGTTCGGCTTCTGGAAGACCATCCCGATGCGCCTGCGGACTTCGACGGGATCGACGTCGTCCGCATAGAGATCCTTGCCGCGGTAGAGCACGTCGCCGTGGACGCGGGCGCCCGGGACGAGGTCGTTCATCCGATTGAAGCAGCGGATGAACGTGCTCTTGCCGCAGCCCGACGGGCCGATGAAGGCCGTCACGGAGTTCTTGTAGACGTCGAGGGAGACCTCGCGGATGGCCGAGTTGCCGCTGTACTCGACCGCCAGGTCCTTCACCTCGAACACGGCCTCGCGCTCGCTGAAGCCGTCGCCGTGCTCCTGCGCGATCTGCGCGAGACTCATCGGCTCGATCGTAGTCACTTGGTCGCTCATGGTCACCATGTTCTTCGATAGCGGTGGCGGATCCAGATCGCGAACGCGTTCAGCGTGACCAGGATCCCGAGCAGGACGATGATCGAGGCGGCTGCCAGGAGCTTGAACTCGTCCTGGGGGAGCCGCAGGAAGCTGAAGATCTGGATCGGCAGCGCCGTGAAGGGGCCGAGAATCGTCGGGTCGAAGGAGATATAGGTGACGGCGCCGATCAGGATCAGTGGTGCCGTCTCGCCGATCGCACGGGACAGGGCGAGGATCGAGCCGGTCGCGATGCCGGGAACGGCAGCGGGCAGCACCTGGCGGGAGACCACCTGCCACTGCGTCGCGCCGAGTGCATAGGCACCCTGGCGGATCGAATCGGGCACGGCGCGGATCGCTTCCCGCGACGCGATGATCACGGTCGGCAGCACAAGCAGCGTCAGGATCATCGCACCGGCGAGCAGCACGCGGCCGAGCCCGAGCCCGCGGACGAGGAACGCGAGCCCGAGGATGCCGTACACGATCGAGGGCACGGCAGCGAGGTTCTGAATGTTGATCTCGAGGAGACGGTTGTACCAGCGCGTCTTGTTGGCGTACTCCTCCAGGTAGATGGCCGTGAAGACGCCGATCGGCACCGTGAAGAGGAGCAGGAGTCCGCCGAGGTAGAGGGTCGCAATGATCGCCGGCCGCGCGCCCGCGATCTCCGGATCCGTCGACGGCGGGTCTGTCAGCAGCTTCTTATCGAGGTACGGAAGCCCGTCCTTGAAGACATCGACGAGGAGCGTCCCGAGCATCAGGAAGCCGACGCCGAGCGAGAAGAGCAGCGCCAGCTGGAAGAGACCGCCCTTGAGCCCCCGACTCATGACCGGAGACTCATTCGTAGACCTCGCGATACTTGCGTACGAGCCTGATCGCGATGATGTTCATCACAAACGTCATCAGGAAGAGGGTCGCGCCGACTGCGAAGATCGTCTTGTACTCGAGCGTGCCCGTGGGGACGTCGCCGGCTCCCGTGGCGGCGATGAACGCCGTCATCGTCTCCGCCGCTGCGCGTGGGTCGAGGGTGAGGTTCGGCTGCTGCCCCATCGCGACCAGCACGATCATCGTCTCGCCGATCGCGCGGGAGATGCCCAGCACGAACGAGGCGATGATCCCGGAGACTGCGGCCGGCACGACGACGCGTGTCGCCACCTGCATCTTGGTCGAGCCGAGCGCATACGCCCCGTCGCGCAGGTCGCGCGGAACGGCGCCCATCGCGTCCTCCGAGAGGGACGCCACCGTCGGGATCAGGTACACGCCCATCACGATGCCGGCCGAGAGCGTGTTGAAGACCTCGACTTGGATCCCGATGTCGCGGAGCAGCGGGGTCATGAAGGTGAGCGCGAAGTAGCCGAAGACGATCGTCGGGATGCCGGCGAGGAGCTCGAGCGCGGGCTTGAGCACCCCGCGTGTCCGCGGGCCGGCGTACTCGCTCAGATAGATGGCGCCGCCGAGCCCGAGCGGCAACGCGAGCGCTCCTGCAACCGCCGTCACGAGCAGCGTGCCGCTGATGAGTGGCAGGACGCCGAAGTGCGCGGGCTCGAAGAGTGGCGCCCACTCCGTGCCGGTCAGGAACTCGACGATCGAGATGTCCTGGAAGAACTCGAAGGCCGGGATGAACAGCGCGATCACGATTCCCACCGTCGTGGCGACGGAGACGAGCGCACAAAGACCGAGGACGCCCTTGACGACGTCCTCGCTGTAGCGCCTGCGGCGGGCCCGGAGCTGGGGCTCAGCCCTAGCAGTGGCTGTGGGAGTGCTCAACTAGCCGGAGGCCTTCTGGACCGCCGCCTCAAAGTCCCCTTGTGCCTTCTCGAGCTGCTCCGTCGTGAGCGGGACATACTGCGATGCCTCCGCGATCTCGGTCTCGTTCTCGAGGATGAACGAGACGAAGGCCTCCACTTCGGGACGCTCGAACGACTCCTGCTTCGCATAGATGAAGAGCGGGCGCGCAAGGGGCGCGTAGGTCCCGTTCTGCGCGTTTTTCACACTCGGCGTGACACAACCATTGCCGCCGTCGATCGCAAGTGCCTTCAGGCTGTCCTGGTTCTCCTCGAAATAGGAGAAGCCGAAGTACCCGAGCCCACCTCGCTCCCCGGAGACACCGGTGACGGTCGTGTTGTCGTCCTCGCTCGCGGCATAGTCGGAACGGCTTGCGCCTTCCTCGCCGTTGATCTCGTCGGTGAAGTAGTCGAACGTGCCGGAGTCGGTCCCCGGGCCGAAGAGCCTCAGCTTTACGTCAGGGAAAGACGAGTCGATATCGCTCCAGCTGCCGACCTTCGAGCCCGGCTCCCAGATCGACTTCAGCTGGTCGACCGTGAGGCAGTCGACCCAGTTGTTATCTTTATTGACAACAACGGTCAGCGCGTCATTGGCGACTTGAAACTCGACGTACGGGATCTCCCCCTCCTCGCAGATCTTCGTCTCCTCCTCCTTGATCGGGCGCGAGGCATTCGAGAGGTCGGTCTCGCCGCGGCAGAAGCGCTCGAAGCCGCCGCCGGTGCCGGAGACGCCCACGGTCACCTGGACGTCTGGCTCGACCGCTCGGAAGCGCTCCGCGGCCGCGGTCGTGAACGGCCCAACCGTGCTCGAGCCGTCCGCCTGAATGCGACCGGAAAGCCCCTCCCCGCCGGCCGAGGTCTCCGTCGCTGTTGTGCCGTCTGCCTCATCGTCTCGCCCGCCGCCGCCGCAGCCGCTGACGAAGGCCGCCAGAACGAGAAACAGGGCGAGCAAGACTCTCTTTCTCACGATCGTGGCCATGGCGATGAGTCTTCCGCCGGCATTCCGCCGTGTGGGCTTCCGGCTGGTGAACGTCCGGTGAAAGGGTGGTGAAGAACCTATCGGGTCGGGAACGAGCACAGCACTTCGAGACCGCGACCGCGGCCGCCACGCGCCTCGACCGTTCCTCCGGCCGAGGTGACGACGTGCTTCACGATTGCGAGGCCGAGACCCGTACCGCGGGAAGCCCGCGACCGATCGGTGCGGTAGAAGCGCTCGAAGAGCCTCGGCAGGTCCCTCTCGTCCACGCCGACGCCATCGTCGGCGATCCGGAGAACGACCTGTTCCGCGGTTCGCTCGACCGAGAGCCCCGCACTGGTTCCCGGCCCCGCGTAGCGGAGGGCGTTCTCGGCGAGGTTCTGCGCCACGACGCGCAGCATGCGCGGGCGCACCTCGACGGCTGCGTCCTCGTCACCCGCGACCGAGAGCGTTACCGCCGCTCGCGCCGAGCGCTCCCCGAGATCAGCCACCACATCTCGCAGTACGGGCATCACCGTCGTGGCTCCGAGCGACACCACCCGCGCGCCGGACTCGAGCTCCGACAGGAAGAGCACCTCGTCGATCAGCTCGCGGATCTGCTCGACCTCGCGCCGGGCGCTCTCCACGAGCTCCGCGACGTTCTCGCCCGGGAGCAGCGCCAGCTCGAGCAGCGCCAGCAAGCGGGCGAGCGGTGTGCGCAACTCGTGGGAGACGGCTGCTGTGAACCCCGAGCGAAGCTCCTCGTAGGCGGAGAGATCGCCGGCGCGCGAGAGGTAGACGAGCTGCTCGATGCGCCCGTCGATCGAGAGGGGCACGACGAGCGCGCGATCGTCCTCGAGGAGGTCCGGCGACAGCTGCTCTCCCTCGCGCACGCCCTCGACAGACTGGCGTGCGCGACGGCTCGCGGCGACCACCCGCCCGTCCGCGTCGAGCACCACGACCGCCTCCCTGCTCTCTTCGAGGAGCATCTGTCCACGTACGGCGTCCGCGTCCACCTCTCCGTTGTAACACGAGCAGGTTCACCGCTTCGACACCACTTCTTCACCCGCCCGAGGCCGGCAGCCGCTGCATAGTGTCGGCAGGTGGTGAAGGTGCTGATCATCGAGGACGACGACGTCATCGCTCAAGGCATGGCGCGTCATCTCACGGTTGCGGGCCTCGACGCGGTCGGCGTCTCGAACGGCGAGACCGGCCTCGCGCGCCTTCGGTACGAGCAGCCGGACGTGTGCGTTCTCGACCTGATGCTGCCGGGTCTCGACGGCTGGAAGGTGATCGAGCAGGCGCGGAGCGAAGGGATCGGGACGCCGATCGTCGTCGTAAGCGCCCGCGGTACCGAGCACGACCGGATCCATGCACTCGAGCTCGGCGCCGACGACTACCTGGTGAAGCCGTTCTCGATGAAGGAGCTGGTCGCTCGGGTTGCGGCGGCGGCGCGGCGTGGGACCCGCGCCCAGGAGCCGCGGCGCGGCGAGGAGATAGAGATCGAGGAGCTCCGGCTCGACCCGCGCAACGTGCAGGCCTACGTCGACGGCGCCAGCGCGGAGTTGACCCCCACGGAGTTCCGGCTCATCTACGCGCTCGCACTCGACCAGGGCCGCGTACTGACGCGAGACGAGTTGCTGCAACGTGTGTGGGGCCGGCGCGCCTCCCACCGCGACCGCACCGTCGACGTCTTCGTCCGTAAGCTGCGCGAGAAGGTCGACCAGCGTGCCGGAAACCACACGTTCATCCAGACACGCTACGGGGTCGGCTACAAGCTCGAGGCGACGCCGAAGTAGACCCGCCTCCGACGGCCGTGTTCGAGGCTTTAAGCCCAGGACGTGGCTCGCACGGCCGTGTCGTTTCGAGTCGTGCCTTGAGCGGTAGTCACACCCCGTGCTGACGCTGTATCAAGCCGAATGGTGTCCGTACTCGCAGCGCGTCCGGATGCGCCTGACGGAGCTCGGCCTACCGTTTCTCGCCATGCAGGTCGAGCCGCGCCCCGAGGATCGGGAGGAATTGCGCGAGGCGAGTGGCAACGGCAAGGACTCGATCCCTGTTCTCCTGACGGAGGACGGGAACGCGATCGAGGGGGCCGACGCGATTGTCACGTGGCTCGACGAGCACCACGCGGAGCCGGCGTCGGCGCGCGGCCACCGCGCGCAGGCGCGCGCGCACCAGGTCTAGCGCCGCACCAGATCTAGGACGAGCGGCCGACGTAGATCGTGACGAGCCCGGCCTCGGGCGAGCGCTGGGGCTCCTGGTCGACCACGGTGCCGCTCTGGGCCGGATCGTCCGTCGCCTCGCGCAGGACCTGCACACGGAAGCCCGCAGACACGAGTTGGCTCCGCGCATCCTGCTCGGACAGACCGACAACCTCCGGCACCGCGACCAGAGCGACCTGATCCGGGCCTACCGAGATGTTGATCTGGACGGACTCGCCACGCCGGAGCGTCGCTCCTGCCGCCCGGGCCTGCGCGACCACGGCGCCGGCGGGATCCTGCTGCGAGGGCACGAACATCAACGACGCTTTCAGCCCGACGTCGGCGAGGGCTTTCGTCGCCTGCGCCTGCGTCAGCCCGACCACGTCCGGAACGCTCGCCGGTGCCGGCGGTTGGGTCGTCGTGGCCTGCGTCGTCGCGGCCTGCGTCGTCGCCGCCTGCGTCGTTGTGGCCTGCTTCGTCGTCGCCTGCGTCGTGGTCGCGCCGGTGGAGCGCTCCTGCGCGACGTTCAGCCGTACCTTCGTTCCCGGCTTGGGCAGGGTTCCAGCGGTTGGGTTCTGCGCGACGACGGTGCCACCCGGCTCGTCGGAGGGAACGGGGACGATGTTGACCTCGAAGCCCAGCTTCCGGAGCGCTGCCGTTGCCTCGGAAACCTGCTGCCCGACGACGTCGGGGACCGGCACGGGCTTCGGCCCCTTGCTGACGGCCAACCTGACGGACCCGCCCGGCTTCAGCTTCGTCCCTGGAACGGGTTCCTGCCGAACGACGACTCCCGACGGCTCCTCCGAGAAGACCTGGGAGGCGAGGTCGACGCCTTGCAGGTCGCTGAGCGCCTCGTTCAGCTGCTCGCCCACGAGATCGGGCACCGTCTCCCGCGCCGGGCCCTTCGAGATCGTGAGGAGTACGGTGCCGCGATCCTCGATCCTGCTCCCGCTCTCCGGGTCCTGAGCAGCGACGACACCGGCAGGCTTGTTGCCGGCGCGCCGACGGACTTCGGCCTGCAGCCCAGCGTCCCGGACGAGCTCGAGCGCGCGCGGCTCGCGCACGCCGACCAGAGCCGGCACCTCGATCCGCACCACCGTCGTCTGGGTCGTCGGGGCGCTGCTCTCGTCATCGTCTCCGGACAGGAGGAAGGCTGCGCCAACACCTCCGAGAGCGAGCAGGAGCAGCGCAAGCAGCCAAGGCCAGAGCTGCGGGAGGCGCCGGCGGGGCGGGACAACGGCCGTGCGCTCACGCTCCTCGACGACGACCCGCGTCTCCGGCCCCGGGGTCCACTCAGGGTTGACGACCGTCTCGTCGCCCGGATCGGGTGGGCGCGCCACAGCTCTCATCTTCCCCGAGCAGCCGAAAATCCCTCCACGACGTCACGTTGCGAGCTACGGTTTCCCTGCAATGAGGCGCCCGCTCACCCTCGCGCTGGCCGCGCTCGCGACCCTGCTGCTCGCAGCGGGCGCGACGGGCCATCCCGAGCACGGGCTCGGCCGGGAGGAGTTCTCCGGCGAGGGCGTCAGCACCGACGACCGGCACGGGAGCGTGAGCGGCGCCCTCGCCGCAAAGCGGCGGAACGTTCGGCTCGTGGGGAAGGCGAGCGTGACGAACCCGTCGGGAGCGGGCATCCAGGGCCGGGTCGCCGACGTCGCCGCCTACGGGAACTTTGCGTACCTGACTGCCTTTCGCGAGCCCACTTGCGATGCCGGCGGCGCCCACACGATCGACATCTCGAACCCCGCCCGCCCGGTGGAGGTGCCTGGCGCATTCATGCCGATGACGCTGGGGAGCTTCGCGGGCGAGGGCGCTCAGACACTGCGGCTCAAGAACGCGTCCTTCGACGGTGTGCTCTTCATCCACCAGAACGAGACGTGCCCGAACGCCCCCGAGCCCATCGCGCCCCGCATGCGTGGCGGCATCAACATCTGGGACGTCTCCGATCCGCGCGCGCCGCGCCTGCTCGTCGCCCACGCCGGCGACTACACGGGTCTAGAGGGAGCGCCGGAGCCGCAGGCAAACCAGACCCACAGCATGTTCGCGTGGAACCAGTCGCCCGACGGGCGCGCCTACGTCGCGCTCGTCGACGACGAGGAGACGACGAACGTCGACATCCTCGACATCACCGACCCGCGGAACCCCGTGCTCGTCAACGACACGCTCGACCTTGCTCGCCCGCCCTTCTCGGTCGGACAGGAGACGCCCGCGAACCTCGGATCGGTCTTCGCGCACGACCTCGTCGTGAAGCGGATCGGCCGGCGCTACGTGATGAACGTCAACTACTGGGACGGCGGCTACGTGCTGCTCGACGTCACCCATCCCCGCGCTGGCGGCGTCACGCTCGTCGCCCAGAGCGACTACGCCCGGCGCGACGGCGAGCGCCTCGCTCGCGGGCAGGCGATCTCCCCCGAGGGGAACGCGCACCAGTCGGAGCTGGCGCCGAAGAACGACTTCCTGATCGGCACCGACGAGGACTTCAGCCCGTTCCGCGTGGTCGGCCGCATCACTGCCGGCCCGTACGCCGGCGTCGAGTTCTCCCCGACACCGGCCTCAGGCGTCCCGCGGATCACCGGCTCGATGGCACTCGGGGGGCGAGCGACATTCGTGGGCGAGGCCTGCGCAGAAACGGCACCCGGGACGGGGATTGCGCTGGTCGAGCGCGGCACCTGCACCTTCCAGGAGAAGCTCGATGCGGTTGCGCGCGCCGGCTTCAGCTCCGCGATCGTCTTCAACAGCGCTCGCCCGGACTGCCTCGCCGGGCTGACCCCTTCCGTCTCCGGAGTCATCCCGTACCTCTTCGTCTCGCGCCTGGCGGGCCTCCAGCTGCTGCAGATCGCGGGCGTGACCACGGCCAACGCCTGCGCGACTGCGACGCCCGCACCGGGGACGGCGACGGCGACGGCCTCGGTCACCTCGGTCTTCGACGGCTGGGGCTACGTGCGGCTCTTCCGCACACGGGTTCCCGGCGCAATCGGCGCGCGCGGCTCGATCTCGCAGATCGACAGCTACGCGATCCCCGAGGCGCAGAGCCCGCGGTACGCGGACGGCTCCGGAGCGCTCAGCGTGCACGAGGTCGCGATCGATCCCGACCCGAGCAAGCGGCTCGCCTACCTGAGCTACTACGCCGGCGGCTTCCGCGTCGTCGAGTACGGCCCGAAGGGATTGAAGGAGGTAGGTGTCTTCGTCGACGACGGCGGCAGCGACTTCTGGGGCGTCGAAGTACACCGGATCGGCCGGCAGCAGTACGTGCTCGCGAGCGACCGCGACTACGGCCTCTACATCTTCCGGTACGAGCCGAAGCGAAAGGGCACGGCGCCGTAGGTCAGGCTGTCGTCTTCGGCGCCGTTGCCTCCGCGGCACTCGTACTCGGCGCCGCGATCGGCGCGCGCTTCTCGCTGCCGGAACACCTCTATGCGGCGCTGCTCGGATTCGCCGGCGGAGCGCTCACGAGCGCGCTCTCCTTCGAGCTCTTCGCAGACGCCGGGGAGCTGGGCGGGGTGTGGTTCGCCGGCCTCGGGCTGCTCGCCGGGTCGGCCGCCCTCATCGTCTTCGACGCCCAGCTCATGAGGCACATGCGCGGAAGCACAGTCGGGCTCGCGCTCCTCGCCGCAGCGATCCTCGACGGAGTGCCGGAGAGTGTCACGCTCGGTGTCAGCCTGATCGAGGGTGCCGGGCCGGCTCTGCTCGTCGCGATCGTCGTTGCGAATCTGCCGGAGGCGGTCGGCGGGGCGACGCGCATGCGCGAGAACGGCCGCTCGACCGGGTTCATCCTCACGGTTTGGACGGCCGCTGCACTGGTGATCGCAGCCTCCGTCGTCGCAGGGCGCCTGCTGCTCGGTGGAGCACCGGGAGGCGTGCTCGCCGTTCTGCTGGGTTTTGCCGGCGGGGCCATACTCGCCTCTCTCGCCGGCTCGGTCCTGCCCGAGGCCTTCGAGCACGGCGGGCCCTACGTCGCCTTCTCTACCGTCGCAGGATTCTTCGTCTCCTACATCCTCTCGGAAGCATGAGCGCCTACCGGACACCCGACGAGCGTTTCGCCGACCTCCCCGGCTACCCGTTCCTGCCTCACTACGTCGAGCAGGACGGCTTGCGGATGCACTACCTCGACGAGGGCGAGGGGTCACCGGTGCTCCTGCTGCACGGCGAGCCGACGTGGTCGTACCTCTACCGCAAGGTCGTTCCCGAGCTCGTGCCGGGCAACCGTGCGATCGCGCCCGACTTCTTCGGCTTCGGCCGCTCCGACAAGCCGTTGCAGTTGGACGCCTACAGCTACAGCTTCCATTACGGGTCGATCCTGCGGCTGGTCGAGGAGCTCGATCTACGCGACCTCACGGTCGTCGTCCAGGACTGGGGCGGGCCGATCGGCTTGAGGCTCGCGGTCGAGCAGCCGCAGCGCGTCGAGCGCCTCGTGATCATGAACACCGGCATCGGCGGTGGACGGCCGCCGTCTGACGAATGGCTGCGCTTCCGCGCCTTCGTGCGTCGGCTCGGCACCGACCTCGTCCCAGGGCAGCTCGTGCGGATCTCGTGCGTACAGCCGCTCGACCCAGGCGTGGAGGCGGCCTACAGCGCCCCGTGGCCCACGCCCGAGTCGAAGGCGGGAGTCCTCGCGTTCCCCGAGCTCGTCCCGACCGAGCCGGAGCACCCGAACACGGAGCCCATGCTGCGCGTCCGTGAGGCGCTCGGACGCTGGGAGAAGCCCGCGCTCGTGCTCTTCTCCGACTCCGACCCCATCTTCTCGCCGCGCGCGGCCGAGCTGCTCGCGGCGCACATCCCCGGTGCGATCGGGCCCGAGATCGTCGCGGGCGCCGGGCACTTCCTGCAGGAGGACAAGGGCGCAGAGATCGGCGCTCGGATCGCGCGCTTCGTGGCGGAGGCCTAAGGCGTAGCGGCCGCGTCCGGCGGCGGCACCGCGCCCTCCACCTCGAGGTGGGGGAGCCATTCAAGCCACGACGGGAGGTACCAGTTCCGGTCGCCGAGGAGTTGCATCGTCGCCGGGAGCAGCACGCTCCGGATCAGGGTCGCGTCGATCAACAGCGAGACGGCGACCCCGAAGCCCATCTGCTGGAACTCGACGAGCTCGCCCGAGGCGAAGCCTGCGAAGACGGCGATGATGATCAGCGCGGCGCCGGTGATCAGCCGCGCCGTCGAGCCGACGCCGTACGCGACCGCCTCCGAGTTCGATCCAGTTCGCAGGTAGCGCTCGCGAATCCGGCTGAGCAAGAAGACGTGGTAGTCCATCGAGAGGCCGAAGAGCACCGAGAAGAGGAAGAGCGGGAGCCAGGCAGCGATCGAGTCGACCTGCTGGAAGCCGAGGAGCTCGTTGCCGACGCCTTTCTGGAACACGAGCACGAGCAGCCCGTACGCGGCGCCCACGGATAGCAGGTTCAGCAGGATCGCCTTGATCGCAACGACGATCGACCGGAATGCGAGCGTGAGCAGCACGAAGCTCAGACCCAGGACGAACGCGAAGACGATCGGCAACCAGTCGGCGGTGAGCTCGCGGTAGTCGATGATCTCGGCGGTCTCACCGGTCACGAGCCCGCGCGCCCCCGTTCCGGCGAGTGCAGTCGGCACGACGTCGTCGCGCAGCTGCTCGACAGCGCGTACCGTCGCCCGGTCGCGGCTGTCGCCGGTGACGAGCGCCTCGACGACGGCAAGATCCTTGCGTGGCGAGACCGTCAGCGACGGCTCGCCGAAGATCGGATTCGCGTCGAGCCGCTCCGTCAGCCGTTCGGCGCCCTCGCGCACCGCCGGTCGGGAGAGATCGCCGTCGACGACCACCTGGACGCTGTCGGGCGTGCCGACCCCGAACTCGCGCTCGAGCAGCAGGAAGCCCTCCTTCGCCGTGTAGCGGTCCGGCAACGTACGGATCCCGGGCAGGCCGGTCTCGAGGTCGAGCACCGGAGCGGTCGCCGCCAGGAGCAGGGCGACTGCGCCGACGGCGAAGAAAGCAGGCCGCCGCAGTACGCGACGCACGATCGCAGACCAGAAGCGGCCCTCTTCGCCGGCGCGAGCCCTGCCGAGGAACGGCACACGCAGCCGGTCGACGCGATCGCCGAGGAGGGCCAGCACCGCCGGCAGCAGCGTCAGCGCGGCAAGGACGGCGACGATGCCGACGAGGATTGCCCCGACAGCGAGACTACGCAGGATCGTGTCGGGGACGATCACCATCCCGAACATCGCGAGCACGAACGCGACGCCGCTGACGAAGACGGCACGCGTTGCCGTCCGCGCGGAGACCGCGATCGCGTCGAGGTGCTCGCGCCGACCGGCCCGCTCCTCCCGATAGCGCGAGACGACGAAGAGCGCGTAGTCGATCCCGAGCGCGAGGCCCATCCCCGAGAGCATGTTGACGACGAAGAACGAGAGCTCGAAGGCCTGGCCGAGGACGGCGACGAGTGCGAGCGCGACGATGATCGACACGATCGCGAGCACGATCGGCACGACAGCCCCGACGACAGCGCCGAAGACGAGGACGAGCACGATGAGCGCGGCCGGAAGCCCGAAGAAGAGCTCCCCCTCCTTCAAGTCCGAGTTGGAGAGCTCGAGGAAGTCGCGGTCTGCTGTGAACTCGCCGGTGATGGCGGTCTCGAACCCGTTGCCCTCAGCAGCCTGGACGACGTCGATGACGCGTTCGATGTTGTCTTCGGCATCCGGGCCCATGCCGAGCGTCAGAACGGCGCTGTGGCGGTCCTCAGACGCGAGGTCGGGCGAGCCGAGGTAGTCCTCGATGTTGTGCGTCACGCGGAGCGCCTCGATCTCGCCCCGCAGCTCTCGCACCTTGGTCTCGAACGCGGGCGCGTCGACCTCGAGCCGTGGGGAGTGGACGATCACGAGCTCGTTGACGTAGTCGTCGTCGGGCGGGATCCGGTCGGAGATCAGCTCGTACGCCTGCTCCGACTCGGGTGTGCTCGTCACCTCGCCCTCGGTTGTCAACGCCGACGGCAGCAGCACCGCGATCAGCCCGACCGAGA
>JBBJOI010000086.1:0-3704 GCA_037721555.1 Gaiellaceae bacterium | reverse complement strand
CTCTTCCGCCCGGAGCATCCTGCCGACGGGCGCTGGCAGCGTGGCGATGTCGTCGAGGGCTTCTATCTTGCCGACAGCGAGACAACCGCTTGGGCGGAGTGGTACCGCGCTCTGGCCGAGGCCGCGATCCCTCCGATGAGGCAGTTGCCGCGCGACCTCTGGCGGTTCGATGTCGACGTCGATCATGTCGCCGACCTGTCGTCGCCCGAGCGCCTCGAGCGCCTCGAGCGCGTCGGCCTCCCGCAGCCGGTGCCGGACCGAAGACAGTGGCCGAGCTTCCAGAGCCGCGGTGAGACGCTTTTCGCGGAGGGCTGGGCCGGGATTCTCTGCCCGGCGGCTGCTCGGCCACACTCGCTCGCGGTCTGTCTCTTCCGCGCCGCCGACCGGCTGCCCGGAATCCGCCAGTTGCCGCCTCCGATGCGCCACGAGGAGCCACCGGTGCCGCCGCGGGGCCTCCACGCGTGAGCGACAGCCGTCGCGGATAGACCTGAACAGGCGTAGCGGGCGCAGGCGCCGGCTACTAGGCTGAATGGGTGCGGAAAGGCCGGCCTACGTGACGGAGCTAAGCGACCTGCTCGAGCTCGCTGACGGGGCGGGAGACAGTTTCCGCTCGGTTCGTGCGACGGTTCGGCTATGGCAGCACACCGCTCGTTTCGAGCGGGCGATGGAGCGGCATGCCGCCTCCTCCCAGGGCGACATCGCGCTCATGTCGTTCTCGGACGGAGAGAGTGACGAGCCTCCGCCGGAGGATTCGGAGTCGCTGCAGCGGCTTTGGTGGGAGCGCCCGATGCGGTTTCGGCAAGAGGACGGCGAGGGGGTGACCGTTAGCGACGGGATCACCGTCTGGCGGTACGTACCCGGCTTCGGCACGATCGTCCACGAGCGCGCGGCGGACGGCAACGGGGGCGAGGGCACTTTCGGCGACGAGGTCATCTTCGAGCCGGCCGCGATGCTCGCGGAGCTCAGCCTGGAGCCCCTGGAGCGGACGGTGGCCGCGGGGCGTGAGGCGATTCATGTGCGGGCGACGCCTCGTGCCGGCGAGAGCGAGTGGAGCGGCTTCTGGGGCTTCACGCCGGGTGCCGACGAGTACGACCTCCTGATCGACGCCGAGCGCGGTGTCTTGCTGCGTGTCGAGGCGCGACTCGAGAACGAGCCGGTCGGGATCACGGAGCTGCTCGAGGTTGCCTTCGATGAAGAGCTACCGGAGGAGATCTTTCGTTTCGAACCGCCTCCGGGCGAGCCGGTGCGGACCCCGGCAGAGCTGGCGGCGGACGACTCGTTCGGGTTCGTGACCTCCGACGAGGCGGCCCGGCGGGCGAGCTTCCCTGTCTGGGTTCCAGACCGAGTCGAGCCGCACCTGGAGCTCCAGGTCACCTACTCGGCGGCGCATCCGGACTGGCCGGGTGTCGAACAAGTTCACGTCTCGCTTATCTCCTTGCAAGACGATGCCTCGATCTCGATCGATCAGCAGCCGGCCGGCGCGTGGGGCGCCATGGGGGCAAGCTGGGAGCGGGTGGAGCACCGCGGTCAGCAGTTGCTCGTCCGGGAGGCGTCTTCGAGTCTCGAATCGACGCGTGTGCGTCTGGAGCGCGAAGGCACGGCCATCGAGGTGCAAGGACGAGCGATCGATCGAGCGCGCCTGCTGGAGCTTGCCGCGACGCTTGTGCGCGCCTCGAGCGAGCCGCCACGGATCCGATGACGTGAGCGAGTTGGGCGAGGTGCTCGAGCTGCTGCACGGGGCGCGCTACCGCTACAGGACGATCCGGGCGACGATCCTCCAGCGGTACGACCAGGAGTTGGGTCTGCGCGCGCGTGAGCGGTTCTCAGACGCCGATCACCGCGACTCAATCGACCCTCGGGAGCTCGGCGCCAGCGAGACGGTGACCCACGTCTGGCTCGAGCCCCCCGGCAGGATCCGTGAGGAGTCCGTAGACGGCGCTCGGCGGTCTCTCGCAATTCAGGACGGCGAGCGGTGGTGGATCTACGACGAGGAGGGCTACGTCGATTCGAACGAGGACGACCTGAGGGTCGGGACCTCGATCGCACGCTCCGCGGAGCTGTTGTTCAACCCCGCGCCGCTGATCGGTGCACTGCGCCTCGAGCTGCTCGGACACGACACGGTCGCGGGCCGCCCGGTGCGGCTCGTGCGCGGCGTCCCCCGGCGCGAAGCGAGGCGTCTGTCGACGCTCAGGCTCGATTTCGACGCGGACGAGATCGAGCTGGCCGTTGACCTCGAGCGCGGCCTCCTGCTCCGCCGCACCTTGCGGATCGACGGCGGCGACTACGCCGTCCTCGAGGTGCGGGAGCTCGAGCTGGACGCGACCTTCCCCGGCGACACCTTTCGGCCACGCGCCGACGCGCGTCGGCGGCAGCACGTTCGAGCCGAAGAGCTCACCGTCGAGGAAGCGGCGTCGCGTGCATCCTTCCCGGTCTGGGCGCCGGCCGCGCTGGTCGAGTGGGAGCTGGAAGCCCGCTATTACCCCGGCGACAAGGCCGGCCAGGAGCCGGAGAGCGTCCACTTCCACCTCTGGCGCGCCGATGGGCATCAGATCCACGTCGAACAGACGGCTGCCGGGACTGACGACCGGAGCAGACGGTCCCACGCCTGGAAACTCCTGGAGCGAGGCGGGGAGCGGTTCGACGTCATCGAGCCCGAGGACCGCACCGGCAACGAGGCGAGCGTGCGGCTGATCCGCGACGTGACCGAGACGACCCTCAGTTCACGAACGGTCGGGCTCGAGCCACTCGTCGAGTTGGCGCAACGCCTCCGCCGTAACGGAGGTGGATGACCGCCGCTCGGCTTCCCGGGCCTGTCGATCCGTGTACACGCACACCCACCCGGCCGAGTCCCAACGAACATGGACCCAGAGGTGCGGGCAGGTCTGGGCCGGTCTGGCGGCGTCAAGCCGCAGCGGTTGAACTCCCGTTCGCGCGCGCTGACGAATCGGACCGATGAGGCATGCTCGCGGTAGCCACCACCGCAAGAGATCGTCATAGTCTCCGATTGTGAAGCGGGGGTTGCTGCTCGCTAGTGCTGTGCTCACTCTGGCTCTCGGCGCCGTTCACGCAGACGCGGCCGCGTTGCCCGCGGAGACCCCGACGCTGTGTGCGCAGGTGGAGGTGGAGCAGACGGTGAGGCGGTTTCTCGCCGCGTTCAACCGGGGTCAAGCCCTTGTGCTGGAAGCGGTGTGGGCGCGAGAGCCGGACTTTCAGTGGTACTCAACGGGCGGGCCGGGGTTGCGCTTGCGCGAGTCGGCGATGCATCGCCCGTCGCTCGTCGCGTACTTCGTACGCCGCCACCGCCGCGGCGAGCGCCTGCGGCTGCTCTCGCTGCAGGTCAACGGCAACACCGAGGCGGCCAGGCCGTACGGGAACTTCGAGTATCGGCTCACACGCAGCGCGGGTGACCTCCGCGCGACCGTCTACAACGGCAAGGGCGCCCTCCACTGCTACGCCAGCCGCCCCGACCACCTGATCGTCTGGTCGATGGCCGAAGCCGCTACCGACTAGGACGTGTCTCCTTGTTCGGCGGCCTCGCGGTTCAGGGGATGCCATCGATCAGGTGCCGACGTAGGCCGCGAGGTGCTCGCCGGTGAGGGTGGAGCCGGCGGCGACGAGGTCGGCGGGTGTGCCCTCGAAGACGATCCTCCCGCCGTCGTGGCCGGCGCCGGGGCCGAGGTCGATGATCCAGTCGGCGTGCGCCA
>JBBJOI010000020.1:0-44957 GCA_037721555.1 Gaiellaceae bacterium | reverse complement strand
TTGGGGGGGGGGGTTTTGGTTATAGTGGTCACAGCCCGCGCCGGCGAAACCGCGCCGTGTCTGGCACATCAGCCATACGTGCGTGAGTTTCACATGGAGCCTCTGGCTGATCGCTGCACGGCCGTCCAGGCCTGACCCGTTCAGTGTCTTGCGCGACGGAATCCGCTTCGGCAGGTTCCGATCTTGCGCAAGCTAGAGCAGGATCTCGGCCGCGACTCGCGGGTCGCAGCCGCGCGCGACCAGGTCGACCGCGTGGTGCAGGTCTGCGTCGAGCGCGGCTGCGAGCTTCTCGGCGAGTGGCAGCGGGTAGCCCGCCTCCATCAGCACGTGCAGGCGCCAGGATTCGACCTTGGCCCGCTCGCTCTGCCGATCGATGAGTTCTGTGGTGTCAGCCATTGGTTGTCGAGTCTTCGTTCTGCACTAGACGAACCCTGCGCGGAGAAGTTTGCCTTGTCGAGGGCTAGGTTTGCGACCTCCCCGGCTAGGCTCTCACCGGCTTTTCCCGGAGGGTGTTTGCGCGAGTTCCGCGCACTTCAGCTGCGCGACCCCCGTGCCGAGGCCGCTCCCGTGATCGCCTGCACGGCCTGTGACCCGAGCACAGTGCCCCAAGATCACACACGCTCAGGATCAGGCGGTCTCGTCCCTTCGAGGCCAGGCCCGACGAGCGCCAGCAGCGCCGCGAGCGCGGCTGCGGAGCAACCGAGCGCGAACGACGCTCGCACCCCCTGCGCGTCGATGAGCGCGCCCCCGACAGCCGCCCCTGCGGCAAGCCCGCCGGAGATGGCGGTCGAGATCCAGGCGAACGCCTCAGCGGCGCTCTCGCGCCGAGCCGCCCGGTCGACGAGCCCGTACGCGGCGGTGAAGAGGGGCGCGATCGGCAGTCCTGCCGTGAAGAGCAACAGCGAGAGCAGTGGCAACGAGCCCGCGAGGAGGGGCGGTGCGAGCCCGAGCGCGAGCAGGAGGGCGGACGCCCGCAGCAGAGTGCGCGAACTCCCCGAGATCCTGGCGCCCGCGACGAGCCCGCCCACGAGGCTGCCGGCCGCGAAGAGCGCCAGCGGGATCCCTGCCCGTTCCACGCCCCCATGAGCCTCGGCGAACGCAGGAACCGCGACCTCGACGCCCCCGAAGGCGACGCCGCAGCAGGCAGAGATGAGGACGACCGTACGAACCCCCGGCGACTCGAGCGCGCCGAGCAGGCTCCGCCTCCCCTGTTCCTCCTGGGGCCGCGCATCGCGCACGGGCGCGCTCGACACGAACCCCAAGGTGCCGACCGCGCTCGCCGCGGCCGCGACGACGAAGGTGGCCGACGGCGAGGCGATTCCCGCGACGACGGCTACGAGAAGTGGCCCGACGACGAAGAAGACCTCCTGGAGGGACGCCTCGAGCGCATACGCCGCGGCGCGGAGCTCCGGTTCCTCGAGCAACCGCGGCCACAGCGAGCGCAGCGAGGCTCCAACCGGGGGAAAGAGCACGCCGGCCGCGATCGCGCTCGCTCCGATCGCGACCGTCGGCGCGTCGAGCTCGGCGAGCGCCCCGATCAGGAGCAGGAGGCTCGGGAAGAGCAGCGCCCGCGGACGCAGGATCCTCGCGTGGCCGCGGCGGTCGACGAGTCTCCCGGCGATCGGCGATCCAACGGCTGCCGCCACGAGGTAGGCACCGACGATCGCGCCCGCCTGCCCGTATCCGGCACCCGAGTCTCTGACGAGCAACACGAGCGCGAGCGGCACCATCCCCATCGGTAGTCGCGCGAGGAGCGCCCAGAGGAAGAGCTCGCGCGCGTGGGGCACGCGCAGGAGCGCACGGTATCGCTCGATGCCGCGCGCGGCGACAGCCTCGGACATCGGGCGATGGTGCCAGGCCGCCCCCAACGTCGCCCGCGACACAGAGCCTCTACCCTCAGGAGCGTGAAGATCGAGCCTCTCCTCTACGGCGACCGCAAGGTCTACACCGTGGCTGGCTTCAACCGTGGCGTCGCGGACTGGCTCGCCCGGCTGCCGACGCTGTGGATCGAGGGTGAGGTGACGGAACTTCGCAGGCACCACCGCTGGGCCAGCGTCTTCTTCACCCTGAAGGATCCCGCCGACGGCGCCTGTCTTCCCGCCTCGATGCCGCGCCGGACCTTCGACGCGCTGAGGCTCGAGCTCACTGACGGGGAGCGAGTCCACGTCTTCGGGCGACCCGAGCTCTACGCGGCCAAGGCGGAGTTCCGACTGCGGGTGCTGTCGGTCGAGCGCTTCGGCCTCGGGGCACACCTCGCTTCCATCGACCGCCTGAAGGCGGGCCTCGCGGCAGAAGGCCTCTTCGACGCGAGCCGAAAGCAACTGCTCCCCCGCTTTCCCCGTCGCGTCGGCATCGTCACCGGAAACGACGCGGCCGCCAAGCGCGACGTCATCGCGGCGATCCAGCAACGGTTTCCACCTGCGCGCGTGCTCGTCGGCGAGACGCTCGTCCAGGGCCCACGTGCCGCGCTCGGCATCGTCGACGCGCTGCAGGCCATGGCCCATGAGCCCGAGGTCGACGTGATCGTGTTGACGCGTGGCGGCGGCAGCTTCGAAGACCTGCTGCCCTTCAGCGATGAGCGTGTGGTGCGCGCCGTCGCCGCGAGCAGCGTTCCCATCGTGTCGGCGGTGGGGCACGAGCAGGACACGCCGCTCTGCGACCTAGCAGCGGACGCCCGCGCGTCGACCCCCACCGCCGCAGGCAAGCTCGTCGTCCCGGATCTCGACGAGCTGCTGCGCGACCTCGCCCGCACACGTGACTCATTCGAGCGCTGCGTCCGCCGGACGCTCGAGCGAGAGCGCGAGCGGCTCCGGCGGGCGCATGGGGGACTGGAGCGCGGAACGCGCCGCACGCTCGATCGCGATGCGCACCGGCTGACGAACCTCCGCGACCGCCTCCGCAGAGGCCCGGCGATGCTCCTCGAGCGCCGGCGCAACTCGATCCAGCAGACCGGCGCTCAGCTGCAGGCGCTCTCGCCGCGCGCAACGCTCGAGCGGGGTTACGCAATCGTCCGGGCCCGCGACGAGATCCTCCGGTCGACGTCGGCACTCCGGCCGGCCGAACGGGTGGAGATCGAGCTCGCGGAGGGCTCGTTCGGCGCGCGCGTTGAGGACATCGCCAGCGGGCGCGAGGGGCGGCGGGGGGCGTAAGCATCACGTTCGAGGAGGCACAGCGCGAGCTGGAATCGATCGTCGAGCGGCTCGAGCGCGGGCAGACGAGCCTGGACGAGGCGATCGCGCTCTGGGAGCGCGGCGAGGAGCTCCTCCGCCTCTGCCTCGGCCGTCTCGACGCCGCCCAGGGACGGATCGAGGAGCTCGCACGCCGAGCCGAGGGCGCAGCGCCCTTCCCCTCGTCGGGCCCGTCTGCATAGAATCGACGCGTGGCTCAGCCGTCTCCGAACACGATCGCCGGCGTCCCGCTCTTCGCCGGACTGAATCGACGCGCGCTCGAGCGGATCGCCAACTCCTTCAAGGAGCGTCGCTTCCCCGCCGGGTCGAGCCTGTCGAGCGAAGGACAGTCGGGCGCGGGGTTCTTCATCATCGCCGAAGGAACGGGGAAGGTCGCCGTGGGGGGTGAGGAACGCGGCTCGCTCGGTCCCGGAGACTACTTTGGTGAGATCGCGCTCATCGACGAGGGCGTCCGGTCGGCCACGATCACCGCCGAGACGGACATGACCTGCTACGGCCTGACGCCGTGGGAGTTCCGCCCGATCGTGGAGTCCGACTCATCCGTCGCGTGGAAGCTCCTCCAGGCGCTCGCCCAGAAGGTCCGCGCCGCAGAGCAGCGCGGCTAGCTCGCGCAGGTCGTCGGCCGCCCGGGCGGGGTCGCCCGACAGGGCGATCGACTCGGCTCCCCGGACCGGCGCGAGGACGCGCCCGCCGAAGACGACGCACCGAACGCCTGCGCCCTGCGCGGCCTCGGCCACCGCGGCGGGCGCCTTACCGGCCGCGGTCGATGCGTCGACCGTACCCTCGCCGGTCACGACGAGGTCGGACTCGGCGAGGTGCTCGCGCAGGCCGATCGTCTCGAGCACGTAGGGCGCGCCGGGGACGAGCTCGGCTCCGAGCGCGGCCAGCGCGGCGCCGAGGCCGCCGGCCGCCCCCGACCCGGGGATCTCAGCGAAGCGCCGTAGCTCGACCTCCGCGGAGAGACGCCGCTCCAGCTCGAGGATGTCAGCGGGCGAGGCGCCCTTCTGCGGGCCGAAGAGGCTCGGCGCCTCGAGCAGCTTCGAGCGGACGTCGAAGAGGGCGCGCGCAGGAACGGGCAGCTCGCGGAGAACCTGACGCAGGCCGGCGCCGCCGTCCATCGTCGCGGTGCCGCCGAGGCAGAGCAGGAGTGAGGTCGGGCGCTCCTGAAGCGCCTGTGCGATCAGCTCCCCGTAGCCGCGGCTGGAGGCCGACAGCGGCTCACGCCGCCGCGGATCGAGCGGCACGGCGGCGGCCGACTCGAGCACGGCAGCTCCGTCCGGCAGCGACAGCCAACGAGCTTCGCGCGGTGTGCCGAAGGCGTCGGTGACGTCGGCGGAGCGCCACTCACCGCCGAGCGAGGCTTCGAGCACCTCGGCCGTCCCCTCGCCGCCGTCCGCGACAGGCAGAGCGCGCACGTCCGCGCCGGCGCTGCGACATCCCTGGACGAGTGCCTGTGCGGCGGCCGTCGCGCTGAGGACGCCTTTGAGGCTAGCCGGACATGCCAGCACGCGCACGCGGTGCCTCGTGCTCCTTCTCTTCCACCCCACCGCCGACCTCGGGCAGGTCGACCGCCTCGGGCATCTCCCGGAGCGTCGCGAACGAGAGGCCCTCGCGCGCGAGGAAGATGAGACCGACGCCCACTCCGACGGACATCTCGATCACCTGCAGGACGAGTCCGTAGGCGAAGCCGGTCGGGTAGGCGACCCCGTACTGGACGAGCGGGAGCGCGACCGCAGCCTGCAGCAGTCCGATGTTCCCAGGCCAGAGCGGGAAGATCGTCGCCACGTTCATCAGGAGCAGGACGAGGCCTGCGGCCGGTAGCGGCGCGTGGATGTCGAACGCGCGCATCGCGACGTAGACGGCGAGCAGCTGCAGGAACCAGCCGAGCGTCTGGAGCAGGATCGCTCCCGCAGCGGGCGCGGGTGCCTTCATCACCGACAAGCCTTGACGCGCCATCACAAGCAGCCGCTGAACCGGCTTCGACCCCTCCAGAACCGGCCTCTGGCCGCGGCGGGCACTCATCATCGCCGCCGCGAAGAGCGCGATGCCGAGGCCGGAGACGATCAGAAGGCTCGTGACCGCCCAGTGTGGAATCCTCGCCGTCACGAGGACGTAGCCGACGAGCACGAGGGCAGGGAAGAGGTCGAACAGCCGGTGCGCGAAGACCGTTCCAACGAGCGCGGCGCTCGTCCCCCGCCCGTGTGTCGGCAGCCGCCGCCGCAGGACCGCGACCCGGGCGAGCTCACCGATGCGGCCGGGCAGCGCCGCGTTGCCGAGCAGGCCGACCGCGAAAGCGGAGAAGGTGCGGTCGAAGGGCGGGTCGGGAGGGTCGAGCGCCTGGACGATCGTCAGCTGCCACGCCAGCGCGCGCGCGAACACCGACGCGAGGTTGAGCGCGAGCGCGAAGGCGATCCACGCCCAGTTGACGAAATCGAAGGCGTGGAGGACGAGGTTCCAGTCGGGCCCGCGCCACCACACGAGCGAGACGGCGAGAGCCAGCAGGAGCAGGACGGCCGCAGCCTGTACCGGCCGGCTCTGCGCGAGCTTCATGGGGCCTCTCTCGCCTCAGGCTCGGTCGCGCGGGGGAGATCCCGTGCCTTCTTCACGCGGCTTCCTGGCCGGCCGCGCGCACGCCCGAGATGCGCTCGTAGATCTGAACCAGCCGCACCGCGATGTCGTCCCAAGAGTAGCGGTCGACTGCGAGCCGCCGGGCTGCAGCGCCGAGCTGGAGACGGCGGGGCTCGTCCTCGAGTAGCGCCACGACCGCCTCCGCGAGCGCACCGGGATCCCCGGGTGGGACGGGAACGGAGGTGCCCGGAGACATCACGTCACGGTAGCCGGGGATGTCGGACGCGACGACGGGGAGGCCGCAGGCGTATGCCCGGGTCAGCACCATGCCGAAGCTCTCGCCGCCGAGCGAGGGTGCGACCAGCGCCTTCGCCGAGGTGAGCTCGGCCGTCAGGACGTCCTGGCTGAGGAAGCCGAGGATGTCGAGGCCTTCGTCGCTCACCCGCAGCCGCGTCAGCAGGAGCCGGACTGCGAGCGGGTCGGCGCCCGCGATGCGAAGCCGGGAACCGGTCCTGCGGCGGATCTCGGGCCAGGCCCGAAGCAACACCTGCAACCCCTTTCGCGGCTCGTGTCGCCCCGCGAAGACGACCTTATGCTCGCGTGCCGACGGATCCACTTCCTCGGGGATGAGCACGCCGTTCGGAACGATCTCGTAGTCGCCGGGGAGCCAGCGGTGGGCCGACTCGCGTGCCTGCTCCGACACGGCGATCCGGTGATCCAGACGCTCCTCCAGAAAGCCCCAGACGGGATTCGCGATCCGCATCCAGCCGAGCTCGCCGCTCGCGTGGTGGGTGCCGACACTCGGCCCCTCCCAGAGCGCGAGCGCGACAATGCAGGGAATCGGCGTCATCGGCTCGTGCAGGTGGAGCACGTCGAAGCCCTCCCGCTCGAGCGCTCGTCGCATCCGGAAGATCGCGCGCGGGCTCAGGATGATGTTCGGCAGCGATCCGTTCGCCGGCACGATCACGGAGCGTCCAACCGGGATCACGTCGGGCGGCGGCTCGCCGTGCCTGCCGACCCGCGGGTGCAGGACGCGGGTGAACTGGCCCGGCGGATCGTTGCCCATCAGCAGGCGCACGTCGACTCCCAGCCGTCGTAGCGCAGCCGCCTGCAGCTCGGCGTGCTCGACGACTGCGCCCCAGAACGACCATGAGAAAGGGACAACGATCCCGACCTTCATCCACAGGTGAGTCTAAGCGGCAGAGTGGGCATGCCCTGATCGCCGTGCGCCTCGAGGGCATCCACCACATCACGCTGATCACGGGCGACGCGCCCCGTAACGTCGACTTCTACACGCGCGTGCTCGGGCTGCGGCTGGTGAAGAAGACGGTCAACCAGGACGATCCGACCGTCTACCACCTCTTCTATGCCGACGAGGCGGCGACGGCCGGCGCGGACATCACGTTTTTCGAGTATCCGGGTGCGCCGCGAGGCCGGGCGGGTGCCGGGATGGTGCACACGATCGTCCTCCGCGTCGGCTCGGAGGAGGCGCTCGGTTTCTGGACGGAGCGCCTGCGTGCCGAGGGGATGCCGCTGGAGCGACGCAAGGAGAGAGTGGCATTCGCGGATCCGGAGGGAGTCGCTTTCGAGCTCGCCGTCGTCGAGACCGGGGACGAGCCACTCATTGCAGACCATCCCGAGATCCCGCCTGGACTCGCGCTCCGGGGTTTTGACGCCGTGCGGGCGTACGGCGACACCGAGCGCAGCCGCAGCTTGTTCGAGGGCACACTTGCGTGGGAGCAGCTCGGGGACTCGATGTGGGAGATCCGCGGGGACAAGCGGGGTGGCTCTTTCTCGTTCGATCCCGTTCCGGTCGAGCGCGGCATCGGAGGGGCCGGAACGGTGCACCACGTCGCCTGGGCATGCCCGCTGGACGACCTCGACGCCTGGCAGGCGCTGGTGGCCGAGGCAGGAATGCAGCCCACGCCGGTGATCGACCGCTTCTACTTCAGGTCCGTCTACTTCCGGGAGCCGAGCGGCGTCCTCTTCGAGCTGGCGACGCTCGGACCGGGCTTCGCGACCGACGAGGATCCGTCCCGACTCGGCGAACGGCTGTCGCTGCCACCCGCGTTCGAGCACCTGCGCGAGCGGATCGAGCCGGCATTGACGCCGCTTCCGGATCCCAGAGCGGCATGGAGCTGACGGTTGCGGAGCGTCGGCCGGCGGGCGAGCCGGAGGGGACGCTCGTCCTCCTGCACGGCCGGGGCGCCGACGAGCGCGACCTCCACCCCTTGCTCGACGCCCTCGATCCCGAGCGGCGGCTGCTCGGGCTGACGCCGCGGGCGCCGCTCTCGCTGCCGCCGGGCGGGGCACACTGGTACCGCCTCGCGGGTATCCCGAACCCCGACCCGGCCACCTTCTGGCCGAGCTTCGAGCTCCTCCGGTCGTGGCTCGATGGCCTGCAGCGCCCGCTCGTGCTCGGCGGCTTCTCGCAGGGGGCGGTGATGAGCTGGGCGCTCGGTCTCGGCCGGGACGCAAGCGAGCGCCCGCGTGCGATCATTGCACTCTCCGGTTTCATGCCCGTCGTCGAGGGACTCCTGCTCGATCTGTCCGGTCTCGAGGGCTACCCGATCGCGATCGGCCACGGCAGCTTCGACGAGATCATCCCCGTCCAGTTCGGGCGCGAGGCGATGCAACGGGTCGAGGCCGCCGGGGCCGAGCTCCTGTACCGGGAGTACCCACTGCCGCACACGATCGACCCGCGCTTCCTGCCGGAAATGCGCGAGCTCGTCCGGCGCGCCACCGCCGGCGGGTAGCGGCCGCGTTGACAGAGGCGGCGCGGAGTGGGACGTTTCGTCGCGCCGTCGATCAGTACCGCCCGCTGTGAACGAACCTGCGTTCCGCATCGGTCTCGCCCTCTCCGGCGGTGGCTTCCGCGCCGCCTTCTTCCACGCGGGCGTCCTCACCCGGCTCGCGCAGCTCGACCTCCTGCGGCACGTGAAGACGGTGTCCTGCGTCTCGGGTGGCTCGATCGCGGGCAGCATCCTCTACCTCTCGCTGCTGCGGATCCTGGGCTGGCCGGAGGAACCGCTGCGTCAGGAGCCTCTCACGGGCGCCGACTTCGCAGACGCGGCGAAGACCACCCGAGAGGTCCTCCTCCGCGTCCGCCGCCGAAACGTGCGCTCCCGCGTCTTCGCCAACCCGATCAAGAACCTGACGATGTTCCTCAGCCCTCGCTACTCCCGCACGGATCGCGCCGGCGACATGCTCGACCTCTTCCTGCGGCAAGAGCTGGACGTCGCCACGGGCCGACGCGAGCACCGGCTCCGGATCGCCCGGCAGATCGAGCTTCGTCAGCTCGACGTGCAGCGCCCGGACCTGCCGAGGCTCGTCCTGAACGCGACCTCGCTCAACTCGGGGCACAACTGGCGGTTCAGGCCCGAAGGGATGGGCGAGGAGGAGGCCGCAGAGCTCACGCGGCGCGACGTCGACCGCAACGATCGGTTCGAGTGGCGCCGCTTCTCCGAGATCGCCGCGGATCAGCGCGATTTCCCGCTCGGTCTCGCGATCGCGGCGTCGGCCGCCTTCCCGGGCCTCTTCCGCCCGCTGCCGATCACCCGGCTCTTCGCGGGCTACCGCGTCGACCTGATGGACGGCGGTGCACAGGACAACCAGGGTGTGCAGCCGTTCCTCGACGCACCCCATTCGTTCGACCTCCTGGTCGTGAGCGACGGCTCGGCTCAGCTCACCGACGAGGCGAACGCCTCGAGGCTGCTGCCGTCCGTCGTCTCCCGCGTCATCGCCGTCCAGGGCGACCGGATTCGCGAGGAGCAGCTCCTGCGGGCGCGTTCGGGGCCGCCGCTCAGCTTGATCCACCTGCGCCGGGGGATCGACTCCCGCATCCTTCGCCCGCGGGAACTCGCCTCGGAGCCGGAGACCCCACCGGAGCAGCTGACGCCGTTCGGAGTGCGGCGAGACGTTCAGCGTCTCATCGCAGGGGTGCGTACCGACCTGGACGCCTTCTCGAGCCTCGAGGCGCAGGCACTCGCTCTCGACGGCTACCGGATCGCGGCCGCGGAGTGCGCCCGCCCTCCGCTCGACTCCGCGTGGGGAGATGTGGACGAGAGCTGGGCGGGCACGACGGTGCCGCCGCTGCTGGCCGACCCGGATCGGAGGCTGCTGGCGCATCTCGGCGCTGCCCGCGTGCGGGTCGGTAAGGCGTGGCGCTTGCGCGGCCGGCCGATTCCCTACTGGGCCACGCTCGTCATGCTCGCCGGGCTCCTCGCCGTCGTCGCGGCACGAGCGCTCCCCGACCGAGAGGTCGTCTCGCTGGTCGTGGCTGGCGGCGTCGTGCTGCTTCCCACCGTCATCGCTCGCGTGACGTTCGCGCTCTGCGATGCGTGGTGGTCGCCGCTCCTTCGACGGGAGCACCGGCCCGTCCTGTGGGCGGCTGCTGCGACGCTCTATGTCGCGCTGCTCGTGGCTGCCTGCGCGCTGGGCCCAACCGTGGCCGACGCCCTCGATGCGGGGTGGTCGCGACTGGAGACGACGCTCGTTGCCGCCGGTCTCCTCACCTTGCCCGCGTGGGCGCCGCTGGCGCTCGCGCTCCTCTTCTGGCTCGAGGGACAACAATGGTTGTGGGAAGGCCGGGTGGACTAGTCTGACGGGGTGACAGACGGGCTCGCCGAGCTGCACACCCACCTCGGCGGCTCGGTCGCGACGGACATCCTCTGGTCGCTCGCCCACGAGCAGGGGATCGCCCTGCCGGTCAAGGACTTCTGGGAGTTCGAGGCGCTCGTGACCGTGTCCGACCCGCGCGGCGTCGAGAACCTGGACGCGCTCGACCGGATCTACCACTGGACCGAGTTGATCCAGAGTTCGCCGCTCGCGGTCGAGCGCTCGGTGCACGGCGCGATCGGCGGGGCCTACCGCTCGCAGCGGATCACGACCCTGGAGCTCCGCTTCAACCCGATGAAGCGCAACCGAGGGGGCGAGCGGGACCTCGACCACGTCATCCTCGCCGCGATTCGTGGGCTCGATCGCGCCTCGATCGAGTACCCACAGGTGCGGTGCGGGTTGATCCTGATGATGGATCGGACGTTCACGCAGCGCCAGAACGAGATCGTCGTCGAGAAGGCGATCCGCTGGGCGTCGCGCGGGGTCGTCGGCATCGACGTCGCAGGCCCGCGCCCCGGCGGCGCGCGCTACGACTACCGGCAGCTCGAACCGATGGTCGCGGCGGCCCGGGAGGCCCGCCTCGGCGTCACGATCCACGTCGGCGAGGAGGGCGCGACCGGGGCCGAGGAGATCGGCGAGGTGGTCGAGCACCTGCGGCCGGACCGGATCGGCCACGGCATCCTCGCAGCCGGGGATCCGGAGCTGATGCGGCTCCTGCGGGAAGCCGGGATCGTGCTCGAGATCTGCCCGACCTCGAACCTGCTGACGAAGGCACTCGCAGACGAGGGGGCGCTCCGGGACACGCTGCGCGCCTTCGTCGAGCATCGGGTGGCGTTCACGATCGCCACGGACGGGCCCGAGATGATGCGCACGCACCTGCGCGACGAGCTCGAGCTGCTGGAGCGGATCTGCGCTCTCTCGAAGGAAGAGCTCGACGAGGCCAATCGCCGCGGCCACGCCGCAAGCTTCCTGACCTAGGTTCGGCATGCCTGGGCCGGGGCGGCTCGGCTGCCCTGGCGGCGGCGTGTGGAGCAATCGTTGCAGATTCGCGACAGCGGTCGGGCCACGACTCGACAACGGAAGGGCTTGTTCAAGCCGTTCTCGCCCGTCGCACCGGGTCTGACCCTGACTCCTAAGCTCGTCGCGCGCGCCGTCGAGGGCGGGCGATGAGGCGTCAGGGGCCCTTGGTCTGTGAGCGCTGGTGTGCCATGTACTCCAGCAGGTCTGACCGAGTGAGAATCGCCGTCGGCCGTCCACCCGAGGCGACCACAACGGCGGCATTCGGGCCCGAGAGCTCCGCGAAGACCTGGTCGAGCGAATCACCCGCGTCGACGGCTGCGAGCGGTGGCTGCATTGCGACGGCAACGTTCTCGTTCAGCGCATCCGGGTTCTTGAAGACCCGGTCTAGTACCCCGCGCTCCTGCAGCGAGCCGACGACGTCCGCGAGCAAATCGGTACTCCCGTCCCGAACGACCGGCAGCTGCGAGATCGAGTAGCGCTGCATCAGGTCGATCGCCTGACCGACTTTCGCGTGCGACTCGATCGTGACGAGGTCCGGCACCTCGTGCGCCTCCGCCCGCTTCGAGCGCAGCACCTCTTCGATCGTCGGCGCAGGCGCCTGCCGCTCGAGGAACCCATACTGGAGCATCCAGTTGTCGTCGTAGAACTTCGAGAGGTACGAGCGGCCTGAGTCCGGGAGGATCGTCAGAATCTTCGCCGGCCGGCCGAGCTCCTTACCCAGCTCGAGCGCGGCCCAGACCGTCGTTCCAGCGGAGCCGCCCGCGAGAATCCCCTCCTCGCGGGCTAGCCTGCGCGCGGTCACGAAGGAGTCACGATCGGAGACCCGGATCCAACGGTCGACGATGTCCCGCGCCATCGTCACCGGCCAGGTGTCCTTGCCGATCCCCTCCACGAGGTACGGGTGCGTCTCCGCCGAGGTGTAGACGGAGCCCTCGGGATCGGCGCCGACGATCAGGAGCTCCCGGTTGCGCTCCTTGAGGTACCGGCCCGCCCCGGAGATGGTGCCGCCCGTCCCGACTGAGACCACGAGGGCATCGAGCTCGCCCTCCGTCTGCTCCCAGATCTCCGGCCCCGTGGTCTCGTAGTGCGCTTGCGGGTTCGACATGTTCGAGTACTGATCAGGCTTGTATCCCCCCGGGATCTCCTCGGCGAGCCGGTCGGAGACCGAGTAGTAGCTCTCCGGCGAGTCATGCTCGACGGCCGTCGGGGTGATGATCACCTCGGCCCCATAGGCGCGCAGCATCGAGATCTTCTCCTGGCTCATCTTGTCCGGCATCACGAAGATGCAGCGATAGCCGCGCGCGGCGGCGGCAATCGCGAGTCCGACGCCGGTATTGCCGGACGTCGGCTCCACGATCGTGCCTCCCGGCCGCAGCTTTCCGTCGCGCTCGGCGGCTTCGATCATTGCGATCCCGATCCGATCCTTGTTCGAGCCGCCCGGGTTCAGGTACTCGAGCTTTGCCAGCAGCTGCGGCTCGACGTCGCGGCCGATCCGGTCGAGCCGGACGATCGGCGTCTGGCCGACGAGGTCGAGCAGCGTGGGGTACTCGCGCACCATGACGCGCGCAAGCCTACCCACGGCGGCGGGCGCCGGCCGGCGCCCGCTCGCGGGCCGAGGCCCTCCGGCAAGCACCGATTTCGAGTGTTCCGGGCCGGTACGGACTTCCCCAAGCTGACGACCGGCTGGGCACCCGCGACGGTGCTGCAGCAGTGCCACAGTGTCGCGCCCGCTAGTGTCGCCCGCTAGTGTCGGAAGTGTCGGCGGCCGGTGAAGACCATGGCCGCCCCGGCCGCTGAAGCCGTCGCGACGACCTCCTCGTCGCGCTTGGAGCCGCCGGGCTGGATCAGCGCCGAGACGCCGGCCGCGAGGGCGAGCTCCAGCCCATCAACGAACGGGAAGAACGCATCGGAAGCGAGTGCGGCGCCCTCCAGCGAGTGCCCGCTCTCGCGGGCTTTCTCGACGGCGATCCGGACGGCGTCCACGCGGCTCATCTGGCCGGCGCCGATCCCGATCGTCCCGAGGTCCTTTGCGATCACGATCGCGTTCGAGGTGACGTGCTTGCACACGCGCCACGCGAAGAGAAGATCGCCCCAGGCGGCCTCGGACGGACTGCCGCAGACCACGTCCATCCCGTCGCGACCGGCCACGTCCCAGTCGCGATCCTGCACCAAGAGGCCCCCGATCACCCGCTTGAAGTCGCGCTCCGCAGGCTCGGCCGCGCGCCGCTCGAGATCGTTCAAGATGCGCGTGGACGGTTTCTGGACGAGCGCCTCGAGCGCGACCTGGTCGTAGCCGGGTGCGTAAAGCACCTCGACGAACTGCTCGGCAAGCCGTTCTCCGAGCGCGGCACTCACCGGCCTGTTCAGCACGATGACGCCGCCGTAGGCCGAGACAGGGTCGGCCGCGAGCGCGCACTCGTACGCCTCCTCGATCGAGGCGCCGACAGAGACGCCGCACGGGTTCGCGTGCTTGACAATCACGCACACCGGCAGCGTGAACTCGCGGGCGAGCAACCGGGCGGCGTTCAGATCGTTCAGGTTGTTGAACGACAGCGGCCGTCCGTGCAGCTGATCGACACGAGCGAGGAGGTGCGTGCGTGCGCCCCGCTCCACGTAGAGGGCGGCGCCCTGGTGCGGGTTCTCGCCGTAGGCGAGGTCGAGCTGCTTCTCGAAGACCGGCATGAGCACAGGCGGAAAGGGGTTACGGCCGGAGAACCAGGTCGCGATCGCCGCCTCGTAGGCAGCAGTCGTCGCGAACGCGGCCGCCGCGAGCTCGCGCCGCGTCTCGTCGCAGAGCGTGCCGTCGCGGCGCAGCTCTGCGAGCACGCGGTCGTAGTCCCTCGGCCGGCAGACAGGCGCGACGTGAGCGAAGTTCTTCGCCGCGCCGCGGAGCAGTGAGGGGCCGCCGACGTCGATCATCTCCACCGCCTCCTCCTCGCGCACGCCGTGGCGGCCGGCGACCTCCTCGAACGGATAGAGATTGACGCAGACGAGGTCGAACGGCTCGATCCCGTGTCTCGCGAGCGCCTCCAGGTCATCGCGGTCGCGGCGGCCGAGGATCGCGGCGTGGATTCGCGGGTGTAGCGTCTTCACCCGGCCGGCGAGCAGCTCTGGAAATTCCGTCACCGACTCGACGCTCGTCACGGGCAGCCCGAGCTCCTGGAGCGCGGCGGCGGTGCCCCCACTCGCCACGAGCTCCCACTCGAGCTCGACCAGTCCCTTTGCGAGCGTGTCGAGGCCCGACTTGTCGGAGACGGAGATCAGGGCGCGCTTCACGCCCCTGGCCGCCTCCGGCACACGGCCGACAGAGCCGGGCCCCGCCGTCGGCGCGCGCCGCTGAGGAGCTGGAGGATCGTCACTGAGGTAGGCCCAACATCGTCTCCACCACCGCCGGCAGCAGCCGGTGCTCCACCGCGTGGATCCGCTCGAAGAGCGTCTCACGCGGCTCGATCGGTACGGGCTCTTGCCGCACGACCGGGCCCGAGTCGAGGCCCTCATCGACGAGGTGCACCGTCACGCCGGTCGTCCCGACCCCGGCGGCGAGCGCCTGGTCGATCGCGCGTGTACCGGGGAACTCCGGCAGCAGCGAGGGATGCACGTTCACGATCCGGCGCGGGAAACGGCGGAGGAAGGGCGGCGTCAGCAGGTGCATGTATCCGGCACAGACAACGAGCCGGACGCCGTGCTCCTGCAGCCAATTCGCCATCGTCGCGTCGCGCTGAACCCGGTCGGCAAACCCCTCCAGCTCGAACGTCCCGGCAGGAACACCCGCCTCGCCGGCGCGTCCGAGTGCACGGGCGTCCTCCCGGTTCGACGCGACCGCGACGACCGGCAGCTCGGCGTCGAGCAGCGCCTGCAGGTTCGATCCCTCACCGCTGACGAGGACGCCGATCACGCGCTCCCCTGGCCGGCTGCGCCTCGCGCCCCAGGAAGGCGCGTCACGCGGCGACGATCCTGCCGATGACGGTGGCGTCACCCGCGTCGGCCGCCGGCACGATCGCGCAGTACCCGATCCCGAGGTTGAACACCCGGCGCAGCTCGTCCTCCTCGACGCCGTGCTCCTCGAGCCAGGCGAACACCGGCGGGCGATCCCAGGCCTCCCATTCGAGCTCGGGGTGCAGTCCTCGAGGGAGCACGCGCGGCAGGTTGCCGAGGATCCCGCCGCCCGTGACGTGCGCCAGCGCCCGAACATCGGCCCGCGCCCGGAGCGCGCGCACCTCGTCCACGTAGAGACGCGTCGGCGGCAGAAGCAGGTCGGCGTCGAAGTCGTCCTCGCCGACGATGCTCCTGACGAGGGTGAAACCGTTGGCGTGCAGCCCGGCGGAGGCGAAGCCGATCACGACGTCGCCGGCCTCGACCCGCGACCCGTCGATCAGGTCGCGCCGGTCGACGAGGCCGACACACGTGCCGGCAAGATCGAGCTCGCCCTCCCGGTAGATCCCCGGCAGCTCAGCCGTCTCGCCGCCGAGGAGCGCGCACCCGGCCGTCCGGCAGACTTCCGCGGCGCCCTCGACGAGCTCCGCCACCTGGTCGAGCTCGATCCGGCTTGCCGCCACGTAGTCGAGTAGGAAGAGCGGGTCGGCCCCCGTCGTCAGGACGTCGTTGATGCAGTGTGCGGCCAGATCGGCGCCGCACCAACGGAGCCTGCCCGCGCGCCGGGCAAGGACGAGCTTCGAACCGACCCCATCGGTGGAGGCGACGAGCAGGCGCCGCTCGTCGAGCGCGTAGAGCCCGGCGAAGCCACCGATCGAGCCCGACGCCGACGGCGTGGCGGTCGTCGCGACGACGCTCCGCAGCCGCTCGACGACGCCGTCGGCGGCCGCGAGCGACACCCCGGCAGCCGCGTACGTCCGCTCACTCACCGAGCGAGTGTACGGCGGCCATCGGCGCACCTGACCAGCTTGCCGCGCTCGTGCCGCACGAGTTGCTCCGTCGCCTCAAAGGCTCATGTCGAGCTGGTTCAAGTGAAGAGCTCCCCGTGCAGCTCCGGGCGACCGGCCGGGCCCCCCGGGAAAAACCGCACTGTCGCGCGCCCCACCTGCACCTCGCTCCCAACCAGCTCGACGTCGAGCAGCTCGGCGAGCGCGGCCGCCTTCAGCTCCGGATCCTCCGCGCGCAGCTCGAGCTCGGTCAGGGCTAGTTCGGTCGCGGATTCGAGCAGCTCATCCAACCACTCCTGCGGCGGGTGGAGCTCCAGCCGGTAGCCCGCGTTCGTCGCGACGAAGGTGCGGCGACCGCCATGCGCCTGGATCCGAAGCTCCTTGGTGGCGGCGCGGTCGACAACCGCGTCGAACTCGTCCTCGTCGAGTGCGAGCCCGAGGTGATCGACCCGGGGAAGATCCCACTGCCCCGGCTGGACGACGACGTTCACCGCCCCGCGCTCGAGCTCGGTGAGCCGCAACTTGAACCCGAGAGCGTCGAGGTCTTCCCAGGACGTGCCAGGCTCGAAGGACTGGTAGTCCTCTCCGATGCGGCCATGACGGGCGACGAGATCGAACCCGAGCTTGCCCACGTACCGCGCCTCCACCTGCCGCACCCTGCTCGTGACGAGGTGGTAGTGGAAGAGGTACACGCGCGGGGAATTCTACGAGCTTCCAGGCGCTCTACAGTTCAGTCGTGGATCCACCATCGCTGCTCACGAGCTGGACGTTCGACCCGCTGCAGCTCGCGCCGATCGCGCTCGTCGCGCTCGCCTACGGGCGCCGGGTTCGCACGCTCCGCGGCCGGGGCACGACGGTGCCGCGCTGGCGACCACTCGTCTTCGCGCTCGGGATCGTGCTCCTCGTGCTGGCGTACGCCTCGCCCGTCGCCGCCATCGGCGAGCGCGAGCTCTTCAGCTTCCACATGCTCCAGCACGTCGTCGTGGGCGACCTGGCGCCGCTCTGCCTGCTGGCCGGCCTGACGGGCCCGATCCTGCGCCCGCTGCTCGCGCTCCGGCCGGTCGAGCGCCTTCGCGTGCTTGCCAATCCATTGCTTGCGTTGCCTATATGGGCAACTAGTCTCTACCTCTGGCACGTGCCGTTCCTCTACGAGGCCGCGGTGGAGCACAGCAGTGTCCACGCTCTGGAGCACCTGTCCTTTTTCACCGCCGGGGCGATCATGTGGCTGCCCGTGCTCGAGACGCTGCCCGCTCCCGAGTGGTTCGGCACCGGAGCCAAGCTCGCCTACATCGCGATCGTCCGGCTGCTCGAGACGGTGCTCGGGAACGTCTTCGTCTGGTCCGGAGCGATCTTCTACGGCGTCTACGCGCGCGGTGACGAGCTGTGGGGCATCTCGCCGCTGCGTGACCAGGGGCTCGCGGGCGCGGTGATGATGATCGAGGGCTCCCTCGTCACGATCGCGGCGCTCGCGTGGCTCTTCCTCCGGCTCGCGCGTGAGGGCGAGGTACGGCAGGAGCTGCTGGAGCGGGGCCTCGATCCGCGCGCGGTGCGACGTGCAGTCCGCTACGGCCGCGCGCACGAACTCGACGCGTGACCCGCCCCGCACAGCGGAGCTTCAGGCTCCGATCGCCCACGCGCCCGAGCTCGCATCGTTCTCGTAGATGACGGGCGCCGTCGGCCCTTCGACCCTGAGCTCGGCCAGCGAGCGCATGCAGTCGGTGCGGCTCAAGTGCGGCACCGAGACCGCCGACGTCTTGCCGTCGTCGCTGACAGCAGCCCACCACCACTGCCCACATTCGTCGTGCCGCACGACGATCCGCATGCCGCCACTATCGACACGGAGGCGGACAGACTTGAGTCCAGCTGGTTACGGGCCGGTCAACCGCCGTCGCAGCTCGTGGGGCACCGGGATGCTCCGGCCGAGGGCGTAGTCGTAGGAGACGAGCACGCTCTTTGCCTCGGCGACCAGCACGCCGCCGGCGTGGAGGTCATGCCACAGGTCGAAGCTCTTGGTCCCCATCCGGTCGAGGCGACTGCGTATCTCGACTTCCTCTGCGTCGCGCAGCTCCGCCCGGAAGTCGATCTCGACGCGCGCGAGGATGAACTCGACAAGCCCACCGAGCACCCCGATGCGCGCCTGCTCGAGGTAGGTGGAGTAGACCGCGTTGTTGACGTGTCCGAGCGCGTCGCGGTCGTTGAAGCGGACGCGCTCCCGGTGGACGAACGGGAAGTCGGTCACCGCTGCGCTCTCAGAGGGCAGCGGGCTCGAAGCGCAGCTTGGCGAGGTTCCGGCCCTCGGGCACGCGCGTCGGGTAGGACCGGGTGAAGCAGCCGCGGCAGACGGAGTGCTCGGGAAGCCGGGTCGCCGACTGCATCCCCGTGAGCGACAGGTAGTGGAGCGAGGTGGCGCCGATGTGCTCGCGCATCTCCTCCACAGAGCGTCCCGCGGCCGGGAGCTGCGCTTCGTCGCCCATGTCCATCCCGTAGAAGCAGGGCGAAACGACCGGCGGCGACGAGATCCGGACGTTCACCTCCGCCGCTCCCGCCTCAGCGAGCATCGCCACGAGCTGGCGCATCGTGTTGCCGCGCACGATCGAGTCATCGACGATCACGAGCCGCCGGTCTCGAACCTCGGCGAGCGGGTTGAACTTGAGCTTGATCCCTTGCTGACGAAGGGCCTGGTCGGGCTGGATGAAGGTCCGGCCGACATAGCGGTTCTTGATCAGCCCCTCCGTGAAGGGGATCCCGCTCGCGCGGGAGAAGCCGACGGCAGCGGGCGTGCCGGAGTCCGGGATCGGCATCACGAGGTCCGCTTCGCAGGGCGCCTCGGCGGCGAGCCGCTCGCCCATGCGCACACGCGCTCCGTGCACCTCCGCGCCGGCGAGGCTCGAGTCCGGCCGCGCGAAGTACACGTGCTCGAAGATGCAGAGAGCCTGGCGGCCTTCCGGCAGCGCCTGGATCGAGTGGAGGCCGCTCTCGTCGATCACGACGACCTCACCCGGGCGCACCTCGCGCTCGAAGGTCGCGCCGACGAGATCGAGCGCGCAGGTCTCGGAGGCGAGTACCCAGTCGTCGCCACCCCGCTCGTTGCTCAGCCGGCCGAGGGCGAGCGGGCGGATGCCGTTCGCGTCCCGGAAGCCGACGAGCTTGCCCTCCGCCAGCGCTACCACCGAGTAGGCGCCCTCGAGGCGCGCCATCGTCTGCGCCACCGCACGCGGCAACGGTGCGGGATCGTGCGCGATCAGCGCGGCGATCACCTCCGTGTCGGAGGTCGCCCCGAGGACGATCCGCTCCGCCTCGAGCCGCTCCCGTAACGTCGCCGTGTTCGTCAGGTTGCCGTTGTGACCGATCGCGACCGTGCGCGCGGAGCCGTGGTGGACGAGCGGCTGTGCGTTCGACCACTGCGTGGATCCGGTCGTCGAGTAGCGCGCGTGCCCGATTGCGGCGTCACCGGGCAGCGCCTGCAGCTTCTCCTCGTCGAAAGCCTGGGCCACGAGCCCCATGTCGCGCACGGCCGTCAGTCGCCCGCGCTCGGTGACGGCGATCCCCGCCGATTCCTGGCCCCGATGCTGGAGGGCGAAGAGCCCGAAGTACGTCAGCCGGGCGACGTCGCGGTCGATCGAGCGGACGCCGAAGACGCCGCACATCAGCTGTGCGCCGCCAGGAGCTTTGCAAGCGGGATCCCGAGCAGCCGGTCGCCGCCGACGACGCCGAGCCGGCGGAGCGGCACCTCCCCGAAACGATCGGCCTCGAGCCGGTCGACCTGCTCAGGTGCGCACGCGATCACCGCCTGGCCGCCACCTTCGCCGAACCACGCCCGCGGGTCGTCCGGCAGCTCGAGCTCGGCGCCCAGCCCGCTCAGGATCGCAGCCTCGGCAAGCGCGACTGCGAGGCCGCCACCCGACGCGTCGTGGACGAGCGAACATGCGGGCGCGACCCGCCACAGGAACTCGACGAGCGCTGCCTCCGCACCAAGGTCGAGGCGCGCCGGGCTTCCGCCCGACCGGCCGTACTGGGCCTGGTACTCGGAACCGGCGAGTGCGAGCGGCGAAGCGCCTGCCAGGAGGACGGCGTCCCCCGGCCGCCAGCCGCCGGGCACGTGCCGAACGTCGGCGACGAGGCCGACACAGCCGACGACGGGCGTCGGGCAGACCGGGCGACCGTCGGTCTCGTTGTAGAGCGAGACGTTGCCCGACACGACCGGCAGCCGCAACGCCTCGCACGCCTCGGCCATCCCCTCGATCGCCTCGGCCAGCTCCCAGGCGACCTCGGGTTTCTCGGGGTTGCCGAAGTTGAGGCAGTCCGTCAGTCCGAGCGGCTCGCCGCCCGTGCAGGCGACGTTCCGGACTGCCTCCAGCACCGCACGTGAGCCGCCGGAACGTGGATCCAATCGTGCGAATCGACCCGGGCTGTCGAGCGACATCGCCAGGCCGCGGTACCCGGGCCGTAGGCGCAGCACCGCCGCGTCGAAGCCGGGCCGGCGGACGGTGCGGGAGCCGACGAGATGGTCGTAGCGCCTGAAGATCGGCGCGCGGCTGCGGAGGTTCGGGGTACCGAGCAGCTCGAGCAGAGCAGTTCGCGGCTCGGGGCCGACCGGCGGATCGACCGGCGCCGGGGCGGGTCGCGGCCGCTGCTCCACCGTGTACCGGGGGCACTCGTCGGTGAGAAGGCGCGCCGGTATCTCACCGACGCCCTCGTCCTTCCAGAACGCGCGCAGGAGGCCGGTGGCGGTCACCTCCCCGACGACGGCGTGCGCCAGCTCCCAGCGCTCGCACAGGGCCTCGACGGCGGCCAGCATCTGCGGCCGGACGACCGCCACCATCCGCTCCTGGCTCTCGCTGACCATCACCTCCCAGGGCTCCAGATCCTCCTCACGCAGCGGCACGCGGTCGAGGTGGAGATCGATGCCCGTGTCTCGGGCCATCTCGGCGAGGGACGACGCGAGCCCGGCGGCCCCACAGTCCTGCAGCGATTCCACGAGCCCGGATCCAACGAGCTCGACCGAGACCTCGATCAGCTTCTTGCCGGTGAACGGGTCGCCGATCTGGACGCTCGGACGCTTGTCCGCGTCGTCTTCACCGAGCTCCTGGCTCGCGAGCACCGACGCGCCTCCGATGCCGTCGCGGCCCGTCGTGGCACCGAAGAGGACGACGAGGTTGCCGGGGCCACTGGCACCGGCGCGGGTCAGGCTCCGGGTGGGCAGCAGCCCGACGCACATCGCGTTCACGAGCACGTTGTCGGCGTAGCCGTCGTCGAGGACGGTCTCGCCGCCCACGGTGGGAACGCCGACCGCGTTACCGTACGCCCCGATCCCGGCGACTGCCCGGTCGAAGCGCGGATCCCCGTCGGCGAAGAAGAGGCCGTCGAGGAGAGCCACCGGCCGCGCGCCCATCGCGACCACGTCGCGGAGGATCCCGCCGACGCCCGTGGCGGCGCCCTGGAAGGGCTCGACGGCAGAGGGGTGATTGTGACTCTCGACCTTGAAGCACACGGCTTCTCCGTCCCCGAGGTCGATCACGCCCGCGTTCTCACCGGGGCCCTGCAGTACGCGTTGACCAGAGGAGGGAAGCCGTCGCAGGAGGAGAGCCGAGTGCTTGTAGCCGCAATGCTCCGACCAGAGAAGCGAGAAGACTGCCAGCTCGAAGTCGTTCGGCTCGCGCTCGAGCAGCTGGACGACCCGCGTCAGCTCGGCGTCCGTGAGGCCCAGCGCCCGGTGGGGCGGAAGCTCGTCGAGAGGCTGTTCGGCGACCGAGCTCAGAGGGCGAGTGTAACGGCGGCCTCAGACGCCCTCCCGAGGCGTCCAGATGCGGCCCTCGAGGGCGAACTCCGGCTCGGCACGGAGGGTCGAGAAGCCGTTCTGATGCCGGGCCAGCACGAGTGCCGAGACGAGCGCATCGAACCCGTCCTCGCTCGAGCTGGCGGAGATCCGGATCCGCTCGGACAGGTTCGGAAACCGTTCCAGATAGCGCTGACGGTGCTCCGCGCTGCCCTTGTTCACCGGGCCCGTCAGCAGTCGTGGGTAGATCTCGACGACGAGTGGGAGCGCGGGCTCGTCGAACGGCCAGATCCGGAAGCCCTCCTTCGAGAGGCGGTTCAAGGCACGCATACCACGCAGGGAGCCGGCACCGACCTGGCCGGCGCCAACCAGCTTGAACACCGACTGAGCTCTGATTCCGGCGACCGCGGCGTGCTCCCGCTCGGTCTTCCGGAACTCCTGCTCCGGCAGCAACCCCGACGCTGCCTTGCCGGCAGCGCCCCAGAACGGTGGCTTCGGCGGACGCAACCAGTCGTCCGCACCCGCATCCATCAACTCCCAGAGCTCCCGGACGCTTTCGAGCCCCTGCTCTTGCAGGAACCACGCGGGCAGCGAGAACGCGAAGTCGAGCCCGACGACGAACGCGGGTTCCCGTTGCGCAAGGTCGATCAGATGATCTGTGAGCTGCTCACGCCCTCGGCCACTCTCGAGGCGAGAGACCTCACCATCACTGACTTCCGCGAGCCAGATGGCACTGCCAGCACCGTACTGCTTGCCAGACCAGTCGACGGCGAGCACGCGCACAGAGGGATGGAAGCAAATGGTGCAACGCCGCGTTGTGAGAGCTTGTGAGCCGCCGGCACCTGATCATGCTGCTCGTGCTGGCGGCGATCTGGGGAGCGTCCTTCATGTTCATCGAGATCGCGCTCCGCGACCTCGACCCGGCGATGCTGATCCTCCTGCGGCTCGGTTCGGCAGCGCTCGTGCTCGGCGTCTACGTGCCGCTCTCGGGGGAGAGCTTCGCCCCGTTGCGGCCCGTGCTCGGCCCGCTCGCGCTGATGGGACTCCTGAACACGGCCCTCCCCTTCTATGCCATCACCTGGGGCCAGCAGTACATCGACTCGGGCCTCGCGGCAATCCTCAACGCGTCTGCGCCCCTCTTCACGGCGCTCCTCGCGCTCGCGGTCGACCAGGCGCAGCGCGTGCGGGGATTGCGCCTGGCCGGGCTCATTCTCGGCTTCGGCGGCATCGTCGCCCTCGTTGGATTCGAGCCCGAGGGGGGCGACCGGGCCGTGCTCGGCTCGGTCGCGGTCGTCGCGGCTGCCGCCCTCTATTCGCTTGGAGCGCTCTACGCCGGCCGTCGGTTCGTCGGCATGTCGCCGCTCCTCGTCTCCTTCGGGACGCTCGCCTGGGCGACGATCCTCACCCTGCCGACCGGCGTCGCCACGGCCTCCGCCTTCGGGTGGGCGACGCTGCTCTCCGTGCTCTTCCTCGGCATCGCCGCCACCGCCGTGGCCTACCTCCTCTACTTCGGGCTGATCGCGGGCGCCGGCGCCTCGCGCGCGATCCTCGTCACTTACCTCGTCCCCTCGATGGCGCTCGTCTACGGCGCCGTGTTCCTCGACGAGCACGTGTCGGCCCTCGCGATCGCCGGGCTCGTGCTCGTCCTCGTGGGTGTGGCCTTGGGGACGCGGCGAGCGCGAGTAGCGTCCTCGACCTCATGAACCGCTACGCACCGATGCTGCTCCTGCTCGCCGCCGTCTGGGGAGCGTCGTACCTGTTCATCAAGGTGGCCGTCGAGGAGATCGATCCGGCCCCGATGATGGCCCTGCGCACGTTGCTCGCTGCGGCCGTGCTGATCGCCTACGTCGTCTGGCGCTCCGGCCGTTCGCGCGCCGTCGCCGAGCTGCGCACCGCCTGGCGCCACTGCCTGGCGCTCGGAGTCCTCAACGCCGCGCTCCCCTTCTGGCTGATTGCCTGGGGCGAGCAGTACATCGACTCGGGGCTGGCCGCGGTCGTGCAGGGCTCTGTGCCGATCTTCAACGCCTTGATCGCGCTCAAGGTTCTTCCCCAGGAGCGCCTCACGCGCACGCGGTCGCTCGGCCTCGCCGTCGGGATCGTCGGCGTCGCCGTCGTCACTGGGTTCCATCCCGGCGGCGGTTGGCTGGTGGTCGCGGGTGCGCTCGCAATCGTCGTCTCGTCGGTCTCATATGCGGGCGCAGGCGTGTACGGGCAGCTGGCCGTCTCGGACACGGCCGGTCCCGTGCTCGCCGCCGGGTCGATGCTCGCCGGCGGCCTGATCCTGCTCCCGTTCGCCCTCTTCCAGCTGCCGCACAGCGTTCCCGGCTGGGAGGCGACCGCTTCGGTGCTCGCGCTGACGCTGCTCGGCACTGTGGTCGCCCAGCTCGTCCTCTTCCGGATGCTCGCGCTGCACGGCTCGGCGCGTCTCTCGCTCGTCACCTACCTGATGCCGGGCTTCGCCCTCGTCTACGGCGCGGCGCTCCTCGACGAGGAGATCTCGGTCACCACCCTGCTCGGGCTCGCTCTGATCCTCAGCGGCGTCGCGCTCGCGTCCGGGCGGCTTCGCCGGCCACGACGGCTCGCGCTCGGAGCCCGGTGAGGCTTCGCCGCGCCACGCCGGCGGATCTCGACTTCCTCGTCGAGCTCTACGAGAACGAGGACGTGCTGCCGTTCCTCGCCGGCGGCGCCCGCTACGACCGGGAAACGCTGCGTGTCGAGCTCGCGCGACTCGAGCGCGAACCCACCGCCGGCGCGATCCTCGTCGTCGACGTGGACGGCGAGCCGGCAGCCGCGCTTAAGTGGCGACTCGAGAACGAGCGCCACCGGATCGCCCACCTGGGCGCACTGGCGGTACATCCCGCCTTCCGCGGGCGACACCTCGCCGACGAGGCCGCGCGGCTGCTGCAGCGTCACCTGATCGTCGACCTGGGCTTCCACCGACTCCAGCTCGAGGTGTACGGCTTCAACGAGCGCGCGATGCGTCACGCCGAGCGCTCCGGCTTCGTCCGCGAAGGGGTGAAGCGCAAGGCTTACCTCCGAGACGGCGAATGGGTCGACGGCGTCCTGTACGCACTCGTCGAGGAAGACCTGGCCGCGGCCGGTACCGACGCAGGGAAGTCGGGTCGGCCGTAGGATCTCCCGGATGGCGCGCTACCTGCACACGATGTACCGGATCACAGATCCCGAGCGGAGCCGTGCGTTCTACGAGGCGCTCGGCTTCGAGTTTCGGCGCGACATGGACATCGTCCGCGACGGCCAGCGGGAGGCCACGAACTACTTCTTCGGCATCCCGGGGGAGGCGGAAGACGTGCTCGAGCTGACCTTCAACCACGACGGGCGCACGTACGAGCTCGGCACCGGCTACGGGCACATCGCGATCGGCGTCGACGATCTCGACGCGGCGCTCGCCCAGCTCGCGGAGCAGGGGATCGACCCCGAGCGCCCGCCCTACCAGGTGCGGGACGGCGGCAACTTCATCTGCTTCGTCCGCGACCCCGATGGGTACCGGGTCGAGCTGATCGGCCGCAGCAAGTAGCGCCAAGAGTTTCCCGCCGGGTTCTACATAGGTCAGACGAGCTCGCTGATGAGCTCGGCGGCGCGCCGGGCTCCGTCGGTCTCGACGGGTAGGTAGTCGATGGGCCGCTGAAGTTCAGCAACGATTGCGGCGGCGAGCTCGTCCGCGTCGATCGACGACAAGTCCATCCTGCGTCCGGCCCGGTAGCGGTCAAGTCTGTGGGGGACGTGGATCTGCTGCTCGAAGTGGCGCAGCAGAGGGAAGTACAGGAACGGGCGGCGGTTGGCGGTGAGTTCCATCGCGGTCGTGAGACCGCCCTGCACGAGCCCGAGATCGCAAGCCGCGAGGAGGCGGTACAGGTCGCGCACGTACCCGGTAGCCGAGAGCCCGTCCTGCAGAGGGCCAAGTGAATGCGGGTCAATGCGAGAGCCGGTCACCACGAGCATCCTCAGGTCTGGCAGCTTCCGCTTTACCTCTGGGAAGGCGTCGATGATGGCTTGCAGCAAGGCGGTGCCGATCCCCGAGCCGCCGACGGAGGCCACGCAGATCCGCTCGTCTGGGTGGAAGCCGAGCTCGGCCCGAAGCTGCTCGATATCGAGCTCGTGCGAGGCGAAGCCCGTGATGTAGCCGGGGAACTCGAAGTGCTGCTCGGTCCAGGTCCGGATGGAGGGTAGATCGGGCCCAAAGTCATGAGGGACGACATCGTCGGGGTCGCCCACGAAGATCGCCCGGTCGCGGATCCACGGGTAGCGAGCGACGTGCTCGATCATCTCGGCGTTGTAGTCCGCAGCCAGCGCTGCGTCCTCGGGTGGTGCGCCTTCGGTGGGGAGCCAACCAACGAAGTCGGTCAGCCACGCGAACGCTCCCCGCTTAAGCTCCGGGTTCTCGTGGAGGAAGTGGTCTGCTTCCCAGGCCTCGTCCGCGACGATGAGGTCGTAGTGCTCCGCCTCGATGACGTTGTGCAGGACCATGAAATTGGCGACCAACAGCTCGTCCATGCGCCGCCAGGCCCTGAAGCAGTGGAGGTCGTGACCTGTCGACTCACGGGTGAAGTGCGCCGACTCGTTGCTGAGGTGCCGGCTCGCCGGGTGGATGCGCTCGCCGGCTTCAGTCAGCACGTGGGTGACCGGGTCCTGGGCCAGCCAACTGATCTCGAGGTCGGGGCGCAGGACCCGAAGTTCCGACGCAATCGCAACGTCTCGCCGCACATGGCCCAAACCAATGGGAGAGGAGAGGTAGAGGGCGCGGGGCGGCCTGGCGGTTGAGCGCCTCCAGCTGCCGATCTCACGCTCCTCACCGGCGACGGCACGGAGGAAGTCGCGCAACAGCAAGGAGAAGCGGACGGGGTCCCGCAGGTCGGCTCGATGGCCCCCGCCTTCGATCAGAACGAGGCGGGCGTTGTCGCCGATCGCCTCGGCCAAGACCCGTCCATGCTGCTCGGGCGTGAGCCGATCATCGGCGCCTTGGACGACGAGAACCGGCTGGGAGATGCGCTCACAGAGAGCGCGGTAGGCCGCTAGGTCGTCGCATCGGTCGCCCACCAAAGCCGCCTCAAGGATCTCCATCGTCGTGCCGTGACCCCATTCGATGCCGTCCTCGATCGCCTTGCTGGAGTGCGGTTCGCTGAAGGCTGCAGCCATGAACACGGCGAGGAAGCGTTCGAGGTCCCCGGCGGCGAAGGCCCTCGTGACCTCGTGGGCCCGATCTTCGACGAGGGGGTTGTGGGGCCCGACGAACGCGAGGGCTTCCACGCGCTCGGGATGGTCGGCCGCCAACAGAAGCGTGCGATTGGTACCTCCCGAGGAAGCGATCGCCGTTGCCCGCTCGACGCAGACCGCGTCCAGTACCGCTAGTGCGTAGCGCACGTGCGCGCCTGGCAAGTAGGCGGCCACATGGCGCGGGCGCGAGGAAGCTCCGTTGCCCGGTCCGTCCCAGCTGACCACGCGGAAGTGGCGTGCGAGGTACGGCACCTGCAGTTTCCAGGCACGCGAGTCCACGACGCACCACGTCGGCATGAGCAGAACGGTCGACTGCCCCTCACCGAATGCCTCGTACGCGATCGTGATGCCATCGACGTCGACGGTGCCGGCGCGATCAGGTTCCCTCGCGCGCATCCCGGTCCCCTCCTTCCTCGAGTCGGCGAATGAGGACTCCGACGCGGCGCAGCGCGCTGCGGACCGGCCATCGCCGTCGATCGAACCCGAGGAGCAGCATGGCCTCGCCGCCCATGAACGCCTGGCCGATGAGCGCAGCGAATTCCTCCGGAGGGAAGGGGCCGAGCGGGCCGAATCCGCGCTCCGCCTCCCGGGCAACGTCGGTCACGAGGTCGAGCCAGCCCTGCAGGAGCTCGCGGACCCGCGCGCCGATGACAGGATCGGACCAGCCGGCGGCGATCATCTCCTGGAGCACCCGGACATAGCCGGAATCGAGATCGTCCTCCAGGAAGTCGCAGGCCTGTTCGTAACGCTGCCAGAGCGGGCCGTCCGCGGCGTACATGGCGGTCTGACGGGCGAGGCGGCGTGCGTCCTCGGCCGCGAGTACGTCGAGGATGAGCCGCTGCTTGGATCCGAAGTGATAGTGCACCTGGCTCAGCGGAACGCCCGCCGAATCGGCCACGCCTCGGGTCGACAGTCGAGCGAAGCCGTCACCGAGCAACCGCTGCCGAGCCGCCTCCAGGATCACCTCGCGGGTGGCACCCTTGTTCGGGGCGAGGTTCGAACGCTTTGGAGCGTTCGGTCGGTCGACCGAGTCCATCACCACCAACCATGCCAGGCAGTTACTTGACAGTCAAGCAAGCGGTCTGCTACTAATTTTTCATTCGGTCGACCGACCGAATACTTCAAGAGGAGCGGAGAAAATGCCGATCGTCGACGTGAAAGTGATGGAGAATGTGCTCTCAACGGAACAGAAGCAGACAATTGCGATGCGGATCACCGACGTGTTCGCGGACGTCGTGGGCGAGCCCGTGCGTCCGGCGACGTGGGTCGTGATCCAGGATGTCTCCAGCGGACAGTGGACGATGGGCGGAGAACCGGTCACGACCGAACGCGTGCAGGACATGCTCGGTGCTGCGGTCTGACCAACTGACCCGGGCCGGCTGGCTCCTAACCGGCAAACGTCGGGAGCGGCAGGTTCCCTCCGGGAGCCGGTCGTTCCCGGCCGGCTCGGTACTGGCGCACTTTTCGCTACTGGAGCCGCGCCTGATGGGGTCTGGCGTCGGCATCAGCCACGCGGTGCGGATGCGGCGCGGTGCGGATGCGGCGCGGTGCGGATGCGGCGTCAACGCCCTCTCCGATGGGCGATCGCCAGCGTGGCGTCGAGCGATCCGGGTGGCGACCGTCTTCCCGGACGCCGGCGGCCGGCGGTGTGCAGAGCACTTGCCTCACCGCAACGGCTCGCCTCCGTTCCGAGAGCCGCTCCCGTCAGCCTCCGTCCGTGAGATGGGGTCGCGACGGCTCGTCATCCCCGCCGGCGAACTGCGCGGCAGCGACGAGCTTCGGCGGCGCCACCTCGGCGTAGGCGTCCTCCACGATCCCTGCGAGCTCGTCCGGATCGAGACCGCGGTCGAGACGAACACCGAGCCAACCGCGGTGGCCGACGTACGGCGGCACGAAGAAGCGCTGCGGATCGGCCTCGACCAGCAGTTCCTGCAGCCCCACGCCGGCGGCACACCAGATCGCGAACCGGCCGTCGCCGTGATGGTCGGTCAGCACCATCAGGAACGCTCGCTTGTCCCGGACGAAGAACGTCGGCGCGCCGTGACTCAGGCGCTCGCTCGTCTCCGGCAGCGTCAGGCAGACGCCGCGAATGAGCTCCAGTGTGCGTGCGCGCTGCTCGAGGTCGATCACCTGCACGATCGTTGCACACCTACTGCTCGGCTCGAGCCGTGAGGCCTGCGCGAACCGCAACCTCTGTGCAAATCCCCTGGCGATACCCCAGGCCGTCTCGCCGGCGCTCTAGCGCTTCGCGGCCTTCTTGCGCGGCGCCTTGCGAGTGGGTGCTCGCTTCGCCCGCGCGGGCTTCCTCAACCTCTGCGCCGCTTCCACCGAGGCGCGGAGGGCGGCGAGCAGATCGGCCGGCTCCTCGTCGCGTTCGGGCTCTGGTGCCGAGATCGTCTCGCCCTTCCGCTTCGCGCGGATCACGTCGCAGAGCGCGTCGCGGTAGGTGTCTTCGTAACGATCCGGCTCGAAGGAGCCCTTGAACTGCTCGATCAGCGTCGTCGCCATCTCGAGCTCCGCCTTGGCAACCTTGACGCCGGAGGGTGCCAGTTCCCGCGTAGGGCGGATCTCGTCGTGAAAGAACATCCGCTCGAGTGTCAGCAGCCCCTCCCGGAGACGCAGGCAGCCCAGGTGCTGCCGGTCGCGCATGACGAACTTCGCGATCGCCGCCAGCTCGGTCTCCTCCATCGCCTTCCGGAGCAGCGCGTAGACCTTCTCGCCCCCGTCCTGTGGGCCGAGGTAATACGTGCGCTCGAAGTAGATGGGGTCGATCTCCTCGTACGGCACGAAGTCGGAGATGTCGATCGAGCGTACCCCGTCGCTCTTGGCGGCCTCGAAGTCGGCGTCGTCGAGCACGACGAACTCCCCCTTCTCGAACTCGAAGGCCTTCACGATCTCGGCATCCGGCACCGGCTCGCCCTCCGCCTTGCAGATCTTCTGATAGCCGATCCGGCTGCCATCCGGCTCGTGGATGAGGTTGAAGTGCAGGTCGTGCTCGTCCGTCGCGCTGTACATGCGCACCGGGACATTGACGAGTCCGAACGAGATCGAGCCGGTCCAGATCGAGCGTGGCATCCGAGGTACAACGGCCGTCGCGCCTGCGCAGATTCGGCACAGCTGCGTCACACACGCGTTGCGTTTTCCTGCGTAGCGTGCTGTGCATGAGGACGGCAACCACCCCCTGGGGCGCCGCGACGCTCCTCGAGGAGCTTCGGCTTCCGCAAAGGGCGGGCGACAAGCGCTTCGCGTCGCTCGTCCAACTGCTCGAGACGCCCAAGGGCGAGCGGCTCGTCCGCTTCGCCTACGCGACAGATGGGACGGCGCGGCGTGGACCGGTCACGCTACGCCCGCGCGACGTGGTGAAGCTACGCGCCGCCCTCGACGGTTGCCCCGGTCTCAGGGAGGCGCTACGACTCTAGAGCAGGCTCACGGCGGGCACCGACAGGCGCTCCAGGGCAGCGTCGACGAAGCCGGCCAGGAGCAACGCACCGTCGCCCGAGCCGAGCAGCGGGTCGACCGCATGCTCTGGATGCGGCATCAGGCCGAGCACGTTGCCCGCTTCGTTGCAGACGCCCGCCACGTCGCCGACCGAGCCGTTGCAGTCCTCGGCGTAGCGCAACACGATCTGGCCCGACGCCTCCAGCTCGCGGTGTCGCTCCTCGTCGACGAACCAGGAGCCCTCGCCGTGCTTGACCGGCATCGTCAACTCCTGGCCTGGCCGGCAACGGCGGGTGAAGGACGTGTCGTCCCGCTCGATGCGAATCCGCACGTCGCGGCAGACGAACTGCTGATCTCGGTTCCGGCGCAGGACACCGGCCACCAGGCCGGCCTCGCACAGGATCTGGAAGCCGTTGCAGATTCCGAGAACCGGCCCACCGTCAGCCGCAAAGCTCCGTACAGCCTCCATGGCGGGAGCCACCCTGGCGATCGCACCGCAACGCAGGTAGTCGCCGTACGAGAAGCCCCCCGGGAGCAGAACCGCCGCCGTCTCGCGCGGCAACTCGCGCTCGGCGTGCCAGACGAGGCGTGCGTCGGCGCCGAGAGCGCCGAGCGCCCAGGCTGCGTCGCGATCGTCGTTCGAGCCCGGGAAGACGATCACGGCGATCCGCGGCCGGATGCTCACGCGTCGTGCACCTCGATCTCAGTACTTTCGATCAGCGGGTTGGCGAGCAATCGGTCGCACATGTGCTCAACCTGGACTCGCGCCTCCGCAGCCGTCTCTGCGTCCAGCTCGAGCTCGAGGAGCCGGCCGACGCGGGCACCGCCGACGGCGAACCCGAGCGTCTGCAGCGAGGTTCGAACTGCCTCGCCCTGCGGATCGAGGATCCCGTCCTTCGGTCGGACGAGGACCGTCACCCTCATCGCAGCACGATCTGCGGGTCGTCCCGATAGGCCTCGAACTCGAGGCCCGTGAGCCGCTCGAAGGCCTCGAGATACCGAGCTCGCGTGCCTGCGACGATCTCGGGCGGCACCTCAGGGCCTGGTTCGGTCTTGTCCCAGCCGCTGCTCTCGCAGAAGTCCCGCACGAACTGCTTGTCATAGGACGCCTGCGGACGACCCGGGGCATAGTCAGAGGCCGGCCAGAAACGAGAGGAGTCCGGCGTCAGCGCCTCGTCGCCGAGGACGAGCACCCCGCCGCCGTCAAGTCCGAACTCGAACTTCGTGTCGGCGAGGAGGATTCCCCTGGCCTTGGCGTGAGCTGCGGCGAACCGATAGAGGGCGAGGGCGATCCGCTCGACCTCCGCGTAGAGGGCGACGCCGACGAGGGAGGCCGCGGCCCGCGCGTCGATGTTCTCGTCATGGCCGCTCGCTGCCTTGGTGGCGGGCGTGAGTATCGGTGCCGGCAAACGGTCCGCCTCGAGTAGTCCGGGAGGGAGTCGGTGGCCGCAGACGGAGCCGGTGCGGACGTAATCCGTCCAACCCGAGCCGGCGAGATAGCCCCGGACGACCCACTCGATCGGGAGCATCTGGAGCCGCCGGCACTCGAGTGACCGGCCGTCGTCACGCAGTGCCAGCAGATGGTTGGGCACGAGCTCGTCCGTCCGGGCAAACCAGAAGGCGGAGAGCCCCGCAAGCACGCGACCCTTGTCGGGGATCGGCGTGGGCAGGACGACATCGAAGGTGGAGATCCGGTCGGACGTGACGAGGAGGAGCCGCTCCCGGTCCAGGGCATAGAGCTCCCGCACCTTGCCGCTCCCGAGGTGGGCAGCCGTCTCAAGCATGCGCGGGTTCCATGCCGGCTGCGACCGAGGAGAGCCGGTCGAAGACGACGCCCACGTGCCGGGTGAAAGCATCGAGGTCGAGTACGGCTTCGAGGTCGATCCGATCTGCGATCTCGGCGTCGTCGCCGACGAGCAAGGGAAAGTCCAGGCCCTCGTCCCAGGAGCGCATCGCGTGGCGCTGGACGAGCCGATAGGCCTCGTCACGCGGAAGACCCGAGTCGACGAGCGCGAGGAGCACCCGCTGACTGAAGAAGAGCCCGTGACTGGAGGCGAGGTTCTCGCGCATCCGCTCCGGACGCACGATCAGGCCTTCGACGAGCCAGGCGAACCGGTCGAGCATGTAGTCGACGGCAAGGAAGGCATCGGGGATCACGATCCGCTCGGCCGAGGAATGGGAGATGTCCCGCTCGTGCCAGAGCGCGACGTTCTCGAGCCCCGTCAGGGCAGCGCTGCGCACGACGCGTGCGAGGCCGCAGATGCGCTCGGAGACGATCGGATTCCGCTTGTGCGGCATCGCCGACGAGCCCTTCTGGCCGCGTCGGAACGGTTCCTCCACCTCCTGCACCTCCGTCCTTGCCAGGTGACGGATCTCGAGCGCGTACCGCTCGAGCGACGCGGCGAGGAGCGCGAGCGCGTTCAGCACCTCTGCGTGCCGGTCGCGCTGCAGGACCTGCGTCGCGCTCGGCGCCGGCTCGAGGCCGAGGCGCTCGAGGGCGACTCGCTCGACCTCGGGCTCCGCAGCCGAGTAGGTGCCGACGGCACCCGACAGCTTCCCGACACGCATCCCCTCGAAGGCGCGTGTGAGTCGGCTGCGGTCGCGGTCGAGTCCGAATGCCCAGCCTGCGAGCTTGAGTCCGAACGTCGTCGGTTCCGCGTGGACGCCATGGGTGCGCCCGATCGTGAGCGTCTCGCGGTGCTCGACCGCGCGGGCGATCACCCCGAGGAGCGAGCGCTCGACACCCTCGAGCACGAGCGCTCCCGCCTCGCCGATCTGGAGCGCGAGCGCCGTGTCCACGATGTCGGAGGAGGTGAGGCCGTAGTGAAAGTACCGGCCGTCGTCTCCGAGCTGCTCCGCCACCGCATCGACGAACGCAGCGACGTCGTGCTCCGTGCGGGCCTCGATCTCGGCGACGCGGGCGGGTGTCGGCGCCGTCGCCCCCTCGGCGATCGCGTCGACGGCCTCCCGGGGGACGGCCCCAGTCTCCGCCCACCCAGCCAGCGCGGCGAGCTCAACCTCCAGCCAGCGCGCGAGCTTTGCCTCCTCCGACCAGACGCGAGCCATGGCCGGGCGCGAGTAGCGGGCGATCACTTGAGCGAGTCTAGATGCCTGATCGGAAAGTGGCGCGCAGCCGGGGCGGCTGCGACCAGGCCGGGCGCCGCACTCCCGCGTCGTGCAGGCCGGTGGCCTGTGCGACGCGCGAGGGTGGTGATCCGGCGCCGTGTCGCAGCCGTCATCCGGCCCGCGGGAGTTTCCGGATACGCATCCGACGTTGCCCTCGGGTGGCCCCCGGAGCGCAACTCAGCCGGCTGCCGAGGCCGCCGCTAGGGCGATGTCGCGCCGATACTGCATGCCGTCGAAGGAGATCAACTCGCAGGCCGCATAGGCTCGCTCTCGGGCCGCCGCGAGCGTCGCTCCCGTCGCGGTGACGTTCAGCACCCGGCCGCCGTTCGTGACGAGCCTGTCGCCATGGAGGGCGGTGCCGGCGTGGAAGACGAGCGCGCCTGCAGCCTCTGCGTCGGGGACACCGTAGATCCGCGTCCCGCTGTCAGAGCGTGCCGGGTAGCCGTCCGCTGCGAGGACGACGGTCACGGCGGCTTCGTCTGCGGCGGCGAGGTCGGCACCCGAGACGTCACCGGCCGCAGCGGCGGCGAGCGTCGTCAGGACGTCGCCGCGAAGCCGCGGCAGGAGCGACTGCGTCTCCGGGTCGCCGAAGCGGCAGTTGAACTCGAGCACGCGCGGCCCGCCGTCCGTCAGCATCAATCCTGCGAAGAGCACACCGACGAAGGGCGTCCCACGCCGGGCCAGCTCGGCGACCACCGGCCGATGCACACGGTCGACGAGATCCTCGACGTCGTCCGCGGCGAGCGGTGGCACCGGCGAGATGGAGCCCATGCCCCCGGTATTGGCACCGGAGTCGCCCTCACCGATCCGCTTGAAGTCCTGCACCGGCGGAAGCGGCACGATCCTGATCCCGTCCGAGAGGCCGAAGACGGACACCTCGGGGCCCTCCAGCAACTCCTCGATGACGAGCGGCCCCCCGAAGGCAACTGCCGCTCGCAGCCCGACGTCGACCTCCTGCGTCGTCCGGCAGACGAACACGCCCTTGCCTGCGGCGAGGCCATCTGCCTTGAGGACGCACGGCGGCCGGGCGACAGCCAATCGTTGCGCCGCGGGCACCCCGGCCGCCAGCATGATCTCTTTTGCGAAGCTCTTCGAACCTTCGATCCGAGCTGCATCCCGACCAGGCCCGAAGACGGCTATCCCTGCGTGACGCAGCTGGTCGGCGACACCCGCCACCAGAGGCGCCTCGGGGCCGATCAGCACCAGATCGGCGTCCAGGCTGCGCGCGAGCCCGAGCAGACCTTCGCCGTCCTCCGCGCGAATCGGATGGCAATCGCCGAGGCCGGCGATGCCGGGGTTGCCCGGCGCTGCGTGCAGCTGCGCGAGGCCGGGCGCGTGCGCGAGCTTCCACGCCAGCGCGTGCTCGCGACCCCCGGACCCGACGACGAGCACCTTCACGAGCGCGGGAGTCTACTCGCGCCTTCGGCCCGAACCGGTGCCGGGGTTTCGCGTGTGCGCCGCGCGTGCATGAGCGAGCTGTGAGTCAGCAGGAACCAGGTCTGGAGCTGCACGAATGGGAGACGCGCTGGCAGGAGCTCGAGCCTCTGCTGGAGGAGGACGCGAGCGCCGCTCTACCCGAGGTCGCCGACTTCATCGAGCAGGTCCTGCGCGACAGCCGGATCGGGCTGACCCGGGTCGGCGGTGAGAACGACGAGCTCATTGCCGCCTACGAAGCTGCGCGCGAGACGGCGGATGGGGCCGAGCGCGGCGACGACATCGGCCCGGGCGATGTCGGGGCGGCGATCGAGAACCTCCGCGCCGTCTACGAGTCGGTGCTCGTCAACCGGCGAATGTAGAATGTAAGAGGTTTCGGCGAAACATCGGCGCGAAACATCGGCTGAGCCGCCGGGGTGCGATGCTCGACCTGTGCAGCCTGCTCAAGCGCGCCACAAGCTTCTATCGGCCCTCCCTACGTCCTAGCCTCGAAACGAGCATCGCTGGCCAACGACGAGCGACGTCCCACCAAATCCTCTAGCGCGTGCCCAGAACCTGCTCGCGCCCAGCGCCCGTGCCGACGAGCGTCACGGGCACCTCCAGCTCGCGCTCGACGAGCCGGACGTAGGCGCGCGCCGCCTCCGGAAGATCGGCGACGGTGTCGCAGCCGTCGAGCGCCTCGCCCCAGCCCTGCACCTTCTCCGTCACAGCAACGGCGTGGTGGAAGTCGCTCTGGTGCGCAGGGAAGTCGGCCGTCTCGGCGCCTCCGGGCAGGCGGTAGCGAACGCACACCTGCAGCTCGTTCAGGCTCGACAGCACGTCGAGCTTGGTCAACGCCAGCGACGTGATCCCGTTGAGCCGCACGGCGTAGCGGAGGGCGACGAGGTCGAGCCATCCGGGTCGCCGCTCGCGACCCGTCACGGTGCCGTACTCCTGGCCGAGCTCGCGGAGCTGCGAGGCGAGGTCCGGCTCCATCTCGCTCGGGAGCGGGCCGGCACCCACGCGGGTGACGTACGCCTTGGCAACCCCGATGACTTCGTCGATTCGCGTCGGGCCGATCCCGATTCCCGTCGCGGCCGCACCGGCAACCGGGTTCGACGACGTGACGAACGGATACGTGCCGTGGTCGAGGTCGAGCAACGTGCCCTGGGCACCCTCGAGCAGCACTCGCTTGCCCTCCTGCAGCGCCGTGTGGACGAGCAAAGAGGTGTCCGCGACGAAGGGCCGGAGGCGCTGCGCGTACCCCTCGTACCGCTCGGCCACTTCCTCGAGCCCGAACGGGTCGAGCTCGTAGACACGCTCGAGCCACCTGTTCTTCTCGGCCAGGGCCGTCTCGATCTTCTGGCGCAGGATCTTCGGGTCGAGGAGGTCCTGCACCCGGATCCCGATCCGGGCCGCCTTGTCCGCATATGCGGGGCCGATCCCACGGCGGGTCGTCCCGATCTGGAGCTTTCCGAGCCGACGCTCACTGGCACCGTCGAGCGCAATGTGCCACGGCATGATCAGGTGCGCGTTCCCCGAGACGCGCAGGGGCTCGACCGAGACCCCACGCTCGATGAGCTCGTCCATCTCCGCCAGGAGCACCTCCGGATCGACGACGCAGCCGTTCCCGAGCACGCTCACCCGCCCGGACAGGATCCCCGAGGGGAGCTGCCGGAACTTGAACGTCTCGCCGGCCACGATCACCGTGTGACCGGCGTTCGGACCGCCCTGATAGCGGCAGACGACGTCCGACTCCTGCGCGAGCAGGTCGACGATCTTGCCCTTGCCCTCGTCGCCCCACTGCGCGCCGACGATCACGGTGGCGGGCACGCGGCGAGTGTGCCCGATCGGCCGGATCCGAAGCGACCGGCGCCCAGTGCTTCCACGAGGCGCCCGATCCGACTGCCCGATCCTCCCCGTCAGCGCCCGCCGAGCGTGGCACCGGTCCCGTACGCACGGCCCTAGACTGACCCCGTGCCGGAGCTGAGCTTCGCCCTGTCGGACGTCGTGGCGGGAGAGGCAGCGGCCGCGTTCGCGACTCACGAGCGCCGGATCCGAGCGCGTCTACCGGACGTGGAAGTTCGTCACACAGGCGGAACCTCGATCCCGGGCGTCCTGACCAGTGGCGACGTCGATCTCCACGTTCGGACCGATCGGGAATCCTTCGAGGCCGCTCGCGACGCGCTCCTCGAGCTGTACGAGCCGATCCATCGCGAGGGCTGGCACTCGGAAGGCGCTTTTTTCGCGGCTCCAGGCTCAGATCCACCTGTTGAGCTTGCACTCACGGCGACCGGAAGCCTCGACGACCTCCACCACGGGGAGGCGTGGCAGCTCATCGCCGCGAACCCGAACCTGATCGAGCGTTACAACACGTTGAAGCGCGCACACCGCGGCGGATCTCCCGAGGAGTACCAGACCGCCAAGCGCGCGTTCTTTTACGACAACTTCCGCAGGTAATCGCTGCGTTTGGCCGAGTTCTACGCCGCGACGAGATCGGTGAACTTCGCGTACCGCTTCAGGAACGAGAGCTTGACCGTGTCCGTCGGACCGTTGCGGTGCTTGGAGATGATCAGCTCCGCGATGCCTTGCGACTCCGACTCGTCGCCGTTGTAGTACTCGTCGCGGTAGACGAAGCCGACGATGTCGGCATCCTGCTCGATCGAGCCCGACTCGCGCAGGTCGGAGAGGATCGGCCGCTTGTCGTGCCGCTGCTCGACGGCACGCGAGAGTTGCGAGAGAGCGAGGATCGGCACATCCAGGTCGCGCGCGAGGATCTTCAGGGAGCGTGAGATCTGCGAAACCTCCTGGACGCGGTTCTCCGCGTTTGCCCCCGAGGTCATCAGCTGCAGGTAGTCGACGATGATCAGCCCCAGCTTGGGCTCGCGGGACTTCAGCCGGCGCGCCTTGGAGCGGATCTCCATCATCGTGATCGAGCCGGTGTCATCGACCCAGATCGGCGCCTTCATCAGCTTGTCGCAGGCCGCTGTCAGCCGCGGCCAATCCTCCGGCCTGAGCTTGCCGGTCCGGAGGCTCTGCGACTCTACGCGAGCCTCCGCGCACATCATTCGCTGTGTCACCTCACTCTTCGACATCTCGAGCGTGAAGAGCGCAACGGGGATGTCGTGCCGGACGGCGAGGTTCTGAGCCATGCAGAGCGCGAGGGCCGACTTCCCCATCGACGGGCGCGCGGCGATGATGACGAGGTTGCCGGGCTGAAGCCCCGACGTGAGCTTGTCGAGCTCCTTGAAGCCGGTTGGGATGCCCGTGACATCGGCGCCCGCCTCGTAGAGGTGCATGATCCGCTCGAAGCTCTCCTTCAGCAGGCCTTCGATATGACTGAAGTCGCCCGTCACCCGCTGTTGGGCGAGCTCGAAGACGATCTGCTCGGCGCGGTCGACGAGATCGGTCGTGTCGCCGGGGCGGTCTTGTCCGAGTCGCGCGATCTCCGAGCCCGCGCGGACGAGCCCGCGCAGCGTCGCCATCTCGCGGACGATCCGGGCGTAGTGCGGCGCGTTCGCGGTGGCCGGGACGAGCGCCGCGAGCTCATGGATCTTGGCCTTGCCGCCCACCGCCTCCAACTCGGCGCGCTCCTCGAGCGCGTCGACGATCGTGATCGCGTCGACCGGCTCTCCCTGCTGGTACAGCGTCAGGCAGAGACGGAAGATCGTGCCGTGGCTCTCGCGGTAGAAGTCGTCGGCGGAAAGGATCTCGGTGACGTCGCCGATCGCACCCGGCGAGATGAGCATCGCCCCGAGGACCGACTCCTCCGCCTCGAGGTTCTGCGGCGGGACGTGGGGCGCAGGCGAGGGCCCGGCGGGTGCACCGCGAGCAGGTGGAGTGGCGAGTTGGGACATGGACTCAGCTAACACGGCTCGTCAAGCCGCGAGCAAACTCCGTGAATGCAGGCAGAAGGAACACACGTTCGTATTCTATCCACAGGCCCGGACGCGCAGCCCACAGAGCCGGAGGAGTTGTTCGTCGCGAATCGTCGGCTCGGAGCGGGAAAAACAGACGGCCCCCCACAGGGTGTGGAGAGCGGTGTGGATTCCTACGGGCCGGTGCCCTACCGGTCCGGAGTCGAGTTCCCGATGTCCTGCTCGGCAAGGTCGGCCGGCGCGCCCACAGCGTCCGACTCGAGCGCTCCCTCGACAAGCGGTGCCTCAACAGCGGGCGCCTCGACAGCGGGCGCCTCGACCTCAGCGTCGACGTCGTCCGGGGCTGGCTCGTCGGCCTCGCCCCCCGCCTCCGGCTCGGAGGTGGCGATTGCCTCCGCCTCGGCCTGCATCGCCGCCAGCTCCTCCTCGGGCGGAAGCTCGCCCCCCTCCGGGACGACGAGTGTCTTCACCTCGACGCTCACGTCCTCGAACACCTGAATCGGGATCGCGTAGCGCCCGATCCGCTTCAGGGAGTCGGTGCCGATCTTCTTGCGGTCGATGCGGATCTTGCGCGACCGCCACAGCTCGTCGGCGATGTCGGTCGTCGTGACAGACCCGAAAAGCGCTCCGGTCGGGCCTGAGCGGACGTCGAAGCGCAGCACGGTCTTGCGGAGCACGTCCGCAATTTCCTGCGCCTGCTCGACCGTCCGAGCCTCGTGCCGGGCGCGTTGATCGTCGATCTTCTTCAGCTCGGCGACACGGCCGACCGTCGCCGGCTCGGCGAGCTTCCGCGGCAACAGGTAGTTGCGCGCATAACCGCGGGCGACACTCACGACCTCGCCGCGGAGGCCGACCTTCTCGACGTCGGAGAGCAGGATCACGTCCATCCCTAGCGGGCCTCCACGTACGGCAGGAGCGCCATCTCCCGTGCACGCTTGACGGCCACCGCCACCTGGCGCTGGTGCCGTCGGCAAGCGCCACTGATGCGGCGGTTGCGGATCTTGCCCTTCTCCGAGATGTAGCGTCGGAGCTGGTTGACGTTCTTGTAGTCGACCTCTTCGATCTTGTCCTTGCAGAAGAGGCAGCTCTTACGGCGCCCCGGAGCGGTCGAGGTGCCCGGGCGCCCTCTGCGCGTCTGCTGGGTCTTCGGTTGGGCCATTCGCTCTCTCCTCGGAACTCGATGTCAAGTGATCTTCCGGGCCGCGGGCGACCCGTGCAGAACTTTGGGCGCCGGCTAGAACGGGATGTCGTCGTCAGCGGCGGAGGCAGGGAAGTCGGCCGGAGCGGAGGTCGCGCCAGCCGGGACGAACTGGGCGGCGCCGTCGCCGTCGCCGCGACCGCCGAGGAACTGTACGTTCGACGCGACCACCTCGACCGACTGCCGCTTCGAGCCATCCTGAGCGTCCCACTCGCGCCACGTCAGCTTCCCCTGGACGCCGACAGGACGTCCCTTTGCGAGATACTGCGCGCAGTTCTCGGCCATCCGGCCCCAGACGGTGACGTCGAAGTAGTACGCCGCGTCCTGCCACTCCTCGCCACGCTTGACCCTGTCGTTGACCGCCACGCGTAGCGTCGTGACCGCGGTGCCGGAGGGCGTGTGCCGCAACTCCGGATCCTTCGTCAGGTTGCCGACGAGGACGACACTGTTGATGTTCTCAGCCATTACTCCTCCTCCACGATGGGATCGACGGTGCTCCCGGCATCCTCTCTCGGCGGACCGCCCGCCGCTACCGGCTGTGTCGCCCCTGGCTTGTAGCGACGTGTCGCCAGGTGCCGCATCACCGCGTCGTCGATCTTGAGCACGCGCGAGATCTCGTCGAGCGTCTCGGCCTCCGCGCTGAAGCTGAGCAGGTGGTAGACGCCGTCCGAGTGCTTCTCGATCTCGTAGGCGAGCTTGCGCCGGCCCCAGACATCCTGTCCGTCCCAAGCGCCGCCGCCGCTCTCGACCAGGTCGCGGCTCCGCTTGACGATCTCCTCCTGGCGCTCCTGCGCGAGGTCTGGGTCCAGCATGAGCAGAATCTCGTAGTCGATCATGGGTTCCCTGACTCCTTCCTCCGGTCTCGGCTTCCTTCGGTCTTAGGCGGCCTCACCGGCAGGCACGAGCGGGAACAGGCGCGTGCGAGGCGAGGCAGGAAGCCGGCTCAGAGTAGCAGCCGACGCGCTAGCCCCACGCGATAGCATTGGGCCGTGCGACGGCTGCTGACAGGCATCGTGGGCGGGTTCGGCATCGCCGCCCTCTGGCGCCTCGTGCGCCGACCCGTCGTGGGACCGCCCGTGGACGATCCGGCCGAGGACCTGCGCCACAAGCTCGCCGAGGCGCGCGGGTCCGGCAGTGACCGCGACGAGTTCGATGCCGCGGAGGGAACGCCGGTCGACGAGGCCGAGGCGCCTGCTGCCGGTAGGCCGAGTTCCCTCGACGAGCGGCGGCGCGCGGTGCACGAGCAAGCGCAGGAGGCTCTCGGGCGAATGCAGCAGGATCCCGAGCGCTAGCCCCGGCCGTCGCGCGGGAAAGCACCTTCATGCGAATCGTCGTCACCGGAGCGACCGGGAACGTCGGTACGAGCGTACTGACGGCACTCGGCCGCGACCCCCACGTGGACTCGATCCTCGGCCTCGCGCGCCGCACACCGCAACAGACCTCCGAGGAAGCACGCTTCGCGAAGACGACCTTCGTCGGCGCGGACGTAACCCGCGACGACCTCGTCCCGCACCTGCGCGGCGCCGACTGCGTCATCCATCTCGCCTGGCTGATCCAACCCTCCCGCGATCGGGCAGCCCTCTGGCAGACGAACGTCGAGGGCTCGCAGCGGGTGTTCTCTGCGGTCGCCGAGGCCGGCGTGCCAGCTCTTGTCCTCGCCTCCTCGCTCGGTGTCTACTCACCTGGGCCCCAGCCCGACGGGAAGAAGGAGCGAGTCGACGAGAGCTGGCCGCGCGAGGGAGTGCCGACGAGCTGGTACGCGCAGCACAAGGCCGAGGTCGAGCGACGACTCGACCTGTTCGAGCGCGAGCAACCGGACACGCGGGTCGTGCGCCTGAGGCCGGCGCTTGTCATGAAGCGGAGCGCAGCGGAGGAGGTACGACGCCTCTTCTTCGGGCCGTTCCTGCCGAGCGCGCTCGTCAAGCCGGGCCGACTCCCTCTCGTCCCGCACATTCCGGGTGCAGTCGTGCAGGTGGTGCACTCGCTCGATGTCGGCGAGGCCTACGCGCGCGCGGTGACGCGCGACGTGGAGGGAGCGTTCAACATCGCGGCGGAACCGGAGCTCGACGGCCGCCGGCTCGCGGAAGCAATCGGCGCACGCGCCGTCCCGATCCCGGCCAAGGTGGCCCGCGCACTCGCCGATGCGACGTGGCGCCTGCGCCTGCATCCGACCTCGCCCGACTGGCTCGATCTGGCCCTCGGAGTGCCGCTGCTCGACTCCTCGCGCGCCCGCACCGAGCTCGACTGGCAGCCTCGGTGGACCAGCGAGGAGACCGCCCGGGAGCTCCTCACAGGGCTCGCCGAGCGCGCGGCCGGGCCGACCCCTCCCCTCCGCCGGGGCGACCGGACGCACGAGATCCGCTCGGGCGTGGGTCGCGAGCAGCTGTAGGGAGCCCGTCGGGCGGTGGCGGCATACTGTTTGGATGAGCGAGTTGCCGCGGACGAACCACGTGCCGCTCGATGCCGAGCGGGTCGAGGATGCGTTCGCGGCCTTCGCGGAGCGGGTGCGCGAGCTGGATTCGGTCGCGAACGAGCTCCGCTCCGAGCTGCGCGCGCTGCGCGCTGAGCGGGCACCAGCCTTTCTCGACGACACGGAGTGGCCCGTAGGAGCCGGTCACCGCCGCGACGTGGCCCAACCAGAACGCCTGAGCTCCGGGTGGGCCGGCTCGAACGAGCTCGAATCGGACTGGATCGGAGCGATACCGCCCCCTCTCCGCCGGCCGGCGGCGGCGCCTCGGCTCGCGCTCGAGGGAGCCTTCCTCGTCCTCGTCGCGCTGCTCGCGGGCCTCGCCGACCTGAACGCCACCTGGATCGTGATCGTGATGGCGTCCGCTTGGGCGCTCGTCGCGCTCTCGGAATGGGCCGCCGCCGCGAAGCGGGCCGGCTGGCGTCTCGAGGAGGTCGCGGCGCCAGCCTCCGCGGGTTCTGTGGACGAGTCGACAGGACCGTGGGACATGCCCGTCGTGCACGCGACCGTGGTGGAGGCGCCCGACGAGTCCGAGTCGCACACGGTGATCGCGAAGCTCAGCGTCGACGAACCTGCCCTCGTCGACGAACCCGCCCTCGTCGACGAACCCGCCCTCGTCGACGAACCTGCCAACGTCGACGAATCTGCCAGCGTGGATGCACATGCTGCTCCGGATGAAGCGGTGGCCGACGCAATCCTGGCCGATGAGGCCGTGGCCGATCGAGACGGCCGCGAACCGGACGACGGCGATCGCGATGCGGCTGAACTGCCCGACGCCGAGACAGACTCGGCCAGGATCGGAGCAGGTGTCGGAGCAGGTGTCGGAGCGGAGCTCGACCCGCAGGCGGCCGGCGTCGCCACCGAGCCGCCACGTCGCGGCCTCCGGTTCTGGCGTCGGCAGCCGGTGGAGCAGCCCACGGACCCTTCGGAGGCATGACCGCCGCGGCTGCCGCAGCCGCCGTTGTCGTGTCGCTGGCCGTCACTCCGGCGCTGTCGGCGCCGGAGGTGACGCTGAGTGCAGCGTCGGCATTGCGGTTGCCACCCGGGTACGCGGCAGAGGTCTACGCATCTGGCCTGAGACGACCGACCGCGCTCGCGTTCGGCCCGGACGGGCTGCTCTACGCCACGCAGGAGAGCGGCGAGATCATCGCGGTCGGCCGCGGGTCGGCGCGTCCGCGCGTGCTCGCCCGCGGCTTCGCGACGCCGCTTGGACTCGCCTGGAGCGGGCGCACCCTCTTCGTCTCCGCACAGGGGTCGCTACACAGGCTGGAGGTGCGAGGAAAACGCGTCACCGCACGACGCACGCTGCTCCGGCGGCTCCCCTTCGGCCGTCACCAGCAGGACACGGTGGCGGTCGGCCCGGACGGCCGGCTCTACCTCGGTAGCGGGTCCACGTGCGACGTCTGCCGCGAGCGAGACCGCCGGAGCGGCACGATCCTCTCGCTGCGACCCGACGGGCGCGAGCTCCGGGTGGTCGCACGTGGGCTTCGCAACCCCTTCGGCCTCGCGTTCCACCCGGCCTCGGGTCGCCTCTACGTGTCTGACAACGGCCGCGACGACCTCGGCCCTCGCGAACCGGCGGAGACGATCGTGCTCGTTCGCCGCGGCTCCGACCACGGTTGGCCGCGCTGCTGGGCGAGTTGGCGCGAGCGGCGACTGACCGGCTCGTGCCGCGGGGTCGCGCAGCCGGTCGCTTACCTCGAACCGCACTCGTCGGCCAACAGCCTCGCCTTCTGGCGCAACCGGCTGCTCGTTGCCGAGTGGGGCCAGTATCTGAGCAAGCGGTGGGGACGGAAGCTCGTCAGCGTCGACGTCGCCAGCGGCCGCGCCCGCACCTTCGCCACCGGCTTCGCGCATCCACTCGGACTGGCCGTGGAGCCGAAGGCGGGTGGCCTCCTCGTCGGCGACTGGGAGCGCGGAGTCGTCTACCGGTTGACGAAGCGCTGAGCCGCGGCCGCGAGGCCGCCGGCGATCCGTCTCTGATACGGGCCCGACCGGAGCAGCCGGCGCTCCCGCTCGTTCGACAGGAAGCCCGTCTCGACGAGTACGACGGGCACGTCTGCCCAGTTGAAGCCCGTCAGGTCCCTGCGCTCGACGACCCCTAGGTGTAGGTCCCAAGAGCGTTGTTCCATCCGGGCCTCCTTGGAGGCTGGGGG
>JBBJOI010000057.1:0-13884 GCA_037721555.1 Gaiellaceae bacterium | reverse complement strand
GGCTCGCACGCCGGCGTCTCGATCGGCGAGGACGGGCCGTCGCAGATGGCGCTCGAAGACATCGCCTCGCTGCGCGCGATCAACAGCTCGACGGTGCTCTACCCGTGCGACGGGAACCAGACGGCTGCGCTCGTTCGAGCCATGGCAGACCGCGACGGAATCTCGTACCTCCGCACGACGCGGGCGGACACCGATGTCCTCTACGGGCCTGGCGAGGAATTCCCGGTCGGCGGCTCGCGAACGCTACGTGACGGTGACGACGTGGCGCTGATCGGCGCCGGAATCACGCTCCACGAGGCGCTGAAGGCGGCCGCCCTGCTCGCCGAGGACGGCATCGAAGCGCGCGTGATCGACCTCTATTCCGTCAAGCCGGCCGACACCGAGACGCTGCGTTCGATCTCGTCGCCGATCGTGACCGTGGAGGATCACCGCCCGGAAGGCGGTCTCGGAGACGCCGTGCTCGACGCGCTCGCCGACGCCGAGGAGCGGCCGCGCGTCGTGAAGCTCGCGGTGCGGGAGCTGCCGCACTCGGGGAAGCCGGCGCAACTCCTCGCCGCGGCCGGGATCGACGCGGACGCGATCGCCGACGCGGCCCGGCGGCTCGTCCGCGAAGCCGCACCCGTTTAAGGGAACGGCAACTAAGAGCCTCCGACGCTCGCCCTGTAGAGCGCCCGGTCGCGGCTCCGCGCAGCGGCGAGCGCATCCGACCGTTCGGTTCGCGGCTCGAAGACGTCTTCTGCCGGCGGGGGCGGCGGGAACGTCCCGAGCCGCTCGAGCACCGCGACTGCGGCACCGCGCGCTGAGGCCTCCTCCACCGCCGGGAGCTCGAGTGGCAGCTCCAGAGCGTCGGCCAGGATCTGGCAGAGCGCCCTGCTCTTCCGAAGCGTGCCTCCGCTCCCCACCAGCCGCTCCACCTCGGGCAGGCGCTCGAGGATCTCGGCGAAGCGGAAGGCGACGCCCTCGAGCGCGGCGTGCCGCAGGTCGACAGCCGTCGTCTCGGCTGTCAGCCCGACCACCGCGCCGGCCCCGCCTGGTGCCCAGCCCGGCGCCCGGTCACCGCCCAGCAGCGCGAGGAAGACGAGCCCGTGACACCCGGGGGGCCGCGCGAGGATCTCCTCCTCGCCCTCCCCCTTCGGGAGACGGAGCGTCTTCGAGAGCCACTTCCGCAGCAGCCCGCCGTCAGCGATCGAGCCGCCGTCGACGCTGCGCCGGCCGTCAAGTCGGAACTGGAACAGGCCCGGCCGGGGCGGCTCAACGGGATCGTCGCGGACGATGCGAAGCGCGCCCGAGGTGCCGATCGTGAGCCCTCCGAGCGTGGGCCCAACCGCCCCGGAGCCGAGGTTGGCAGCGGCACCGTCCCCGATCGCGGGAAACCACGTGCGGCCGTCCCGCTCATAGCCGTCGTCGGAGATCCGCGGCAACCGGCGCGCGTCGATCCCGACGGCCCCGAGAAGCTCCTCGTCCCAGGCGCCTGTCTCTCGGTTCAGGAGCCCGGTACCCGACGCCATCGAGACGCTCGTCGCCGGCTCCGCGAGCGCAACGTCCGAGACCGAGACGAAGCGGCTGTCCGCCACGAGACCGGGCTCGTGCCGGCGCAGCCACAGCAGCTTCGCAGGCCAGAAGCTCGCATGGATCGGACAGCCGGTCCGGCGATGGATCGCCTCCGCGTCGAGCATCCGCGCGAGCTCCTCCGCCTCACGGTCGGCGCGCGAGTCGCGCCACGTCATCAGCGGGGTCACCACGCTCCCGCTCTCGTCGACGACGGCCAGGCTGTGCCAGAAGCACGAGGCGCCGACCGCGTCGACGTCGCCGTGGCGCAGTGCCTGGCGCACGGTCTCGTCGACTGCCTCGCGAACCTGTTGGAGATCGAACTCGACGCGGCCGCCACCGCCCGGCAGCGGCTTCCACTCGACCTCGACCGGCTCGGTGACCGGCAGCCCGTCCACGTCGTGGACGATCGCCCGCGTCGAGGATGTCCCTACGTCGAGAGCGAGTACGCGCATTACCCTGAGAGCATGGCAGTCCTGATCGCTCTCGCGCGTCTGGCCGGTCGCGCCTCCCAGCCGGCGAAGCCGGCCTCCGGCTCGACCTCGCGCCGCGGCACGCGAGCGCTGGACGAAACGGGAGCTTGAGAGACGATGGCGGTGCTCATCGCGTCGAACCTGCGGAAGGAGTTCTCCGGGGATCCGCTCTTCGACGGCGTCTCCTTCAAGGTCGAGCGCCGCGACCGACTCGCGCTCTCGGGCCCGAACGGCGCCGGCAAGACCACACTGCTGCGCACACTGATCGGGGAGACGGAGCTCCAGGGCGGCGAGCTCGCCTGGGAGAAGGGCGCACGCGTCGCGCTGCACGACCAGCGGCCACCGCGGCTCGGCGGCCAGACCCTGCGCGAGTACGCCCTCTCGGGTGCGGCCGACCTCGTCGGGGCCGAGCAGGAGCTCCGGCGGCTCGAGGAGGCAATGGCAGGCGGGGACCATCGGGCGGAGACGCTGCGGCGCTACGGCGAGGCGCAGGCGCGACTCGAGCACGCCGGCGGCTACGGCTGGCGCGACCGGGCAACGAGCGTCCTACGCGGTCTCGGATTTCGCGATGCCGACCTCGATCGCGGGCTCGAGTCCTTTTCCGGCGGTGAGCTCACCCGAGCCTCGCTCGCGCGGGCGCTCGCCGGTCAGCCGGATCTCCTGCTCCTGGACGAGCCGACGAACCATCTCGACATGGCCTCGATCGAGTGGCTGGAGCAGGAGTTGACGACGATCGACGCGGCGGTCGTGATCGTCGCTCACGATCGCTGGTTCCTGGAGTCGGTCACGACTGCCGTGCTCGAGCTGGAGGGCGGGCGCTCGGTCTACTTCCCCGGCAAGTGGCACGTCTGGCGTCAGGAGCAGGCCGCCCGCCTGTCGCTGCAGGCGAAGTGGGCGGAGCGCCAGGCCGAGGACATCGCGCGCCTCGAGCGCTTCGTCGCCCGGTTCCGCTACGGGACGAAGTCACGCCAGGCGCAGGCCAAGCTGAAGCAGATCGCGCGGATCGAGAAGGTGCGCGTCGAGGAGCCGAAGGGCGGTCGTCGGACGCTCGGCTTTGAGTTCCTGAAGCCGGTGCGGAGCGGCCGGATGGTGCTGGAGGCCGAAGGCGTGAGCCTGTCGGCCGGTGAGAAGCGGCTCCTGGCCGATTCCGAGCTCGTGCTCGAGCGCGGCGAGCACGTCGCCCTGATCGGGCCCAACGGCTCCGGCAAGTCGACGCTCCTCGAGGCGATCGTCGGCTGCAGCGTCGGCCGGATCGGTCACGGCGTCCACGTCGCGTACTTCTCTCAGCACGAGGTCGAGCTCGACGAGCGCGGCAGCGTGCTCGAGTGCGCGATAGGTGCGACCGGGCTCCAGCGCCCGCAGGCGCAGGCACTGCTAGGCCGCTTCCTCTTCTCCGGCTGGGATGCACACGAGCGGCCGGTGGTCGCGCTCTCGGGCGGCGAGCGGCGCCGACTCGCACTCGCGCTCGTCGTCGCGTCCGGGGCGAACTTCCTCGTTCTCGACGAGCCCACCAACCACCTCGACCTCGAGAGCCGGGAGGCGCTGGAGGCGGCGCTCGAGGCCTTCCCCGGCACCGTGCTGCTGGTCTCGCACGACCGGGCCGTGCTCGACGCGGTGGCCGACCGGATCGTCGCGATCGAGGACGGACGGCTGCGCGCCTATCCCGGCGGCTGGGCCGACTACGCCCGCGTGCGCGCCGGCGAGGAAGCACCGCCGACTGCGCCCCGGCCGCAGCGAGCGGAGAAGTCGAGGCCGGTCAGGCCCGCCAAGCAACAGCCCGGCGAACTCGAGCGGCTCGAGGCAGCGATCGAGACGCAGGAAGCCGCGCTCGCGCGGCTCGAACGGAAGCTCGCCGAGGACTGGGCGGACGTCGACACGCTCGCAGCACACAAGACGGCGCGCGAGGAGCTCCAGGCCCTGCTCGCGCGGTGGGAGCGGCTGTTCGAGTCGGCACAACAGGCGTAACGGCGTGACGTGACGGGTGACGTGACGCCGGGCCGTCCGGCGACGTAGACACGGTGTGCAGGCGATGACGATCCCCGCCCGACGGCAGCCGACCCGCTCGGCGTCGTTCGCTGCGACAGCCGAGGAGCACCTCGACGACGTGTACGCGTATCTCGTCTATCTGACGCGGGACCGTTCGCTTGCGGAAGACCTCGCTGCCGAGACGTTCGAGAAGGCACTGAAGCTCTGGCGCCGGTTCGACCCCGGCCGGGCGAGCGCGCGCACCTGGCTCTGTCAGATTGCTCGTACGACCGCCCTCGACTGGTTCCGGGCGGAAGCTCGCCGGCGGCGGCGCGAGGAGGGCGCGGCGACCTCCGATCGTTTCAACCAGGCATTTGCGGAAGGTCTCTCGCCCGATCTCGAGGCAGCGCTCGCGTCCCTCTCCGCCGGAGAGCGGGAGGTGATCGCGCTCCGCGTCCTGCTCGAGCTCGACGGCGAGGAAGCGGCGCGTGTGCTGGGTCTCAGCCCGACCGCGGTCTCGACAAGGTTGTCGCGGGCGCTCAAGAAGCTCGAGGAGAGGGTGGGTGCACATGTCACCGTCTGAGGCACTGCAGAGGGACATCCGGGCGGCGAGGCCGGTTGCGACGGGGGAGCTGCGCGAGCGCGTGCGTGCCCTGGCTGCCCTAGAACCGGCGCGGCAACCCTTTCTCGCGCGGTTCGCCTGGCGGCGACTCGTGCTCGTTGCGCCCGCGACGGTCGTCGTCGCGCTGGTCGCGGCGGGCGTGATCGGGCTCACGCGCGACGATGTCAGTAGGAACGGCGATCGATCCGCCTCCGCCGGAGCCTCGACGGTGGAGAACGGGCGGCAGCGGCAGCCGAGCACGCCTGACCAGGACGCCGCAGAGAGCTCGGCGGCTCCGAGCAAGGGCGCGCCCTTCGCGACCCCTGTTCAGCCAAACGCCGCGTTCGCACCTCCTGCGGGCCGCGTTCAGCGTTACGCAGCCGAGCTGCAGGTGCGGGTCGAGAACCTCGAGGCGCTCTCGCGTGCGACGCAGCGCGCGCAGCGGATCGCGGCTTCGCTCGGCGGCAACGTCTCGTCGCTCTCCTACAACGCACCGCGGGGCGGCATCGGCTCGGCCAACATCGTCCTGCGAATCCCGATCGGCCGGGTGCAGACCGCGATGACGCAGCTGTCGCAGCTCGGCACGATCCTCGGCCAGCGGTTCGGGGTCGAGGATCTGCAGCCGGCCGTCGACGACCTCTCGACGCAGGTCGAGCAGGCTCAGCGGCGCATCGCCCGCATCACACGGCAGCTCAGGAACACGAGCCTCCTCGCGGAGGAACGCGCCGTGCTCCGCTCGCGGCTCGCGACCGAGCGCGCCCGGCTCGGCGAGCTCCGCGCCGGGCTTAGCGCGACCCGCGCCGAGGGACGCTTCGCGACCGTCAGCCTGACGCTGACAACGGAAGAGGTCGACGCGGTCGTGCCAGCAGGGCAGGAGAGCAAGCTGGACGGCATCAAGGACGTGCTCGTGTGGGAAGGCGTCGTCGCCCTCTACGCACTCGTCGTCGCAGGGCCCATCCTCCTCCTCGGCGTCTTGCTCTGGCTCGCGCTACGCCTCCGCCGCCGCCAGCAGGAGACGCGTCTCCTGGAGCAGAGCTAGCTCCTCGACGCGCGCCGAGGGACGAATGGTCTCAGAGACGAACGGCGCGGCGGCTAGCACAGGCGCCGCCACGGGAGGGTTCCTACTTTGTGACAGAAGAGCTACTTCAGCCCGGGTCGAGCGTCGCAACAACCGCCTCCGCGACGACCTTCAGCGGACGTCCCGACACCTGGCTCGCCTTCCGCAACCGCGCAAAGGCTTCACGTTCGGACAGGCCCTCCTTCTCCATCAACAGGCCCTTTGCTCGCTCGATCGTCTTGCGGGTGGCAAGTGCGTCTGCGAGCGACTCGGCCTCCTCCCGCAGCGCCGAGAGCTCCTCGTGCCGCGCCCGAGCCGTCTCGATCGCAGGCAGCAGGTCGGACTCGCGAAAAGGCTTGACGAGATAGCCGAAGACGCCGGCCTCGACGGCACGAGAGACGAGCTCCCGCTCACCGTAGGCCGTCACCATCACGATCGGGATCGGCCGCTCGTCGAGGATCCGCCGCGCAGCTTCGATGCCGTCGAGCCTCGGCATCTTGACGTCGAGCACCGCCAGGTCGGGCCGCTCGGCTCGCGCCAGATCGACCGCCTCCATGCCGTCACGGGCCTCGCCGCAGATCTCGAACCCGGCCTCCTCCAGCAGCTCGCGCAGGTCGAGCCGGATCAGGGTCTCGTCCTCCGCGATCAGGATCCGCGTCGGCACGCCAGCACGACGCGCGCAGGAGCCGACGTCAGCCGCCGGTGCTCTTCGCGACGTAGTCGGCGACGGCCCCGATCTCCTGCTCCGAGAGTGAATCAGCGAATGACGGCATCGCGCCCAAGCCCTCCGTGACGCGCTCGACGACGAGGTCCCGTGGAGGCTTCGACGCGTCGAGGTTAGGGCCGATCGAGCCGGTCGAGCCCGCCGCCTCGAACGTATGGCAGCTACCGCAGCCCGCGTCGGCGAAAACGGCAACGCCGTCGGGCTGCTGGTCCCCCTTCCCCGAGCCGGCTGCGCCGGTTTCCGGACTGGTTTCCGTACCGGCGTCGTCGGCTGACGAGGCCGGCTGCCCCTGGACGGGCAACCCCGCCACCGAGGCGACGTAGGCAGCCACCGACTCGGCGTCCTCGCCCGTGACGAGATCCTTGGGCATGCCCGGCACTCCCGTCGGCGGATCCTCGATTGGATAGGCGATCTGCGCGCGCACCACCGACTGGATCGTCGTCTCGCCAAGCCCGTCGGCGCGGGATTGTACGAAAGCGTCGTCGAGGTTCGGGCCGATCTGGCCTTGTGTGCGGGAGTCGGCCAGGACGTGGCACTGTCCGCACCGCTCCGAGAACAACTGCTTGCCGGCACGAACGTCCCCGCTGCCGGCCTCGGAGATCCCGACAGTGCCACCACAGCCGCTCGCAGCGAGCGCCGCGACGCCGAGTCCGCAGGCGACGATCAGCCCGCGCAGCATGTTAGGAGGGCGACCCCGTCGCGAGTGCAGCGTCACGCGTCTCGTGGATCGTGAAGACGCGGTCGAGTCCCGTGATCTCGAAGATCTTCGTGATGTTGCGGTCGCTGCAGACGAGCGAGAGCTGACCCTCGTTGGTGCGCAGGCGCTTCACGCCGCCGACGAGCACGCCGAGCGTGGTCGAGTCGATGAACGTCGTGCTGGTGAGGTCGACGATCACGTCCTTGCCGCCCTGGTCGATCACGTCGAGCAGTTGCTGCTTGAACTCGGGTGCCGTGTAGAGATCCACCTCGCCTGCAAGCGAGATCACGTACTGCTCGTCGCTCAGCTTCTCCGTCTTGACGTCGAAATTCATGGCTTCCCCTCGCTCACTCCGCAGATTCCACCGACTCGGCTCCGGCCGGAGGAGTTTAGCCAGACGGCGTCGTGGACGTCTTCAGTTGCCGGATCTGCTGCTTCACGCTCGGCGTCAACGCGTCGTCGGGCGCGAGCCGCACGAACTCCTGGTAGGCCGCGATCGCTCGTGGGAAGTCGCCGGCGCGCTGCGCCGTTTGCGCGAGCTCGAGCTGGATGTTCGGGTCGTTCGGGGCGATTGTCACCACTTTCTCGTACGCGTCAGCCGCGTTCCGGAACTCGAGCTGGGCAGCGGTGTAGGCCGCACTCACCGACTTGTTCGCCTCCGTTGCGATCGCATCCACGATGGGATCCTGTGCAGCCGGGACGCCGCTCGGCAGCTGCAGCGGCTCGGTGAAGGTCGAGCCCGCGGTAAGGTAATTCGCGCGTAGCTGGGCCACCTCGGCGACCTGCTGCAGGCGGTTCGCTTCCGTCAGATAGAGGCCTGCGAGCTCACGCAGAGCGTTCTCGTCCCGCGGCCGCAGCTCGGAATACCGCGTGAGCGCGACGATCGCCTCGTCGGTTCGCGCCTCGACCGTGAGAGCCGACGCGAGGTCGCGTTGCGCCTCTGCGCTCTTGGGATTCTCCTGAACGCGCTCGCGGGCTTCCTCCACCGACGGGGTGTTCGACGTACCACCCTGGTCGCGAAGAAGGTCGCTGAGTCCGCCGCTCTGGCCGGAGCCGCCGATGTTGAAAACGACGAAGCCGACGCCGAACGCGAGCGCAAGGAAGACGAACATCCACTTCGCATGCCTGCGCAGGCGCGGAAAGAACATCGTGTCCTCGATCACTGCCCGGCTGCTGTCGCGATCGCGGTTGCGTCCGTTCCCGCTCCGCGCCGCAGCAGCCGGCTTCGCGCGTGTGTCGCGGCGTCGATCAGCTCGTGCCATTCGAACCCTCCTTTCTCGTATCGCAGTCGGCCGTCGACGACCGTAGCGAGGACGCGGTCCGGACCGCCGCCGTACACCACTGCCGCCGCTGGGTTCTCCCATGGTAGATACGCCGAGCCAAAAAGCGAGACCACGGTGAGATCCGCTCGCTTGCCGGGGACGAGCGAGCCGGTCTCCTCGGCGAGCCCGAGAGCTCTGGCGCCGCCCATCGTCCCAAGCTCGAGCGCCTCATCCGGCGTCAACGCATCGGCGCGCTCGGTTCGGGCGCGGGCGGAGGAGACGACAGCACGCAGCTCCTCGAAGTAGTCGTGGGACGGCACCGAGGACACGCCGTCGGTGCCCACACCGACCCGCAGCCCGGCGGCTCGCAGCTCCGTGAGCGGGGCGACACCACACCCGAGCAGCGCGTTCGACCGCGGGCAGTGGGCGATCGCGACGCCGTGTTGCGCGAGCAACTCGATCTCGTCCGCGTCCAGCTTGACGCAGTGCGCTGCGACCACGCGCTCGTTCAGCACGCCGGCATCGGCCAGGCGGCGGATCCCGGTCTGCCCGTCCGGGTCGATGAGGAGGTCGGAAACAGGCTGCATCGGCCCCTCCCCGCGGAGCAGCCAGTCGAGCTCGTCCGTGCTCTCGTTGAGATGCGTCGTCACGGGCACCCCGAGCGACAGACACGCCTCATAGACCTCCGTCGAACACGAGTAGGGCGCGTGCGGCGAGACGCCGGCAGCAACGCGGTCGGACAGTGCGGGAGTCACGTACTCGAGCTTCTCGCGGTACCGGGCGAGCGCCTCCAGCGGATCGCGCCCGAACACCTCGAGGTAGACGATCGCCCGCAAGCCGAGCTCGGCACAAGCGTGTGCCGCAGCGCCGGCGAAGCTCGCATCGCCCACGGTCGTGACACCGGAGGCCAGGCACTCGGCCGCGCCGCGCCGTGCGATCGCTTCCACCTCCACTTGCCCGATGCGCGCCTTGCGCTCGATGTGGATCGCGAGCCACGGCGCGAAGGAGAGCCCGTCGCCGAAGCCCGCATAGACGGCGTACTCGAGGTGCGTGTGCGCATTGACGAAGCCCGGGATGATGACCGCGTCGTCGTAGTGGTCGCCGCGGCCGAGGTCGTCCATCGTCCCCACCGCCTCGATCAACCCCTCGTGGATCGCGACGGCACCGTTTCGGATCGGCTCGCCCTCGACCGGAAGCACCCAATCTGCCGAGAGGATCCTCACGGGCTCCGACTCTAGTCTCATGGCACTAATCATCCAGCGTCCAGAGGCCTGTCTCGGGCCCAAAGCCGCTGTCCAGGGTGAGACGGAGCGCGCGGATTCGAACCCGCTTCGGGAGTTCGAAGCTGAGCGTGCCGCTCTTGCGGTCACCGACACGGAGCCGTGGCCGGTTCAGGCCCGGCTCGGCGGCGTTGAGGATGTGCGCACGGATCAGCCGGCCCCGGCTGTCGAGCAGCCGCGCACCGTTCGAGACCGTATCGGAGTAGTGAACTGTGCCCACGTTGACGAGCTCGACGCGAATCGCCACGAAGCGGTTCGCCGCGTTCGGCTGGAAGAACGCTGAGCCAGGCGCCGGATCGATCAGGTAGAGCGGCGTGACGCGGAGGCGGCTCCCGCGTCTCGCGCCGTGCAGGACGAGCGGGCGGCCCCAGCCGGCCGCCCGCTTGATCCTGGGCTTCCTGACGATGCTCGCTCAGGCGTCCGGCACGTCAGGCAAAGAACGGGCCTGCCGCGGCGAGTACCTCGTCGTCTGTCAGGAGCTCGTCGAAGGATGCGGGCGCGGGGGCGGTTCCGGCTACTCCGCGTACCCACGATGCGTGCATCGCCTCGACCGCGACGATGGACGCAGCTGCCTCCTTCACCGGCCTGAGGGTCAGAGCAGGACCCGCGCCGTTGTAGGCGCCGACCCCTGTGTCCTCCAGCGCCATTGCCGTCTGGAGGAACGTGGTCTCATCGGCGAAGATCGACGGTGGGAAGTTGAACCTCGGCTTCTTCACCGGCGTTCCGCCAAGGGACTTGATCGTCGGCACCAGTGCCTTCACGTGCGCGATCTCATGGTCGCGGATCACCTTCGCGAGCTGCTCGACGCGGGGGCTGAACCTGCCCTTGCCGACCGCGATCGCATAGAAGCTCGATTCGAGGTACTCGAGCGTGAGCGCGAAGTTGAGGATCGCGAGATCGCTCTTCTTGGTCGCGAACGCCGACTGCGGCAGCACCATCCCGACCGAGGCGGCGGCAACAGCACTGCCGCCGAAGATCGCGGCACGCTTGAGGAACGCGTCGCGGGTGGTACCCAGCTCCTCTGCGAGCGAGCCGACCGGCACCTCGGTCTCGACCTCGATGCTCTTGTGGACGAAGATCTCAGTCATCGCGGTCTCCTAGGCGAAGAACGGAGCGGCGCGCTTGAGCACCTGCTCCTTGGTCAGAGGGCTGAAGAACGCGACGTTCGCCGGCAGCGTCCCGGCGACGAGCCGGGCATAGGCGGCGTGACGCGCCTCCACGGAGTGGATCGCGAGGGCCGCTTCCTTCACGGCCTTCAGCTTCAGCGACGGGAAAGCGCCGCCGTAGGCACCGACGCCGGTCTGCTCGAGCACGATCGAGGTGCGGACGAAGGTCTTCTGCGTCAGCTTCGGGAACTTCAGCGCCGGCTTCCTGACGGGCGTTCCGCCGAGCGCCGGGATGGTGGCGTTGAGGGTGTCCACGTGCGCCTGCTCGTGCGAGTAGAGAACCTCTGCGAAGCGCTGGACGCCCGTATTCAAGTTGCCGAAGTCACCCTGGCGGGCACGGTCGTAGAACTCCGCCTCGAGGTACTCGAGCGTCAGCGCGAAATTGAGGATCGCAAGATCGCTCGCAGGCGCCGACTGCGCCCGCGCAGCTTCGGCGAACGCACCCAGCCCGCCGGCGGCAAGGGCGCCGCCGCCGAGTAGTGCGGCCTTTCCAAGGAAGCCGCGGCGGGATTGAGCCGTGGCTGTGGTCTCGTTCATGTTCCTCCCCGATCGGGTCGAGGGTGCCAGTGCACCGTTGTTGGCCATGAAGCTTCGGTCTCCTGCTCCCGTTCCGTGAGACTCGAATGGGTGATGCGAACCGGTCCGGAGGAACGGCCGAACAAGTGAGGACGGCGGGTCGTTGCCCGGATCGGTGCCAGCCACGGGCGCGTCCCGCCGGCCGAGACCTCGGGGTCTATTCGAGGTCTCGGTCGAGAGAGTCGGGGTCGGGCTCGTCGAGCTTCCAGCGCTTCTCCATGATCCCGGAGAGCCAGATCGAGGCTTCGAAGAGGATCAACAGCGGCACGACTTCGAGTGCCAGCGAGACCGGGTCGACGGTCGGCAATAGCACGGCGAAGACGACCATGAAGAGAACGCCGATGCGCCTGTTTCGACGGAGTTGGGCGGCCGTCAGCACCCGCAGCCGGACGAGCGCGAGGATGAAGATCGGCATCTGGAAGGCGAGCCCCGTCGCGAGCAGCGTCAACGTGACGAACGAGAAGTAGTAGCTCGCACGAATCTGGATCTCGAAGATCTCTTCGTTGAAGTTCGTCAGGAACTCGAGCGCACGCGGCAGGACGATGAAGTAGGAGAAGGCGATGCCGCCTGCGAAGAGCGTGGAGGCCATGACTGCGAAAACGGCGACCGTGCGTTGCACGCGATCGTCGATCGCAGGTGCCAGGAACGCCCAGAGCTGGTAGAGCAGCACCGGCAGCGTCACGGCGACCGCCGCCGCCAGGCTCACCTTCACAGCTGTCGTGAACGGCTCGATCACTCCCAGCGTGACGATCTGCTTGTCGTCGGGGAGCGGCCGCGTCAGCCACTCCACGAGGCGCTCCTGGAAGACGAAGGCGACGACGAAGGCAGGTGCGATCGTCAGCAGACCGATCAGCAGCCGCGAGCGCAGCTCGCCGAGGTGCTCGACGAGCGTCGCCTCCTCGCCGTGTCTCAGACGCCGCGGCAGACGCTTCCTGATCATGAGCGGGTGTGTGCGCCCTCTGGAGCGCTAAACGATGTCGCGGTCGCGATCGCGCGCAACCGTGTCGCGCTCACGCGGCTCGACGTGCACGTGCACGTCGGGCTCAGCCGGCGGAAGCTCCGACGCGAGCCGATGGTGAACAGCCTCGTCGTCATCGTCCTTGCCGGAGACCGAATCCTTGAACTCTCGCATCCCACGCCCGAGCGAGCGCCCCATCTCCGGCAGCCGCTTGGGGCCGAAGACGAGCAGCACGACGAGGAGCAGAATCAGGATTTCCCAGATGCCGATGCCGAAGGGCATGGGGATCAGCCTACCATCGTTCGTCGGACGGTAGCCGCGGGCACCGAGCGACCCGTGCAACGGAGCCATCCGTGAAGAAGCCACTGCACGAGCAGTTCGTCGTCGTCGTCGGAGCGTCGCCGACCGCGCAAAGACGTCGAGCGCCTGGACGGATGCCCGCCTGAGACTCGGCAAGCTGGCTCATCTGGCCGCGCTCGCAGCCCCGGTCGTGGCAGGCGCGATCGGCTACCATGGGCTCACGAAACGGCGCTGAACTCGGCGTGCCGCCCGAACTGGTGGTGATCGTGTTCAGCCCGGTCATTGTGCCGGAGACAGCAAGAGGGATCACAAACTTGGCGTACCTGGAGATACAGAACCTGCACGTCGCGCTCGAGGACGGCACCGAGATCGTGCGGGGCGTCGACCTCACCGTCGACCTGAACGAGAAGCACGCGATCATGGGTCCGAACGGCTCGGGGAAGTCGACGCTCGCCTACGCGATCGCCGGTCACCCTGCCTATGTGATTACGGAGGGCCAGATTCTGATGGACGGGGTCTCGGTGGGGGAGCTCGGGGCCGACGAGCGCGCTCAGAAGGGCCTCTTCCTCGCGTTCCAGTATCCCCATGCGATCCCTGGTGTCACCGTCACGAGCTTCCTGAGAAGCGCGATCAACGCGATCCGGAAGGCGAAGGCGGGCAAGGACGACCCGATCCCCGTGAAGGAGTTCCGCACCGAGATCTTGGCGGCGATGGAACGGCTGAAGGTGCCGCGCGAGCTCGCTTCCCGCTACCTGAACGACGGCTTCTCCGGCGGGGAGAAGAAGCGCGTCGAGATCCTGCAGATGGCTCTCCTGAAGCCGCGGATCGCGATCCTCGACGAGACCGACTCCGGCCTCGACATCGACGCGCTGCGCATCGTCGCGAACGGGGTCAACGAACTCGTCGGCCCTGACATGGGCGCGCTCGTGATCACGCACTACCAGCGCATCCTCAACTACGTCACCCCGGATCACGTCCATGTCTTCGTGGATGGGCGGATCGTCAAGAGCGGCGGCCCAGAGCTCGCCGAGAAGCTCGAGGCTGAGGGGTACGATGCATTCATCCCACCCGAGGAGAAGGCCGCATGACCAACGTAGGCGCGACGGAGTCACCGAGGAGCGCAGGCACCGGCGGTGCCGGTGCTGGAGCGGGAACCGAGACCGAGATCGTCCGGGGAATCCGCGACGAGTACGCGTACGGCTTCTCGAACTCCGACGAGGCCGAGAACTACTTCTTCAAGTCCGGTCGCGGCCTCTCGCACGAAGTCGTCGAGGCGA
>JBBJOI010000019.1:0-47331 GCA_037721555.1 Gaiellaceae bacterium | reverse complement strand
CCGGCGCCGTATCGCAGCCGCCAACCGGTGTGCGCGACTTTCACGACAGGCTCTTGAGCCGAGCCGGCTCGGCCGCCGCGCTAGGCTCGGTCGGTGGACGCGGTGATCCTCCCCGAGGCGCCCGAGCCAGAGCGACGGGCGCTCCTCGCCGCTATGGCGGAGGAGAAGGAGCGGCCGCCGGAGAGCGCCTGGCGAGAGGCGGCGCTGCGCGAGGCCACCGGCGCGGTGGACGAGCCGTAGTCCCGTTCAGGCAGGCTTCCCCCGCAGGAGGCGCGGCGCGACCCGTGCGTAGTCGAGGCCCGAGACCCACGTCAGCACGACGGCGACGAGCAGGGCCCACCAGCCCACCGCGTTCCCCCAAGCTCCTGCGGCGGCGAAGCCGCCGAGCGAAGCGGCGATCGCCTGCGCCCACGTCTTGAGCTTGCCAAGGTCGCGTGCGGCGAGGACGACCCCGCGTTCGATTGCCGCCAGCCGCAAGCCCGAGACCAGCAGCTCGCGCGCGATGATTGCGGCCACCATCCAGGCCGGCCACACACCTTTCTCGATCAGCATCACGAGGACGGCGAGCACGAGCACCTTGTCGGCGATTGGATCGAGGAGCGAGCCGAGGGAGGACGTCGTCCCCCGCCGGCGGGCGATGCGCCCGTCGAGCCAGTCGGTGGCCATCGCAACGCAGAAAACCACCGTCGCCCAGTACTCGTTGCCGGGGAAGTCCCACGAGAAGAGCAGGACGACGAGAGGTACGGAGGCAGCCCGGGCGACGGTCAGCTGATCCGGGAGCGACAGCAAATCTCTAGGAGAATACGCCGGTGGCTCCGTTCTCGAAGGTGCTGGTCGCGAACCGTGGCGAAATCGCCATCCGGATCTTCCGCACGCTGCGCGAGCTCGGCGTCGGCACCGTCGGCGTCTACTCGGAGGCAGATCGAGAGGCGCTGCACGTTCGCGCGGCCGACGAGGCGTACCTGATCGGGCAAGGGCCTGCGACGGAGAGCTACCTGGTCGGCGAGCGGATCGTCGACGTCGCCCGGCGATCGGGGGCAGAGGCGATTCATCCGGGCTACGGCTTCCTCTCCGAGAACGCGGAGTTCGCGTCCTTGTGCGAGCGCTCCGGCATCACCTGGATCGGCCCGCCCAGCTCCGCGATCGAGCTGATGGGCTCCAAGACGGAGGCCCGCACCGCCATGCGCGCGGCGGGTGTTCCGATCGTCCCCGGCGCCACTGATCCGGTGGGGTCGGTCGAGGAGATACTCACGCTCGGCGAGGAGATCGGCTACCCACTCATCATCAAGGCGGCCGCGGGAGGCGGCGGCAAGGGGATGAAGGTGGTGGGGGAGCCAGGAGAAGCGGCGCGGGCATTCGAGACGGCGCAGCGCGAGGGGGAGAAGTACTTCGCGGACAGCCGCGTCTACATCGAGCGGTACCTGGAGGCTCCGCGCCACGTCGAGGTGCAGGTGCTCGCGGACGCGCACGGGAACGTGATCCACCTCGGCGAGCGCGATTGCACGATCCAGCGACGCCACCAGAAGCTGATCGAGGAGACGCCGTCGCCGGCTGTCGGTGACGAGCTTCGCGCCCGGATCGGCGCGATCGCAGTCGACGCGGCCAGGGCGGCCGGCTATCGCTCGGCGGGCACGATCGAAGGCCTGCTCACGGCAGGCGGCGACTACTACTTCATGGAGATGAACACCCGCATCCAGGTCGAGCACACGGTGACCGAGGAGGTGAGCGGCGTCGATCTGGTTCGCGAGCAGGTCCTGATCGCGGCCGGGAAGCCGCTCTCGCTGCGTCAGGAAGACGTGAGCCTGCGCGGTCACGCCATCGAGTGCCGCATCAACGCCGAGGACGTCGGCAAGGGCTTCTTGCCGGCACCCGGTGTCATCACCGCCTACGACGAGCCCTCAGGACCGGGTGTCCGGGTCGACTCGGGAGTCGTTGTCGGCTCCGAGATCAGCGGCCTCTACGACCCGATGATCGCGAAGTTGATCGTGCACGGGGTCGACCGGGAACACGCGCGCCGGCGCATGCTCCGCGCGCTCGAGGACTTCGGGATCGGCGGGCCGCCGACCCTGATCGGCTTCCACCGCGCGCTGCTCGAGCACCCGTGCTTCGTCGCGGGCGAGACCTGCCACGGTGTCGCCGAGTCGCCGGAGCTGGCGGCACGGGCGGAGGAGCTTGCGAGCCGACCTGGTGTCACAGCGTCACAAAGTCCCACCAGCGGTCGGGCGCGAGAGCGGATCCGCTCCGTGGAGCTCGACGGGCGCCGCTACGACGTGACGCTCCTCGAGCCGGAGCCGCCGTGGGCCGAGCTCGGGCGCCGCCGCCGTGCACGAGCACAGGCCGGCACCGGCGGCGCCGGCAGCGAGGCGGTCGTGAGCCCGATGCAGGGCACGGTGCTGAAGGTGGAGGTCGCGGACGGAGATACCGTCGAGGCCGGCCAGGTCTTGTGCGTCGTCGAGGCGATGAAGATGGAGAACGAGATCCCGGCCCACCGGTCCGGCACGGTCGCGCAGCTCTCCGTGTCCCCCGGGGCGGCTGTGACCTCTGGTCAGGTCGTCTGTCTCCTCCGTGCTCCCGCGTGAGACACGCTGTGCCAACTTGGAACGTCCGCGCGTGAGCAGCAGGCGGCCGCTGTGCGCGGAGACCTCGCGCGCCGACGCCGAGCCGCTCGCCGCCACCGCGAGCCGGGTCGACCGCTGGATCCTGCTCGAGTACCGGGGTCTCTGGGCGCACGACGCAGTTGACGGTTCCGCGCTGTCGGCTGAGGTGAAGGCGTACCTCCTGGCGGAGCGGCGCTCGCGACCGCAGACCAGGATCCTCTTCGTTCGTCATGCCCTCCGCCGCAAGCAAGAAGGATTTGTTGTCTTTATAGGCAACACAAAGGAGGTGGGAAGCGACCTCCGTCGGCTCGAGCTCGAGCGGTACGACGACCTGTTGCAGCTCGACCTCGACACGGTTGGTGCGTCCGTCGAGCACCCGCTTTTCCTCGTCTGCACTCACGGCAAGCACGATCGCTGCTGCGCCAAGTTCGGCAGGCCCCTCTACGACGCGATCCGCGAGCACGTCGAGGAGGAGTGGGCGTGGCAGTCGACGCACGTCGGCGGCGATCGCTTCGCGGGCAACGTCGTCGCGGTACCCGACGGTGTCTACTACGGGCGGGTGGAGCCGTCCGACGTCTGGCCGGTGCTCGAAGCGACGCTCGCGCGCCGGATCCACCTGCCTCGCTACCGCGGCCGCTCCTGCCACTCGTTTCCCGTTCAAGCCGCCGAGCGCGCCATACGTGAGGCAACGGGCTTGCGGGGCGTCGACGAGATTCGGTTGATCCGAGCAGGACGATCCGGTGCGGGCTGGCGCATCCACCTGAGCGCGGCCGGGGAAGAGCTGGAAGTTGAGGTGCGGCGCGAGGAGGGGGAGCCGACCCACCTCACCTGTTCGGCCGTGGAGCTCAGGCGTCCGAAGCGCTACGTCGCAGAAAGCCCTCCCGCACGAGCCTCCTGAGCAGGACGAGCCGGCCCGACTCGTCGAGGCTTCCCGGCAGGTCGGCGGCGGTAAACGGGCCCTCGGCCTCCACGAGGAACGCAAGTTCTGCGCCGAGGCGCTCCGGAAACTCGAGCTCGCGGCCCTCGAACGCCAGCCGTTGCCCGTCGAGGTCGGCGATCACGGTGTCCCGTCGCTCGAGCCTTGTGTCACACGTGAGCGAATCGAGCGCGCGCAGCTCCGCCAGCTGACCGTCGAGGATGGGCCTCCGCGAGCACACGAGCTTCCGGCGGGCTCGCCGCGCCGCCGACTCGCGGTCGAGGGCGGGTAGCTCCGGCGGCTCATCACCGTCGATTCCCTTTCGGAACTCGAGGCTCTCGGCGCTCCCTTCGAGCGCGCTTCGCGCCTCGTCGAGCCAGGTTCGCACGTTGACGCCGATCGTGATGTGGAGGGAATCGGTGTCGGAGGTCAACGCCTGGTGAGGCCAGCCGCGGGGGAGGTACAGCGTGTCGCCGGCGCGCTGGGTGACGTCGAGTACCGGCTCCGTGGGAGCTCCGAGTGCAGACCGGTAGCGCTGTGTCTTCAGGGGCAGCTCGAGCGCGGGCTCGTAGACGAGCCAGCGCTTCTGGCCGGCTACCTGGAGGGTGAAGACCTCGTGCGTGTCGTGGTGGACGGGCAGGCCCTGGGAATCGCGCGGCGTGAAGTAGGCGTTCGCCTGCGCTGGGTGTCCGAAGAATGCTTCAAGGTGACGGCAGAAGCGGGCGAGCGGCAGCCACGAGTGGTGGAGCCCCTGCAGCACGATCGTCGCGCCGGCCTCGAACTCTGCGAGGACGCGGCGCACGTCGACGACGCCGGTGAACGGCTCGGGGCGCCAGGACAGATCGGCCGCGTAGCCGGAGACGGTCGAACCCGCCTTCACGAGACGAAATGCCGGCGTCCGGATCGCTGTCTCGGTGAGGAGCCGCTCGACGTCCCGCACGGAGAGGAGGTCGGCGAAGCGGCCTTCCTCGTCGCGCGGGACGACGAGCGGTTTCCGTTCCCAGCACTCGGCGAGGAACCTCTGCGGCTCGACGGGCTCGATCGCCCGCTCGAGGGCGCCGCTAGAGCTCGTCGGAGTCCGAGTCGTCCGCGTCCGAGTCGTCAGAGTCACCGTCAGTCGTATCCGTGTCGTCGCCATCGGCATCAGCGGCGGGTGCGGTTTCCTCGTCGGCGACCGGCAGGATCTCGTCGTCCTTCAGCGTCTTGTTCTGCTCGTCCATCTGTTCCTCCCGGAAGTGGTGGGGACCGTACAGCGTGCGCGTCTATGCCCGCTCGCACTCGGGGCGAACCGCGTCGTCAAAGCCGGAACGACTTGTCGGTGATCCAGACCACGGCCGGCTGCATGTTCGGAGGAGGCTCACCCACCGCGACGAGCGTGCCGAAGGAGACGCGCAGGAAGGTTCCGTCGGCGAGCGACCCCGGTGCCGACAGCGTCGTCCGCCACGACTGGCCCGCCCTGAGCACGTCCGGCGGGGGAGGCTCGATCGTTTCGGCGCGGCGAATCGACGGTAGCGAGGCGTTCTCCAGTTCCTCCAGCTCGCCCGTCCGAAAGAGCGCCAGCCCGAACTGCAGCTCGAGTGGTCGCGCGCCGAGCTCGAAGGAGATCGAGGTCGCGTTCTCGATCGCCACTTCCACCGACCAGCCGTCCTCGCGCACCTCGAGGCGCCCGACACGGAAGCGGAGCTGCGGCCCGGTCTCCGGATACGCCTCCCGCCAGCCGAGCTCCCTCGCCTGCGGCTCCGCGGCGCGCGGAGGTGGTGTCGGCGCGGATTCCCGGGTGGTCCCGCATCCGCTCGCGGCGAGCACCAGGCAGAGGAGGCAGAGGCGGAGCACACTCGCAGGATTGCAATAAACTCGCGGGCCGCTTTGGACCTCTACGAATATCAGGGCAAGCAGCTCTTCGCGCGCTACGGCATCCCTGTTTCGGATGGGCGCTTCGTCACCACTGCCGAGGACGCACGGCAGGCGGCTGAGGAGATCGGCGGCGAGGTTGTCGTGAAGGCGCAGGTGCTGACGGGTGGACGGGGCAAGGCGGGCGGGATCAAGCTGGCCGCGAACCCGGATGAGGCGGAGGCGCGCGCCAGGGAGATCCTCGGGCTCGACATCCGCGGCCACGTCGTCCGCAGGCTCTGGATCGAGTCGGCCTCCGAGATCGCGAAGGAGTACTACGTCTCGATCACCTTCGACCGGGGCACGAAGCAACCGCTCTTCATGTTCACCACGGAGGGCGGGGTCGACATCGAGGAGGTTGCGGAGACGAATCCGGCGGCGCTCGTGCGCCTGCACGTCGATCCGCTCGAAGGCTTCCAGCCGTACCAGGCGCGGCGCCTCGTCTACGGAGCGGGCGTGGAGGACCCCGGTGAGCAGAAGCAGATCGCCGCGATCGTCGGCAAGCTGTACGAGGCCTTTGTCGCCACCGACGCGATGCTCTGCGAGATCAACCCTCTGATCGTGACGCCCGACGGTGAGGTGAAGGCGCTCGACTCGAAATTCACGGTCGACGACAACGCGCTCTACAAGCACCCTGAGATCGCCGAGATGCGCGACGTCGAAGCGGCCGATCCGCTCGAGGCGCTGGCGCGCGTGAAGCACGTCACCTACGTGAAGCTCGACGGCGAGGTCGGCATTCTGGGCAACGGCGCGGGGCTCGTGATGTCCACGCTCGACGTGATCGCGCTCGCCGGCGGCACTCCTGCGAACTTCTGCGACCTCGGCGGCGGTGGCGACGCGGAAGGTGTCGTCGACGCACTCGACGTGATCACACGCGACGAGCAGGTGAAGTCGATCTTCTTCAACATCTTCGGCGGGATCACGCGCTGCGACGAGGTCGCGCGCGGCATCCTGACCGCACTCGAGCGGATGACGATCGAGCATCCGATCGTCGTCCGGCTGGATGGCACGAACGCCGAGGAGGGCCGCAGGATCCTCGCTGAGGCAGCGCCGGCGAACCTGCACGTCGAGCCGACGATGCTCGAGGCCGCCCGACGCGCCGTGGAGCTCGCTCGATGACCGACGTCTGGAGCGGCCGAGCGGAGGCGTACCGAAACGCGACGGAACAGCGGGAGGGAGAGGACCTCGATCTGATCGTCGAATGGGCGCGGGGCGCGCGCACGGCTCTCGATGTCGCGACCGGCGGCGGCCACGTGACGAGGCGGCTCCGGGAGGCAGGGCTCGAGGTCGTGAGCACGGATCCCGCTCCCGGCATGCAGCCCGACGTCATCTGTCCGGCTGAGCACCTTCCGTTCGCCGACTCGTCGTTCGATCTCGTCGTCACAAGGATCGCGCCGCACCACTTCGAGGACATCGCGTTGGCGGTCGCCGAGCTGGCGCGGGTGGCACGCCTGCGGCTGATCGTCGAGGACACGCTCTACGTCAGCGAGGGGGTGGAGACGGCGGAGAAGCTGCGCGATCCGACCCATGTCAGCTCGTACTCCGAGCATGAGTGGCGGTCGTTCCTCGAGGCCGCCGGGCTGCGCATCGAGCAGGTGGAGCTCGTCGAAAAGCGCCATCCGCTCGAGGAGTGGCTGGCGCGAACGGGGACGGGCGAAGCCGATGCCGCACGTGTGCGCGAGCTGCTGGCCGGCCAGATCGAGGGCGACGCGTACGTCGACCGCAAGATCCTGCTGAACGCGACGAAGGGCGGCCGGTGATGGCGATCATCGTCGATCGCGACACGAAGCTCGTGGTTCAGGGCCTGACGGGCTCGGAGGGCTCCTTCCACGGCCTGCGCAACAAGCGTTACGGCACGCAGGTCGTCGCGGGTGTCACTCCGGGGAAGGGCGGCCAGGATGTCGAGGGCGTACCCGTCTTCGACACGGTGGCGGAGGCGATCGCGGAGACCGGAGCGAACACGACGATGGTCTTCGTCCCGGCTCGCTTCGCCGCCGACGCGATCTACGAGGCGGTGGACGCCGGGATCGGCACGGTGATCTGCATCGCCGAGGGCCTGCCCGCCCACGAGATGCTGCGTGTCTACACCTACATCCGACCGAAGGGCGTCACGCTGCTCGGCCCGAACTGTCCCGGCGCGCTCTCACCCGGAAAGGCGAACGTCGGGATCATCCCGGCCGAGATCTTCAGCGAGGGCTCGATCGGCCTCGTCTCTCGCTCGGGCACGCTGACGTATCAGATCGGCCACGAGCTGACGCAGCTCGGCCTCGGCAACTCGACCATCGTCGGCATCGGCGGCGACCCGATCGTCGGCTCGTCGTTCATCGACGTCCTGGCGAAGTTCCAGGACGATCCGGAGACCGAGTACGTGGTCCTGGTAGGCGAGATCGGCGGCGACGAGGAAGAGAAGGCGGCGGCCTTCATCGAGGCGCACATGACGAAGCCAGTCGTCGCCTACATCGCGGGTTTCACGGCTCCGGCCGGCAAGACGATGGGCCACGCGGGCGCGATCATCTCCGGCTCCTCGGGCACGGCGCAGGGGAAGAAAGAAGCGCTCGAGGCGAAGGGCATCCGCGTCGGCACCTCGCCGACCGAGGTGGCGCAGTTCGCCGCCGAGGTCGCGAACGGCTAGACGTTCCGGTGTCGTCGCGCTATCGTTCGGCCACGGCGCTGACGGAGACAAGTAGCGAGGTCAACCGGAGCCGAGAGAGCCGCCGGCAGCTGCGAAGGCGGACTCCGGCCCTCGTGAAAAGACACTCCCGAGCTGCGGGAAGAACGGTCGGGGAGAACCACCGGACCAAGTAGACCCCGCCGACTTGCCCTCGTCACCGGGCCAAAACGAGGCCGCTCGATGGGCGGCAAAGTGCGGTGGCACCGCGGGACTCGCCTCCCGCCCGCACCTCCCGGCGATGTCCCAGTGGAGGTGCAACGTGTCAAGGACGTACACAGACGAGCTTCGACGCCACGTCGGCGAGCGAGTCCAGCTTTCCGGCTGGCTGCATCAACAGCGGCAGCACAGCCGCATCAGCTTCGTCATCCTGCGCGATCGCGGCGGTCTCGCTCAGATCGTCGTCGAAGAGCCGGCCGTAGTGAGGACAGTTGCCCCACTGCTGCCGGAGACGGTGCTCGCGGTTGAAGGCGTCGTCGCCGACGCTCCGCAGGCTCCCGGCGGCGTTGAGCTCCACGACCCGGCCATCACAGTAATCGCCGAGCCGCGGGAACATCCGCCGATCGAGCTTCGTCGGCCGCAGTTGAAAGAACAGTTGCCGACGATTCTCGACAACGCTCCAGTCGCGCTGCGCCACCCGCGTCAGCGCGCAATCTTCGAGGTGTCGGCTGCGGCGCTCGCGGGCTACCGAATGACGCTCGACAGGCTGGGCTTCACAGAGATCCAGACGCCGAAGATCGTTGGCGGTGCCACCGAGAGCGGCGCAAACGTCTTCGAGCTCGACTACTTCGGGCGCCGCGCGTTTCTAGCCCAGAGCCCCCAGCTCTACAAGCAGATGCTGGTCGGCGTCTTCGAGCGGGTCTACGAGACGGGCCCCGTCTTTCGGGCCGAGCCGCACGACACTCCACGACACCTTGCCGAATACGTCTCGCTCGACGCGGAGATCGGCTTCATCGAGGATCACCGAACGGTGATGGGCTTCTGCCGAGAAGCTGTTGTCGGCATGCTCGAGGGCGTTGCTGGACGAGCCGGCACTGCCCTGGCCCAGCTGGGGATCCACCTCCCCATGGTTCCCGATGAGATCCCGGTGCTTCACTTTGCGGACGCCCTTGCACTGATCGAGGAAGGCACGGGCGAGGCGGTCACCGGTGAGCTCGATCTCGCTCCGTCTCACGAGCGCTGGTTGGGTGAATGGGCTCTCCGCACGTACGGCAGCGAGTTCGTCTTCGTTGAGGGGTATCCGATGGACAAGCGGCCCTTCTACACGCATCCGGAGGAAGGTAGACCCGAGTTCTCGGCGAGCTTCGACCTCCTCTTCCGCGGCCTGGAGCTCGTTACCGGCGGGCAGCGCCTTCACCGGTACGAGGACTACCTCCGTGCATTGGCGGAGCGCGGCATGAGCGCCGCGCCGCTCGAGGGTTACCTTCAGGCGTTCCGTTACGGGATGCCGCCCCACGGCGGCTTCGCCATCGGGCTCGAACGCTTCGTGTCTCGGCTGACAGGCGTGCAGAACATCCGAGAGGCGACGCTATTTCCACGCGACTTGAAGCGCCTATCGCCCTGAACGACACTTACCTGGTCGCCACGGGTAAGGATCGCCTGGGCCCGCCTTGTTGGACTCCCGCGGCAGAAGTGAGCCCCGGCCGTCGATCGACCAGACGCCGATCCTGTTCGTCATGGCTCAATGCTCCAGCGAGCCTCGAACGCGCGCTGCTTCGCCGTCGGCTCGCCAAGGTCGATCCCCAGCGTCACGAGCTTCGTGCGCGCGATCTCTGCGTCGAGCTCGGTAGGAAAGCGATGGAGGCCGGGGGAGAGGCCGCCCGAGGCGAGCAGGTGCGCGGAGAGCGCCTGCACCGAGAACGAGAGGTCCATGATCTCGACCGGGTGCCCGTCGCCGCCGGCGACGTTCGTCTGCCGGCCCTCGGCGAGCACGTAAGCGCGCCGGCCATCGCCGAGATCGTGCTCGGTCACCCCCGGCCGCACCTCCTCGCCAGGCCCGAGCGCGTCGATCGCGACCTCTCGCTCGTGGTGGCCGCCGTTCGCGATCAGGACGCCGTCCTTGAGGTGCGCAAGCGCCTCCTGCGGGACGCAGTCGATCGCGCCGGTGGCGGCGATCAGGACATCCGCATCCGGTAGCGCCAGCTCGAGTCGCGCGACGTGGTGGCCGTCCATGTGCGCCTCGAGCGCCGCGACGGGATCGATCTCGACGATCGTGACGCGGCCGCCGGCTCCGCGTGCCGCGCGCGCGAGACCCTTGCCGACCCAGCCGTAGCCGACGATGCAGAACTCCCGGCCCGGAAAGGTGAGGTTCGTGAGCCGGTCGATCGCGGCGAGCGTCGACTGGCCGGTGCCGTAGCGGTTGTCGAAGAGATGCTTGCACTGCGCGTCGTTCGCCGCGATCGCCGGGAAGGTGAGCTTCCCCGCTGCCTCCATGGCGCGCAGGCGCGCGACGCCCGTCGTCGTCTCCTCCGTCACCCCTCTCAGCTGCGCGGCGACGTTCGGCCGGTGCTCGACGATCCGGGCCGTCAACTCGGCACCGTCGTCGACGACGATCTCCGGCTCCGTGTCGGCGACCGCCAGCAGGTCGGTGTGGAACTCCTTGGCGCTCGCTCCGTGACGGGCGTGAACCTCGATCCCGCGCGCGACGAGCGCGGCGCAGATCGCGTCCTGGGTCGAGCCGGGGTTCGACCCTGACGCGACGACCTGAGCGCCGGCGTCGGCCAGGATCGTCGCGAGATAGGCGGTCTTCGCCTCGAGGTGAACGACCACGGCGACGCGTCTCCCGCGCAGCGCGCCGTCGGCGAGCCGCACGCGCGCCAGACGGTTGAGGACCGGCGAGTGCCGCGCGACCCAGGCGATCCGCTGCTCGCCCCGAGGAGCGAGCGACGGATCGGCGATGTTCGACCTGGCCGCGGCGTTCACCGCCGCGAATCTAGCGTTAGATCTTGCGGCGGGGCCTCGACGACCCCCACTTGGAGTTGCGCCGCTTCGAGGAGTAGACGAGCCTCGCCGGCGCAATCTTCATCCCTTCACTGGCGTACTGCTCGGTGTGGCCGAGCATCCGCGCCACGTGGCTCACGTCCGCCTGCTGCTCCGGCAGGACGAGCGTCACGCCGATGCCGTCGCGCCCGGCGCGGCCGGTGCGGCCAACGCGGTGGACGTAGCCCTTGTTGTCCTCCGGCGGATCGAAGTTGATCACGTGCGTGATGTCGTCCAGGTCGAGGCCGCGGGCGGCGACGTCGGTGGCGACGAGCGTCGAGACCTTGCCGTCCTCGAAGCGCTTGAGCGCCCGCTCGCGCTGTCCCTGGTTCATGTCGCCGTGCATCGCGACCGCCGTCACGTCGTTCCGCGCCAGCTTCTGTACGAGCCGGTCAGCGCCCCGCTTGGTGCGGACGAAGACGAGAGCGAGGCCGCGCTCCTCTCCCAGCAGCCGCGCCAGCGTCTCGACCTTGTTGTCGGCGGTCACCGGGACGAACCGGTGCTGCGTCTCTCCCTGACGCTGCTCGATCGGCAGCTCGCCCTCGTAGCGCGCCGCGTTCGTCGTGTACGCCCGCGCAAGCTCGCCGACCTCGCCGTCGAGCGTGGCGGAGAAGAACATGGTCTGGCGCGCGCGCGGCAGCCGCGCGACGATCTTGTCGACCTGGGGCTGGAAGCCCATGTCGAGCATGCGATCGGCCTCGTCGAGGATGAGGATCCGGACGTTATCGAGCTTGATCGCCTTGCGGTCGACGAGATCCTGAAGACGGCCGGGGGTGGCGACGAGCACGTGCGCCTCCCGGGCCTTCTTCGCCTGGGTCGAGATGGTGACCCCGCCGTACACCGCTGCCACCCTGAGGTCACGAGCGGGGGCGATGGTCTCGAGCTCGGCGGCCACCTGCGCCGCGAGCTCCCGTGTCGGAACGAGGATGAGCGCGCTCGGCTTCGGGTCGCCGGCGTCGAGACGCTCGATGATCGGTACCGCGAAGGCCAGCGTCTTGCCCGATCCCGTCGGGGACTTCGCAAGCACGTCCCGGCCGGCGAGCGCGTCCGGGAGGACGAGCGTCTGGATGCGGAACGGTGCGTGGATGTCGCGCTCGGCGAGCGCCTGTGAGACGCGCGCTGACACGCCAAGTTCATGGAAGGATTGCATTTCGATTCGACTCCTCTGTTTCAGTGGTCGAGATCCAACTACCTCGACCGCCTGTGCGTGCAGGGGGGAACCGAAGAAGCTCAATCTCACCGGACGGCCGAAGTGCCCTCCGTGACAACAGAGTAGCAGTAACCTCGGACGGTGATCTCGTTCGCCCGGGGCGCACCTGCGTCCGAGTGCCTCGCCGTGGAGCTCCTCGCCGACTGCGCACGTGCGGCCGTGGAGGGCGATCGGGGCGTGCTCGCATACGGCCCGGGTGGTGGCTACGGGCCGCTCCGCGAGTGGCTTGCAGCGCGTCACGGCGTCGCCCCGGGGCGGGTCGTCGTCACGAGTGGTGGCCTGCAGGGGATTGCGTTCACGTTCGAGGAGCTGCTCGCGCAGCGCCCCGGCCGGGTACTCGTGGAGGCCCCGACCTACGACCGCCCCTTGAAGCTCCTGGCCAGGCTGTCGGCTGAGGTCGTTCCACTCGCGATGGACGAGGAGGGGCTCGATCCGGGCGCGCTCGAACGGGAGCTCGCCCGCAGAGACACGAGCTTCCTCTACACGATCCCGACCTTCCAGAACCCGAGCGGGCGCACCCTCTCGGCTGGCCGTCGACGTCAGGTTGTCGAGCTGGCGGGTCGTCACGGTGTGCCGATCCTCGAGGATGATCCGTACGGGCTCGTGCGCTACGAGGGGGAGGCCCCGCCGACCCTGTACGAGCTGGCCGTCGCCAACGGCGGCGACGAGGGCGTCATCTACACGTCTTCGTTCTCGAAGACGGTCGCCCCGGGCCTGCGGGTCGGGTGGCTCGTCCTCCCTGCTGCGCTGGCCGCTGCTGTGGAGGAGCGCGCTGTCTCCACGTACATCTCGCCGCCATTCCTACCGCAGGCGACGATCCACGAGCTGATCGCCCGGGGTGCGTTCGAGCCCAATCTCGAGCGGATCCGCGGCCTCCTCTCGGAACGACGCGATGCGATGCTGGCGGCGCTGGAGCGCGAGCTGGGGGGGCGCGCCACGTGGAGCCGACCCGAAGGCGGCTACTTCGTCTGGGCAGACCTCTCGGCTGACACCACCGATCTGCTCGTGCGGTCGACGGAGGCAGGTGTGACCTTCGTTCCCGGCGCCGATTTCTTCCCCGCCGGCTCCATCCCGACTGGCTCCTTCCCCACTGGCGGCGGCAACCGCTCGGCGCGGCTCGCGTTCAGCTATGAGTCGCCATCGTCGATCGATGACGGCGTCACGCGGCTGGCTTCGCTCCTGTAGCTCCCCGCCCGCTGCCGGCGTGCGTGCAGCTGAGAGAAGAGCACTCCGCCGAGGAGGCCGGCGAGGAGCGAGAGGAGGATCACCCAGATCAGCGAGGTCGTCGCCTCGACGAAGACGAAGCTGACCGACGCCTCCTCATCGTTCGCGGCAACGAAGGCGATCAGGTAGGCGGCGATCAGGATCAGCAGTCCGAGCGAGACCCAGAGCCGGGGCTGCCAGTTGCGCTCGAACTCCCGCTCGGGGTTCCGCTTCCCCGAATCCGACGGGTCGGAATCCATGCGGCCCGAATCCATGGGGCGCGAATCCATGGGGTCAGTCTAGAAACTAAGCAGCTGCAGGCATGAAGCGGGTCGCGCGGGGGACGAGACTCGGCTGGCGTGGGGGTTCGAGCGAACCTGCCTGTGCGAGGCGGAACGTGGGACAGGGGGTGTCACCAGGGAGGGCGCACAGGCCCGCGCGGCGGAAGTAGCAATCACTGCACGTTGATTCGGTTCGTTTGCTCATTTTTCCCTTTGGTCGAATCTCGTCCCCGCGGACAGGACGGCATTCTGGTGCCGGCGACCGCGGCGCACAAGGCCTACCGGAATGGAAAGGGTGCAATTTCCGGACACTTCGGCCGACAAAAAAGTGGAGGAAACTACGGTTTCTTGGGCAGCGTTCTCAACTTACGCAACGCCTGTTGAAAGTTGTCGACAGGGATGATTCGCACGTCCGCGGCGTTGCGCCGCGCGACCTCCGCGTTCTCCCCAGCCGGAACGAGGAAAACGTCGATTCCGGCTCGGCGGGCTCCAATCGTCTTCTGCTTGACGCCGCCGACCGGTAGGACGCCCCCGTCGAGCTCGATCTCGCCCGTCGCCGCCACGTCGTAGCCGCGATCGGTATCCCGGTTCAGCTCTTCGACGATGTCGAGGGCGAAAGCGAGACCCGCGGACGGGCCACCGACGCCACCGAGGTCGATCTCGACGTCGACCGGCAGGCGGATCTCCGCCGACTGCTCGACCTGGACGCCGATGATCGGCCGTCCGCTCTCGACGGGACTCGCGACCGTTCCCACCTCCACCGTCCGCGTCGCGCCACCCGAGCGCACGCGCAGCCGGACGCTCTCGCCGATCTCGTGCTCGGCGATCAGCCGCCGCAGATCGTCGGGCGTCTGCACGGGGCTGCCGTCGACGCCCACGATCGTCTCCAGTGGCTCAAGCTCGCCGTCTGCCGGCGCGTCGGGGGCGACCGCGACGACGAGCGCGCCGGCAGGCTCGGCCTCGATGTCGTACCCGAGCTCGCGCAGCGCAACGGCTGCGGCGACCTCCTGCGAGCGATCCATCTGGCGCAGGTTCTGCCGCCGACGGTCGCCGAAGTTGGTGCCGGGCGGCACGAGCGCGTGTTCTGGCACGAGGTCGGCGCCCTCGGGGCGTAGCCGCGAGACGCGCTCCTCGAGCAGTGAGGCCTTCCGGACGACGACGTCCACGTAGTAGATCCCGCCCGAGCCGTCGAGCGGCTTCTCGCCCGGCACCCGGACTCGCTCGGCCAAGGGCTTGGCGCGGTCTGGCAGCAGCAGGTAGCTGTTTGAAGGGACGAGCCAGAGGGCGAAGGCGAGGACTCCGATCAGAGCGAGCCCGAGCGCCAGCAGCCGACCGGGGCTGACGACCCTCCTCAACGTCAACGAAGGTTCCGCATCACGCTAGAACGGGCACTAGAGCAGGCCTCGGAGCAGGCCGCCGTCCACCGCGATCGTGGTGCCGGTGACGTAGGCGGCACGTTCGGAGGCGAGAAAGCAGACGACGTCCCCGAGCTCACGTGGCGTGCCGAGACGGCGCAGCGGAATCGCCGCCAGATCGGCGTCGGTCGGTCCGTCCGGGTAGACCTCCTTGAGTCGTTCGGTGTCGATCCGTCCCGGCGCGATCGCGTTCACGGTGACTCCGCTCGGGCCGAGCTCCCGGGCAACGGTCTTCAGCCAGCCCGTGAGTCCCGGCCGGATCGCGTTCGAGAGTGCCAGATTGTCGATCGGCTCCTTCACGGCGCTCGACGTGATCGCGAGGATCCGGCCGTGACCGCGGGCCTCGAGCTCGGCGCGACAGAGCCGCACGAGCCGGACGGCCGAGAGCAGGAGGAGCTCGACGGCTTCCTCGACCTGTGCGTCGGTGGCGTCCAGCGCCTTCGTGCGTGGCGGGCCGCCGCTGTTCAGGACGAGGATGTCGATGCCGCCGAAGGCCTCGAGCGTCCGCGCGACGAGTTGCTCGAGATGCCGCACGTTGGTCACGTCCCCGCGGACTGCGAGAGCGCCGAGCCGCTCTGCCTCCCGTTCGAGCAGGTCGCGGCGGCGCGCGAGCATCGCGACGTTCGCCCCCTCGGCCGCCAGCGCCTCTGCGCACGCGAGGCCGATGCCGGACGAGGCGCCGCAAACGATGGCCGTGCGCCCGCTGAGGCCGAGCTCCACGCTAGTGAACCGTCCAGCAACGTTCACCGGCTTCTGGCTCGCGACTACACGGCGCCAGCGTCCACCCCCGCTCTTGCGCAGGCAACCCGCCTGCGCCGCGAGCGAGTGCGGCCGCTGGCTTGGTATTCGCGACCCAGAAGGGCGGCAACGTGACTGGACGATCCACTAGGCCGTGAGGACGGAGACGACGTCCCGGACGGCAGCGGCGGAGGTTTCGAGCGCCGCCTGCTCCCCCTCGTCGAGCTCCAGTTCGACGATCTGTTCGATCCCGCCCGCACCGAGTCGCACCGGTACGCCCATGTAGAGGCCGTCGATGCCGTACTCGCCCTCGAGGTAAGCGGTGCAAGGAAGCACGCGCTTCTCGTCGAGCACGATCGCATCGACCATTTGAGCCGCCGCCGCGCCTGGGGCGTACCAGGCCGAGGTACCCAGCAGGTTGACGAGCTCGCCGCCACCTTTCGCGGTCCGCTCGACCATCGCCCCGATCCGGTCCTCGGAGACGAGCTTGCGCAGCGGAATGCCGCCGACCGTCGTGGCCGAGACGACCGGCACCATCTGGTCGCCGTGCCCACCGAGCACCATCGCGGTCACGTCCTTGATGGACATCCCGGTCTCCCACGCGATGAAGGCCGAGAAGCGGGCCGTGTCGAGGATGCCGGCCATCCCGAAGACGCGCTCCTTGGGCCAGCCCGAGACGCTCTTCGCGACGTGGCACATGGCGTCCAGCGGGTTCGAGACGACGATCAGTACCGCCTCCGGGCTCGCGCCGACGATCTGCTCGGTGACAGAGGTGACGATCTTCTCGTTCGTCGTCACGAGGTCGTCGCGGCTCATGCCCGGCTGGCGGGGCAGCCCCGCCGTGATGACGACCACCTCTGACCCGGCGCTCTCTTCATAGCCGTTCGAGCCGCGCACGCTCGCCTCGTAGCCGAGCACCGCCGCGGCCTGATCGATGTCGAGCGCCTTGCCCTGGGGGAGGCCTTCCTTGATGTCGACAAGCACCACCTCGGCGTAGTCGCGCCTCGCGATCTCCTGGGCGCAGGTGGCGCCAACGTTGCCGGCTCCGACGACGGTCACTTTCCTTCGCATGTGTTCGCCTCCAGGCGTTCGGTCGAGCTCGTGCGGCTTCCGGCGGGGGACTCTACCGCCGCTTAGCCGCCTGGCGTTGTGGGTAAGGTTGGGCCGATGGCAGGCCCGAAGAAGTCGGTCGCCCTCTCCGGAATCAGCGTCGCGGAGACGAGCATCTGCTCGATCGATCCTGACCGCGGCGTCCTGATGTACCGCGGCTACGACATCATCGACCTCGCCGAGCACTCGACGTACGAGGAGGTTGCCTACCTCCTGCTCGAGGGCGATCTACCTGCAGGCGACGAGTTCGACCTCTTCCGGCGGGAGCTGTCCGACCGGGAGCTCCCGAGCGCGGTGGCCACGATCGTCGACGGGAACGCGATGGATGCCTCGCCGATGGAGACGCTCAGAACGGCTGTGTCGGCGCTCTCGTTCTCCGATCCAGCCGAGGACGCCATCGACCGGGACAACGAGCGCCGCAAGGCGGTCTCGCTGATCGCGCAGCTGCCCACCATCGTCGCCAGGTATGAGCGCCGGCGGCGTGGCGAGCCGTTCGTCGAGCCGGACGCGTCGCTCTCCTACGCCGAGAACTTCCTCACGATGCTGCGCGGTGACTCGCCGACGGCGGAGGAGGCCCGGGCGTTCGAGATCGCGATGATCCTGCACGCCGAGCACGAGCTGAACGCGTCCACGTTCACCGCACGGGTGGCGGCCGGCACGAACGCCGACATGCACTCGGCGATCGTGGGCGCCATCTGCGCGCTCAAGGGGCCGCTGCACGGAGGGGCGAATCAGGCCGCGATCGCGATGTTCGACGAGTTCGGCTCGCTGGACGGGGTGCCGGAGGGGGTGAGGGCACGGCTCGCGTCGAAAAGGCCGCTCTATGGCTTCGGGCATCCGCTCTACCGCGCGATGGATCCGCGTGCGCCGATCCTGCGCCGGCTCTCCGAGCAGTTCTCCGACCGAACCGAGCCGAACTACCTCGAGCTCGCGATGGCCGCGGAGCGCGAGGCACAGGAGCAGAAAGGCCTCTGGCCGAACGTCGACCTGTATTCGGGGGTGCTCTACCACTCCCTCGGGATCCCGACCGACCTATTCATCCCGCTGTTCGAGATGAGTCGCGTCGCGGGGCAGGCGGCACACGTGCTCGAGCAGCACGCGGGCGGCAAGATCATCCGGCCGAGCTCGGAGTACGTTGGCGAGCCCCCCCGCGACTATCCGGTTCGCGCGGTGCGCTGACCGATGCCTCTGGCAATACGATGAGCGACTTCAAGCCCGGCCTCGAAGGCGTCGTCGCCTTCGAGACAGAGATCGCAGAGCCGGATCGCGATGGCGGATCGCTTCGCTATCGCGGCGTCGACATCGAGGAGCTCGTCGGCAGCCGGCCGTTCGAGCAGGTCTGGGGACTGCTCGTGGACGAGCGCTTCGAGCCGGGGCTCCCGGTCGCCGATCCGCGTGAGTACGCAGGACTGACGGGTGACGCACCCGCCGACCTGCAGACCATCTCCTCGGCTCTCGGCGCAGATTGGGAGCTTGGGCAGCTGATCGACATCTCTGACGAGGAGGCCCGCGAGGATCTGCGACGTGTATCGGCGGCGATGCTTTCGATCGCTGCACAATCCTTCCGCTCTGCCGATGGTCACACCGATCGCATCGCGCCGCAGGTGGTCGAGCAGGGCGGGACTGCGGCCGAGCGCTTCCTCCTCGAATGGCGTGGCGAAACCGACCCGCAGCACGTGAGGGCGATCGATACCTACTGGATCTGCACCGCCGAGCACGGTCTGAATGCGTCGACCTTCACCGCCCGGATCGTCGCCTCGACCGGCGCCGACTGCGCCGCCTGTCTCTCGTCTGCGATTGGTGCGCTCTCCGGGCCCCTGCACGGGGGGGCGCCCGCACGCGTCCTGCCGATGCTCGACGCCGTGGCCGAGGACGGGGACGCCGCACGCTGGGTCGAGGGGGCGCTCGCTCGCAAGGAGCGGATCATGGGTTTCGGCCATCGCGTCTATCGAGCCGAGGATCCTCGAGCACGGTTGCTGCGCGGCGTCGCGAAGGAGCTCGGCTCGCCGCGCTTCGACGTCGCCGAGCAGCTCGAAGGGGCGGCGCTGGCGGCACTGCGCGAGCTCTCGCCCGACCGGCCGCTCGAGACCAACGTCGAGTTCTGGTCGGCCGTCGTGCTCGACGTCGCCCGGATCCCCCCGCCCCTTGCGCCGGCGATGTTCGCTTGCTCTCGGACGGCCGGGTGGTCGGCGCACATCCTGGAGCAGAAGCGGCTCGGTCGCCTGGTGCGGCCCTCGGCGCGCTACGTCGGGCCCGGCCCACGGCCGGCCTCGTCGATCTAGTGCTGCGTGCCGCAACTCGCTCGGCCGAGCTTGTCCGGCCGCGCCTGGCGGCACCCGGGACTTACATTACGGAGCCCTGTTGACGCTCGCGGAGGCAGCTGCGCGGGCGGACGAGCTGGCCGCCGCTGGTGACGAGCGCGGGCTCGCGACGATGCGGCAGGAATGGGATGACGAGGTCGAGCACGCCGCGCGGCACGCCGACTACCGGCTGCGTGCCCAGGCCTATCGCGCGATCGCGCAGTTCCGCTACCGCCAGAAGCTCGAGCTGCTCCGGCGCGGCCTCGAGGACGAGAGCCCGGCGGCCAGGGGCTCGGCGTTGATCGCGCTCGAGGGTCTCTCCCGGACGCATCCAGGAGATGTGAACGCCGTCCGCCCGTTGCTGCACGAGTTGGCGACCCACGACGGGAACCTCGCGGTTCGGAGACTTGCGATCGTCTGCCTGAAGAACGGCTCGCCACTGCGTGAGACGATCCTGATCCTGAACGGGCTTGCGGGCGACGACGAGCAATCCGCCGACCTCCGAAAGACCGCCAGAACGATCGCGTCCGCGCTCCAGAAGCGCGCCGCGGCCCGTTAGCGCCGAGGATCCGTCTCAGAGACGGATCGCCGCCGCGCTACCACGCCCGGCGTAACGAGTTTGTGACCGAAGTGCAACGTTGTCGCGCAGGGCATGATGCGCGGGTGGTGGATCCGCTCGTCGGGGTGATCATGGGCTCGCGGTCGGACTGGGAGACGATGCGGCACACCGTCGAGATGCTCGAGCGCCTCGAGATCCCGCACGAGCACCGCGTGGTCTCGGCGCATCGGACGCCCGACCTGCTGTTCGAGTACGCGGCCTCGGCTGAAGGGCGCGGCCTGCAGGTGCTCGTCGCCGGCGCCGGCGGCGCGGCGCACCTGCCCGGAATGGCAGCGGCGAAGACGGCGCTGCCGGTGCTCGGCGTCCCCGTCGAGTCGAAGACGCTGAAGGGCATGGACTCGCTGCTCTCGATTGTGCAAATGCCGGCGGGCGTGCCGGTGGGGACGCTTGCGATCGGCCCGGCCGGGGCCGTCAATGCGGGGTTGCTCGCGGCCGCGATCCTGGCTCGTTCCGATGACGGCATCCGGCGGCGGCTGGAACGGTTCCGGATCGAGCAGACCGAGTCGGTACTCGCCGCCGCCGATCCGTCCGGATAAGAGATCCCTCGTGGCGACCGTGGGCGTGATTGGTGGGGGTCAGCTCGGGCGCATGCTCGCTCTCGCCGGGATCCCGCTCGGGCTCACGTTCCGTTTTCTCGATCCGGCGCCGGACGCGGCCGCGGGCGAGGTGGGGGAGCTGCTCGTGGGGCCCTACGACGACCCCGATCTGCTCGACCGGCTCGCAGACGGCGCATCCGCGGTCACCTTCGAGTTCGAGAACGTTCCGGTCGGCGCCGCGCGGCGCGTCGGTGCGCTCCCGGGACCGGCGGCGCTCGAGGCCTCGCAGGACCGTCTCGCCGAGAAGCGGCTCTTCCGCCGACTCGGCATCCCGACGGCTCGCTTCGACGACGAGGTCGAGGCGTTCCCCGCGCTCCTGAAGACACGCTGGCTCGGTTACGACGGGAAGGGACAACGGCTGGTCGAGACACGTCCGGTTGGGGCCGACGATGTCCTGGAGGAGCTCGTCCCGTTCGAGCGGGAGCTGTCACTGCTCTCCGTCCGCGGCCGCGGCGGGGAGACGCGCTTCTACCCGCTCGTCGAGAACATGCATAGGGCCGGGATCCTCCACCTGTCCCGCACACCGGCTGCAGCCGCGCCCCAGGCGCAGGCAGAGACGTACGCGACGCGACTCCTCGATGAGCTGGACTACGTCGGACTGCTCGCCCTCGAGCTCTTCGAGGTAGGCGGCGAGCTACTCGCCAACGAGTTCGCGCCGCGCGTGCACAACACCGGTCATTGGACGATCGAGGGCTCGATCACGAGCCAGTTCGAGAACCACTTGCGCGCGATCCTCGGCCTCCCGCTCGGCTCGACCGCAGCTTGCAGCCGGACGGCCGTGATGGTGAACGTGATCGGCCACGAGCCTGAGCGTGACGCGATCCTGGCAGTCCCAGGCTCCCATCTCCACCTCTACGGCAAGAAGGAGCGCGCCGGCCGCAAGCTCGGTCACGTGACGCTGCTCGACCCGACGCCGACGTGCGTTCGGAAGATCGAACGGCTGGTGAGCTAGAGCTCGTTTCAGAATGACGCTTCGCCGGCTCAAGGCTTCACTTTGAGATGAGTTTTTAGTACGCGGTTCAGGTGCGGCCGGTGATGTGCCGGCCGCAGGAGGGGCACACCCGCCGTCCCCGTTTCGGCTTGAGCAGGTGCTTCTTCAGGCCGCTGAAGTACATCGTCCAGCCGACGCCCATCATCAAGGCGACGAGCACTGTGGTCTGCGGGTCAGGCGTCGTCGGGCTCTGTCCTCCGAGTCGCAGGGCTCCTCTGCGTAGCAGCGGAGTGCGCATGGGGGTGCGCCTGGAAGTACAACTCGCGGCGGCGCCGGTCGGATACGTGCGTGTACAGCTCCGTGGTCGAGAGGTCGGCGTGGCCGAGCATCTCCTGGACGCTTCGGAGGTCTGCCCCGCCCTCGAGCAAGTGGGTGGCGAATGAATGGCGAAGCAGATGCGGGTGCACACGCTTGGGGTCGAGTCCTGCCTTCTCGGCCAGGCGACGCAGGATCAGGAACGCGCCGGCGCGCGTCAGTGGGCCGCCGCGAACGTTGAGAAAGAGCTCCGGCCGGTTGCGGCGGTCGAGGTGCGGACGGCCGAGTGCCAGGTAACGGCGGAGCGCCTCTACGGCCGGCCGGCCGAGCGGGACGATTCGCTCCTTCGACCCCTTGCCGAACGCGCGGACGAGGCGAGTGTCCAGATCGACCGCACCGCGTCGCAGGCCGACCGTCTCGCTGACGCGGAGCCCGGCTCCGTACATCAACTCCACCAGGGCTTGGTCGCGCATCGCGCGCGGGCTCGTTCCCATCGCCGCCTCGACGAGACGCTCTGCCTCGGCCGCCGAGAGCGTGCGCGGAAGCGTCTTCGGGCGGCGCGGCAGCTCGAGCCCTGCAGCGGGGTTGTCGTCCCGGGCGCCCAGGAGGAGCTGGTGGCGGTAGAAACTGCGGAGGGCGGCCACCCGGCGTGCGACTGTCGTGGCAGCCACGCCCTCTGCTCGCTGCTCGGCGATCCAGCGCTCGAGCGTCTCGGACTCGGCGGCTCCGACCGGCCCGCCAAGCCGTCGCGCGAGCTGCGTCAGGTCGCTTCGGTAGGCCTCGACGGTGCGGGGCGCGCGGCGTGCCGCCAGCAGCGCCAGAAAGCCTTCGACCTCGGGATCGACCGGAAGCTCGGTCATTCCGGTAGCCCTCGCAGCTCAGCTCGGCTTCCTGGCGTCTTGCCGTGCGTGCCGGGCCGGAGGGGAGAGTGTGGGAACACAGCGACCCCGGAGAGCCCGGAGTGCACGGCGGCGCGAGGCGGCCGGAGCCGAGCGCTGCCCCGTAGGAGGCCGCCGGCCAGGGACTCGAGATCAGGAGCGGGGGTGAGAGAAGTCATAGACCTTGCGGAGCCGCTTGGCGTCGACGTGGCTGTAGATCTGGGTGGTCGAGAGAGAGGAATGGCCGAGGAGCTCCTGCACCGTCCGAAGGTCGGCGCCGCCCTCGACGAGGTGCGTGGCGAAGGAATGCCGAAGTCGGTGTGGGTGTCGCAGCAGCCGCCGCAGCGTGCTCGTGTCGAGTCGCCGGCCGCGCACCGAGAGGAAGAGCGCGTCGTCCGCGCCGCGGGCGAGCTCCGCTCTCCCGTCGCGGAGATACCGTGCGACCGCGACGGCGGCCCGCTCGCCGAGCGGCACGATCCGCTCCTTCGAGCCCTTCCCCCGGACCCGCACGAGCTCCTGCTCGAAGTCGACGTCGGCGAGATCGAGGCCCACAGCCTCTGCGCTGCGGAGACCGGCCGAGTAGATGAGCTCGAACAGCGCCCGGTTGCGGAGCGCCAGGGCGCTGCTTCCTGCGAATCCTGCGACGATCGCCTCGACCTCCTCCTGCTTCGGCGCTTCGGGCAGCCGGTGCGGGAGCCGAGGCGCAAGGGGCACGTCCGGAACGCGTGCCGCGCCGAACGTGAAGCGTAGGAACGACCGCACGGTCGAGATCCTGCGGGCGCTGGTCGCCGGCGCGAGCCGAGGCCGGCTCCGGTCGAGCGTCGTCACGTAGTCGGTGAGCACGCGGACGTCCACCTCGTCGATCGGCGTCGGCCGTCCTTCCAGCCAGGTCACGAAGTGACGGAGGTCGGTGGCGTACGAGCGTCGGGTCGTGTCGGCGAGCTTCGGTGACGCCAGGAACCGGGCGACCGCGGCTGCTGTCTCCATCGCTCCGAACGAGTTCCCTAGAGTCGCGGCATGTCCTTCGAACTCGAACTCGAACTCGAACTCGCGAGCGGCGCCGAGGGCCGCTGGACGAACGTGCCCGCCCGCCGCGCCCTCGTCTGCGTGAACGGCGGCACCGCAGCGGACCTTCCCGGAACTTGGAGCTCGTCGGTGGAGTGGCTCGTGCGTCGCCTGGCGCCGCGCTTCCCGGAACTCGGATTCCTCGAGGTGCGCTACCGGACAAAGTCGTGGCGGCGCCTCGAGCTCTGCATCGAAGACGCCCGGTCTGCGCTCGACGCAGCGCGCGCGGCGGGAGCTGTCGAGCTGGCACTCCTCGGCTACTCCATGGGCGGCGCCGTCGCGGTTCACGTCGCTGCAGAACCGGCGGTGCGAACGGTGATCGCTCTCGCCCCGTGGCTGTACCCGCAGCTCGACCTCGGCACCCTGCGCGATCGACGGCTCGCGATCGTCCACGGCAGCATGGATCGAGGCCTGCCCGGCATCCCGGGCGTGAAGCCGGCGCTGTCGCTGGCGGGCTACACGCGCGCTCGCGCGCTCAGGATCGACGCGGTGCGCACGGTGATTCCGCTCGCCTCGCACGCGATCGCCCTCAGGCGGCGCAGCGGCGGCCTGCTGGCGCTCCCGCGCGCCGCGCGCTGGGAGGAGCTCGTGGCCGAGGAGCTCGAGCGCTTCTGCGCGTAGAGCTGCATCTGGCGCTCGCGCCGCGCACGAAATTGGGCGATGCGGTGAACGGTCTTGTCAGCAGTACGTCGGACGTCATATGGTCAGCCGGTCCCAGTGGGCGCCGTCACCCAACCGAAGGGAAGAAGATGAAGAAGATCAACGTCGTGGTCGCGTTCGTCGTTCTCGCCGTCGCGGCCGTCCTCGTACCCACCGCGGGCAGCGCCGAGCCGTCCAGCCGCTACATCGTCGTCTTCAAGGACTTCGCCGCCCCCGAGTCCGCGCCGCTTGCAGGCGCGTTCGCGAGGCGCTTCGGCGGTCGAGCGGAGCAGGTGTACGAGCATGCCCTCAAGGGGTTCACGATCTCCTTGCCGCCACAGCTCGCGGAGGCGCTGGCGGCCGACCCGCGCATCGCCTACGTCGAGAAAGATCAGGAGCTGACGACCCAGACGACGCAGTCCGGCGCCACCTGGGGACTCGACCGGATCGACGAGCGTGGATTGCCCGTGGACGGCTCCTTCACCTACACCGCCGCGGGCGCCGGCGTGAAGGCCTACGTCATCGATACTGGCATCCGCTTCGATCATTCCGAATTCAGCGATCGCGCCGTCAGCGGCTTCGACTCGATCGACGGTGGGACGGCCGACGACTGCAACGGTCACGGCACGCACGTCGCCGGCACGATCGGTGGATCGACGTACGGCGTCGCGAAGAGCGTGGGGCTCGTCGGTGTGCGCGTGCTCAACTGCAGCGGGAGCGGCACGACCGCCGGCGTTATTGCCGGCATCGACTGGGTGACGGGCGACCACGCAGAGGGGGAGTCGGCCGTCGCGAACATGAGCCTCGGCGGTGGCGTTTCGACCGCACTCGACAACGCCGTCAAAGCCTCGATCGCCGACGGCGTCAGCTACGCGGTTGCGGCCGGGAACTCAAATACGAACGCCTGCAATGCGTCACCAGCTCGCGTCGCTGATGCCATGACGATCGGAGCGACCAACGCCGACGATACGCGCGCGTCGTTCTCCAACCGTGGCAACTGCGTCGACTGGTTCGCGCCGGGCGTCTCGATCACTTCGGCCTGGTACACGAGCCCCACGGCGACGGGCACGATCAGCGGCACGTCCATGGCCACCCCGCACACTTCGGGAGTTGCAGCGCTCTACCTGCAGGACAATCCAGGCGCCTCGCCCCTCACGGTGCGCACGGCGCTCTTCGACGCGACGACCAAGGACATCGTCGCGTCCGCGCGGTCTGCCAACAACCACCTGCTGTTCACGGATCTCTAGCCCTGATCGGGAGGGCCGGCCTGCCGCCGGCCCTCCCGTACTCTGTGAGCGATGCCACGGGGTCGCTCTTTCACGAGTCCGGAGCCGGTCGAGCGCCCGGCGGACCGGGCCGTCCGCCGCGCCAACCTGCGCCGCATCGTCGGGCTCTTCCGGCCGTACAAGCGGCGGCTCGGGGGCGTGCTGGCACTGATCCTCTTCTCGTCCGCCGTGGGTGCGATCTCCGCGTTTCTCGTGCAGCGGATCTTCGACGACGCGTTGCCCAGCCCGACGCACCCGGTCGATCTGCCGCTCCTGAACCTGCTCGTCGGCGGCCTGATCGCGATCGCCGTCGGAACGGGCGCGATCGGCGTCGTCCAGACGCTGCTCTCGAACCAGGTCGGCCAGCGCGTGATGCACGATCTGCGCACTGCGGTCTACCGCCACCTGCAGCGGCTCTCGCTCGCCTTCTTCACCCGCACGCGCACCGGCGAGGTGCAATCGAGGCTGGCGAACGACATCGGCGGAGTCCAGGAGGTGGTCACTTCGACCGCCACCTCGATCGTCTCCAACGTGACGACGGTGATCGCGAGCGTGATCGCGATGTTCATCCTGGACTGGAAGCTGACCCTGTTCGCGCTCGCGCTCATTCCGGTATTCGTCTGGATGACGCGGCGGGTCGGTCGCGAGCGGCAGAAGGTGGCGAAGGTGCGGCAGGAGTCGATGGCCGACATCTCGAGCCTCGTCCAGGAGTCGCTCTCGGTCTCGGGGATCCTGCTCGGCAAGACAATGGGCCGCTCATCCGCGTTGGCGGAGCGCTTCGAGGGCGAGTCGGCGCGGCTCGCCGACCTCGAGGTCCGAAGCCGGATGACGGGCCGCTGGATGATGTCGTCGATCCAGATGACCTTCGCGATCATGCCGGCGCTCGTCTACCTCTTCGCCGGCCACTGGGCAGGATCGATCTCGCTCGGCACGCTCGTTGCCTTCACGACGCTCCAGACCCGCCTCTTCTTTCCGATCGGCTCGCTCCTCGGCGTCTCGCTCGACGTCCAGACCTCGCTCGCCCTCTTCGATCGTGTCTTCGAGTACCTCGACCTCGGGGTCGATATCGAAGAGGGCAAGAGGGAGCTGCGCCGGCCGCAGGGCCGTGTGACCTTCGACGGCGTCTGGTTCCGCTATGCCGACTCGGCCTGGACGTTGCAGGACGTCTCGTTCGACGTCGCGCCCGGCACGACGACGGCCCTCGTGGGCGAGACCGGCTCGGGGAAGACGACGGCGGGGTACCTCGTCGCGCGCCTCTACGATACGACTGAGGGCCGCATCACGATCGACGGCGTCGACGTCCGCGACCTCACCTTCGGCTCCCTTGCCGGCGCGGTCGGCGTCGTCTCGCAGGAGACGTACCTCTTTCATGCCACCGTGCGCGAGAACCTCCGGTTTGCCAAACCAGGGGCGGACGACGAGGAGGTCGAGTACGCGGCGCGCGCAGCGCAGATCCACGACCTGATCGCGTCCTTGCCGGAGGGCTACGACACTGTGGTGGGCGAGCGCGGCTATCGCTTCTCGGGCGGCGAGAAGCAGCGGATGGCGATCGCGCGAACAATCCTGCGCAACCCGCCGATCCTCGTCCTCGACGAGGCGACCTCCGCGCTCGACACGCAAACGGAGCGTCTCGTCCAGGAGGCGCTCGAGCGGCTGGAGGAGGGCCGGACGACGATCGCGATCGCACACCGCCTGTCAACCGTGCGGGACGCGGATCAGATCGTCGTTCTCGACCACGGGCGCGTCGCCGAGGTCGGCGCCCACGACGACTTGCTCGCAGCAGGTGGGCGGTATGCGGCGCTGCTCGCCCGCGACATCGAGGGTGCGCCCGTCTAGCCCCGGCGCAGCGCTTCGAGCAGAAGGTCGTGCGGCAGCGCGTATGCCGTGTGGCCTTCGCGGCCGGTCATCGTCTCGGCAGCCAGCATCGCGTTCAGGATCGACTCTTCGACGGCATCGACGACCGCCTCGTACAGAGCGTCGAGGTGAGCCTCGTTCAGCATCCGTAGCGGGATCTCTGGCTCGGCCGACCCGAGTCCCCGGTTTCCGGTCGCGAAACAGAGCGCGAAATCTCCGCTCGAATGCTCGCCGAGGCCGCCTGTTCGGGCAATCCCGAAGGCCGCACGACGAGCGAGCTGCTCGCACTGGCCGGGAAGGAGCGGCGCGTCGGTCGCGAGGAGCACGATGATCGAGCCGGCGCCCTCATTCTGCCACGGCAGGGGCAGGTGTTCCTCGTCGATCCGCTCGCCGATCGCCGCGCCGTTGACGCGCAGACGCCGGCGTGCACCGTGATTTGCCTGCACGAGCGCTCCGACGACGCGCTCCCCTACGGCGCGCGAGGAGGTGCCGATCCCGCCTTTGAAGCCGTGACAGATCATGCCGGTCCCGCCGCCGACCGCCCCCTCGCCGACGGCACCGCCGGCTGCTGCTGCGAGCGCCTCCCGGACGTGCGTTGCCCCGACGTGGAAGCCGTTGATGTCGTTGAGCCAGCCGTCCCAGGTCTCGCCGACCACCGGCAGGCTCCAGGTGTCCTCGCCGGGCGGTGCCTCGGCGATCAACGCATCACGGACGACGCCGACCGAGTGGGTGTTCGTCAGCCCGATCGCAGAGGTCAGAGAGCCGGAGTCGCGGATCCACTCGAGTCCCGTCAACTCTCCGTTGCCGTTGATCCGGTGGCAGCCGGCGAACAAGCAGTCGTCCGGAGGCAGGACGACCGTGACGCCCGTGCGGACGTCGTCGCCTTCGATCAGCGTCGTGTGGCCGACGCGAACTCCTTCGACGTCCGTGATCGCGTTCTTCGCACCCGGTTCCAGACGGCCGATCTCGATCCCGAGGTCGCGAGCGCGGGGCACGCGTCAACTCTAGCTCCCGTAGGATTGGCCTCAAGCCCGGTGTGGGTAGGAGGATGCACGATGGCTGTCACCGAAAAGTCACCCTCGCAACGACACGGCCGCGCCGCACTGCATGGGCACGGGATCGGCGGCGACGGCGAGATCTACTGGAACCCGAGCACATCGCTCCTCTACACCCACGCGCTCGCGCGCGGCGAAGGGCGCCTTGCCGAGGGAGGGCCCCTCGCGGTCGACACCGGCAAGCACACCGGCCGCTCGCCGAAGGACAAGTTCGTCGCCCGCGAGCCTGGCTCGGAAGGTCGGATCTGGTGGGGCGACGTCAACGCCCCCCTCGCCGAAGAGCGCTTCGGGCGCCTGCGCGACAAGGTGACCGACCACCTAGCGGACAGCGACCTCTACGTGATCGACGCCTTCGCAGGGGCCGATCCGGCGCATCGTGTGGCCGTCCGGGTGATCACGGACCGGCCGTATCACGCTCTCTTCGCCCGAACGATGTTCATCGACCCGAGCCCGGAGGAGATTGGCGACTTCGAGCCGGAGGCGCTCGTCCTCCATGCCCCAGCCCTCGAGGCGAGTCCGGACGAGGACGGCACGCGCAGCGGCACGTTCGTCGTCCTGCACCCGTCCCGGCAGGAGGTGCTGATTGGCGGCACCTTCTACGCCGGCGAGATCAAGAAGTCGATCTTCACGCTGCTGAACGACAGGCTGCCGCTCGAGAGCGTCTTTCCGATGCACTGCTCCGCCAACGTCGGTGACGAGGGTGACGTGGCGATTTTCTTCGGCCTCTCCGGCACCGGCAAGACGACGCTCTCCGCCGATCCCGAGCGGCGCCTGATCGGCGACGACGAGCACGGTTGGGGCGAGAGTGGGATCTTCAACTTCGAGGGCGGCTGCTACGCGAAGGTGATCAACCTCTCGGCCGAGGCCGAGCCCGAGATCTTCAGGACGACTCGCACCTACGGGACGATCCTCGAGAACGTCGTCGTCGACGAGCGAGGCGTCGTCGACCTCGACGACAGCTCGAAGACGGAGAACACCCGCGCTGCCTACAAGCTGGAGCAGATCGCGAACGCGCTGCCCGAGAAGCGTGCGGGCCATCCTTCCTCCGTGATCTTCCTCACTGCGGACGCTTTCGGGATCCTGCCGCCGATCTCGCGGCTCACCCGCGACCAGGCGATGTACTGGTTCCTCTCCGGCTTCACCGCCAAGCTCGCGGGAACGGAGATCGGGGTCAAGGAGCCGCAGCCGACCTTCTCCGCCTGCTTTGGCGCGCCGTTCCTGCCGCAGCCGCCGGTGGTCTACGCGCGGCTGCTGGCGAAGAAGCTCGACGGGCTCGGCTCGTCCGTCTGGCTCGTGAACACCGGCTGGACCGGCGGTCCTTACGGAGAGGGGGAGCGGATGCCCATCAACGCGACGCGCGCGCTCCTTCGCGCAGCCCTCTCGAGTGAGCTCGACGGCGTCGAATACCGGACGGATGAGCTGTTCGGCCTCGAGGTGCCGATCGAGGTGCCAGGGGTCGACTCGAGCCTGCTCGACCCGCGCTCCACCTGGTCTGACCCCGATGACTACGACGCGAAGGCACGCGAGCTGGCGGAGCTGTTCAGGAAGAACTTCACGAAGTTCGACGCCGACGACAACATCGTTGCCGGCGGGCCGCGGCGCTAACATCTCGCACGAAGCTTGGCGTTCGGCCCGACGGGTAAGCAGAAGCAAGGTGATCTTCCTCCGGCCCCAGGCACGCGAGGTGGAGGTCGCCCGGCTCGAGCGGCTGTGGGAGGCGCCCACCGCCGATGAACCGAGGGTACGGGGCAGGACTCGCCCCCGGGAGCGGCTCTGGGAGTCCGCGTCCTCACGTGCCGCGCTGGCGTTCAGCTGGATAGTCGCGGTGGTCACCATGGGGGCCGCGCCTCTACCCGCCGACGAGGCGGACGCTCCGCTCGTTTGGTGGGACGGGCTCTACCTGGGCGGGTTGGTGCTCGCCGCCGTAGGGATAGGGTGGGTTGCATCGCGCCTCGCCCGGGTTTCGCTGGGGTGGTCGTCCTCAGCGGTAGCGGGTGCGTGCGGGATCATCGTTGGGATCGCGTGTCGCGCGACGGAGCATCATCCGGGTAACTGGTGGCTGGCCGAGGCGTTTGCCTTCGGTGCGGTCACCGCAGTCAGCGTCGCCGGGGCATACCGCCGCCGCGTCGACGAGCCCCGCCGCGACGCCGGCTGAGCAGGTCGGCCTGTTCACGGTGCGGCTCCCGACCTCGATTCGGTAGCGTCAGCCTCGGTGGACGCGAAGCACGACGTACTCGTGATCGGGGCCGGCTGCGCCGGTATGCGCGCCGCGATCGAAGCGCACGACGCGGGCGCCGACGTCGCCATCGTCTCCAAGCTTCACCCGACCCGCAGCCACTCCGGCGCAGCCGAGGGCGGCATCAACGCCGCGCTGGGGAACGCCGGCGAGGACAACCCCGAGATCCACGCGTTCGACACGGTCAAAGGCTCCGACTACCTCGGAGATCAGGACTCGATCGAGATCTTCACGCGGGAGGCGCCGGGCGACATCTACCAGCTCGAGCACTGGGGCGCGGTCTTCTCGCGCGCCGACGACGGCAAGCTCGCCCAGCGGCCGTTCGGCGCCGCCGGCTCCCCGCGCACGGTATACGCCGCCGACATCACCGGTCACGTCCTCATCCAGGTGCTCTACGAGCAGCTCGTGAAGCGCGACATCCAGGTCTACGAGGAGTACTTCGCCTGGCACCTCGTCGAGCACGAGGATCGTTGCCAGGGCGTGATCTGCTGGGACCTCCTCCACGGCGGTCTGAAGGCGCTCGGCGGCAAGACCGTCCTCCTTGCCACCGGTGGCGTGGGGCGCCTCTATCGCGCGACGACGAATGCATACGCCTGTACCGGCGACGGGATGTCGATGGCGCTGCGGGCCGGGCTGCCGCTGAAGGACATCGAGTTCATGCAGTTCCACCCGACGACGATGTACCCGAGCGGGATCCTGATCACCGAGGGCTGCCGCGGCGAGGGTGGCATCCTCCGCAACTCCGAGGGCGAGCGCTTCATGGAGCGCTACGCGCCGACGGCGAAGGATCTCGCCTCGCGCGACGTCGTCTCGCGCTCCGAGCAGACCGAGATCGACGAGGGGCGCGGCATCAACGGCTCCGTCCTGCTCGACCTCACCCACCTGGGCGCCGAGAGAATCCTCACGCGCCTGCCGGGGTCGCGAGAGCTGGCGATGGTCTACGCCGGTGTCGACCCGATCAAGACGCCGATCCCGGTTCGACCCGGTGCTCACTACCACATGGGCGGCGTCGAGACCGACACGGACGGGCTCACGGAGATGACGGGTCTCTACGCCGCCGGCGAGGTTGCGTGCGTCTCCGTGCACGGCGCGAACCGGCTCGGCGGCAACTCGCTGATGGAGACGATCACGTTCGGCCGCCGCGCCGGCCGAGCAGCTGCCGACTGGGCGCTCTCGCACACGACGGTCGAGGTGCCGCAGGCTGCCACGCGCGACGCCGAGCGGGAGCTGAAGGAGCTGCTCGACCGCACCGAGGGCGAGCGCCCCTGGCGGATCCGCGACGAGCTCGGCCAGACGATGCTGAAGAACTTCGGCGTCTTCCGGCGCGAGGATCAGATGGAGGAGCAGATCGAGATCATCGAGGGGTTGCGCGAGCGCTACCCCAGCGTTGTCGTCGAGGACAAGGGGGACGTCTTCAACTCCGACCTCGTCCAGGCGATCGAGCTTGGGTACCTGCTCGACGTCGCCGCCTGCATGCTTCAGGCAGGTCTCGCGCGCAAGGAGAGCCGCGGCGCGCACTCGCGCCCGCACGACTTTCCGACGCGCGACGACGGGAACTTCATGAAGCACTCGATCACCCGCTGGCGGGACGATCGCCCCGAGCTTTCGTACAAGGATGTGCGCTTCACCAAATATCTCCCAGAGGAGAGGAAGTACTAGCCCATGCAGGTTGCTCTCAAGATTTGGCGCTACAGCGCGAAGACGGGCGACAAGGCTCTTCGGGAGTACGAGGTGGACGCGCCCGAGGAGGCGACGCTCCTCGATGTCCTCGACATCGTCAAGGACAAGGTGGACGGGTCGCTCGCCTACCGCAAGAGCTGCCGGATGATGATCTGCGGCTCCTGCGGCATGCGTTTGGACGGCGCAGCGGTACTTGCCTGCAAGGTGCGCATGTACGACATCGCGAACTCCGGGCGCGTGCCGGTGATCTCGGCAATGGGCAACCTGCCGGTGGTCAAAGACCTCGTCGTCGACATGGATCCCTTCTGGGCGAAGTTCAAGGCGATGAAGCCGTACCTCCAGCCCGGCTACCAGCAGCCGCTCGACGGCAAGGAGTACGTCATCTCGCAGGAGCGGATGAACGTGATCCACAAGGAGTCGCTCTGTATCAACTGTGGCTGCTGCGTCTCCGAGTGCAACTCCATGGAGGCCGACCCGGACTTTCTCGGGCCACAGGCGCTCGCGAAGGGAATGCGCTTCGTCGGCGATCCCCGCGACGGCGCGGCTGTCGAGCGGCTTGACGCGTACAGCTCGGAGCACGGGATCTGGGATTGCACGCGCTGCTACTTCTGCAACGAGCGCTGCCCCAAGGGCGTCGACCCCCGAGACGCGATCGCGAAGCTCGGCGCCGAGGCGATGCGCGAGGGGATCGACGAGGACTTGGGCGCAAAGCACGCGAACTGGTTCGTCACGTCTGCCAAGACGACCGGCTGGCTGCGCGAAACCGAGCTCGTGCCGAAGACCCAGGGCATCGTCTCGTCGATCAAGCAGATGAAGTTCGCGATGGGTCTCGTCAAGCACGGCAAGGTGCCGCCGCCGTTCCCGCCTCACGTCGCCGAAGGTGTGAAGGAGTCCCGCGCTCTCTACGACCTCGTGAAGCAACAGGACCGGCAGGGCGCACTCGGGATCGTTCAGGGCGAGCGCGCCCTCTCGCGGATCGAGCCCGCTGAGGGGCCGGAGGGAAGCCAAGGCGGTTGGGGCAGTCGCGATCAGGCCGACGTCACACCGGGCGAGGCGCCGACGAGGAAGTACTCGGACGACCAGACGAAAGAGGCCCAGACGAAGGAAGCCCAATGAGGAAGGTCGCCTACTACAAGGGCTGTCTCGCCTCGCTCTCCGCGAAGGAGCTCGACATCTCGACTCAGGCGCTGTCGCCCAAGGTCGGGCTCGAGCTCCACGAGATCGAGACCGTCACCTGCTGCGGGGCCGGCGACATCCACGAGGCCGAGCCGGACTACTACCTGCACCTGAACGCGCGCATCCTCGCCTACGCCGAGGCGACGGGCAGCGACACGCTGATGACGGTCTGCAACGTCTGCACGCTCAACCTCCGCCAGGCAAACCACACGCTCCAGGGGGACGAGGCACTACGGGAGCGGATCAACGCCAACCTGCGGTCCGTCGGCGTCCCCGACTACAACGGCACGGTCGACGTGCGCCACTTCCTCTGGCTCGTCGCCGAGGGCGAGGGGTACGAGCTGCTGAAGGCCGCCGCACACAAGGGTCTCAAGGGGCTCAAGGTGGCGCCCTTCTACGGCTGCCAGATCCTGCGGCCCTCGAAGCTGCTCGGCTTCGAGGACCCGGACCGGCCATGGTCGCTCGAGCGGATCATCGAGGCATGTGGCGGCGAGGCGGTCGACTATCCCGCCAAGATCAAATGCTGCGGCTTCCCGATCATCCAGGCGCGCGAGGAGACGGCGCTCGGAGAGCTGATCCAGCCGATCGAGCAGGCGAAGGAGGCGGGCGCAGATGCGATCGTGACGCCCTGCCCGCTCTGTCACCTCTCGCTCGACGCCTGGCAGTCGAAGCTGAAGGCCGCGACGGGGAAGGACTTCCAGATGCCGATCCTGCACCTCTCGCAGCTCATCGGTGTTGCCGCGGGCTTCGAGGAGGCCGAGTTGAGGTTCAAGCGCCACGTGGTCTCCGTCCAGCCCGTTGTCGAGAAGCTGTCCGTTTAGCCCTCGCGCCCCTGGCCGCCCGGCTCCCGGCGGGCCTCATTCTCTGTCGCAGAGCCCGCCTCCGCCGGCGCAGCAACACGGATCTGGGTGCCTGAGCGCACGCGGCTCTCCGGGCGTGGCCTAGCCCTTCCGGCCGCGCACACTCAGCCACGCGCCAGGAACGCAAGGGGGTCGTGCGTAATAAGAGGTATGTCTCAGCTGGCTCGGGTGCTCGGCCTTGCCGGCGCCTCTGTTCTCGCCTACGGGTGGTTCGAGGCCGGGTGGCTGCGTACCCGCGTGCTCGAGGTGCCGGTGGACGGGCTGCCGCCGGAGCTTGACGGGGTGCGGATCGCGCACCTGTCCGACTTCCACCTCGGGGTCCCGTCGCGCGGTACCGTCGCGGTCGAGCGTGCGGTCGACTGGGTCGCAGCGCGGCGACCCGATCTCGTCTGCACCACGGGCGACCTGCTCTCGCGGCCGCGAGGCGAGCAGCGCCTGCGGCGACTCCTCGACCGCCTCGGCCCGGGATTCGCGGTCCTCGGAAACCACGACTACGCGCAGTCCCGGGACCCCTTCTCCCGCGCGGTGTACGTGGACGACCTCGGCGCCACCGTGCTGCTCGCCGACGAGTCTCGGATCGTCGAGCTGCGCGGGCTCCCGGTGCAGATCTCGGGCATCGACCCCCGCTCGTACTCGCGCGGTCGCGCTCGAGCGGAGGTGCGGGCCGACGCCTCCGCGCGGTTGCGCATCGCCCTCTGCCACTTTCCCGGCCTTGCACGCAAGCTGCCACAGGGAGCGTTCCAGCTCGTTCTCTCCGGTCACATGCATGCCGGCCAGATCGTCCTTCCATACCCGGGCGGCCGGCTCCTTCTCGCACACCCGCAGGCCCGCGAGTCGAGCGGCCTCTACCGCTTCGGGCGCACGACGCTTCACGTCTCGCCCGGGCTCGGTACGACCTTCGTGCCCTTTCGCTTCTTCGCCCGCCCCGAGGTCACCGAGCTCGTCCTGCGGCCGTGCTGAGGACGACGCGTTCCTCTCTCTACACTGGGCCGCATGAAGGGCGATTCGCTGATCTCGCCGGACATCCTGGCGAGCTACGCGGCAGACGCGGCGCTCGAGGTGTCAGGCGTGTGCGGACTCGTCGGTAGCGCGCTGCACCGGCGCGAAGGCGTCAGGGTCACGACAGACGAGGGGCGGTTGGCGGTGGAGCTGCGCGTCGCCCTCGACTGGGAGGCGAGCGCGCCGGCGGTGGGGGCGGCTGTCCAGGCGCGGGTAGGCGACTACCTCGAGCGGATGGCGGACGTCAGGCCCGACTCGGTGGACATCGTCGTGGACGAGTTCCTCCCGCCGAGAGCGCGGTGACGACGCGCGTCGCAGGGCTCACCGGCGCGACGCTTGAGCTCGCGCCGAGCGTCTGTCACGAGTGTGTCTTCTGGCAGTCGAAAGGCTCGCGCCGGACGAACAAGCAGCGCTGGATCGAGCGAGCCGAGGACGACTGGGGGGCATGGGGCGCGCTCTACCACGACGACGACGGCCGTCTGCTCGGCTCGATCCAGTACGGGCCCGCGACGCTCTTCCCGCGTGCAGCCGAGCTACCGGCCGGCCCGCCGTCCGAGGACGCCGTGCTCGTGACCTGCGTCTATCTCGTCTCGCGAGCGACGCCGTGGGTGGAGCAGTCGCTCTTCCTGGCCGCGATCGGCGAGGCGCGGGACAAAGGCGCGAAGGCGCTAGAGACTTTTGCCTACCGTTATCCCGAAGGCGAGTCGGTCTACGAGCGCTTCATCGTCCATCGCACGGTCTTTCCGCGCGACTTCCTCGCCGACTTCGGCTTCGAGACGGTCCGGGTGGAGGGCCGGGTGGAGCTGGCGCGGCTGGAGCTCGGCGGCCTGGAGCCCGTCGCCGAGGGGTCGCGGTCGAAGGTGCTGCGGCTCGTACAGGAGGCCTTCGCGCCTGCACCCGTGCCCCAGAGGCCGTGAGCTCTAGAGGCACCCCGCGGAACCGGCGTCGCGAAACCGCGACCCGGCCACCGGCACGAAGCGCCAGTCGTAGCCGCTCGGGCGTAGGGTCAGACGCAAGACGCCGTACGTACCGTCGTTGACGACGACGCTCCGCGGGCGGGACAGGCGGCGGAAGACCGGGTAGTGGCTGCGACCGCCCGTGCCGACGACGAACGAGCGGATCCCGCCGATCGGAGCGAACCGCTCGTAATGGTGATCGTGGCCGGCAAGCGCGACATCGGCTCCACCACGGACGAGGGTCCGCCACAACGGCGCGATCGTGGTGTCCGATCCGTGGAGACCCGAGCTGAAGCGAGGATGGTGCATGTACGCGAGGGTGCAGCGGGCGCCGCTCCGCGCCAGATCCGCCGCTAGCCAGCGCTGCTGCGGGGAGCCGTCGTCGCACCCGCCCGCAGGCATGCAGTTCGAGTTGAGGACGACGACATGCCAGCCGCCGAGGTCATAGGAGTAGTAGCCGGTCGGGGTGAGGCCGAAGAGATCGATGGCCGTCGTGGCGGTGCCCGTCCCGTACTCGTGGTTGCCGAGCGCGGCCCGGGTGCGACCGAGGAAACGAGCCCACGAGTAACAGTCGCGGAACTCCTCAGCTGTCCCGCGCTCGTAGACGGCGTCGCCCAGCACCGCAACGGTGCCGGGAATCTTCGCAACGAGAGCGCCGGTCTTCTCGTCTGCCGAGGATCTGCAGGAAGCGATGTCCCCAGCCGCGATCAACGTCGGCGGCGATGCGAGCAGCGAGATCGCTGCGGCGAGGATCTCTCCGAGGATCACGCGGCGAGGCGCTGCTCGGCGAGCAGGAGCTCCGCGATCTGGATTGCGTTCAGCGCCGCGCCCTTGCGCAGGTTGTCGCCGACGACGAAGAGCACGAGCCCGTTCTCGACTGTCGTGTCGCGGCGGATGCGCCCTACGAGAACATCGTCCCGGCCGGCGGCGAACGCGGGTGTGGGGAACTGCTCGAGCTGGATTCCGGGCGCCTCGCCGAGCAGCTTCTCCGCCGCCTCCGGCGAGAGCGGCTCCTCGGTCTCGAGCCAAACCGCCTCGGCGTGACCCACGAGCACCGGCACCCGTACGCAGGTCGCGCTGAGGGGCAGGGCAGGTAGCTCGAGGATCTTGCGCGTCTCCTCGCGAAGCTTTTCCTCCTCCTCGAACTCGACGCCGTCGAAGCTCCAGTCCATGCGGAGGTCGTTCTCCTCGGGTGGCTGGCCGCGTAAAGCTGCCATCGCCTGCGCGCCGGCGCCCGAGACGGACTGGTAGGTCGAGACGCGAACCCGACGCAACCCGGCCGCGTTCAGAAGCGGCTTCAGCGCGACCGTGAGCGGGATCGCACAGCAGTTCGGATTCGCGACGAGGCCGTCGTGCTCGGCGGCGCGCGCGCCGTTCACCTCGGGGACGACGAGCGGGACGCCGGGGTCGAGCCGGAAGGCCGACGACTTGTCCACGCACATCGCGCCGCCTCGCATCGCGTGCGGGACGAGCTCGCGGCTGGCGGCGGTGCCGACGGAAAAGAGGCAGAGGTCGAGCTCACCCGCGGCAAGCGCGTCCGGCGTCGCCTCCTCGACCTTCAGCGCACCGAGTTGCGTGCCGGCGGAGCGGGATGAGGCGAAGGGGCGCACATTGCGGTAACCGCGCTCGCGCAGCAGCTCCAGCGTGATCGTGCCGACGGCGCCGGTGGCCCCCACAACGCCGATGCGCGGCCCGTTAGACATCGGCACGAGCCGCTTCCGGCCGGTCGAGCTCGAAGGCTTCGTGAAGCGCCGCGACCGCACGCTCGACGTCCTCCCGCCCGACGTGGCAGGCGATCTTGATCGGAGAGGTCGTCACGACCTGCGGCTCGATGCCGAGCTCGCCAAGAGTGGAGAAGGTTCGAGCGGCGACACCCGGGTGGCTCTTCATTCCCGCGCCGACGACACTCACCTTGCCGAGGTCGTCGCTCGCCCGCCACGAGACCTTGAGGCCGTCGAGCACTCGCGCCGCGTCCTCCCGGTCCTCAACCGGCGCCGAGAACAGGATCTCCGGGCTCGTCTGCACGATCGTGTCCACGTTCACCTGAGCATCGGCCAGTGCCGTGAAGAGGGTCGACGCGGCGACTCCTTCGACCCGATACAGGGTCTCCTCGAGCGTGTGGGTGACGCCCGAGATCATCGCCTTCTCCAGCATGCGCTCGTCCTCCTCCGTGATCCAGGTGCCGTCCACGTCCGAGAAGGTGGAGCGGACGTGCAGCTTGACGCCGTGATTCCGTGCGAACTCGACCGAGCGTAGCTGCAGCACCTTAGCGCCGCTCGCAGCCATCTCGAGCATCTCGTCGTAGGTGACGGCGTGCAGCTTCCGGGCGCTCGGCACGATCCGCGGGTCGGCGGTGTAGACCCCCTCGACGTCGGTGTAGATCTCGCACGCGTCGGCGCCGAGCGCGGCCGCGACTGCCGTCGCGGTGAGGTCGGTGCCCCCGCGGCCGAGGGTTGTCACCTCGAAGGCGGTCGAGACACCCTGGAAGCCGGCCACGAGGACGATCCGCCCCTGGTCGAGCGCCTCGTGAATGCGCTTCGCCCGCACCTCCACGATCTTCGCCTTACCGTGAACGGTGTCGGTGACAATGCCGGCCTGGGAACCGGTCAGGGAGATCGCCTCGTAGCCGAGGTCGACGATCGCCATTGCCGCGAGCGCGCAGGAGATGCGCTCTCCGACCGAGACGAGCATGTCGAGCTCGCGCGGATGGGGACGCTGCGACATCTGCCGGGCGAGATCCAAGAGTTCGTCCGTCGTGTGGCCCATCGCCGAGAGGACGCCGACGACCCGGTTTCCCGCCTCTCGCGCCGCGACCAGGCGGCGCGCGACGCTCTTCAGCTTCTCGGTGTCACCGACCGAGGTGCCGCCGAACTTCATCACGACGGTGCCCCCACCCGCCCCGACCCGCTGAGCCTCGGCCACGTCCGCGTCGACCGCCGGAACGGCCTCGAACTCGGTGGTGGTCACAGGCCGAGTCTAGATGCCGCACGCGAGCTGGTGCCCCAAAAACACTGATTCCTAAAAAACATGTGTCGCCAAAAAAAACACTGAACCGGCAGACCCGAGGGCCCACCGGTTCAGTGGAGCGACTCTACCCCGGCCGACCGGCGCGCGTCAACCTGACCGAGCCAGTAAGCCCGCAATTTGCGGGAAGTATTAGCGGCTCTTAGAGCGGACGCCTGCCGGCGAGCGCGCGGCCTAGGGTGACCTCGTCTGCGTACTCGAGATCGCCCCCGACCGGCAAGCCGCTCGCGAGCCTGGTGACGCGGATGCTGCCGTTCTGCTGCAGCGCGCGCACCCGGTCGGCGAGGAACGCCGCGGTCGCCTCGCCGGTCATGTTCGGGTTGGTTGCCAGCACGACCTCCTCGATCGAGCCTGAGGAGACGCGCCGCAGGAGCTGGTCGATTCGAAGGTGTTCCGGCTCGACCCCGTCGAGCGGCGACAGGGAGCCGCCGAGGACGTGATAGAGGCCGCGATACTCGTGCGTCCGCTCCAGCGAGATCACGTCTGCAGGCTGCTCGACGACGCACACGACGCTACGGTCGCGCCGTGTGTCGACGCAGATCGCGCACAACTCGTCTTCGGTGAGGTTGCCGCACTCACGGCAGAAGCGAACCCGCTCCTTCACGTCCTCGATCGCCTCCGCCAGCGCGACCGCCTCCTCCTTCGAGGCCGAGAGCAGGTGGAACGCGAGCCGCTGCGCGGTTCGGGTTCCGATCCCCGGCAGGCGCGTGAGCTGCGCGACGAGGTTGTCGACCGAGGGGCTCAGCACGCAGCCAGCCTAGCCGTCCATTCCGGACGTGCTCGCCGGTTACGCCTCGACGGGAACCGGCTCGGTCCGGGCGTCGATGAGGCCCCGCACCTGTGCCCAGTGTGCGGCTTCGGTCCGGTTCGACACGTTCAGCTTGCGGTAGATGTTGGACAGGTGGAACTTGACCGTCTGCTCGGTCACCCAGAGCATCTTCGCGAGCTGGGCGTTCGAGTGCCCTTGCGCCATCAGCTGCAGGATCTCGCGCTCGCGCCGCGTCAACTCCGGCAGCTCGGCCGTGTCGGACCACATCGTCGGCGGCCGAACCGGGGCGGCGAAGAAGACCGAGTGCTCGAACGCTTGCCGAATGGCCGCGGCCAGGTCGTCCGGATGTGCGCTCTTGATCACATATGCGAACGCGCCGGCCTCGAGCGCCGCGTCGACACGCTCCTGCTCGCTACACATCGAGAGCACGACGGCTCTGAGGTGGGGCACGCTCTCCCGCGCCCGGCGCAGGCACTGCAGTCCGTCGATCTCCCCCTCGGGCATGGAGACGCCCGTGACGAACACGTTCGGCTGTTCGAGCTCGATCAGCTCCAGCGCTTCGGCTGGTGAGGTCGTCTTTCCGACGACCCGCACGCCGATTCGTTGCAGGACATGCTCGACCGCTTCATGCCAGAGCGGGTGTCGGTCGAGCAGAACTGCAGTGGGATTATCTGCCTTGTTCACGAAAGGGCCGCCTTTCGGTCTAGCTGAGACATCCCTGAGATAACCCAGGGTCTAGCCTGAACGACCGGCCTAGCCTAGACGACCGGGGCCGAGCGGAGTGTGAAGAAGTGCACCTCGCGCCGTATCGATCCCGCCGATCCGTTACGGTGCTGCGCTGATGGTGGTGCGTCGCCGCCGCCATCCGCGGCAACAACCCTAGTTGTCATCCCCCGACAACAGAGTGGGCCGCTCGTGGCGAGTGGGAAGCCCTGAGACCAAGCAGGGCGGCCCGCTCGCCCTATGCAAACGTTCAGGACCCTCCCCCATTCCGGGGAGCGGGGCGGGCCTGCAGGCGCCGATCTCGCTTGAGCGCGAGACGCGCACGCGCAGGCCGCCTCCGCTTGGTCGGAGGCGGCCTGCGCGCTTCTCCGCGGCGCCTGACGGAGGTGTCGCCGTCAGAAACCCGGAAGCCCGAGGCCGCCGAGCCCGCCCGGGAGCATTCCTTGCACCTTCGACTCCATCAGCGCATTTGCCGAGCGCAAGGCCTCGTTGACTGCGGCTGTGACGAGGTCGGCCAACATCTCCGGGTCATCCGGATCGATCGCCTTGGGGTCGATCGTGATGCCGACGATCTCGCCGCCGCCGGTGGCCTTCACGGTCACCATTCCGCCGCCCGCCGAGGCCTCCACGACCTCGGCCGCCGCTTCTTGCTGTGCTTGCACCATCTGCTCCTGCATCTGCTGCGCCTGTTTCATCATCTGATTCATGTCGAACTTCACTGGCTCTCCGATCTCTGGGTCTCCGTCCTCGGTGTCTCCTCGACTTCACGGGCATCGAGCGTGTCTTTGAACATCGAGATCAGGGCGTCCTCGCCGAGTGGATCCTCCTCGACCTCGTCTGCGGCCTCTTCGGCCACACCGAGCTCGAGCACGACGCCCAGCCGGTGGCCGGTGACCTCGAAGAGCGCGTCGCGGATGACGCCGACGTTCTTCGGCTCGTCGGCCTGTCGCCGGTGAAAGTCGGCTGTCGCGGGGAACTCGAGCGTTAGCGTCTCCGCATCGAGGGCGGCCGGGTGCGCCTCGCCGAGCAGCGAGGCGACCGGGATCGATCGCGACTGGACGGCCGGGATCACTGTGCGCTGCCACGCGTCCTGGAGTTGCCCGAGCTCGAGAGGCGGGCCGACAGGAGGGAGCGCCGGCTCGCGGGAGTCGACCGGAGGCTCGGGCTGCGGAGCGACCGGTGAGGATCGCTCGGAGGTCGGCGCCGCCGCGACGACTGCACGCTGCTCGAGCTGCTCGATGCGGAAAGCGAGGGACTCGCTGGAGAGGTCGGCGCCGGGCCTCGTCACCTTCACGAGCGCGAGCTCGAGCGGGAGCCGCGGGTCGCCGCCTTGACGCATGTCGTCGACAGCGACCGCGAGCAGGTCGCAGAGCCGCAGCACGGTCGGCTCCGGTAGCTGGTTCGCCTGCTCCCGCAACCGCTCGCGCGTCTCGTCGGTGATCGGGAGCGAGTCGGGCACGTGGCCCATGTGCTGTACGAGCAGGAGGTGCCGTAGGTGGTCGAGCAGGTCGGTGACGAGCCGACCGAGATCCTGGCCCTGCTCGGCGAGCCCCTCGATCTGGACGAGCGCGCCCGCGGTGTCCCGGTCGACGATCGCGTCGCAGAAACGGAAGAGGGCATCCTCCTCCACGGCGCCGAGGAGCTGGAGCACCGACTGAACGTCGATCGCGTTCCCGGTCGCGGACGAGAGCTGGTCGAGGGTCGACTCGGCATCACGGAACGACCCGCGTGCGCCGCGCGCGATGAGGGCGAGCGCGGCGTCCGGCGCCTCGATCCCCTCGGCGTCGCAAACACGACGCAGCACGCGGACGAGCTCCGGGAGCCGCGGTCGGGCGAAAACGAACGTCTGGCAGCGTGAGCGGACGGTCGGCAGCACCTTCGCGAGGTCGGTCGTGCAGAAGACGAAGACAAGGTGGGGCGGAGGCTCCTCGATTAGCTTCAGCAGCGCGTTCCAGGCAGCATCCGTGAGCTGGTGCGCCTCGTCGAGGATGTACACCTTGTAACGGCCCTCCGCGGGCTGCAACACGACCCGTTCCCGGATCTCGCGGATATCGTCGATCCCGCGTTGTGAGGCTGCATCCATCTCGACGACGTCGAGGGAATTCCCGTTCGCGATCGCCGTGCAGGCATGGCACACCTTGTCCGGCATCGCGGTCGGGCCCTGCTCGCAGTTCAAGGCTTTGGCGAGGATCCGCGCCATCGAGGTCTTCCCGGTCCCGCGCGGGCCTGCGAAGAGGTACGCCTGACGGACCTGTCCGAGCTCGATCGCGTTCCGAAGCGTCCGCACCACCGCCTCCTGCCCGACGACGTCGTCGAAGTCCTGCGGGCGGTACTTGCGGTAGAGCGCAGTCACTGCGTCGATCTTAGAGGAGGGTTCTCATTCGCTCCCAACATCCGGATCGAGGTGATCAGGAGGTGTCGTGCGGTAGCTGCGCCTGAGGCTCGCCACGTTCGAGCTCCTGTCGAAGCCGCGCGAGATCGGACTCGACTTCTGCCGAGCGCGAGAGCTCCGCGAGCTCCCGGTCGATGGTCGTCTCACCTGGGACGAGCTGATCCGTGATCGTCCCCGCCTCCATCAGCTCGTCCATAGCGGCTGCGCGGGCCTGCATCTGCTCCGTCTTGTCGCGGACGCGCTCGATCGCGCGGCCGGCGTCCGAGAGGCCCCTTCCGAGTCCGGTGGTCGCCTCGCCGATCTGCACCATCGCCTCGGCGGTCGAGTACTGGGCCTTGATCACTTCTTTTTCCGACCGGAAGCGGTCGATGCGGTCGCGGAGGTCTCGCTCCCGCTGCACGATCACCTGCTGCTGTCCTTCGAGCTCGCGGATCTGAGCATCGAGCGTTCGCAGCTCCCCCTGAACATCCGCTTTCCGGACGAGGGCGGTGCGCGCGAGATCCTCTCGCTCGGCCGCCAGCGCCGCGCGCGCCTGCGTCTCGAGCTTCACGAGCTGCTCGCGGCGCTTGTTCGCGGTGATCTCGACGCGCTTCTTCGCCGTCACCACCCCGGCGACACCGCGTTTGACCTCCTGCAGCAGCACGACCTGCTGTTCGTAGGAGTAGTCGAGCGTCTCACGCGGATCCTCGACACGGTCGAGTGCCTTCGACAGCTTCGCCTTGATGATGAACCAAAGCCTCTTCATTGCGAGGATCCTCCTCCTGTCGGAGGTCGAAGTGCAGCCCTACTTCTGTTCAAGTTCCGGATTCTCGATCCGCCTGCCGTTCGCGGCGTCGGACCCGCCGCTCCCGAACAGCTTCTGCATCGTCGGCAGAACAGTCAGTCCGGCTCCGAGGACCTGGTTCATCATGCCGTTCATTCCTTCCGCACCGTTCAGCACCACGAGGTTGTCGATCCCTTTGAACGACTCTGCGGCAGCACGCACAATCTCGGGGAGCGACTCCGCGATCGTCGTGTTGATGACCGCGTCCTGGTTCTTCTCGAGCGCCCGTGCCCGCGCCTCGATTCCCTCGGCCTCGGCGGTGAGCTTCGCCTGGATCGCTGACGCGGCGGCGTCACCCTTGACTCGAGTCGCCCGCGCCTCGGCCTCGCCGGTTCGCTCGGTCGCCGTTGCCGCTGCAGCCGCCTCGATCTCGACGCGCTTGGCATTTGCGGCTGCCTCGATCTCCACCCTTCGCGCATTCGCTTCGGCGCGCAGCTCGACCTCGCGCTTCTCGGCTTCGGCAGACGCGACGCGTGCGTCCCGATCGGCCTCAGCCGGCTTTACGATCTCCGTCTGCAGCCGCTTCTCGGTTCGAGCGGCCTCGAGGTCGGCCACCTCCGTCTCCTGCACCACGACGGCCTTGTGAGCCTGCGCCTCGGCGAGCGGCCCTGCTTGCGATGCCTCCGCCCGTGCCGTATCGGCAGCCGCCTTCATCTTGGCCTGCTCGACCTCCGAGTCCGCGATCGACCTCGCCTTCATGGCCGCCGCCGACTGCTCACGCTCGGTCGCCTCGCGATCCCGGTCGGCGGCCGCGATTCGCGCCTCGGCTTCGACCGCCGCCTGGTGCGGCTTGGCGAGATTCTCGATGTACCCGGTCGGATCCTCGACCTGCTGGATCTGGAGGGAGTCGATGACGAGCCCGAGCTTCTCCATCTCGACTGCAGAAGAGTTGCGCGTCTCGGAAGCGAGCTTCTCGCGTGCTCGGATCATGTCCTCGACCGTCATCGCGCCGACGATCTGGCGCAGGTGGCCGGCGAACACCTCGTGCACGTTCGCCCCCATCTCGTCTTCTTTGTCGAGGAAGCGCCGCGCGGCGTTCGCGATCTCCGGAAAGGCGTCGCCGACCTTGTAGACGACCACGCCGCGGACGTGCACCGGGATCCCCTGCGTCGTGACGCACTCGACGATGAGCTCGGCCTTGTGGAGCTCGAGCGAGAGCCGCCGCACCGTCTGCAGCCCCGGAATCACGAGCACGCCCTTGCCGACGATGATCTTGAAGCCCTTGTCGTCGGGGGTGCCCCCGGAGCCGGCACCGAGCCCCGAGATGATCAGGGCCTCGTTGGGCTCAGCGACCCGCCAGAGCAGCTTGACGAGGAGCGCGACGAGGAGCAGGAAGACGAACGGGAGAGCAATGAGAGAGATCAGGAGCGTCATGTTGGGCCTTTCACTTGCTCAGTAGGGCTCGACCCTGACGGTGCGAGCAGAATCCTGCTCGATGACGAGGACGCGTGTCCCCACCTCGATCACGAGAGCGGGATCGAGTGCGTGCGCGTTGAACGCCTCCGAGCCGCCGCGAATCGGGATCACCACCTCGCCGATCGATCCGGGCGCAATCCGGCCTGTGACGCGGCCAACCTTGGCGAGGACAGCGTGATCGGCAGACATTGCGACACGACAAACAGTAGCTTGACGACGGAGCAACGGCTTTACGGGTGCCGGCTGCCGCCCTGTTCTCCGCCGCCCTATGCCGGTAGTCATGCCCGGTCGCGCGGGCCTGTCGTCGAGAAGCTTCCTCGGGGGGTGATCGCGTCGCCTGCTCCGGTCAGGCGGAGCCGCGGCACCTGGGAGGGAATCCTTAGCGCTGCTTCCTTCCGGACCTGACGCGGTTCGGATGCTCCCAGTGCGCGGAACCTGACCATCGACACCACGTGCGCGAGACCTGATCCCGTTGAAGCCGCCCTCGGACGGCGTTCGGTCCCGCTGGAGCGGATGTCGGGTTCAGGGAACCGCTAACTCCCCACCTAGCGCGACCGGGCGGCCTCAGGGTAGCAGGGGGTATCCTGCTCACGTCCCGGGCGCATAGCTCAGCGGGAGAGCGCTCGCTTCACACGCGAGAGGTCCCTGGTTCAATCCCAGGTGCGCCCATGTTGGCGCAAATTCAGGAATCTGCGGGAGCAGATTCCTGAACGCGCGAAAACCCCTGAAGGGGTCGCTTCGCTCCCGGCGGGGCGTGCGAACGCCCAGTCCCGGGTTCGTTTGCCGTTCGGCGCGAGGTGACAAGATGCCCGTCGGTGGCGAGCACCGCGCTCATCCGAGAACGCATCCGGGGACTGTTCGAGCTCTACGACGAGCTGGCATCCGAGCTGCCCGAAGCCTCGCTTGCCGAGAAGCTGCCTGGGATCCCGTCCAACGCGGTGGGGGAACAGCTGTGGTGCGTCGTCGGCGCGCGAGAGAGCTTCGCTCGGGCAATCCAAGCAGCCAAGTGGTCGGGCTTCGCCTGTTCTCTGAGCGCAGACGAGACCCGAGAGGGTGACGCCGTTCGCGCCGGACTCTCTCGATCGGCGGCAGAGGTGCTCGCGGTGATCGGCGATCTCGATCTGGCTGACGACGACCGCTGTCGCTTCGTGCTTCAGCTGCTCGAGCACGAAGCCGCTCATCAGGGACAGCTGATCAGGTACCTCTACGGCCTACGACTCCCGATCCCAACCGGGTGGCAGGCGCGCTACGCGCTGACCTGAGCGTTCGGACTTCGTCTTTCGCCTAGTAGGCGGGCGGAGGGCGAGCTGGACATACGCGGATGTGGAGATCCCGCGGGGAGCAGAGGTATGCGACCCCTTCAGGTATATCGCAACGTCTCAAATCGTTATAGTTCGATTTGAGATGTCCCACCTTCTCTCGCCGGCCCTTTGCTGCGCTCCGCTCGACGCACCGACACTGACGGACGAAGAAGCAGGGGCGACCGCAGTTCTCTTCGCCGCCCTGGGTAACCCCGCACGGGTTCGGATCGTCAACCTGCTCGCCGGAAGCGATGAAGCGGTCTGCCTCTGCAATCTGGTCGGGCCACTCGGGCTTGCGCAGGCGACCGTCTCGCAACACCTGAAACGGCTCGTCGAGGCAGGGCTGCTCCACCGCGAGGAGCGCGGCAAGTGGAGCTACTTCTCGATCAACACCGACGCGATGGAGCAGGTCGCTGCTCTCGCCGACCTGAAGGGAGTGTGTTGTTGAAATG
>JBBJOI010000085.1:0-3954 GCA_037721555.1 Gaiellaceae bacterium | reverse complement strand
AGCTGAAGCTCCAGGAGATGGGGGGCCGCTACCTGTTCATCGTCCTCTACGTCTTCCTCGAGCGGCATCTCGCACGCGGGGACTACCGCAGGCCAGATTTTCGCCGACAGAACCCGACCGATGAGCTTCCCGACCGCGAGTTGACGATGCGCGGATGACCGGGCCCGGGGTAAGCCTCGACGATCTGGGCGAGATCTACGGTCGCCGTTTCCTCGCTAAGGACGCCGAGGAAAAAGATTTCGTCTGGAGAGAGATGACGCGCTTCCTCCAACGCTTCGTCCCCCCGGACGCCGTGATCCTCGATCTCGCCTGCGACCGCGGCGACTTCATCCGCAACATCACAGGTGGAGAGAAGTGGGCAACCGATCTACGCGACGTCCGTGCGGAGCTACCTGCAGAGATCGAGTTCGTCAAGGCGAACGGCCTCGAGCTCCACCGCGAGCTCCCCAACGCGCACTTTGACGTCGTGTTCATGAGCAACTACCTCGAGCACCTTCCGTCGAGCAGCGACGTGATCGAGCAGTTCCGGGTCATTCACCGCTTACTCAAACCGGACGGGCGGGTGATCGTGCTGCAGCCGAACATCCGGCTCGTCGGCGCGCGCTACTGGGACTTCATCGACCACTCGGTCGCGCTGACGGATCGAAGTCTCGTCGAGGCGGCCGCGCTCGCCGGCTTCCGTCCCGAGACGGTGATCAAGCGTTTTCTTCCCTACACGACGAAGAGCAGGCTTCCTCTGCGTCCGGGGCTCGTTCGCCTCTACCTCAAGATGCCGATGGCCTGGCTTCTGCTCGGGAAGCAGACGCTCTATGTCGGCGAGAAGATGAGCTGACCCTTGGCTCAGTCGAGTAGCACGGTCGCTGCGCGGCTCCGCGCGAATGGAGCGGTCGAGCGCCTCCGGGTAACGCCCCGCGCAGCCCCCATCGTGCTCGGCGGGCTGATGGTCGTGTGCGCCGCCCTCCTGCTCTACGCGGGCAGGGGCTTCATCTTCTACTACGACGAGTGGGCCTTCGTCATCAACCGTCGCGGCTGGACGGTCGACACCTTCCTCTTTCCGCACAACGAGCACATCTCGGCCCTGCCGATCGCCGTCTACAAGCTGCTCTTCGCGACCGCCGGACTGGATCACTACTGGGTCTACCGCGTCGTCCTCACAGCGTTCCACCTCGTGGCCGTCGGACTGCTCTACGTGCTCGTCCGCCGTCGGGTCGGGTCCTGGCTCGCAGTCGCCTTCGTCACTCCGGTGCTGTTCCTGGGCTCCGCCTGGGAAAACATTCTTTGGCCTTTCCAGATCGGGCTCATCGGGTCGGTCGTCTTCGGATTGGCGATGCTCCTCGCGCTCGAACGCGGCGACCGAACCGGCAACGCTCTAGCTTGCGTTTGCCTCGTGCTGTCCCTCTCCAGCTCGAGCGTCGGTCTCTCGTTCATCGTCGCAGCGCTCGTCGAGATCGTTCTGCGCGAGCGCGACTGGCGCCGGCTCTGGGTGCCACTCGTCCCGGCGCTCCTCTACGCCGTCTGGTGGGTGCAATACGCACCTAGCGAGCTGCAGGGCGGCGGTAGCCCCACCCGCAACATCCTGGAGGTTCCGGCGTATGTGGCCGAGTCGGCTGCGGGGGCGCTCGGCGGCCTCACCTCGCTCGGAACGGAGTGGGGCCGGCCGCTCGCTCTGCTCGTCGCGGTGCTCGTCGTTCGCTTCGCTCCGTGGGGAACAGGTGTAACGGCTCGCTTCTGGGCTGTGCTTGCCACGATGCTCGCCTCCTGGAGCCTGAGCGCCATCGGCCGCGCCCAGCTCGATCAACCGGCGGCGAGCCGGTACATCTACACGGGCGCGATCCTGATCGTCATGCTCGGAACGGAGCTTGCGCGCGACGCTCGCCCCAGCCGTCGGGCCGGCATCGTCCTGACTCTCGCTGTCTGCGCCGCCGCAGTCGGCAACATCGGCGAGCTCCGCGCCGGCAGGGCACACCTCCTTCCAATCAGCAACTACGTGCAATCCAGCCTGGCGGCGCTCGAACTTGCCGGCCCGTCCGTTCAACGGGAATTCCGCCCCGAGCCCATCCGCGCTCCGAATATCTACGCCGGCGATTACTTCGACGCCGTCAGGCAGTACGGATCGCCGGCGGAGAGCATCGCGGCGATGAAGCAGGAGGAAGAGGTGTACCGCCAAGCCGCGGATGCGACGCTCGTGGGCGCGTTTCAGGTCACGTCGAAACCGGGGGATGAGCAAATCGCCGGCGGGCCGCCGCTCGGGATCGACGAGCCGCACTGGGGCACGACGTCGGCTGACGGTCCATGCCTCACTTTCACGCCGAACAACGCGGGCGCGGCGATCGATGCCACCGTTCCCGGACCCGGCATCGTCGTGACGTCGCGCCAGTCGGCGGGGTCGCCCGTGCAGGTCGCGCTGCGGCGCTTCGGCGATGCGTTTCCGCCGCCGGGCCTGCTCATCCCGGGCGAGGGTACTAGCGTCCTGCGGCTGCCACGCGGCAGCGGCGCAGACGACAGGCCGTGGCACGTTCGCCTGTTCGCGACGGCTCCCCTGCGCGTCTGCAGCCTCGCGCGGTGATGCTCGCGCGGCGGCGCTTTCGCCGCGGCGCCCGGCCTGCAGTTCCCGGCCGTGCAGTTCAGATCCCGGTGGCGACGGCAATCGACGACGGTTTCGTCGACGAGCTCACGCTCGAGCCGGCCGGGCTTGCGCGCGTCTTCGGGTGGTGGCGCGGCGCACTCGACGATCTCCAGGCGCGCCTCGCGCTCATTCTCGACGGCGCAGCGATCCCGGCGACGCCGCCTACCGACTCCTGCGCCCCGACGTCGAAGCGGGCGACGCCGAGATCGGAGCCGGCTTCGCCGTCGAGATACTCCTAGAAGAGCGGGAGTATCACCACGTCGTTCTCCGCTGGCGCGGCGACCGGGGTGTTCGCGATCTGGCGCAGGCATCGCTTGCGGGCTGGCGCGTCGTCGCGCCGCCGTACGCGCACCTGCTGCGCGACCCTCCACCGCTCGACCGCAACGGCATCTACGGCTCCGGCCCACCGGTCGCCGAGGTCGGGGAGGACGTGCTCGCGGCGATGCGCTCGCTCGCGGTCGTGTCCTGGACTACGGCTGCGGCCGGGGTTCGTTGCTCGAGCACCTCCTCGCGGACGGGGTCGACGCGCACGGCTCGAGCTCGACGTGCCGGCGATCCGCAGCACCCTTCCGGCCGCTCTCGCCGAGCGGGTGACGCTGTACGACGGGTCGCCGCCGGCACCATTCGACGATGCCTCGTTCGACACCGTCGTCTCCGTGGAGGTGCTGGAGCACGTCGAGGAGTACGAGCGGGTGATCGCAGACGTCGCGCGGTGTTGCAACCGTCACGCGAGAAGTCTCGATCGCAGATCGCCTTCGCTCGCTCGCGTTTAAACCTGGAGCTCCCTTCACGGTCTGGGCGGATGGTACGCCGTATCGCGTTGCACAATTTCCGTCTTCGGGTCCGATGATCGTCCGACTGCCTCCGGGCCTTTGGGCGCCCGAGTTCGGCGGAGGCATCGCTTACAGCGAGATGAGAACTTCGTCAGTGGCGACGTACAGATTCCAAGAGGTCAAGCTGACCCCCGCCCGAATGAGATCTCCGCTTCGGCTCGAGCCGCTTGCACACACCCGCCGGTAGCATCGCGATGGTGCCTGAGACACGTCCCGGTCAGACACCGCTCGACTCGAGCTGGACCGGCGCCAGCCAGTACGACGCGCAGTATTTCGAAACGGGGCTGGGGGCGCCGTACAACCGGGGCAATCCGCACTGGCGAAGATTCTTCGATCAGGTAGCGGACTACATCGTCTCGGAATTTGCGCCAGAGACCGTGCTCGACGCGGGTTGTGCGATCGGGCTCCTCGTCGAGGCACTTCGTGAGCGTGGTGTCGACGCGCGGGGATTCGACGTGTCCGACTACGCGATCTCCCAGGTTCCCGTTGAGCTCA
>JBBJOI010000018.1:0-48271 GCA_037721555.1 Gaiellaceae bacterium | reverse complement strand
GTGATCGCGACGACCGAGGAGGAGATGCTCTACAAGGTCTTCGACTTCGCGGACAAGGAAGTCCACGAGGTGATGGTGCCGCGGCCGCAGGTAGTCGCACTCTCGGGCGATCTCCCGCCCGAGGAGGCGCTCGCGGCGCTCATGTCCTCGCCCTACACCCGCTACCCCGTCTACCTGGGGTCGCTGGACAACATCATCGGCGTCCTGCACGTTCGCGACCTCTTCACGGCGATGCACGGCGGCGGGATCGCGAGCGTGGAGCTCGAGTCGCTGCTGCGGCCCTCCTACATCGTCCCTGAGACGAAGGATCTCGCGGCGCTGCTCGCGGAGTTCCGGAAGCAGAACCAACACATGGCGGTCGTCGTCGACGAGTACGGCGCCATGCAGGGGATCGTCACCCTCGAGGACCTGCTCGAGGAGATCGTCGGCGAGATCGAGGACGAGTACGACCTGCCGGACGAGTCGGTGGAGCGGGTCGACGAGCGGCGCATCCGGATCGACGGCACCTTTCCGATCGACGACTTCAACGAGCAGTTCGGGACTGAGATCGAGCTGGGCGACTACCACACGATGGCCGGCTACGTCTTCGGGCGGCTCGGGCGAGCGCCCGAGGTGGGGGACGAGATCGAGCCCGACGGCACCGTCCTCCGCGTCCTCCAGATGGAAGGCTCGCGGATCCAGCGGCTCGAGGTCGAGTTCCTCGGCCCGAGCGACGACCGCGCCGACGGCGAGGACTAGCGCGCGGTGCTGCCGATCGAGCGGCCGGGCAAGATCCTCTGCGTCGGGTTGAACTACAGCTCCCATGCCGTGGAGCAGGATCGGCGGCCGCCGGAGCGCCCGATGCTCTTCGCCAAGTGGGCGACGTCGCTGATCGGGCCGGGCGACCCGATCGTGCTGCCGCCGATCTCGAGCGCCGTCGACTACGAGGCGGAGCTCGCCGTCGTGATCGGATCGCGCGTGAAGGGCGTCTCCGTCGACAACGCGCTCGAGGCTGTACGCGGCTACCTCTGTGCGAACGACGTTAGCGCTCGGGATCTGCAGCGCGGCGACAAGCAGTACACCCGCGGCAAGTCGCTCGACACCTTCTGCCCTGTCGGGCCGGAGCTCGTGCCCGCCGCCGAGATCCACGACCCCGGCGCGCTCCGGATCCGGTGCCTCGTGAACGGGGAGGTGCGGCAGGACGGGACGACCTCCGATCTGATCTTCTCGGTCCCGGAGCTGATCGCGTTCGCCGCAGAGGCGATCACGCTCGAGCCCGGCGATCTGATCCTCACGGGCACCCCCGCGGGCGTCGGCGAGTTCCGCGACCCGCCGCTCTACCTGGCGGACGGTGACGAGGTGACGGTCGAGATCGAAGGGGTCGGCACGCTGACGAACCCCGTCCGCGGTTGACCAGGGACTAGCCGGAGCACCAGAACCGCTCGAAGGCGGCCGGATCGTTGGGGAGCGCGAGCACGTCGGCGACGAGGCCGTCCCTGATCGTGAACAGGAGCAGCTGGTCGATGTCGAGCGAGCTGCCGTTGCGCTGCCCGAACGCGCGGTACAGCGCCGCCGCGCGATCCTTGCTGGCGAGCACGTCGATGAGCCGGGAGCCGTAGGTGCCGCCGGTCTCCCGCGGGAGCCTCGTCAGGAACCGGAAGATCTCGCTCCGGCCGCGGTAGGTCCCCGCCATGACGCTCGCGCCCGGGACGTGCCAGACCGCGTCCTCTGCGAAGCAGTCGCGGAGCGCGAAGCCTTCCCTGCGCGCAAACGCGTCGAAGATGTGCCGGACGAGCCTCGCGTTGCCGTCGGCGCTCATCGTCGTGCCTCCCAGCGCTCGATCAGGCCGGCGACGTGCCGGCGCTGAGCGTCCGTGAAGTCCATCCTCCCGAGCAGACGGCGTGCCTCCTCCGGATCGTCGTTCGCGACCGCGGCCTCGAGACGCTCCCGCCACGGCGTCGGCTCGCGGAGCTGCCGCCGCAGCCAGCGCAAGAGGCTCACGCTCGCCTGGTCACTCACAACGCGCCCCTGGCCTGACGCGCTTGCAGTACCCGGCTCTCCAGGGCCGTCCTCCTCCCTCTGTCCACTCCTGCCGTGCACTGCGGTCGGCGCTCGAGGAACGCGCCGGTGGAGGAGGCTGAACTCGAACCTTTCACGTGCGGAGGCTATCGCTCGGCCATAATCCAGGTGTGGAGGAGATCCGCACCGCGGTCGTGACCGGCGCGGCGCGAGGACTCGGCGAGGCAATCGCGCGGCGACTGCACGCGGACGGCGATCGCGTCGTGCTGGCCGATCTGAACGTCGAAGGCGTCGAGCGGCTCGCCGGCGAGCTCGGGGAACGGGCGCTTGCATTCGAGCACGACGTGCGCGATCCGGGTTCCTGGGAGCGCTTGCTGGCCAAGGCGGGTGAAGTCGTCGTGCTCGTCAACAACGCAGCTCGAACCGAGCTTCGCTCGTTCTGGGAGATCGACCTGGACGAGTGGGACGACGTGCTGGCGACGAACCTGCGCGGCACCTATCTCGGCTGCCGCGTCGTGGGCGCCCAGATGCGCGACCGCCGTCGCGGCCGCATCGTCAATCTCGCCTCGGTCGCCGGCCAGGCGGGCCGCGCCGTGACCGGTGTCCATTACGCGACGTCGAAGGCGGCGATCGTGGCCTTGACGAGGCACGCTGCGACGGAGCTCGCGCCAGCGGGTGTAACCGTCAACGCTGTTGCCCCGGCCGCCATCGACGGCCTGATGGTGGCGAGCGTGCCACCCGAGCGGATCGAGGCGATGCTGAAGGGAATTCCGGTCGGCCGGCTCGGCCGACCCGAGGAGGTCGCTGCGGCTGTTGCCTATCTCGCGTCCGACGCAGCCGGTTTCGTGACCGGTGCGACCCTGGACGTCAACGGTGGGATGCTGATGCGATGAGGACGCGTGCAGCAATCATGTGGAAGCCGGGCCGGCTCGACGTCCGCGAGCTCGAGGTCGAGGAGCCGCAGCCGCACGAGGTGGTCGTCCGCATGGCCGCCGTAGGCGTGTGCGGCACAGACTTGCACTCGTACAAGGGCGAGTGGGAGCGGCCGATGCCGATCGTGCTGGGGCACGAGGGAGCCGGGATCGTCGAGGGCGTCGGCGACGAGGTTGAGGGGCTACGCCAGGGCGACGCCGTCGTTCTGTCGTGGGCGCCCGCTTGCGGAGACTGCGGCGCCTGCCGCCGGAACCGTCCGGCTGCGTGCGGGCCGCTCTCGACCGCGATCGGGCGCGGCACCCTCCTCGGCGGCCGTACCGGTCTGAGTCTCAACGGAGAGACCGTCTACCGCGGCACCGCGACCGGCGCGCTCGCCGAGCGCGTCGTCGTCGCGGCGGCCGCGGCGCTGCCGCTCGGAAACGACGTCCCGCTCGAGCAGGCGGCGCTCCTCGGTTGCGCTGCGCTGACGGGGGTGGGAGCCGTGCTCAACGCCGCTCGCCCCGAGCCCGGCTTCACCGCGTTCGTGATCGGCGCCGGAGGCGTCGGCCAATTCGTCGTGCAGGGAGCGCGGATCGCAGGAGCCGCCGCCGTGCTCGTCGTCGACCCGGTCGCCGCCCGGCGCGAGCAGGCCCTGCGCGTGGGGGCGACCGCCGCGTGCGCGCCCGACGACGTTCGGACGGCGATGCGCGCGCTGGACCCCGAGGGCGTGGACGTCGCCTTCGACGCGGTCGGCGCCCCGGAGACGACGGCGCTCGCCCTGCGCTGGACGCGGGGCGGGGGTACCGCCGTCGTCGTGGGGCTGCCGGCCGCGGGCGCGCGGCTCTCGCTCGATCCGCTCGACTTCACGAATCGCGAGAAGACGCTGACGGGGACGATCTACGGCTCCGAGGATCCTGCAGTGGCCCTGCCGCACCTGCTGGAGCTGGTGCGCGGCGGCGAGCTCGAGCTCGAGAGCCTCGTCGGCCCGAGCTTCTCGCTCGAGCGGGCAGACGAGGCGTTCAGGGCCAGCCTGGCCGGTGAGCCGGGACGGGTGCTCGTTGCCCCCTGAGCTCGCCCGCCTCGAGCCGCGTCTGCTAGAGAGAACAGCATGAGGCTCGCGCTCACCGCCGCTTTCGGCGCGCTTCTCCTCGCGCTTGCCGGCTGTGGCTCAGACGATTCCGAGGACGCGGCGCCGTCCGAGCCGGTGACCGTCACTAAGACGGTGACGAGCACCGAGACCGTAACCGAGCCCACCGAGCCGGAAGTCGAGTGCTCGACAGCCGGGCTCCGAGTGGTCTTGCCCGAGCAGGATCTGCCGCCCGCGGTGGCGGACGTCCGCCAGCGGGTGTTCGACGCTGCCGTCGCGTGCGACTACGAGACGCTCGAGGAGGTCGCGCTCGAGGAGGGCGAGGGCTTCACCTACAGCTACGGCGCCGACGAGTCGGCGGCCGCGTTCTGGCGGGAGCGGGAGGAGGCCGCCGAGGAGGAGCCTGGGCCGAAGCCGATGCGTGCGCTCGCCGCCATCCTGACGCTGCCCCTCACGCGCAACGAGACCGGCTCCTACGCCTGGCCGACGGCGTATCAGGAGTCACCGGCCGCTGCCGATTGGCAGGCGATTGTCGACGCCGGTCTGTACACGCAAGAGCAGGTCGACTCGATGAAGAGCGGCGGCAGCGGCTACCTCGGCTACCGCACCGCCATCACTGCCGACGGCGATTGGCAGTTCTTCGTCGCCGGCGACTAATGAACGGCCTGCCGGCGGCTCCCCGGGCTGGCGGAGCCTCAGCGGCGACTAATCGAGCCGCTCGTACGCCGGCAGTGTCAGGAACTCGACGAACTCGTCCCCCAGCGCCACCTGCTCGAAGAGCTCCCGCGCCTCGCCGAAGCCCTCCCCGAGCCTCGCTGTCTCCTCAGCGATTGCACGGCGGACGTCCTCGCGCTCGACCTCGCCGTGGCGGAGCCACTGCCAGACCTGCGAGCGGGAGATCTCGGACGTCGCGGCGTCCTCCATCAGGTTGAAGATCGCCACCGCGCCCGACCCACGGAGCCAGGCGGCGAGATACTGGATCCCGACGGAGACGTTGTTGAGGAGCCCTTCCTCCGTGATCTCCCCAGGCGTCGCCCCGCCCGCTAGCCGCCGGGGGGCGGCGGCCAATACCTGCACACGCGGCCGCTCGAGCTGGTTCGGCCGCTGCCCGAGGACGCCGTCGAAGATCTCGGTGGCGAGAGGCACGAGGTCGGGGTGCGCGACCCACGTGCCGTCGAAGCCCTGGCCGGCCTCGCGCTCCTTGTCCTCGCGCACCTTCGCAAGCGCAACGGCGTTCACCTCGGGGTCGCGCCGTGAGGGGATGAACGCCGCCATCCCGCCGATCGCGTGCGCCCCGCGCCGGTGGCACGTCTTCACGAGCAACTCCGTGTACGCCCGCATGAACGGCACCGCCATCGTCACGGCGGCACGGTCGGGGAGTACGAACTCCGGCCGATGGCCGAGCTTCTTGATCACGGAGAAGATGTAGTCCCAGCGGCCCGCGTTCAGCCCGGCCGAATGCGCACGCAGCTCAAAGAGGATCTCGTCCATCTCGAACGCGGCGAGGATCGTCTCGATCAGGACAGTCGCCCGGATCGTCCCCCGCGGTACCCCGAGCTCGGCCTGCGACCAGACGAAGACGTCGTTCCAGAGCCGCGCCTCGAGATGGCTCTCGAGCTTCGGGAGGTAGAAGAAGCGTCCGCCGCGTGCGTGGTTGCGGAGGAAGAAGAGCCCGAAGTCGAAGAGGCTCGCGGAGATCGGCTGCCCGTCCACCTCGAAGTGGCGCTCGGCGAGGTGCCAGCCGCGAGGGCGCACGAGCAGCGTTGCAGTCCTGTCGTTCAGCCGGTAGCTCTTCTCCCCCTGCTCGAGCGAGATCGTCCCGTCGAGCGCATCCGTCAGGTTCACCTGCCCCTCGAGGCAGTTCTGCCATGTCGGCGAGTTCGAGTCCTCGAAGTCGGCCATGAACATGCGGGCACCGGAGTTCAGCGCGTTGATCACCATCTTCCGGTCGACGGGCCCGGTGATCTCGACCCGTCGGTCCTGTAGCTCCGGCGGGGCGGGCGCGACCTTCCAGTCGCCGTCCCGCACGTCCTTCGTCGCGGGGAGGAAGTCGGGCAGCTCTCCGGCCCGAAGGCGCTCGGAACGCGCCTGCCGCGCGGCGAGCAACTCCCGGCGGGGCGGGCCGAATCGCCGTTCGAGCTCGGTCAGGAACTCCACGGCCTCGGGTGTGAGCACGTCCGGCGTTCGTGGAGTCTAGAGCCTTCCAGCGGCACGTTGAAAGCGTCCCAATTGTGGCGTAGCGTGGCGTCTCAACTTCCAGGAGGTCACGTGCAACAGCTCACGCGCATCACACTCGGTCTCGCCCTGCTCGCCTCGCTCGGGCTCTTGGCCGCGACCGCATCCGCCCGCTCCGACCTCGCCGCCGGGAGCTCGGACGCCCAGATCGCGGTGTTGCTGCCCGATTCGAAGTCGTCGGTGCGCTGGGAGACGCAGGACCGCCGCTTCCTCGCTGCCGCCTTCAAGGCTGCTGGGGTCACGTCCAGCATCGTCAACGCCGAGGGCGACCGCCAGAAGCAGCGCGCCCAGGCCGAACAGGCGCTCACGAACGGGGCGAAGGTGCTCCTGCTCGTCAACCTCGATTCCGGCTCGGGCGCTGCCATCCAGGCGCTCGCCAAGGCGCGCGGCGCCAAGGTGATCGACTACGACCGGCTCACCCTGAAAGGCAGCACGGCGTACTACGTCTCCTTCAACAACGAAGCTGTCGGTCGCCTCCAGGGTCAAGGACTCGTCAACTGCCTAAAGGCGAACGGCTCGTACTCGAAGAAGCCGGTGATCGCGCAGCTGCACGGCTCGCCCACCGACAACAACGCCACGCTCTTCCGCAACGGCTACCAGTCGGTCCTGAACCCGCTCTTCAAGAACGGCACGCTCACGAAGGGGCCCGATCAGGCCGTGCCCGACTGGGACAACCAGAAAGCGCTGACGATCTTCGAGCAGATGCTGGCCCGCACCGGCAACAAGATTCAGGGTGTCGCGGCGGCGAACGACGGTCTCGGCAACGCGGTCGTCTCGGCGCTCAAGGCGCGCAAGCTGCAAAAGATCCCGGTCACCGGGCAGGACGCGACGGCGCAGGGCGTCCAGAACATCCTCGCCGGCGACCAGTGCATGACCGTCTACAAGGCGATCAAGGCCGAGGCGAGCGCCGCGGCAAAGTTGGCCGTCTCGCTCGCCAAGGGCCAGAAGCCGGTCGGTGTCAACGGCAAGACGTTCGACGGCAAGCGCCAAGTGCCGTCTGTGCTGCTCACGCCGGTGACGATCACGAAGCGCAACTACACGCTGCTCTTCAAGGACGGCTTCCTCAAGCGCGGCGAGGTCTGCCGCGGCGCCTACGCGAAGTACTGCAAGTAAGAGAGAAGACGTTCCGGCGGAGCGTGCACGCGCTCCGCCGGAGCCCTCTCCCCGATGACGATGCCCGAGTCGACACCCATGCTCGAGCTGCGCGGGCTCTCCAAGAGCTTCGGCTCCGTGCAGGCACTCACAGAGGTGGACTTCGCGGTGCGGGCGGGCGAGGTGATGGCGCTCGTCGGCGACAACGGCGCCGGCAAGTCGACGCTGATCAAGTGCGTCGCCGGCATTCACACAGCCGACGACGGCGACATCCTCTTCGACGGCAAGCCCGTCACGATCCACGGGCCGAAGGATGCGGCGCGACTCGGGATCGAGGTCGTCTACCAGGACCTGGCGCTCTGCGACAACCTCGATGTCGTCCAGAACATGTACCTCGGTCGAGAGGCGCACGACGTGCTGCACAGGCTCCGGGAGCCGGTGATGGAGCACAAGACGGCTGCAACGCTGAAGACGCTGGCCGTCACGACGATCCGCTCGATCAGGCAGCCGGTTGCGAGTCTCTCCGGCGGCCAGCGGCAGTCGGTCGCTGTCGCGCGCGCGGTTATGTGGAACTCGCGGGTCGTCCTGCTCGACGAGCCGACGGCGGCGCTCGGGGTCGCGCAGACGCGGCAGGTGCTCGAGCTCGTCAAGCGTCTCGCCGAGCAGGGCCTTGCCGTCGTGATCATCTCGCACAACCTCCACGACGTCTTCGAGGTGGCCAACCGCATTACCGTGCTCCGCCTCGGTCGCAACATCGCAGATTTCGAGCGCGAGAAGACGACGCAGCAGGAGGTCGTGCACGCGATCACCGCGGGCGTGCCGACAGAGGTCGCGGGCATCTCGGACGAGGCGGTACCCGCGTGAGCGTGGACGTCGCCTCGGTCGAGCCTGCCGAAGGGCTCGGCTCCGAGCTTCGCCGCGTGCTCGACAACATCCGCTCCGGCGACGTCGGGAGCCTGCCGGTCGTCGTCGGCCTGATCCTGATCACGATCTTCTTCCAGTCGAAGAACGACAACTTCCTCACCGCCGGCAACTTCAACAACCTGATCGTGCAGATGGCGGGGGTGACGCTGATCGCGATGGGCGTCGTGTTCGTGCTCCTGATCGGCGAGATCGACCTCTCGATCGGCTTCCTCAGCGGCGTCGCGGGCGTGATCGTGGCGAAGCTGCAGATTCCCGACGGCAGCTGGCAGGTGAACGGGATCGTCGCGATCCTGGTCGCGGTCGCCGTCGGCGCCGCGATCGGCGTCTTCCAGGGTTCCTTCGTGGCGCTGATCGGAGTGCCCTCGTTCGTGGTCACCCTCGCCGGGCTGCTCGCGTTCCAGGGCGTCGTCCAGAAGGTGATCGGCGAGCAGGGCGTGATCGTGATCGAGGACAAGTGGATCAACGACATGGCGAACTACTTCTTCAGCGACCGGGCCGGCTGGATCCTCGCCACCCTCGCGAGCGCCTTCTACGCCGTCACGACGCTCGCCCGGATCGTGGGACGCAGGCGCGCGGGCGTGCCGATCGGGAACCTCGTCCTACCCGCCCTCCGGATCGTGGCCTTCACCGCGGTCGCCTTTTTCGTCGTGTCCGTCACGAACCGTGACCGGGGCTTTCCCTTCGCGGGCCTGCTGATCGTGATCCTGCTCGTGTTCTGGACGTACGTCGCCACTCGGACGACGTTCGGCCGCCACGTGTACGCGGTCGGTGGGAACGCGGAGGCGGCGCGGCGGGCCGGCATCAACGTCGCCAGGATCCGACTCATCGTCTTCGGGATCTCGGGAGGGATGGCCGCGCTCGGGGGCGTCGTCTTCGCGTCGCGACTGAACTCGGTCGACCTGAACGCCGGCGGCGGCACCATCCTTCTCGACGCCATCGCTGCGGCCGTAATCGGCGGCACGAGCCTCTTCGGCGGACGCGGCCGCGTCGTCGCGGCCCTGCTCGGGGCGCTCGTCATCCAGGCCATTGCCAACGGCATCGGCCTCGTCGGCTACAGCTCGTCGACGCAGTTCATCGTCACGGGCGCCATCCTTCTGGCTGCGGTCACGCTCGACACGCTCTCGCGCCGCCGGCTCGCCAAGTCCGGGCGCTGACTCATTCAGCTACAGAGGAGAAGGCCATGAACCTGGAGGGAAAGGTTGCCGTTGTCACGGGTGCGAGCCGCGGCATCGGCGCCGCCGTTGCCCGCTCGCTGCATGCGCAGGGCGTCAGGGTGGGCCTCGCCTCGCGCAGCGGTGACGACCTGGGGCTCGGGGAGGACGCGGTCGCCCAGCCGTGTGACGTTCGCGAGCGCGCGCAGGTCGAGGCTCTCGTCGCCGAGACGGCAACGCGATTCGGCCGGCTCGACATCCTGGTGGCGAACGCGGGGGTGGGCGCGTACGGGCCTCTGACCGAGCTCTCGCCCGAGCACCTCGACGAGATGATCGACGTGAACGTGAAGGGCGTCCTCTACGCAGCGGCGGCAGCCGTGCCGCATCTCCTTCGCGCCGGCGGGGGTGACATCGTGTCGATTGCCTCCGAGGCCGGCCGCCGCGGCCTTCCAAACGAGGCCGTCTACTGCGCATCGAAGTTCGCCCAGGTCGGCTTCACGCGCTCGCTCGACCACGAGCTGCGCCCGCACGGCATCCGCTGCACGAACGTGTGTCCGGGGGGCGTCGCCACCGACTTCGCCCTCGATGACGGGCGCGGTCGCACGCCCGACGCGCTGCCGGGGATGATGAGCGCGGAGGACGTCGCCGAGGCCGTCCTGTTCGTGCTCACTCGGCCGCGCGGACACAGAATCCTCGAGGTCGCTTTTCGGCCGATGAACGAGCAGTCGTGGGGCTAGAAACTTGATGTGGGATAGAAGCACGCCTGGATGGGGGCGCAGGCCCTCCCCAGACGCACTCCTATCCCACATCAAGCCTCTAGGCAGGGTGTGAGGCGCTCTGTCTCCCCGCCGAGGCCGGCACTGCCGTCATGCTCCGAGTGCTTCCGCGAGCGCCGCGTGCCCTCCGGTGAGGACCGGCTCCCCATGCGAAACCAGGATGCGCTCGACGGGCAACTCGAGCAGCGATCGAAGCGATGCACGCAGCACGGCCGGAGTGTCGTCTTCGAGCCACCCTTCGGGGCAGATGACGACACCGCCCGCCGCCGTTCCGAACAGCGTGTCGCCCGGCACGAGCGCGTGGCGCTCCGGTAGCCAGTAGATCGTCTCATCAACGGAAGGAATTGGGAGCGCGATGACCCCGGCCGGAGGGTTGCCGCAGACGGCGTCGTACCGCTTCGCGAGCTCGCCCGCACTTCGCGCGTGCCACGGTACGGTGAGCAGGATCACGAGCGGGCGGGCAGCCCGTTCGAGGTCACTGTCGAGGGCGCGGAAGAACTCGTCTCGCTCCGGGGGCACAAGCGGATCGATCAACACGACGGCTTCTGGCGCCTCGTAGTACACGCACCCGACCTCTTGGGGCCAGTCGGCGCCTTCCGTCCAAGCAGGATGCGGAACCGTCCAGCGCCAGAGGCCGGGGGCAAGCTGCGCGACCTCCACGCGTCCTACCGTAATCCCGCGGCTCGTCGGGATGCCGCTGGCAGCGAGTTGCACCCTTGCGATGATGCAAGGGTGGCGGACACGTTCCTCATCGGCGGCGAGCTCGAGGTGCACCGCCTGGCCTACGGCGGCATGCGGCTGTGCGGCCCCCGGGTGCTGGGGTGGCCCGCGGACCGAGACGCCGCGGTGCGCGTCCTACGCCGAGCCGTGGAGCTCGGCGTTGACCTGATTGATACGGCGGATGCGTATGGGCCGGAGGTGAACGAGCTGCAGGTCGCCGAGGCGCTCCACCCGTACGACGGGATCGTCGTCGCCACCAAGTGCGGCCTTACCCGGACGGGGAACGGCGCGTGGGCACCCGACGGCCGGCCCGAATACTTGAAGAGCGCGTGCGAGGCCTCGCTGGGAAGGTTGCGCCTGGAGACGATCGACCTCCTCCAGCTGCATCGTCCGGATCCGAAGGTGCCGTTCGGGGACTCTGTCGGAGCCCTGAAGGAGCTTCGCGAGGAGGGGAAGATCCGCCACGTCGGGCTCTCCAACGTCTCAGTGGCTCAGCTCGACGAGGCGCGCCGGATCGTGGAGATCGCCTCCGTGCAGAACGAGTACAACCTCGGCAACCGCGAGTCCGACGACGTGCTCCAGGCGTGCGAGCGCGACGGGATCGCCTTTCTTCCCTGGTACCCGCTCGACGCCGGGCGGCTCGCCCGCCCAGGTGGGCCTGTGGAGGAGGTCGCCCGACGCCAAGGCGCGACGGCGGCGCAGGTCGCGCTCGCCTGGCTCCTGCGGCGCTCGCCCCTCACCATCCCCATTCCGGGCACCGCGTCAGTCGCGCACCTGGAGGAGAACATGGCCGCCGCCGACCTGGAGCTCACCGACAGCGATCTCACCACGCTCGCCTGATCGATCCGGATCGGCTGCTCGGCTCCCGATCGATCCGCCTGGCCCTCCAGCGCGTATCTACCGTGTGAGAGTTGATCCCCACCGAACGAGGAGACGCATGAGAGGACTACGACTGGGTGCCGCTGCCACCATTGCTGCAGCGGCGGTCGCCGCCGCGGCACCGGCTCAGGGAGCCCCTACCGCGACCAAGCTGATCGGCACGGTCGGGCCTGGCTTCACGATCACGCTGACGATGGGCGGCAAGGCGGTGAAGAACCTCAAGCCCGGCGCCTACACGGTGGTCGTCACCGACAAGTCCGGGATCCACAACTTCCGCCTGAAGGGTCTCGGCTTCAACAAGGCGACGAGCATCCCCAAGCAGGGGAAGACGACGTGGAACCTCACGTTGAAGACGGGCACCTACCGGTTCGTGTGCGATCCGCACCCGGACTCGATGAAGGGATCGTTCAAGGTCGGCTAGGCGCGCCCGACGATGTTGATCGCCCCGTCCTCCACTCTTCCGAGGAGCGTCACGCGCTTCTCGGAAGGGCCGGGGGCCGACCCATCGACCCGCAGCGACGGCTCGCCGCACTGGGGCGGGAACGACTCGAGGATCGCCTCGCAGAGCCGCAGCTCGCCGGCTCGCTCGATCAGGTAGCCCTCGACCTCGACGACGGAACCGTCCCGGTCGCGCGCCTCCTCGACGCTCAACTGGTCGTCCCCGCCGCAGGAGGTCGCAAAGAAGAGCACGCTGAGGAGGCAGATGACCGCGAACGCGCTCACGTCGTCTCTACGCGCCGCGCAGCCCTTCCAAGCATGATCGTCGCGGGGTACCCTGGGCTTGTCTACGGGGGAGGATGGAATGAAACGCGGCACCAAGCTGAACATCGGCCTGCTCGTCGGGACCATCGTCGTCTTCGGATCGAGCGGGTTTCTCGCGCTTGCTGACGACGACGAACGCTACTCGCGAGCTGACGGCAAGCGCGACTCGCGAAACAGCGTCTTTGCGCGCGCAATCGTCAGCGGCCCGGGCGGCGTCGAGGGGATCGTCGAGTTCTCGCAGCCGCCGTGTCCGGGGTGCCCGACGCCGGCCTCGACGGCGCCGGCGACCGATCCTCGATTCGAGAACTTCCCCGAGCCGACTGTCGACGTCCGCGCACGCATCACCGGGCTCACGCCAGGTGCCCACGGGATGCACGTTCATGAGAACGCGGTCTGCGATCCGGCCACCTCCTTCGCGACTGCGGGAGGGCACTTCGATCCGGGTCCGGCCGGCAACTCCGAACCGGTCGACGCGAACCACCCCTACCACCTAGGTGACTTGCCGAACCTGATCGTAAGCAGCAGGAACGGTGTCGGCCGACTCCAGCACACGACGAGCCGGATCACACTCTCTCCCGGGCCGCTGTCGGTCTTCGACGCGAACGGCAGCGCGGTGATCGTCCACGTCAACCCGGACCGCGGGATCCCTGGTGTGACCGGCGCCTCGGGAGGCGCTCGCGTTGCCTGCGGGATCATCGAGCCCGAGGGCGGCTGAGACTGCGACGACGATTAGTGGGTGAGCGGCTCTTGAGCGACCTGGCCGTCTTCGATCCGGAAAGCGGCCAGGTCGTTCGTTCGCAGCGAGAGGATGAAGTACGGCCTGCCCTGCCACAAACCGATGTTCTCGACGTCCGTGCGGGAAGGGCTCGGCGGTGACGAGAGGTGCGAGTGGAAGACGGCCAGCTCGTAGCCCTCATCTTCGAGAAACCACACCTCCGGGTCGACCTCGAGCTCGAACCGATACGGGCTCGCCGCGCCGTTTCGGGCCGGCACGTACCGCTCTGCGACCCCGTCCCGGAGGATGACGAGCCCGCAGGCCTCGTTCGGCGCCTCGCTTTGGGCGTGCTCCTCGAGCGCCGACCGCACCTCAGCAGGCACTACCACCAGACGGTGCGCTCCATCGACCGTTCGATCGATCCGGGGACGTCGCGTGTCTCCCAGAACTCGGCCGAGAGGTACTTCCAGCCGGCATCAGCGAGCACGCAGACGACGACGGCGCCCGCGTCGAGCTCCCTCGCGAGCTTCCGCGCGACGTGCACCACTGCCCCGGCCGAGACGCCCCCGAAGACGCCTTCGGTGTCGAGCAGCTCGCGCAGCGCCGCGACGGACTCCTCGTTCGAGACAAGCACCTTCCGGTCGAGCTTGGAGACGTCGAGGATCGGGGGCACGTAGCCGTCCGCGAGCGAGCGGAGACCCATCACCGGATCCCCGGGAAGCGGCTCGGCCGCAGCGACGACGACGTTCGGGAAGCTCTCGCGCAGCCGCTCGCCGGCACCCATCAGGGTGCCGCCGGTGCCGAGCCCTGCGACGAGGACGTCGACACGCTCAAGGGCCTCCGCGATCTCTGCCCCCGTGCCGTCGTAGTGCGCGCGAGGATTCGCCGCGTTCGCGTACTGGAAGGGCATGAAGTACCCCGGGTCGGCCTCTGCGAGCGCGAGGGCCAGCCGGACGGCGCCGTTCGAGCCCTCTTCGCCCGGCGACTCGACGATCTCCGCCCCGTAGAGGCGCAGGAGGCGGCGACGCTCCTCGGTCGCGTTCCCGGGCATGACGCAGGTGAGCGGGTAGCCCTTCAACTTCGCCACGAGCGCCAACGAGATGCCGGTGTTACCGCTCGTCGGCTCCAGGAGACGCCGGCCCGGCTCGAGCTCGCCCGACGCTTCAGCCGCTTCGATCATCGACTTCGCGATGCGGTCCTTGATCGAGCCGGTCGGGTTCTGACCCTCGAGCTTCGCGAAGAGCCGGACGCCACCGGGTGCGAAGCGGGGGAGCTCCAGGAGCGGCGTCGAGCCCACGAGGTCAAGCAGGCTTGGTGCGAGAGACCTGGAGCTCATCTCAGAAACGTCGGCGGCTCAAGGCTTCAGTTGAAAGCGAGTTCTCGGCTGCCGCCGGCCATGGCGGGGAGGAGAATCAGCTGCTGACCGTCGACCGACGTCTCGAGCCCGTCGAGGGTGCGGACGTCCTCGCCGCCGAGGTAGACGTTCACGAACGGGGCGAGCTCGCCGTCCTCGAAGAGCTGCGACTCGAGCGCCGGGTAGCGACGCGCAAGATCTTCGAGCACCTCGCGGACGCTCGCGCCGGACGCCTCGACCTGCCGCTCCCCGCCGACCTCGTTCCGCAGGGTTGGGGGGATCCGAACGGACGTCACCGACGAGCGCCATCGGCGGACCGGGACGCGGAGGGCTGGCAGAACTCGACGTAGTCGATGTACTCGGTGATCTCGGGGCGATCGCCGCAGACGGGGCAGGTGGGATCTCGCTTCACCGAGACCTCGTCGAACGTCGTCCCGAGCGCATCGAAGAGGAGCAGCCGGCCCTCGAGCGTGTCGCCGACGCCGAGCAAGAGCTTCAGCGTCTCGTTCGCCTGGAGCGAGCCGATGATCCCCGGCAAAACCCCGAGCACGCCGCCTTCGGCGCAACTCGGTGCGAGCTCCGGTGGCGGAGGAGACGGGAAGAGGCAGCGGTAGCACGGCCCACCTTCTTCCGCCCGGGCGCCGTCGGCTTCGCCGGCGGCGCTTCCAGGCATGCGCGGCTTGAACACGGTGGCCTGGCCCTCGAAGCGGTAGATCGACCCGTGCACGACCGGGATGCCGTGCCAGACGGACGCATCGTTGACGAGGTAGCGGGTGGGGAAATTGTCCGCGCCGTCGACGATCACGTCCCAGCCGTCGGCCAGGATGCGCTCGACGTTCTCGGAGGTCAATCGCTCCTCGTAGGCCTTCACCTCGACGTCCGGGTTCAGGGCCTCGATCGTGCGCTTGGCCGACAGCGCTTTCGGCTCTCCAAGGCGCTCGGTCGAATGCACGATCTGGCGTTGCAGATTCGAGTCGTCGACGACGTCGGCATCGACGATGCCGACGGTGCCGACCCCCGCGGCGGCCAGGTAGAGCGACGCGGGCGAGCCGAGCCCTCCGGCGCCGATCAGGAGGACACGGGAGTCCAGCAGCCGCTGCTGGCCGGCCTCGCCGACCTCAGGGATGAGCAGGTGCCGGGAGTAGCGCGAGCGCTGCTTGGGGGAGAGCGTTCGTGGTAGCTCGATCGGAAAGCCGTTTCGCTTCCAGTCGGTGAAACCGCCGGCCAGCGAGCTGACATTCTCGTAGCCGAGGTCAGCGAGCGACCTGGCGGCGAAGGCCGAGCGCGAGCCGCCTGCACAAAGGACGACGATCTCCCGCGAGCGGTCGGGCACGAGGCCCTCGATCCGTGATTCGAGCTGCCCCCGGGGAACGTGAACCGCCCCTGGAATCGCTCCTTCATCCCACTCGTCCTGCTCACGGATATCGAGAAAGAGCGTGACGTCCGCGGCGTGACGCGCGCGTGCATCGGGGGCGTCGATCTCGTCGATCTCGCCTTTCACCTGCTGCAGAAGCTCGCGGTAGGTCGCCATTGCTTTCCGAAGTATAGTCGTTCGAACCTCCTGAGGACGCCGGAGCCACCGCAAGGTTAGACCGGCCAGGAAATGGGTTCACGCCGGTTGCGTGTGGCGCGATTGCGACTCGGCTCGCTCGCGGCCGCGTTTGTTGCCGTCGTCTTTCGTGTGCAGCTATGGCAGCGCTGGTCGCGCTACCGCTGTGCCTGGTGCGCCGGCGCAGGCCTTTTGCGGCGCCGCCGGTTGCTGTGCCTCCCGTTTCTGCGCCGCCGGTTGCGGCTCCGCCGCCTTTGCAGCAGCTTTGGGGCTCTGCAGCGGCCATGTGGCTATCGTCGGGGCGTGTCTGCGCGAGTCCGCGTCACCCTGGTCGTGGCTGCCCTGGCCGCCTTGGCTGCCGCTCTCGTTGCCGGAGCCACCGTCCTCTCCGCGGAAGAGGTACCCCGACCAGACGATGTCACCGGACCGGCGCAGCCCCGGCCGGGGAGGCCAACGCTCGTGCTCGACCTGGGTGTCCGCGCGGACGCGGAGGCGCGTGACCTGAGGCGCGCCGCGGTCCTCTACGAGGGTGGTCGTGATCGGGAGGCCGGGCGCCTCTTCGCCCGCCACGACTCGCTCGAGGCGAAGCTGGGCGCGGCATTCGTTGCCTGGCCGGAGTCTCTTTCCCGCATCGAGCAGGTCGGTGCCCTCTACCCGCGTAGCGCCCTCGCGCAGCTGCACCTGGGGCTCGCGCGCTACTGGGCCGGCGAGGGGGGCGCGATCACCGCCTGGCGCGAAGCCCGGGACGTCGAGCCCGACACGCCGTACGCGGTCTTCGCCAACGATCTGCTCCATCCGGAGTTCGCGCCGGGCATTCCGATTCTCGTGTCCGCCGCCGCCTTCCCGCCCGGCCTCGAGGAGCGCTCACCCGCCGAGCAGCTGGCCGAGCTGCGCAAGAGAGCGGCGGGTGGCTCGCTCGACGCGCAGCTTCTGTACGGCACGGCTCTGCAACGGCTCGGTCGGACGATCTCGGCGCGGCGGGTCTTCGATCTAGCTGCGCGCATGTACCCGGACGAGGCCGAGGCGCTCGTGGCCGCTGCCATCGGCCGGTACGCAAAGGAGCGGCCCGTGGAAGCCTTCTCACGACTCGGCCCGCTGACCCGCAGGTTCCGTCAGGCCGCCACAGTCAGGTTCCACCTGGGGCTCTTGCTGCTCTGGCAGCGCGATGTTAAGGAGGCGAGACGCCAGCTCCGGCTGGCCGTCGCCGCCGAGCCCGGATCCCGGCTGGCCGAGGAAGCGCAGCGGTACCTCGAGGCGCTGGGTTGAGCTTGCGCGGGCCGACCCTCCGACACCACTTGTTTGGAAGCTGTTGCGGCTGCGAGCCGTCATGACTACTGTGAGAGAGCCGAGTCGGAGGGGGAGCCGAATGAGCACAGGGAGTCGCAGCAGCAGCGCCACGGGTCGAGGGCTCGACCTGCTGGAGTCGCAGGAGGCGCGCCTCCTGCTCGAGAGCGGACGTCTGACCGGCCGGCTGGGGGCGGACGAGATCGCGCGGGCGCTCGACGAGCTCGACGTCGACGCGGCTCAGCTCGACGAGTTCTACGCGGCACTCGAAGAGGCCCAGATCGAAGTCGTCGAGCGCACGGACGAGCCGGCGGGGGAAGCGGAGCAGGCGGTGGTGGCGCACGAAGCCGCCGAGATCTCCACCGATACCCTGCAGCTCTTCCTCAAGGACATCGGCCGCGTGCCGCTGCTCACCGCCGCCCAGGAGGTCGAGCTCGCGAAGCGGATCGAGCGAGGCGACCACACGGCGAAGCAGGCGATGGTCGAGGCCAACCTGCGACTCGTCGTCTCGATCGCGAAGCGCTACCGCAACCAGGGCCTGCCGTTCCTCGACCTGATCCAGGAGGGCACGATCGGACTCGTCCGCGCGGCCGAGAAGTTCGACTATCGCAAGGGCTTCAAGTTCTCGACGTACGCCACGTGGTGGATCCGCCAGGCGGTCGCCCGCGCGCTCGCCGACAAGGCGCGCACGATCCGTATGCCGGTGCACGTCGTCGAGAAACTGAACAAGATCGTGCGGACCGAGCGGGCCCTCCGCGCGAAAGTCGGCCGCGAGCCGAGCTCGGAGGAGATCGCGAAGGAGCTCGAGCTGCACACCGCGGAGGTCGAACAGATCCGCCGGAGCGCGCAAACGCCCATCTCGCTCGAGAAGCCGGTGGGTGACGATGACGAGTCCGAATTCGGGCACTTCCTCAGCGACTCGACAGCCCTCCTCCCCGACGAGCTCGCTGAGGAGACGATGCGGAACGAGGCGCTGCGAGCGATCCTGCAGACGCTCTCCCATCGCGAGCGCCGCGTGCTCGAGCTTCGCTACGGGCTCGACGGCGAGCAACCGCGCACCCTCGACGAGGTGGGCCGCACGTTCAACGTCACGCGCGAGCGGATCCGGCAGATCGAGAACCAGAGCCTGAAGAAGCTGCGCGCTCTGGCTGACGCCGGCAAGCTGCGCGACGTCGCCTGACGTCTTCGGAAGCTCTGAGCCCGACAGGTCGAGCAGCTCCATCGTCGCCTCGATGCGCGACCGAGCCGGGGGGACCCGCGCCGATGTTCGATCCGGCTGTTTCAGACCTGCCGCCAGCGCGCGCCGACGAGCAGGGACAGTCCCTGCTCGTGGACGCACGCGCAAGACGGGGCTCCTGTAGACGTGGCTGGCGTAGACGAGCCGCGTCGACCTGTCCTCGCGGCCCGTCCTGGACGGCCTCGCCCCCGGCGGCCACTCTCTCGGCGACGTGCTGGCCTCGTTGCGTCGTCACGTCAGGCGCCGCCTCGAGGCGCCGTGAGAGACGCGAGGCGCGTCAGGCTGCCTGAGCCCCGGCTAGACTCGCGCGCATGCCCGAACTGCGCCAGGAGTGGCTCAAGGAGCTCACCGAGTTTCTGCGCATCCCCTCCGTGAGCGCCGACCCGGCACATGCCGCCGATGTCGAGACCGCGGCCGAGTGGGTGGCGGACAAGATCCGGCGGGGAGGCGGCGAGGCCGAGCTCGTGCCTTACGGAAAGCGACCTCTCGTCGTTGGCGAGCTGCGCGCGTCTGTCGGCGTGCAGAACGCGCCGACCGTCCTCTGCTACGGCCACTTCGACGTCCAACCCCCGGCGCCGCTCGAGCTCTGGGAGTCAAACCCTTTCGAGGCGACGATCCGGGACGAATGGCTCTACGCCCGCGGCGTCGCTGACGACAAGGGCCAGCTCTGGATGCTGCTGCAGGCAGCGTCGATGCTCGCCGCCGACGGAGCTCTCCCGATCAACATCCGCATCGTCTCGGACGGCGAGGAGGAGGTCGGCGGTCAGTCGATCGTCTCCTTCCTCGAGCAGGACGAGCGCGGTGCCGACGCCTGCGTGATCTTCGACGGCGGCATGGAGAACCGGAACCTGCCTGCGATCTCGGTCGCCACGCGCGGCCTCGCCGCCTTCAATGTGCACGTGGGCACGGGCACTCGCGACCTGCACTCGGGGATGTACGGGAACGCGGCAATGAATGCCATCCATGCCTTGACGACGACGCTGTCCGGGATCCTGCCGCGCGACGGCCGCGTGCCCGAGTCGCTCCGGGTAGGGATCGCGCCTCCAACCGACGAGGAGCGCGCGGGGTGGGAGCAGCAGCCGAGCGGGGCCGACGTGCTGCGGGACGCCGGCGCGGTTCCCTACGACACACAGGCGGCCGAGGAGTTCTACCTCCGGACGACCGCCGAGCCGTCCGTCGAGGTCAACGGCATTCTGGGCGGCAAGCCCGGGCTGAAGAACACGACCATCCCCGCCGCGGCGCAGGCCAACTTCACCGTTCGGCTGGCGCCGGGGCAGGATCCGGCCGCCATCCAGGAGGCGGTCGAGAAGCTGCTGCGCGAGTCGGCGCCCCAAGGGGCGACGGTCGAGATCGAGCTCGAGGACGCGAGCCGGCCGGGCCTCGTCGCCGCGAATTCCGAGGTCGTCAAGATCGCGCAGGACGCCTTCGAGTCGGCCTTCGGGATCCGGCCGATCCTGACTCGTTCCGGCGGAACGCTCCCGATCATGCCTGCCCTCGAGGACAAGGGCATCCCGACGATTCTGACGGGCTTCGCGCTGCCCGAGAGCAACGTCCACTCGCCGAACGAGCGCATGCTCGTCGAATTCTTCCCGCGCGGCATCGACACGATCCGAGAGCTCTACCGGCGGCTTGGCGACCTCTAGCGCGGAATTCGCCTCTCCGCTCGCCGCGGAGCTCGCCGAGGACGTGCTCGAGCGCTTCCTTCGCTACGCCCGGATCGACACCCAGTCGGCTCAGGTCTCCGACACCTACCCGAGCACACCGAAGCAGCTCGACCTCTCGCGCCTGCTCGTCGAAGAGCTGCGAGAAGCAGGGCTCGAGGACGCGGAACTGACGGAGCACGGCTACGTCTTCGCGACGCTGCCCGGAACGGCGGCGGGCCCGACAGTGGGTCTCAACGCCCACGTCGACACGAGCCCGGACGCATCCGGCACCGACGTCGCCCCACAGGTCATCCGTGCCTACGCGGGCGGGCCGATCGTGCTCGGCGGAGATCCGTCACAGGTGCTCGACCCGCAGGAGAACGAGGAGCTCGCGGCCCGCGTGGGTCACGACCTCGTCACGACCGACGGCACGACGCTCCTCGGCGCCGACGACAAGGCCGGCGTCGCCGAGATCATGGCCGCAGTCGCCTACCTCGCTGAACATCCTGCTCCGCCCCGTGCACGGGTTCGCGTCGCGTTCACCGTGGACGAAGAGGTGGCGGCAGGCACGGACAACTTCGACCTCGCGCAATTCGGCGCTGACGTCGCCTATACGCTCGACGGATCGGGCCTCGGCGAGCTGCAGACCGAGACGTTCTCCGCGAAGAGCGCCAAGGTGACGATCCGCGGCCACAGCGTTCATCCCGGCACCGCGAAAGGTCGCCTCGTCAACGCGGTCAAGCTCGCCGCCGACCTCGTCGCGTCGCTGCCGCGTGACCGTCTCTCGCCGGAGACGACCGAGGAGCGCGAGGGTTTCGTGCACCCGACTCGGATCGAGGGCGGCGCCGAGCGGGCGACCGTCGACTTCATCCTCCGCGACCACGACAACGACAGGCTCGACGAGCACGAGGCCTTCCTCCGCGGGCTCGTCGACGAGCTCGGCGCGGGCGAGCCCCGCGCCCAGGTGACGATGCACGTCGAGCACCAGTACACGAACATGGGCACCGTCATCGCTCAGCATCCCCGCGTCGTCGCGGCGGCCGAGGAAGCCATCAGGCGGGTAGGGGTCGAGCCCGTGCGGACGATCATCCGGGGCGGCACCGACGGCTCCCGGATGTCTGCGATGGGCCTGCCGACGCCCAACATCTTCACCGGCGGCCAGAACTACCACTCCGTGAAGGAGTGGGCGAGCGTGCAGGACATGGCGGCCGCCGCGGCGACGGTCGTCGAGCTCGTCCACGTCTGGGCCGAGGACGCCCACACCTCGACGTAACAGGCGCGAGGCGGCCGCTGTAGGGATCTTCAAGCGCGCCGAGTGTCCGCTCCTGCGGATGCTCAGCTAGAAGCCTGATGTGAAACTCACGCCCGCACGGTTGGTGTGCCAGACACGGCGCGGTTTCGCCGGCTCGGGCTTGCCCGTAGCACCACTACGCGCCGCGCCCGACCCGGCGAAACCGCTCCGTCTGGCCCATCCCCGCGCGCACGCGAGTTTCACAGCAAGCCTCTGACAGCTAGTGCGAGCCGCCGCAGCCGAGATGCTCGTGGCCGAAGCGCCGCATCTCGCCGATGATCGGCAGCAGGCCTCCGCCCTTCCCGGTGAGCTCGTACTCGACGCGCGGTGGTGACTCCGGGTAGCTCCGCCGGGCGATGATCCCCTCGCTCTCGAGCCAGCGCAGCCGCTCGGAGAGCGTCCGAGGGCTGATCCCGCGGCAGGAGTGCTCGAGCTCGGAGAAGCGGCGGGCCCCTTCGGAGAGGTCGTGAACGAGGAGCGCCGTCCACTTGGCGCCGATGATCTCGGCGCACGCGGCGACCGAGCAGGTCGCATCGTGAACGGGGTTCATCGTGCGCATCGACACGCTCCGATTGTACTCCGCGCTGCGCCGGCGTCAGGTCGACCCGGTCCGTCTACTCCCAGGGCGGCGGGTTGTGCACCCAGCGGCCGCCCACCATCGTGGCGACGACCTGCACCTCGCGCAGCTCCTCGGGCTCCCGGGCGACCGGGTCGCGATCGAGGACGACGAGATCGGCGAGGTAGCCGGGCAGCAGCTTGCCGCGGCGGCGCTCGTCGCCCGAGAGCCACGCCGGGTTGACGGTGGCAGCCTCGAGCGCTTGTTGCACGGACAGACGCTCCTCGGGTCGCCACGCAGGTCGGTCGTCGATCGTCCGCAGCACAGCGGCAGCGATGCCTGCCAGCGGGTCGAGCTCCTCGACGGGCGCGTCAGAGCCGTTCGCGACGAGCGCGCCGGAGGCCCACAGCGAGCGGAATGCGTACGCGCCGCCGAGCCGCTCGGGCCAGAGCCGGTCGGCGAGGTCGCGGTCCGAGGGTGCGTGCGAGAACTGCACCGAGCAGGCGATCCCGAGCTGCGCGAACCGCGGCAGATCCTCGCTCGTGAGACACTGCGCGTGCTCGACCCGGTGGCGGAGCCCGAGCGGCTGCCACAGCTCCTTCGTCGCCTCGAAGGCGTCGAGCGCGTCGCGGTTCGCCTGGTCGCCGATCGCATGAACCGCGATCGGCCAGCCGGCCTCGGTGCCCCGCCGAACGATCTCCTCGAGCTCCTCGCGACCCGTGATCCGAACTCCGCTGCCGTCGGTGAGCAGTGCGGTCTGGGAACCGAGCGTCCCGTCCATGAAGCACTTCAGGTAGCCCACGCGGAGCAGCTCGTCGCCGAACCCGGAGCGCAGCGAGAGCTCGCGCGCGTGCCCGACCAGCTCGTGCGGGATCGAGCTCCAGACCCGGAGGCTGAGGCTGCCCTCTTCGCGGAGTCGCTGGAAGATGCCGGGGGCACCCAGCCAGCCATCCTTGTCGTGAATCGCGCCGACACCTCGCGAGTTTGCGAGCTTCACCCCGAGCCGGCTCGCGTCGACCCACTCGTCCTGTGTCGTCAGGACGTGACGGTCGCGGAACCGCCACGCCGCCTCCTCGCGCAGCACCCCCGTCGGTTCGCCCCCCTCGTCACGCTCGACGACCCCGCCCGCAACCTCGAGGTCGCCGTGCGCTGCCGCGAGAGCGCTCGAGTTGAGCCAGACGGAGTGGTAGTCCTTCGAGATCAGGATCGTCGGGGTCTGGCCCGTCACCCGGTCGAGCGCCTCCTTGGTCGGCTGGGTGCGTGGCGACCAGTCGCCGTCGCGCCAGCCGTAGCCACGGAGCCAGCGCCCGACGCTCCTCTCGGCGCCCCGGACGCGGGCGAGGGCCTCGTCGAGAGAGGCGCAGCCGTCGAGTGCCACCTGCTGCTGCGCCAGCGACCAGGTCGGAAAGTGGACGTGCGCGTCGGTGAATGCGGGGAGGACGCACCGGCCACCGAGATCGATTGTCTCGGGGCTTGCGAGGGCCGTCTCGTGAACCCCGACGCCGCCGGCGAACTGCGCGCCGGCGATCGCGAGCGCGCGCGCTGTCGGCAGCGACGGGTCCATCGTCCGGATGACACCGTTCTCGAGGATCATGTCCGCGCGACTCTATCCATGGAGGTTTCGATGCCCGAGAGCCATGCAGGGCGGTTGTTCGACCACGTCCACTTGCGTGTCGCCGACCTCGGCGCGAGCCGCCGCTTCTACGAGACGGCTCTCGGCGCGTTAGAGATAGAGGTGAGCGGGGGTGAGACCTACTTCAGCGCCGACGAGCTGTGGGTGACGGCCGACGGCGAGCCGACGAGCAAGCTGCACCTCGCGTTCCAGGCCGAGGATCGCGGGGCCGTCGAGCGCTTCTACGAGGCCGCGCTCGCCGCAGGAGGAACCGGCAACGGCAGACCCGGCGAACGCGATTACCACCCCGGCTACTACGCCTGCTACGTGCTCGACCCCGACGGCAACAACGTGGAAGCCGTCTACCACGGGCCCGTGCAGCGGTCGGCGGAGTCCGTGGTTTTCAGCTGGGACGAGCCGACGTAGACTCCTTGGAGTGGCGTACGACGTCCTGACCGAGGAGCAGCGCGAGGTCCGCGAGCTCGTACGCGATCTCGCGCGCGAGCGGATCGCGCCGCGTGCTGCGGAGATCGACGCGTCGCACGAGTTCCCGTGGGACGTGGTCGAGCTCTTCCGTGAGCACGAGATCTTCGGCCTGTTTTTCGACGAGGAGTGGGGCGGAACCGGAACCGGAACGTTGCTCGCGCTCGTCGCTATCGAAGAGGTGTCGAAGGTCTGCGCAACCAGTGGCCTGCTGCTCGCTGTCCAGGAGCTGGGCTCCCTCGGTCTGAAGCTCGGCGGCTCGCAGGAGCAGAAGGAGCGGTGGCTGCCGAAGCTCGCGAGCGGGGAGTGGCTCTGCGCCTATGCGCTGACGGAGGCGGGCTCGGGCTCCGATTCCGCTGCGATGCGAACGACCGCCCGGCGCGAGGGCGACGAGTACGTCCTGAACGGCAGCAAGCGCTTCATCACGAACGCAGGTGTCGCGAGCCTCTACACCGTCTTCGCGAAGACGGATTCCGAGGCAGCTCACGCCGGCATCTCCGCCTTCGCGGTCGAGGCGAACACGCCAGGCTTCCAGGTGACGCGGCTCGAGCCGAAGCTGGGGATCTCGGGCTCGACGACCGGTGAGCTCGCCTTCGACGACTGCCGCATCCCCGCCTCCAACCTGATCGGCGACGAGGGCAGCGGCTTCAAGCTCGCGATGCGCATCCTCGACCGCTCGCGGCCCGGTGTCGCCGCGCAGGCACTCGGGCTCGCCCAGGGGGCGACCGACTACGCCCTGGAGTACGCGAAGAGCCGGGAGACCATGGGCAAGCCGATCGCGCAACACCAGCTGATCGCGGCGAAGCTGGCCGACATGGAGACCGAGACCGAGGCAGCACGCGGGCTGCTCTATCGCTTCGGCCAGATGGCCGATGCGGGTGCTGACGGCCCCGAGCTCACGAAGGCCTCGGCACAGGCGAAGCTGAAGTGCGGCGACGTCGCGATGTACGTCACGACCGAGGCCGTGCAAATCCTCGGCGGCTACGGCTACATCAAGGAGTACCCGGTCGAGCGGATGATGCGCGACGCGAAGATCACCCAGATCTACGAGGGCACCCAGGAGGTACAGCGGCTCGTGATCGCACGCGAGATGCTGCGCGAGAACCGCGCGTTCCTCCTCGCCGGCGTCGGTTAGAGCGCTGCGGCTTCGTTCAGGCGTGCAGCTCGCAGCGTCGACGTTACCGACAGCGAGGATCTGCCCTGACGACATCACGCGCACGTCGGGCTCGGCAGGTCGCCGGGTGCGACCGGGCGCGCGGCTGTCTCGCCGAGGGCGCGGAGACGCGGGTTACGGCTCGGACGGCATGAGGATCCAGAGCAGGATGTAGGCGATCAGCTGTGGGCCGGGGAGGAGGATCGAGAGCACCGCCAGCAGGCGCAGGAGCCAGGCGCTCGTTCCGAGCTGCTCGGCAAGACCCCTGCAGACGCCGGCCACGACGCGACCGCGACGCGGCCGCACGAGCCCTCTGCGGCGGAACCAATCGCGCATCCTGGCTGAGACACTACTCCCTCCGTCACCCGGATTCGACGCTCGGTGTGCGCAGCTCTCGCTCGCGCGAGCTCCAGCGCCAATCATTCTCCGGTCGAAGACGCGTGCCCCCGACCCAGCGGTCGAGGCCGACCGCCTCGACCCAGTCGAGCTCACCGCCGAGAACGGCGCGGCCGTGGTCGGTGAGCTGGAACCTGGTCTGGACGAAGGCCGGTGTGTCTCCACGGGGAGGTGGCTCGGGTATCGGCGCGCCTCCTGCCGTCGAGACGAGCGGGCGCTGTCCGCGTGCCAGGCGCGCGAGTCGCTGCCAGAACCAGGAGTCGCCGAGGAAGGGCGCCACTTCACGACGAGCGCTCTGAACGAACAGCTCGGGCGGAGTGAGCGGCCCCTCGACCAGCGTCTCGAGCAGCTGCCGCTCGGTTCGCGAGAGTCCGCCTGCGACATCCGGTAGCTCCTCGAGGAATCGCTCGAGCGCCGCGGCGAGGAACGGAAGCTGAGCCGTGTCTTCGTCGAGCAGCGCCACGACGGCCTGCGGGTCGGGCGCGCGCACGGCCGCCCAGGCCGCGCGCGCGAGCTCGACCAGCTCGGGCGTCACCGGTCGACGCAGGGCCAGAGCGGCTCGAGCTCGTCCGGTTCGAGCTCCCCCAAGCCGTGAAACTCCGGCCGGCCCTCGACCGCGTCGGTGTTCAGGAGTTGGAGTCCCGTCAAATTGCAGTCGGGCTCGCCCGCGAGAGACAGGATCTCGATCAGCTGCAGCTGATCGAGCATGTCGTGCTCGAACCAGAGGACGACCTCGCGTCCCTCCCTCAGCGCCTCCAGGAGCTTCCGGTCGCGACCCTCGAGCGCGCGGCGGATTGTCGCTGCGTCCTGCCAACCCTCTTCGGCCAGGAATGCGGCACGCGCATGCAGGAAGTCGCGTCGGGTGCCAGGCAGCAGTGGGCCTTCGTGCGGCACGTCCTGCCAGGAGAGAACTCGCCCCTCGAAGCGGCTGCGCTCGATCACGTCCCCGGCGGAGTCTCCGTTGGTCACGTGCAGAGCGGCTCCGACGGCGGTGGTCACGTCAGGACTCCCGTGCGCGATCAACGCCTGAGACTGGTGGCGTCGACCACCTCGAACGCCGATCCCGGAACCTGATGGAGTGCGTGTAGCTGATCGTTCGACCACTTCGGATGCGGGGCGCCGGAGACGAACCAGTCGGAGCCGTTGTCGGCGAGGATCATCCCGTACTCCTTGAGCGCCCGCAGTACGATCCGCGCTTGCGGAGGGAAGCCCGCGATCCGATACGACGCCTTCAGACGCACGCGCACGCCCATCGGCGGCAGTGACGGATCGGTCGCGTCGCTCGCGAAGTGGCGCGCCGGCCAGACGTAGGCGCGGCGTGTGCGGGAGGCGGTGAAGCGGAGCGCGTGGTCGATCCGGCCGCGCGCGACTTCCTCGTAGCGAGCGAGGCCGGGCAGGATCGGCAGCCCCGCCGCATCGGCCGACGTCCAGCCGGCAGGCCGGAGCCTCGTCGAGCGCAGATCCCAGATCGCGCCCGAGCCCGCGCGCCAGCCGCCGCCCTCGGTGGGGCGGAGTGCGAAGAGCTCGTAGAGCCTGCAGCGGTCGCGGTCGACGACGAGCGCGTGCCGGTCGCCGTCGGAGGCGCGGCCCCCCTCGATCGCGACGTCCACAGGGATCGGGTACGGCCCCCGGTCCGACTCATCCGCGTAGTCGAACGCGACCCGCGCCTTCGGCTGCGTTCCCCGGACGACAGTGACGGGGATGCCGATCGGCCCGCCCGCCCAGAGCCCGGAGCCGAAGTCAGCGTGCATGCGGTCGCCGACGCCGATCGAGGCGACGATGCGGTCGGAGTCCGATGCTGCCGGCAACCGGTCGACGCGCTGGTTCCACGGGCTCGAGGACGGGAACACCGGACACGCAGGGGCCCCGGGCAGCCGCGACGCGGACGCCGCTCCCACGGTGAGCGACGCCACCAGGAGCAGGGCGGCAGCCTTCCTCATCCCTTCACGGTAGTCCACCCTCGGTCCGCCGAATGCCCTCTTCGGGGGGCAGGGTCACGAGCGGGTACAGCGCGCGGATCTCGTCCACGAAGGCGGCAAGCCGGTCGGCGATTGGCGCATCGTTGATCTCGAGCACGTTCTCGGCGTTGAGCTCTCCCGAGTGCGACAGGTTGAAGCTGCCGACGAACGAGACGTCGTCGGCGACAGCGATCTTTGCGTGCATGAAGTCGTGCACGGTGCCGGGCGACCACCTCGTCGACGGCTTCCCGGCGAAGTGCCCACGCTCGAGCAACCGCCGCAGTACGGGCACCTTCCAGCTCGCGTTCCCGTTCAGCTTCCACTGGTGCAGGACGCCGTCCACCTGGGTGTCGTCGACGATCCCGGCGACGTCGACCTTGCCGTCGGAGCACACCTCGGCGAGCGTGCCGAGGATCGGCCCGGAGCTGAGGACGGGTGAGGCGATGCGCACCCGCCGCTTCGCGTTCCCGATCCGCTTCGCGATCCGGTGGGCGAGATCCTCGCCGTGGCCGGGCGTGAACCAGGGCCGCACCTCGATGCCGCCGACATCGACCGGGCGCGGCTCGACGAAACCCGAGCGCTCCACGTCAGCGTGCTCCCACAGCTCCTCGAAGTTCAGCCAGAAGGCGTGGGCGAGCTGCGGCGACTCGGCGATCACGATCGCGTTCTCCTGTCGCGACCACGAATCGTCCGTCCAGTTCAACGAGCCGGTCCAGATCGCCTCCCGGTCTCGGATGACGTACTTGTGATGCATCAGGTCGGGCTCGCCCGGGATTGCCTTCGTCTCGATCGGCAGCGCCTCGATCAGCTCTGGGGCGGTGCGCGGCGGGGGTGGCACCGGGATCGGCCCGTGGTGATCGACGTTGTAGACGAGCCGAACCCGCACTCCCCGCTCCTGCGCCCCGACGAGCGCCTCCTTGACGATCGCGCCGGCCTCGTCGTGGAGGCGGATGTCGTAGAGCGCGAGCTCGAGGCTCTCGGCGGAGGCGCCGAGAAACGCCGCCACCTCACGGGCGACGTCGGCGGCGCTCTGCCCGCCGTCGCGGTAGGTCCGTAGCTCGAGCACTACCGGGATGTGCTCATCGGCGGGAAGCGCTCATCGCGTCACGAGCTCGAGGCGCGCAGCGAAGCCTTTGTACGCGCGCTTGGCTGCCTGGTAGGCGGCAAGCGCGTCCGGCGAGTCGACGTCTCCGAGCATCGGGTGATCCGACACGAGCGGTTCCGCCAGCCCGATCCCCAACCGACGCGAGAGCACCGACGCGAGGGCCTTCACCTTCATCTCGCCGAAGCCCGGCAGTGCGGCGAGGCGCCGCTTCAGATCCGTCGTGTCAGCCGCGTCGCTCCAGACCCGGCTCGCATCGCCTCCGTACTCCTCGTCGACGACGGCCGCGAGCTCCTGCACGCGCTTTGCCATGTTGCCGGGAAAGCGGTGGATCGCCGGCTTCTGGCGGAAGATCTCCTGTAGCCGCTCCGGGTCGAGCCTCGCGATCTCGCCGGCATCGAGGCCGCCGAGGCGTTGCTTCAGCTTGAGCGGGCCTGCGAATGCAACCGGCACCGACACCTGCTGGTCGAGGACGAAGCCAACGAGCAGCGCGAACGGGTTGGCGGCGATCAGCGCGTCGGCTTCCTCGTTCCCGGTGAAGTGCAGCGCCTCGACCACGATTCGATCCTAGCGCCGCCGGGTAATGATCAGGCGTGGCGGATCCTGTCGAGAAGGCGGAGGACCTGGCGGACGAGGCCCAGCGTGGGCGGAGTGCACGCACGCCGCTACTCGTCTGGGGTGGGATGCACATCGTCGTGGGCGCACTCGTCGCGGTCGTCCTCGGCATCGCCTTCTTGGCGTACCTGATCGCCTGAGAGCGTCTAGGCACGGCCTCGTCGCCGTCCTAGACTTGTTGGATGGTGCGGAAAACCGTCACCCTCGTCTTCTGCGACGTCACCGGCTCGACCTCGCTCGGCGAACAGCTCGACCCCGAGGCGCTGCGGGAGGTGTGGTCGCGCTACCACGAGACGGCGCGGGAGGTGCTGGAGCGCCATGGCGGCACGATCGAGAAGTTCGTCGGTGATGCCGTCATGGCCGCCTTCGGGATTCCCGTCGTCCACGAGGATGACGCCGTGCGCGCGGTGCGTGCCGCCGCCGAGTTGCGGGATGCGCTGGGTGGGCTGAACGACGAGCTCGAGGGTGCGTACGGGATCCGGATCGGCGTGCGTACCGGCGTCAACACCGGGGAGGTGATCGCCGGCGACCCGGCGCAGGGTCAGGCCTTCGCGACGGGCGACGCCGTCGTCGTCGCGCAGCGGCTCGAGGCGAACGCCGGCGCCGGTGAGATCCTCGTGGGCGATTCGACGTTCCGCCTCGTCCGGGACGCCGTCTCCGCGGAGCCGGTCGAGCCGCTCGTTCTAAAAGGCAAGTCCGCTCCCGTAGCCGCCTGGCGCCTGCTCGACGTCGAGCCGGGCGTCGCCGGCGTGATGCGTCGGATGGACTCGCCGTTCGTCGGCCGATCGTCCGAGCTCGCCCGCCTCGGCGTCGAGCTCGGCCGCGCGAAGGCCGAACGCACCTGCCGCGTCGTCACGATCCTGGGGGAGCCCGGCGTCGGCAAGTCCCGGCTGGCGGCGGAGCTTGTCGCGTCCCTCGGCGAGGAAGCGCTCGTGCTCGAGGGGCGCTGCCTGCCCTATGGAAGCGGCATCACCTACTGGCCCCTCGTCGAGATGGTGCGGGGGCTCGACGTGGCGGCCGCGCTCGCAGGTGAGCCCGACGGCGAGACCGTCCACGGCCGGATCCTGGAGGCGATCGGCCGCGCCGAGTCGCGATCGCGGAGCGACGAGCTTTACTGGGCGATCCGTCGTCTGCTGGAGGCGCTCGCTCGCGAGCGGCCGATCGTGCTCGTGCTCGACGACATCCAGTGGGCCGACCGGACGTTCCTCGACCTCGTCGAGTACCTGTCGGGCTGGAGCCGCGATGCCGCCGTTCTCGTGTGCTGTCTCGCCCGAACCGAGTTTGCGGAGCTACGGCCGGCCTGGCCAATGCTGCGGCTCGAGCCCCTGTCGCCAGACGACTCGGCGAGACTGCTCGAGAATCTCGCCGGTCCGCTCCAGCCGGCGGCCACGCGTGAGCTCGGCCGGGCGACGGGTGGCAACCCGCTCTTTCTCGAGGAGATGCTGCGCATGCTCGTGGAGGACGGGATGCTCGTCGAGCGCAACGGACGCCTCCAGCCGCTCACGGACGTCGACCTGAAGCGCGTTCCCGAAACAGTTCAGGCGGTGCTGGCCGCGCGGCTCGACAGGCTGGATGCGGAGGAGCTCGCCGTTCTCCAACGAGCCGCGGTGATCGGCCAGGTCTTCTGGTGGGGAGCGGTCGTCGACCTGAGTCCGGCGACGAGCATGCCGGAGGTCGCCAGGCATCTTCAGGCGTTGGTGCGTAAAGGCCTGATCAGGCCCGACGAGCGCACGTTCGTCGGGGAGGACGGCTTTCGCTTCGGCCACATCCTCAGCCGCGATGCGGCCTACGACTCGACGCCAAAACGACTCCGAGCCGAGCTGCACGAGCGCTTCGCGGACTGGGGCGAGGCGCGCGTCGGTGACACCGTCGAGTTCGACGAGATCATCGGACACCACCTCGAGCAGGCCCACCTCAACCGAGCGGAGCTTGCTCCCTCACGGCCTTCCGGGTCGGCACTCGCTGCTCGCGCGGCTGGTCGCCTTGCCCGCGCCGGCCGGAGAGCGCTGACCCGAGGCGATGCCTCGGCGGCAACAGATCTGCTCCGTCGCGCTGCTGCGCTCGCCCCATCAGCGGCTCTCCTCTTTGATCTCGCAGAGGCGCACGGGCGCCTCGGTTCGATCGTCGAAGCTGAGGAACGCTACGGCGCTGCGCTCGAAGCAGCTGTTACGGCAGGTGACTGGCGCAGTGAGATCTGCGCGCGCGTGGAGCTCGAGGTGATCGCTCTCTTCCGTGGCGAAGGCGGTGTCGACCAGCTGGCGACAGCGGTGCAGGGAGCCCTGCCCGCGTTTGAGGAGGCGGGAGACGACCGTACAGTCGCGCGGCTCCTGACGGCCCTCGCCGACGCGTACTGGTGGCGCTGCCAGATCGTTCCTATGCAGGAGACCCTCGAGCGGGCGCTCCACCACGCGCGACGGGCGGCCGACGAGCGATTGGAGGCGGACACGGCGGTGAGGCTCGCCTACGGCGCGGTCGTCGGCCCCCTCCCGGTCGCAGAGGGCCGACGGCTCGTGGCCGGTGCGGCGGCGCAGGCGGCCGAGGACACTTCGGCGCAGGGGAAGTTGCTGTTGATGGCTGCGCTCCTTGCGGCCCTGGAGGGCGAGTTTGACGAAGCGCGCGACCTCTCAGAGCGCGGTACGGAGATTCTCGACTCGCTCGGGCGCCGCATCGTCCTCGCAGCCATGAGCACGTGGACGAGCGCCGTCGACCTTCTCGCCGGCGACATCGACGGCGCTGAGCAGCAGCTCCGGGCCGCTCTCCAGCAACTCATCCAGTTCGGCCAGCGCGCAAATGTCGCTTCGGTTGCGGCGCAGCTCGCGGAGACGCTGATCGCCGCCGGTCGCAACGACGAGGCGGCGTCGTTCATCACGGTCAGCGAGGGGGCGGCGACCCCGGACGACCTCCACGCGCAGATCGCGTGGCGGGTCGCTCGGGCGAAGGTCCTGGCGGACGATGACGCTCGCGAGGGCGAGCGGATCGCTCGTGAGGCAGTGGAGCTGGCCCGCAAGACCGATTCGCCGCTCTTCGCTGCCGAGTCACTCGAGGCGCTCTCGATCGTCCTTGCGGCAGCAGGAAGCCGTGCCGAGGCGAGCTCTGCCGCCGGCCAGGCGCTCAGCCTATTCGAGGCGAAGGGGCACCTTGTCGCCGCCGCGCGGATCAGAACGATTCGAGCGGAGGCACGTACAGCGTCGACGCAGGGGTGACCGCGGCGCCGAGCGCGGCGAGCGGAACAGGTCGGACGAGCGGTGCGACGCCTGCGAATGGCGAAGCCTCGTACACCACCACTTCGTGGTCGTCCGGGTAGATCTCGCGCAGAGCGTCGACGAGCGCGCCGAGAAGAGGCGCCCGCGGCTCCGCCGTGTGCTCGGCGCTGCCGACAACGCCGATCTGCCACAGCACGAGTGCCGCCCGTCGTTCCACCGCCGGCCGTCCTTCGAGGAAGCGCGTGGCCTCGTAGCTCTGGCATCCAGCTGTCGCGGGGTCAACGCCGAGGTCGGCAAAGAGGCAATCCTCCGCTGACACTCCGGGCAGCATCCGAGCTTCGAAACCCTCGCCCCGGGCCTGCTCGATCGCCTCGTGCGAAGGCCAGACGAACACACCGGGATGCCCATAGAAGGCTGCGCAGACGCGCTTACCCGCGCGAACGGGGGTAAGCATCTCCTCGACCATCCTGGCGTAGGCCTCCCGCCGGTGTCCACCTTCCGCGTAGCACGACGCGAGTGAACGGGCTCGGCGATTCAGGCGTGTGATGTCGGCTGCTGCGATGGGATCCGGAACGAGGTAGACCACCTCGTCGGCCGCCTCGATCGCGGCACGCGCCTCGCTCGTGAGGCGCGCCGCGCCGATACCGGTTCCAACGACGACGAGCGCGCCGCTCAGGCGTACGGTGGGGCGACGACCCAGAGCGGCAACGCCTTTGAGCCCGTGATAGCCATGATGTGTTGCTCGATCGCCCGCAGGTCCGGGCTCTGGAGCAGCCGCTGGGCTTCGTCGCTGAGGTACTGCTTCGCGTCCCCCGGCTCACCCCCGACGGCGCGTCTGCGGACGTACTCCTTGCGGTCCTCGTGGTAGGCCTGGAGGTTCTTCGCCTCGAGGAGCTCGAGAAAGAAGTCCCTCAGCTCCTGCCCGATAGCAGGATCTCCGGCCGAATACCCTTCCACGCGCGCAACGGTACAAGCTGAGTCGCCGGCAGTCAACGGCTCGCTAGGCTGGCTGGGTGGATTCGCTCGCCCCGTTCTCAGCGAAGACACGGGCCTGGTTCGAGCGGGCGTTCGAGGGCCCGACACCCGCACAGGCAGCTGGGTGGCCGGCGATCGCGAGCGGCGGCAACGTCCTTATCCAGGCGCCGACGGGCTCCGGCAAGACGCTCGCCGCCTTCCTCTACGGGATCGACCGGCTCGACGCGAACCCCGGTGAGGGGTTGCGCCTGCTGTACATCTCCCCGCTGAAGGCCCTCAACTACGACGTCGAGCGCAACCTGCGCGGCCCGCTCGCCGGCCTGCAGTCGGAGTTGCGCGTCGCCGTCCGCACCGGTGACACCCCCCAGAAGGAACGCGCGGCGATCGTGCGGACGCCGCCGGACATCCTGATCACGACCCCGGAGTCGCTCTTCCTGATGCTCACCTCCGCCGCTCGCGAGGTGCTGAAGACGGTCGAGACGGTCATCGTCGACGAGGTGCACGCGGTCGCAGGGACGAAGCGCGGCGCTCACCTGGCGCTGAGCCTGGAACGGCTCGACGTACTGCTCCGGACACCCGCGCAGCGAATCGGCCTGTCAGCGACCCAACGCCCGCTCGAGGAGATCGGCCGCTTCGTCTCCGGAGACCGTCCGATCCAGCTCGTCGACGCAGGTACGCGGAAGGAGCTCGACCTCGAGGTCGTGGTGCCGCTCGAGGACATGCGCGAGCCCGGCGGGCGCGCCTACGAGAACCCTCCCGAGGCCGATGGCAGCGCGATGGCTACGAGCACCGAGGGCGGCATCGGCTCGATCTGGCCGTCGATCTATCCGGCCCTGCTCGAGCTCGTCCGCGCGCACCGCTCGACGATCGTCTTCGTCAACAACCGCCGCCTCGCCGAGCGGCTCGCGCTCCGGCTGAACGAGCTGGCGGAGGAGGGAGTTGCGCGTGCTCACCACGGCTCGCTCGCGCGCGAGCAGCGGGTCGAGATCGAGGAGCTCCTGAAAGCCGGACAGATCCCGTGCCTCGTCGCCACCTCGAGTCTCGAGCTCGGCATCGACATGGGAGCCGTCGACCTCGTGATCCAGGTCGAGAGTCCCAAGTCGGTCGCGCGCGGGCTGCAGCGGATCGGCCGCGCAGGACACGAGCTCGGCTCGGTCTCGAAGGGTCGCATCTTCCCGAAGTTCCGCGCCGACCTGCTCGAATGTGCCGTCGTCGCGCGGGCAATGCGCGACGGCGCGATCGAGGAGACCGCAATCCCGCGCAACCCGCTCGACGTGCTTGCCCAGCAGATCGTGGCGATCGTCGCGGAGGACGAGGTCGAGGTCGCGGAGCTGCACCGCCTCGTCCGCGGCGCCTACCCGTTCGCCTCGCTCTCGCGCGAGCAGCTCGAGAACGTGCTCGACATGCTCGCGGGCCGCTATCCCTCAGACGAGTTCGCCGAGCTGAGGCCGCGGATCGTCTGGGATCGCACGGCCGGCGTCATCCGCGGCCGGACGGGGGCGCGACGGCTGGCGGTCACGAACGCGGGCACGATCCCCGATCGCGGCCTCTTCGGCGTCCACCTGGTCGGCGGCGGCGGCCGTGTCGGCGAGCTCGACGAGGAGATGGTCTACGAGGCGCGCCAGGGTCAGACGTTCCTGCTCGGCGCCTCGACGTGGCGGATCGAGGAGATCACGCGCGATCGCGTCCTCGTCTCGCCCGCCCCCGGCGTGCCCGGTGCGGTGCCGTTTTGGAAGGGCGAGGGCGTCGGGCGCCCGTACGAGCTCGGAGAGAAGATCGGCGCCGCCTCGCGCGCAATCGTCGCGTTGAGCGACGCGAAGGCGACCACCGTGCTGCGTTCGGACTACCACCTGGATGAGCGCGCCGCGCGCAACCTCCTCGTCTTCCTGCGCGAGCAGGAGTCGGCGACAGGCGCTGTCCCCTCCGACCGCACGATCGTGATCGAGCGCTTCCGCGACGAGATCGGCGACTGGCGGGTCTGCATCCTCACCCCGTTCGGTGGCCGCGTCCACGCGCCGTGGGCGATGGCGCTCGCCTCGCGCCTGCGCGACGGGCTCGGCCTCGAGGTGCAGTCGATCTGGTCGGACGACGGGATCGCCCTCCACCTTCCCGACGCGGACACGCCGCCGCCCGTGGCGGACCTGCTGATCGCGCCGGAGGAGATCGAGGAGCTGGTCGTCCAGGAGGTGGGTCAGACCGCCCTCTTCGGTGCGCGCTTCCGCGAGAACGCGTCGCGTGCTCTCCTCATCCCGCGTCGGCGCCCGGGGCAACGCACGCCGCTCTGGCAGCAGCGCCTGAAGGCGCAGAACCTCCTCCAGGTGGCGCGGAAGTACGGGTCGTTCCCGATCGTGCTCGAGACCTATCGCGAGTGCCTGCAGGACGTCTTCGATCTGCCCGCGCTGCGCCGGATCCTGCAGGGATTGCAGACGCGCGAGCTCGACCTCGTCGAGGTTGAGACGACCTCCGCCTCGCCCTTCGCGTCCTCGCTCCTCTTCGACTACGTCGCGACGTACATGTACGAGGACGACACGCCCCCCGCCGAGCGGCGCGCGCAGGCGCTCTCACTCGACCGCGACCTGCTGCGGGAGCTGCTCGGCCAGGAGGAGCTCCGAGAGCTGCTCGATCGGGACGCGATCGAGGAGGTCGAACGTTCGCTACAACCGACGCCGCGGAATGCCGACGAGCTGCACGACCTCCTCCGCGTGCGCGGTCACCGCTTCGAAGGTGAGTACGACGAGGGCTTCGCTGAGACGCTGCTGCGCGAGCGGCGCGCGATCCGGTTCCGGTTGGCGGGGAGCGGCGCCATCGCGGCCGCCGAGGACTCAGGGCGCCTCCGCGACGGGCTCGGCGTGATGCCCCCGGGCGGTCTCCCCGATGCCTTCCTCGAGGGCGGCTCGGACTCTCTGCGCCAGCTCGTGCTGCGCTACGGGAAGGGCCGGGGGCCGTTCACGACCGCGGACGCGGAGGCACGCTTCGGGATCGTCCTCGAAGGGCTGCTGCACGAGCTCGAGCGCGCGGACGCGCTCGTTCGTGGCGAGCTCCGCCCTGGCGGCAGCGAGCGCGAGTGGTGCGATCCGGAGGTGCTCCGCCGCCTGCGCCGCGCCTCACTGGCGGCGCTGCGGAAGGAGGTCGAGCCGGCCGAACAGGCGGCCTACGGGCGGTTCCTGCCCGCGTGGCACGGGATCGGCCGGCGTGCGAGCCTGCGCGAGGCGCTCGTTCCCTTGCAGGGGCTCGCGTTGCCGGTCTCCCTCTGGGAGTCGGAGGTGCTACCGCGGCGCGTGCCGAACTACCAGCCGGCGTGGCTCGATGCGCTCTGTGCCTCCGGCGAGCTCGTCTGGCAGGGCGCGGGGCTCGATCGTGTCGCCGTCTTCTTCCGTGAGGACGCGCCGCTCCTTGGGCGGCCGGCGGGCGCGCCGGCTCCGGAAGGTGCGGCTGCGGACTCGATCAGGCAGGCGTTGTCGCAGAGCGCCGAGTTCTGGTACCCGCTCGTCGAGGCCGCCGGGCTGGAGCCGGAGGCGGCGCTGCCGGCGCTCTGGGAGCTCGTCTGGGCGGGAGAGGTGACGAACGACGCGTGGACGCCGCTCCGCGCCGGCCGTCGCTACCAGGCGCCGCGGCCGGATCGGCGGCAGCGGCGTTTCTCGCGAACTCGCGCCGCCCAGATCACCTCGACACAAGGCCGCTGGTCTTTGACGGACCGCCTGTTCCCGAGCCTGCCGCCCGATCGGCGCGCGCTCGCTGAGCTCCTGCTCGAGCGGCAGGGGATCGTCACCCGCGACGGGGTGCGGGGAGAGGGGATCGCAGGCGGTTATGGCGCCGTCTATGGCGAGCTGAAAGACCTGGAGACGATCGGCGTCTGCCGCCGCGGCTATTTCGTCGAGGGCCTGGGCGGGGCGCAGTTCGCCCTCCCGGGTGCCGTCGAGCGGCTGCGCGAGCTGCGTGCGGAGGACGATCCCGAGCCCCTCGTGCTCGCCGCGGCCGATCCGGCTCAGCCGTACGGCGCCGCGATCCCGTGGCCGAAGCGCGCCGGGGCGCGTGCGGCGCGCGTCGCCGGCGCGCAGGTTGTTCTGCTGGGCGGCGAGGCCGTGCTCTTCGTCGAGCGCGGCGGCCGGACGCTCGTGCCCCTGCGTGAGCCCGACGAGGATTGGCTGCGGCCGGCAATCGAGTCGCTCGTCGCTCACGTCCGCGCCGGCACCGCCCAGTCGTCGAAGAGGGGGCGGCTCGCAGTGGAGCGCTTCGACGGCAGGCCGGTTGTCGAGACGGAGATCATGCCGCTGCTCGTCGAGGCGGGATTCCTTGCCGGACCGCGCCGGGCAGTGCTGCGTCCATAAGAACTCGACCTGAAGTCTTGAGCCGGCGAAGCGTCATCTCGGGATGAGTCTCACGTGATCCACTCCTACCGGCTCGGCTTTGCCGTCAAGATCCTCGGTGCCGGTGGCCTGAGGACTTCGGACGCGCGGCGCTGGCAGTCGCAGCCTCACCTCCGCGTCTCGCTCGAGTACCTCGACGCTGCGTTCGACTACCTCGAGCGCATCGGCGTGCGCGTCTTCCGCCTGTCGAGCAGCACGATCCCGTACGGCACGCATCCAGACCTGCCGGCGTTCGACTACCGCCGCCAGCTCGACGAGTGCGCTTCCGAGCTCGCCGGCTTGGGTGCGAAGGCGGCAGCGCTCGGGCTCAGGCTCTCGACCCACCCGGGTCAGTACACGGTTTTGAACACACTCGACGAGACGCTGCGGTGGAAGTCCGGGCTCGACCTCGAACAGGACGCGGCCTTGTTGGACGCGCTGGGTCAGGGGCCCGAAGGAGTGGTGGTGCTGCACGTCGGGGGCGTCTACGGGGATCGCGCAGCAGCCCTCGATCGCTGGGCGACGGCCTACGAAGGCCTCAGCGAGCGCGCCCGCGCACGCGTCGTCGTCGAGCACGACGAGACCTCGTTCGACCTCGAGGACGTCCTCGAGCTCCACCGCCGCACCGGTGTCCGCGTCGTCTACGACCATCATCACCATCGCTGTAACCCTGCCGAGGCTCTGCGCGAGCCGGTCGTCGCCCTGGCTGCCGCGCTCGAGACCTGGCCGCACGACGTGCGCCCGAAGGTGCACCTCTCGAGCCCGCGTACTGAGCTGCGGTCGGTCGGGGGGAGGGGCAAGGATGCGCGGCTCGTCGCACCGCTCCTCGATCAGCACGCCGACTTCGTGACGCCGTGGGACCTCCTCGACGTGCTCGAGTCGGCCCCGCGTCCGGTCGACGTGATGCTCGAGGCGAAGGCGAAGGATCTGGCGTTGCTCTGGCTCCGCGAGCAGCTCGCGCGAATCGCGCCGGAGGCTGCGGCCGCTGACGAACGCTTTGCGTCGCCCCGAAAGGGGGAAGGGTGAACGCAATGAGCGCTCAAACCCTTGCCCACCTACGTGACGAGCTCGCAGGCGTGCGGCTCGCGATCGATCTGGCGGGTGCCGAGGAAGCCCGGCACGTACGCGACGAGCTGGTCGGGCAGATCGACGACTACCTGCTGCCGCGCCTCAGCCGGCTCGACGCGCCCCTCCTGATGGTTGTCGGTGGGTCGACGGGCGCCGGCAAGTCAACCCTCGTCAACAGCCTGGTGGGAGCGGAGGTGAGTGCCGCCGGAGTGCTCCGCCCGACGACGCGGGCGCCGGTGCTCGCCTGCAGCCCGCACGACCTGCGCTGGTTCGAGGAGGACCATGTGCTGCCGCAGCTCTCCCGCACGACCGGCGCGGCTCCCGCGGGCGGTCTCCAGCTCGTTCCCACCCAGGCGCTCCCAGCCGGGCTCGCCCTGCTCGACTCGCCCGACATCGATTCGGTCGCGGAGGAGAACCGCGCCCTCGCGGGTCAGCTGCTCGCCGCCGCCGACGCGTGGCTCTTCGTCACGACGGCCGCCCGCTACGCGGATGCGGTTCCGTGGGAGCTGCTGCACGCTGCCCGAGACCGCAGCACGAGCCTGGCAGTCGTCCTCAACCGGGTTCCTCCGGAGGCGAGCACCGAAGTGGCGGCGCACCTCGGGCAGATGTTGCAGGAGCGTGGCCTGGACGGCGCAGAGCTGCTCGTCGTACCCGAGAGCGCGCTCCAGAGCGGGCTTCTCCCCGCCGAGGCACTCTCGCCGGTTCGTCGCTGGCTCGACGAGCTGGCGGCCGATGCGCAATCGCGCGCGGCCTTGATCCAGCGCACCCTGGCCGGAGCGCTCGCCAGCATCCCGGCACGCGTGAACGAGGTACAGCGTGCGGCGGCAGCGCAGGACGCGGTCGTCGAGGAGCTGAGGCGGCAGGTCGAGAGCTCCTACGACCGCGCGCTCGAGGAGGTCGAGGAGACGCTGAAGGGCGGTTCTCTGCTGCGCGGCGAGGTGCTCGCGCGCTGGTACGAGGTCGTGGGCACCGGCGAGCTGATGCGGGCCCTCGAGTCGCGGATCGCGTGGGCTCGAGATCGCTTGCGTAGCGTCCTCACCGGGAGGCCGACGGCTGACACCGAGGTCAAGAACGCGGTCGAGACCGGCATCGAGTCCGTCGTGCGTGCGGCCGCCGAACGAGCAGCCGAGCGCGCAGCGGCCGCGTGGCGATCCTCGCCCGCAGGCGCTGCGCTCATTGCCGGTGCTCAGCGGCCGGACGCCGCCTCCGCGGGGCTCACCCCGGCCGTTGCGCAGGAGGTGCGTGACTGGCAGGCCGCGGTCTTCGAACTCGTCCGCCGGGAGGGAATGGACAAGCGCACGACCGCACGCGTGGCCTCGTTCGGCGTCAACGGCGCCGGGCTCACCGTCATGCTCGCGGTGTTCGTCCAGACCGGTGGGCTGACGGGGGCGGAGGTCGCGATCGCGGGCGGCACCTCCGCAGTCGGGCAGAAGGTGCTCGAGGCGATCTTCGGCGACCAGGCGGTGCGCGCGCTCGCCGCGAAGGCGCGGGACGATCTGCTCGAGCGCGTCCGGAGGATCCTCGGAGAAGAAGCCGCCCGGTTCACGTCGCTCCTGGCGGACGCCGAGTCGGATCGGGAGGCGGTGGAGAGGCTGGGCGCCGCCGCAGCGGCACTCGAGCTCACACGGTGAGCGATGGGCTCGACCGCCGCCTCACCGCGCTGGCGGAGGCGGCCGACGTCGGCGACGGACGGATCGGGACGGACGAGGTGTCGTCTGTTCGTGCGGTCGTGGCGAAGGCCGGGGTGCGGCTCGGGCTCGGCGTCGAGCGAACGGTCGTCGCTCTGGCCGGGCCGACGGGCGCAGGCAAGTCGACGCTCTTCAACCGGCTCGCCGGTGCCGACCTCTCCGACGCGGGTCGGCGCCGGCCGACGACCTCAAGAGCCGCGGCGGCCGTCTGGGGCGCCGGCGCGGACGCGCTGCTCGATTGGCTGGACATTCCCCGGCGCCATGTTCGCGAGGATCCCGAGCTGCAGGGGCTCGTGCTTCTCGACCTGCCCGACTTCGACTCGGTCGACGTCTCGCACCGGCTCGAGGTCGATCGCCTCGTGGAGCTCGTCGATCTCGTCGTCTGGGTCGTCGACCCCCAGAAGTACGCCGATTCCGCCTGGCACGACGGCTACCTCCGGCCGCTGCGTGCCTACGCCGACGCAATGGCCGTCGTGCTCAATCAGTCCGACCTGCTCGGTGCAGATGCTCTCTCCCAGTGTCGCGCAGACCTTGCTCGGCTGCTGCAGCTCGAGGACCTCGAACAGCTGCCGGTGCTGACGGTGTCGTCGCGGACGGGGGCGGGCTTGCCCACCGTGCGCGCGCTGCTCGCCGAGCGGGTCGCTGCGCGCGATGCGACGCTCGCACGGCTCGAGGCCGACGTCGCGAGAGCCGGGGAGCGGCTCGACCGGTACTGCGGGGAAGGCGACCCCAAGCAGCTCGGCCGGGCGGATCGAACCCGCCTCCTCGACGCTCTGGCCGACGCCGCGGGTGTCCCGACGGTCGTGCGTGCAGTCGAGTCTGCGCACAGGCGTCGCGGTTCTCTGGCCACGGGCTGGCCGTTCTTCCGCTGGGTGCGGCGGCTCCGTCCCGACCCGCTGCGGCGGCTGCGGCTGCCCGAGGAGCCGCAGGAGAGCGTGCGCACATCCCTGCCAGGCCCGTCGGGTGTTCAGCTCGCCCGCGTCGAGACAGCGGCGCGAGAGCTCGCAGACCGCGTCGGCGGCGAGCTTCCCGAGCCTTGGCCGGGGCTCGTGCGCTCCTCGGCGACCGGTTCTGTCGACCAGCTACCGGACGAGCTCGACCGGGCTGTCGCCGGCGCCGACCTCCACGTCCGGCGACCTCGCTGGTGGTGGGTTGCTGGGCTGCTGCAGACAGCGCTCGCGGCGGCGGTGGCCGTGGGAGCCCTGTGGCTGCTGGCGCTCTTCGCGTTCGACTACCTTCGGCTTGGAGATGCGATTCCGGTGCCGGAGGCGAACGACGTTCCGCTCCCGACCGCGCTCCTTCTGGGTGGTGCCGTTGCCGGGATTGCGGTCGCGTTCCTCACGCGGCTCGTGAACGGCTATGGCGCGCGGAGGCGTGCCAGGGCCGCTTCGCGCGCAATCAGGACGCGGCTCGAGCAGACCGGACAGCGGGTCGTCGTGGAGCCGGTGGAGGCGGAGCTCCAGGCCTACCGGCGTTTCTGCGGTGCGGTCTCCCGAGCGCGCGAGGCAAGCACGAGACGGTCGCGCAGGCGGCCCCTTCGCGGCTAAGACGACGCGTTTACGCGAGGCGCCCGAGGGCCGATCCGAAGAGCACGTGCCGCCAGGTGGCCTGCAGGAATGCGCGCGGGCTGCGCAGGAGCGGGGGCACCCCCGGTTCGCCGCGTGCCGGGTGGTACCGATCGACGAAGAAGGCGAGCGGGTAGAGGCCGACATGCTCCGCGAGCGCCAGACCGACCGCCAGCCGGCGTCGGTCGAGCCCCGTCCGGCGACTCGCCGCCTCGTAAGCGACGCCGAAGGCAACGCCGTTCAACGCGTGGAGCGCGAAGCCCGTCCTGCGCCAGGACGGCCCGCGGGTCACAGCTTTTCCGAGCAGTGCGATGTCTGAGTAGTCGTACCGGAGCGCCCTCTGGTCGAAACCCTCCGAGAGCCCCCAGAGAGTGGCCGCGGCTGCGCCCGCCGTCGCCGAACGGAGGTACGAGCTCAAGAGGCGTCCCTCACCTCCTAGAGTCTAGGCTCAAGGCGTGCCGGAGGGGGATTCGCTTCGACGCGCCGCCGAGCGGCTCCAGGTGCTCGTCGGGCAGAGGCTCGAGGTCGAGTCGCCGCACCCGCGCGCGCAGGCCACGCGCATTGCGCAGCAGGTCGACGGGCGCGTGCTCGAGTCGGTCGAGTCGGTGGGCAAGAACCTCCTGCTGCGGTTCGAGGGCGGACTCGTCGTCCGAAGCCACCTCCGCATGTCCGGGCGCTGGCGCATCGAGCGGCGTGGGTCGCATCGGGTCGGGCTACCGTGGCTCGTCCTGCGGGGGGAGCGCCAGGAGGGCGTGCTCTGGAACGGGCCCGTGCTCGAGGTCGAGCGGCGATCGGTGCGGCGGCGCCTCGGGCCTGACATCCTCGGTGAGGCGTTCGACGTCGATGTGGCCGTCACCCGAATGCGCGCGCACGGGGAGCGGTGGCTCGGGGAGGCGATGCAACACCAAGCGTCCGTTGCTGGAATTGGCAACATGTGGATGGCCGAGGCGCTCTGGGAGATCCGCGTGTCGCCGTGGGTGCGCGTAGGAGAGCTGTCCGACGAGACTGTGACCGAGGCACTGACTGCGGCGCGGCGGCTGATGCAGGCGTCGGTCAGCTCTGGACGCCCTGGCCGCAGCGTCTACCGCCGAGCGGGCAGGCCGTGCCGGCGCTGCGGCACGGTCGTGCGCGCCCGGGGTCAGGGTGACGAGAACCGAACCGCCTACTGGTGCCCCGGCTGCCAGGCAGGAGGCGGACCGCCGGGCGCGTAACCGAACGCGTGGCTGTTCGTGCTCCGCAGCTTCATCTGGCGCTCCGGTCCTTTTGCCTCGGCGCGTTCGTCCACCTCGGCCGCTGCCTCGAGGAGGGCGACGAGCTCCGGTTCTCGTTCGCGGAACATGCGCAGCGCGCCGGACCCGCCTTCTACGAGTACCGACCGCTCGTGCGCTCGTTCATCGAGGTGCATGCGACTGCGCTTGCCTCACGGGACGATGCTCGGCTGGCGCTCGGGGAGCTCCTGCGCGAGCCCGCGGCGGCGATCTACGCGCGATCCGACGCCGTTCCCTCCGCGGAGCAGGCGTTGTTCCGCACCGTCCTCTCCTCGCTCCTGATCTCGACGGCCGAGGCCTGCGGTGGCTTCGACTGGGACGACATCGCCTTCGACCGCGCCTATGCAGAGCTCGAGGCGTCGCTCTTCGGCGAGGCGCGCGTTTACGCGGCGGCGGCTCCGCTCGTCGGCTTGTCGGTCGTGACGCAGATCGAGTTGGGTGGGAGCCTGCGCATCCGTGCGGCTGACACTGCCAAGGACGAGCCGGCGTTCAGCTGGCCGGAGGCTCAGGGGCTGCTGCCGCCGGAGTGGGGTCGGGCGCCCGATCGCTACTGCGTGGTGGAGCTCGAGCGCGGACTGACGACCGGGGAGGCGCCGCCCGATGCACCGTCGGAGCTCGCGGATGCGGTGACGGCCATGCGACTCGCGACGGCTGCTCCTGTTGCGACCGGACCGGCGATCTTCGAGCGGCTCGACTCGCGGCCGTTCGGCATCAGGACGTCGTTACCCATCGCGGCCGCACAGCCTTCCGGTGAGCCCGACCGGCTCGACAGCTTCCGCGCAGCGCTCGCTCGCGAGCTGCTCTCGGGGCTCGTGCTGACGGAGGTCGACGGGCAGCTCGCAGAGGCGCTCGACCGCTGGGAGCTCTCGCTCTTCCAGGACGAGCCTTCCCGTTCGGAGCAACTGCGCGGCTCACTCGCCGCGCTGCTAGGCGAGGCGTGGGTATTACGGGCTGCAGTGCTACTCGAGCCGAATTCGAACGAGCGCCGCCTGCTCCACGCCTCGTTGCGGACGCTGGCTTCCGGGGGTGAGTCATCGCCCACGGTTGCCGCCTCGACCCGACGCGCACTCGTCGAGGTGCTCCGCTACGGCGACCGCCCCGCTCTCCTCGACTCGCTCGACGAAGTGCTGCTCAGCCTTCGGCAAGCACACGGGCGCCGCGCGGCCTGCGAGCAACGAGCGGCTGCCGTCTAACCTGTTTCAATCGCGGGCCTAATCCTCCTTACCGGCGCGACCGGCTACGTCGGCGGCCGGCTCCTGCGCGCCCTCGAGGAGCGCGGCGAGCGCGTCCGCTGCCTCGCGCGGCGGCCGGAGGTGCTCGCCGGGCGCGCAGGTGTCGGCACCGAGGTCGTCGCAGGCGATCTGCTCGACGCGGACAGTGTGCGTCGCGCGGTTGAGGGCGTCGACATAGCGTATTACCTCGTCCACTCCATGAGCTCCGCTGGGTCGTTCGCGCGCGCGGATCGCGACGCGGCCGCGAGCTTCGGCTCTGCGGCGCGCGAGGCCGGCGTGCGGCGCGTCGTCTATCTGGGCGGGCTCGGCCGAGGGCGGCTCTCTGCGCATCTGGCGTCGCGCCAGGAGGTGGGCCGCATCCTGCGAGAGGCGACGCCGACCACCGAGTTCCGCGCTTCGGCAGTGATCGGGTCAGGCAGCGCATCGTTCGAGATCGTTCGCGCGCTGGTCGACCGGCTACCCGTGATGATCACCCCGCGCTGGGTAGCGAACCGGGCGCAGCCGATCGCGATCGAAGATCAGCTGGCGTACCTCCTCGCCGAGCTCGATCGCCCGACCGCGGACAGCGAGGTCTTCGAGGTCGGCGGCGCCGACGTCGTCTCATACGGCGAGCTGATGCGCGAGTACGGCCGCCAGCGCGGGCTCCGGCGGGTCTACCTCCCGGTGCCGGTTCTGACACCCCGGCTGTCGAGCCTCTGGCTCGGGCTCGTCACGCCCGTCTACGCACGGCTTGGTCGGGCACTGATCGACAGCATCGAGCACGACACCGTCGTGACCGATCCGCGCGCGCTCGAGGTCTTCGACATCCGCCCGCGCGGGCACCGCGCGGCGATCGCGCGGGCGCTTGCGAACGAGGAGCGCGAGGCGATCGAAACCCGCTGGGCAGACGAGGAGCTCCCGCAGCCGAGCTTCGGCGGGGTCAGGCTCGGCTCTCGCCTCGCTGACGTGCGCTCGCGTCGGATCACCCGACAGCCTGCCGCCGCCTTCGCTCCGATCCGGCGGATCGGCGGCGACAACGGCTGGTACTACGGCCGCCGGCTCTGGCAGCTGCGTGGTCTGCTGGACGTTTTGGTGGGCGGCCCCGGGCTCCGCCGCGGCCGCCGTGATCGCGAGCACCTGCGGGTCGGCGATGCAGTCGACTTTTGGCGGGTCGAGGCCTACGAGCCGGACCGCCTCCTCCGCCTTGCGGCCGAGATGCGCGTGCCGGGCCGCGCCTGGCTCCAGTTCGAGGTCGAGCCCGCCGAGGGAGGCGAGTCCACAATTCACCAGACGGCGCTCTTCGACCCGCTCGGACTGTGGGGGCTCGCGTACTGGTACGCCGTCTGGCCGCTGCACGGCTTCGTCTTCGAGGGGATGCTCGACGGGATCGTGCGTGCAGCCGAACGTGAGAGAATTGTCGTGTGATCGCGCACTGGGATGATGTGAAGTCGGGCCGCGCCGAAGCCGGGCACATCGGCGGTGAGTGGAGCGACCTCGGGCTTGCGGCCGGCACGAAGAGCGTCGGCCTGTCCCGCATCCTCATCCAGGCGGGCAAGTGGTCGACGCCGTACCACCGGCAGAGCGCGGAGGAGGAGATCTTCTACGTCCTCGACGGTTCCGGTGTCTGCCTCCAGGACGACATTGCGTCCCGGGTACGCCCCGGCGACTGCATCGTCCACCTCGCCGGACAGGCGCATACCCTCCGCGCAGGCGAGGACGGGCTCGACGTGCTTGCTTTCGGCACGCGTGGCGAGACGGAGATCGGACACCTGCCACGGGCCGGGATTGCCTGGATCGGCGGCACGTGGACTGAGGTCGGTGGTGGCGAGCACCCGTGGGAGCGCGAGGTCGCGGTCGGGGAGCCCGAGCTGCCGGACGTGGGAGAGCGCCCGGCCAACGTGCTCAACCGCGACGACCTCGAGGGCGAGCACGGCGGACAGTGGAAGCTCCTCGCGCGCGCCGCCGGAGCCGAGGTCACGGGGCTGAACTGGGGCAGGCTTCACTCCGGGGAAGAGGGCGCGCCGCCGCACTGTCACTCGGCTGACGAGGAGGTCTTCGTCGTCCTCGACGGTGAGGGCACCCTCGAGCTGTGGCCGAGCCCGCAGCGTGCCCGCAGAGGCGCAGAGTACGAGGAGCACGCCATCAGGGCAGGCAGCGTCATCTCCCGGCCCGCGGGTACGGGCATCGGGCACGGCCTGCGCGCCACCGGTTCGGACTTGAGCTACCTGGCTTACGGCACCCGGAGACCCGACGACGTCTGCTACTACCCGCGCTCGAACAAGATCTACTTCCGCGGCCTGGGGTTGATCGCGCGGCTAGAGGATCTCGACTACGACGACGGAGAGCCGCAATAGCTGCAGGAAACGACGAAGGAGCCTTGAACGACGGGAGCGAGATGGGCCTCATGCGTCTGCTCCCGCGTCCGAACGTACGGTCTCAGCCTGGAGACGGATTCTCCTCGCAGCGAGTGATCGTCTTCGCCAACCAGAAGGGCGGCGTCGCGAAGACGACGACGACCCTGAACCTCGGCGTGGCCTTCGCCGAGCGCGGCCAGCGGGTGCTGATCATCGACCTGGATCCGCAGGGCAATCTGACGATGAGTCAGGGCTTGAACCCGGATGCGATCGAGCGCTCCATGTTCGACGTGCTCGTGCACCGGCTTCCGATCTCCGAGGTGATCCACAAGGTCGAGGTGGACATCGCCGTCGCCTCCATCGATCTCGCGGGTGCCGAGCTAGCGCTCAGCTCGATGATCGGTCGGGAGCGCGCGCTCGAGAAGGCACTGCTCGAGGTGCGTGAGAGGTACGACTTCGTCCTGATCGACACACCGCCGTCGCTGGGGTTGCTCACGATCAACGCCTTCGTCGCGGGTACCGGCGTGATCGTGCCCGTCCAGTGCGAATACCTATCCCTGCGCGGGCTCGTCCAGCTCGAGAACACGCTCTCGATGGTGCGCGAGAACCTCAATCCGGACGTTCGGGTGGAGGGCATCCTGCCGACGATGCTCGACAGCCGCACGCTGCACGCCCGCGAGGCGATCGAGATCCTCGAGGAGAACTTCGGCGAGCTCGTGTACAAAACGCGCATCCGCAAGACGGTCCGGTACGCGGAGGCGCCCGTGAAGGGCCAGTCCGTCCTCAAGTACGATCCGAAGGGATCAGCGGCCGAGGCCTACCGCGAACTGGCGAAGGAGGTGCTCGATGGCGCGAAATCGCGCGAGCATGCGTGAGGGCCCACTCGCCGAGCTCTTTCGGGCGACGGAAGCCGCGCAGCGGCAGGCCGAGGCCGAGAATCCCGGCCAACCGGCGCAGAACGAGCAGCCCTCGCCCGTCGACCAGGCACTTCAGCCCGACCAGCCCCCGCAGCCCGATCGGGCCGCGCCGCAGGCCGAGCAGCCCCCGCTCGGCCAGACCCAGCGGGCCCAGACGGACGGGACCGAGCCCAATGGGACTGAGCCCGATGG
>JBBJOI010000056.1:0-14725 GCA_037721555.1 Gaiellaceae bacterium | reverse complement strand
CGATGGTGGCCGGCTTCGACCGCTACTACCAGATCGCGATCTGCTTCCGGGACGAGGATCTTCGGGCCGACCGCGTCCAGGAGATCACGCAACTGGACGTCGAGATGAGCTTTCCCGAGCAGGAGTTCCTCTTCGACGTGATGGAGCGGATGTACGCGCGCATCTGGCGCGAGTGCCTCGGGATCGAGATCGAGACGCCGTTCCCGCGGATGACGTGGGAGGAGGCAGACCTCAAGTTCGGGTCCGACAAGCCGGACACGCGCTTCGAGCTGGAGCTCGAGGACGCGACCGAGGACACGCGTGGCTCCGACTTTGGGGTGTTCGCCGGCGCCGCGGCGGTGCGCTTTCTGAGGGTGCCGCAGGAGCTCAGCCGAGGCGAGCTGGCGAAGCTCGAGGAGCTCGCGAAGGAGTGGGGCGCAAAGGGCCTCGCCTACCTCGTCTACGACGAGGCGGGGGAGGTGCGCTCGCCGATCGCGAAGTTCCTCTCTGAAGGAGAGCTCGCCAGGTTCCGCGGCGACCCGGCTTCGACTGTCCTCTTCGCGGCCGACACGTGGGCGACCACCTCACGCGTGCTCGGCGCGCTCCGCCTCCACCTCGGCCGTGAGCTCGGCCTGATCGACGAAGAGCGTTTCACCTTCCTCTGGGTCTACGACTTCCCGATGTTCGAGCACGATGAGGAAGAGGGGCGCTGGACGGCCGTCCATCACCCCTTCACGCGGCCGACGGACGGGTGGCGAGACCGCTTCCACGAGGAGCCGGCGAACGCGCTTGCGCACGCCTACGACCTGATCGTGAACGGCAACGAGCTCGGCGGCGGTAGTTTCAGGATCCACGAGCCCGAGATCCAGGCGCAGGTCTTCGATCTCCTCGGCCTCACTCCGGAGGAGCAGCGCGCGAAGTTCGGGTTCCTGCTGGACGCGCTTGCGATGGGTGCGCCGCCACATGGAGGGATCGCGCTCGGTATCGATCGGATGACGATGGTGCTCGCGAAGGAGCCCAACCTGCGCGACGTGATCGCTTTCCCGAAGAACCAGGCCGGCGTGGACCCGATGAGCGGGGCTCCTTCGGACGTCACGGAAGCGCAACTGGAGGAGCTCGGCATCGCATTGCGCGAACCTCCCGGCTGAGGGAGGTGCCGACGGCCGTTCCGCCGGGCATACTCGTGCGCATGTTCGACAGGTCCAGGTTTTCGCCCGCGGGCGAACCGGAGTCCGAGCCGCAGCCGGAGGACGAGCCGCAGACCGAGCAGGAGCCAGAGCCGATACCCATCGGCGAGCCCAAGGCGCCCGTCGGGCCAACTGTGCCCGCGGACGACGGCTCACCCTCCAGTTCGTGAGCCTCTCCGTCCTCCAGCGAGTCGTCGCGCTCGCCGCCGTCGCGCTCGTCGCGACCGTCGGGGTGCTCGCCCTCACCTCGGACGGGGGCGGAGGCGGCGCTGCGGTCACCGGCGCCCGAGCCGTGCCTGCACCCGGAGGATGGGAGACGGCTCTCGCCGGCTCGCGCGGAGCACCCCGCGACGCGGAGCGGACGACCTGCCGCCTGATCCTGACCGGCCGGGCGCTCGGCGTCACCCACCCTCTGCTTCCCTGTGGGGCGCTGATCTACATCGAGTACGGCGGGATCGAGGTGCTCACCGAAGTGATCGACACGAAGCTGAAGGAGCCCGGCCGCCAGTTCGAGCTGACCGAGGTACTCGCGCAGCGGCTCGGCCTCGACGGAACCCAGGAGATTCGCTGGCGCTTCGCGGCGCGCGGCTGAACAGCTGCGCCGGGATCGAATGTGGTTCGCGCAACCTCGGAATCTGCGACCTGCTTCCGACCGCCCACCTCGAAGCCGTTCAGTGCATCCCCGCGGTTGGCTCAACGGCGTCTGGCAGTTCGGGTCCGTTGATCGTGAGCTCGGGTCGGCGGTCTGGCTACACTCACCTCGCTCGACCCTGTGCGTGGCCTTGCGCGTAAACGTGAACCAACGCTCACGTCAAGGGAGCCTGGGTTCGGTCTAGACCTCACCCGTCGACGTCCGACACGGCACCCACCTGGTTCAGCCAGGTTCGCATCGGCGTGAGGAACATCGGCAGGGTGGAGCACTGATTTTTTGCGCAAGATGGGACTCCGACTCCGCAGGCGGAGCACCCATCGCGCGTAGACCCCTGAAGGGCCGCTTTGCGGCCCGCTCGCGCCCTGGGCGGCGGCTCTGGCGGGGGGGCGCGGAGCGGCTGCGCACGCTCAGCCACGCGCCTGGGAACGCGAGCGGGTCGCGGCGGCTAGCCTGGGTCGATGATCGAGGTGATTGGAGACTCGGCCCGCGGTGCGGAATTTGCGCTTGTGCGGTTCACGGTCGACGGCGACCGCATCGTGTCCGCCGAGGCGCCGGGCCTCGCCCGGCCTCTCGAGGGCCTGACCCTGCTCGAAGCCGCCGCCGTTCCAGGCGAGACCCTCGCGGCCGACGCGCTCGCCAATGCGCTGGCGCAGGTTTTTCGCGCCGCTCCCCGCCCCGGTCGCGTCGCAGTGGCGATGAGCGGCGGGGTCGACAGCGCCGTCACACTGCTGCGCGCTGGGAGCAACGCGATCGGCGTCACCCTGCGCCTCTGGCTCGACCCGGCCGGGCCGGATTCCGAGCGTGCCTGCTGCTCGCCCGCCGCCGTGATCGCCGCGCGAGAGACATGCCACGCGCTGGGCGTGCCGCACGTGACGCTCGACCTCCGCGACGAGTTCCGCCGCGCCGTCGTCGAGCCGTTCGTCCGGGCCTACAGCCGCGGAGAGACTCCCAATCCGTGTGGGCGCTGCAACGGGAGCTTCCGCTTTGCCGAGCTGCTCGACTTCGTGCGCCGCGCCGGGGCCGAGAAGCTCTGGACCGGACACTACGCGCGCATCGTCGAGCGGCAGGGCCGCCGGCTGCTCGCGCGCGCTCTCGACACCGACAAGGATCAGTCATACATGCTGGCGCCGCTCGACCCGCGGTTCCTCGATCAGATCGAGTTCCCGCTCGGCCTGCAGGACAAGGCAGCTACACGCGCCGAGGCGGCTGTGGCCGGACTCGCCGCAGCAGAGCGACGCGAAAGCCAGGAGGCGTGCTTCCTCGCGGGGGACGACTATCGAGCCTTTCTCGGGCGCCAGGGACTCTCGGCCGACGAGGGTGCGATCGTGGACGAGGACGGCGTCGAGCTCGGGCGGCACGACGGGTACTGGCGATACACGCCCGGCCAGCGGCGGGGCCTCGGCGTCTCGGCAGGCGAGCCTCTCTTTGCGCTGCGTACCGACGTCGCCAGCAACACGGTCACGGTCGGACCTCGTGCCGCCCTCGCCTGCTCGGAGGTCGAAGTGCGTGGCCGACTGCACCTCGACGTGTGCCGCGTCGAGGCGAAGCTCCGTTACCGCTCGCCGGCGCTGCCGGCACGAGTCGTCCCGCGCGAGGGCGGCTTCCGGCTCGAGCTCGAGGAGCCGGTGTACGGTCTCGCTCCCGGTCAGGTGGTCGCCCTGTACGAGCGGGACGCGGTTGTCGGCTCGGGTGTGGTGTCCGCCCACGCTCACCACTAGGATCAGCGAATGCCTCTCCTCGCCGCCAGCGCTGGCGACATCGCACGCTACGCGCTCGCCTTCTTCCTCCTCGCCGTCGGTGCCGGGCTTGCGTATGCCTTTATCAGGCTCGGCGAAACTTTCACCCGGCTTTCCGCGTTTATCCGAGGGACAGAACAGGAGTTGCTGCCTGTGATCCACTCGCTCGGGGAGAGCGTCGGCAAGGTCAACGGACAGCTGGACAAGGTGGATGGGGTGACAGACAGCGCAGTGGACATGGCCGACAGCATCGACACCGCGGTGCGCGCCGTCAGCATGGCGATCGCGCGCCCAGTGCAAAAGGTCTCCGGTCTGGCCGCCGGGCTCACCCATGGCGCCTCCTCCTTGCGGGCGACACGTGACTGGAGCCGCGCCGTCGAAGCGGGCAAGCAGGCGGCCGCCCGGCGCGAACGCGACCTCGAGGACGAGCTGCGTCACGCCGACCGACCGCCGGTCTGATGGAGGAGATCATCGTCACGATTCCGCGTGAGCGGCCGTTCGGCGCTGTCGCGGGGCTGGTGCTCGGCGGTCTCGCAGCACGGCATGAGCTCACGCTCGACGTCCTTGACGACCTGCAGTTGGCGCTCGAGACCCTCCTCGACCGCAGCCAGGACGAACGCCAGGTGAGCGTCATCCTCCGCGTCGAGGCCGGCACCGTGGAAGCGTCCGTCGGGCCCTTCATGCGGGAAGAGGTCGAGGAGATCGAGCAGGAGCCGGACGAGACCCTCGGCCTGCGGCGTCTCCTCGAAACCGTGGTCGACACCGTCCGCCTCAGTGAGCGCGACGATGGTTGCTGGGTCGACCTGCGCAAGGCCTACCTGGAAACGCCGGTAGCGTCCTGATGCCGCGCGAGTCCGACAAGATCCTGCTGCGCCGCTACCACGACCACGGCGACCTCGCAGCCCGGGAGCAGTTGATCGAGCAATACCTCTCGCTCGTTCGCTCACTGGCCCGGCGCTACAGCTATCGCGGTGAGCAGCTCGAAGACCTCGTCCAGATCGGCTGCATCGGATTGATCAAGGCCATCGACCGCTTCGACCTCGAGCGCGGTGTCGAGCTCACGACGTACGCGACGCCGAACATCATCGGTGAGATCAAGCGTCACTTCCGCGACAAGGGCTGGGCCGTGCGGGTGCCGCGGGGATTGCAGGAGCTGAACGTGAAGCTCTCCAAGCTGATCGAGGAGAAGACGGTGGAGCTCGGCCGCTCACCAACGATCTCGGAGCTCGCAAAGGCTGCCGGCGTGGAGGAGGAAGAAGTGCTCGAGGCGCTCGAGTCCGGCCGCGCGTACACCTCGCTCTCACTCTCCGCGGGCGGGTCCGACGAGGATGGCGAGCTTGATCCGCTCGAGTCGCTTGGGGTGATCGAGCACCAGTACGAGGTCTCGGAAGATCGCGCGGTGCTGGCGCCCGGCTTCCGCGCGCTCGACGAGCGGGAGCGCCGCATCCTGCATCTGCGCTTCTTCGACGGGCTCACGCAGAGCCAGATCGCTCAGCAGGTGGGAATCTCGCAGATGCATGTGTCACGGTTGATCCGGCGCGCGCTCGAGAAGATCCGCGACGAGATCGCGACCGAAGAGGATGTCGCCGTGCCGGCGAAGCGCGTCGTGGGCTAATCGACCTCGAGACGGACCGCCTTCGCCTGCGGTCGTGACGCGACGACGACCGCCCTCGAGCGCGTCGTGTCGATCATCCACCCCGAGAACGTCTCTTCCTTCCGCGTCGCCGAGCGACTGCGGATCGCGCCGTGGCGCGAGGTCGACTTGGATGACACCGGGATCGCGCTGCAGGTGTGGTCGACCAGCCGGGCGCAGTGGTCGGCGGAACCTCGATCGTGAGGCTGCCCAGATCGTGAGGCTGCCCAGAGTGGAGCTGTGTCCGGGGCTGCGCAGCGCGGTCTGGTTCGTCGGCGGGCAGCCGCCGAAGTCGAACCGACTCCCGCGCGTCGGGGGTCATGCGTCGAGGGTCAGACCCATTCGCTCGTGCGGCAACACCTTGACGCTGCGGCATCGTCGCCGTAAGAGGGGTCAGACCCTGTTGCAGAAGCGTGCCGATTGTGTGAAACGTTCGTCACGCGTCGGGGTTCAGACCGGTTCGCTCGATAGTGAACCCGAGGCCCACACCTTCAGCCTCAGGAGATGCGTTTCTTGAAGGCTGCATCGGCGACCAAAGCTGCCACGACAGAGCTCACATCGAGGAACGCTCCACCAAAGGCTCTCGGTCTCGTCTAGGAACAGCAGCACCGTTCCGCCCACGCTCGGCACGCTGTGGAAGCCGAGGTATTGCCAACCCCAACAGAGCCAACCTTGCGCGTCGGCTGACGTCACCGTCGTTGCCGTCTAGGCCGTTCCGTCTGGAGAGGCCGGAGCGTAGCTCCGCACGCCGTCGCCCACGCGTCAGTGGTCAGACCCGTTCGCTCGCGCAGGAAAGGCTTGACGCTGCGGTTTCGACGCCGTAGGCGGGATCGGATCCTGCTGCAGAAGCGTGCCGACTGTGTGAAACGTTTGTCACGGGTCGTCCCTACGGGGCCACCCGTTGCGGCGCGCCTACAATCCCCGCGTGCAGACGACTGCTGAGCTCCGCGAAGGCTTCCTCTCCTTCTTCGAAGCCAGAGGGCACGAGCGCCTGCCGTCGTGGCCGCTGATCCCTCGCGTCGGCGACCACACGACGCTGCTCACGACCGCCGGCATGCAGCCGCAGATGCCGTACTTCCTCGAGCGCGAGGCGCCGCCTGCGCCCCTGACGACCACTTCCCAGAAGTGCTTCCGTACTCCCGACATCGAAGAGGTCGGCCTCGACGGCCACCACCTGACCTTCTTCGAGATGCTCGGCAACTTCTCGTTCGGGCAGTACTTCAAGGAGGGCGCGATCGCATTCGCGACGGAGTTCATCCGAGCAGAGCTGAAGCTCGACTGGGACCGTGTGTGGGCGACCGTGCACGCCGGCGACCCCTCGCTGAAGCTCGGCCCCGACGACACCGCGATCCGGCTCTGGGAGGAGAACGGGATGCCGTCGGAGCGGATCGTGCAGCTGCCGAGCTCCGAGAACTTCTGGTCGGTGGGCGGCCCCGGACCGTGCGGCCCCGACTCCGAGATCTACTGGGACTGGGGCGAGCAGCACGGCTGTGGGGAGCCGGGCTGTGCGCCGGCGTGCCCGCGGTGCGACCGCTTCCTCGAGTTCTGGAACCTCGTCTTCATGGAGTACGAGCAGCACCCGGACGGGACGCTGACCCCGTTGCCGAAACAGAACATCGACACCGGGATGGGGCTCGAACGCACAGCGGCGATCCTGCAGGACGTCCGCTCGGTCTACGAGACCGACGCGTACGCGGCGATCATGGACTGGGTGGCGGCGGAGAGCGGCGTCGCCTTCGGCGAGTCGGAGCACGCGACGAAGGCCCACCGCGTCATCGCCGACCACGGCCGCGGCATGACCTTTCTCGTCGGCGACGGCGTCACGCCGTCGAACGAGGGCCGGGGGTACGTCCTGCGACGGATCATCCGCCGCGCCGTGCAGCAGGCTCGTTCGATCGGGCTCCAGGACCTCTGGCGCGTCACGGACGTCGTCGTCGAACAGCTCGCTGAGCCGTTTCCCGAGCTGGAGGACGATCGGGAGCGGATTCGCGAGACGGTGCGGGCCGAAGAGACTCGGTTCACGGAAACCCTCGTGCGCGGGATGAAGCTCTTCGACGAGGTCGCGACGCGCGGCAACATCTCGGGGAAGGACGCATTCGACCTGACCGCCACCTACGGCTTCCCGTTCGAGCTGATCGGCGAGCTCGCGCTCGGGCGTGGCCTTGCCGTCGACGAGGACGACTTCCGTACCCGGATGGCGGAGCACCGCGAGATCTCCCGCAGCCAGCCGGCACGGGCCGCAAGTGACCTCGGCGGCCGCACCACCGAGTTCGTCGGCTACGGCAGAACCGACGTGTTGACGGCGATCACCGCACTGAACGAGCTGCCCGACGGTCAGTTCGAGGCCAAACTCGAGCGCTCGCCGTTCTACCCCGCAGGCGGCGGCCAGGTTAGCGATGCCGGCTCGCTCGAGCACGACGAGACAGGCGCCCGGGCGGAGCTGCTGAAGGCGTCGAGGGTGGGTGACGACCAGGTGCTCACGTTCCGCGGGGAGGGCTTCACGGCCGGTGATCGGGTGCGCGCGGTCGTGCCGTGGGCCGTCCGCTTCCCGACGATGGCGAACCACACGGCAACGCACCTCCTCCACGAGGCGCTGCGCCGCGTTCTGGGGCAGCACGTCAAGCAGGCGGGCTCTGCCGTTCGCCCCGACAAGCTGCGCTTCGACTTCACACACGATCGGGCCCTGACATCCGAGGAGCGCGAGGAGGTCGAGCGGATCGTGAACGAGGAGATCTTCGCCGCCCGGCCCGTGCGTGCCTTCGAGACGCCGATCGAGGAGGCCAGGAACCTCGGCGCGCAGATGCTCTTCGGCGAGAAGTACGGCGAGATCGTCCGGGTCGTCGAGGTTGATGGCTTCTCGCGCGAGCTCTGCGGCGGGACTCACGTCCGTTCGACGGCGGAGATCGGGCCGTTCGCGATCCTCTCCGAGAGCTCCGTCGGTGCGGGCGCGCGACGGATCGAGGCGGTGACCTCCGGCGAGGCGTACGCGCTCCTGCGCGGCCGCGCCGAGGAGGCGGCCGAGCTCAGAACGGCGCTCGAAGGGATTCGTAAGGACGCACGGAAGCCGTCCGTGACGATGGAGGCCGAGTACGAGATCACCCGTCAGACCCGGCAGGGGGACGTCGATGTGCTCGTGGTGGAGCTCACGAGCGGCGATCCGCTCGAGGTCTCGGACCGGCTCAAGCAGCAGCACGCGCCGGCAGCGATCATCGTCGGGGTACGTGAGAACGGCGCCGCGCAACTCGTTGTCAACCTCGACCGGTCTCTCGAGCAGCGTGGGGTGCATGCGGGGAACGTCGTGCGAGAAGCCGCGGCGCTGATCGGCGGCGGCGGCGGGGGCCGACCGACGATGGCGCGTGCAGGAGGTAAGCGGCCCGAGGGGCTCGAGGAGGCCTTGTCCACCGCCGAGCGGCTGATCGTCGCCTCGCTCTCGTGAAGGTGTTGGCGTGAAGGTGCTGGCGCTGGACTACGGCGAGGCGCGAACGGGCGTCGCGGTCTCCGATGCGACCGGCACGCTCGCGCGGCCGCTGACCGTCGTTGAGCGCGCGGCCACGGCCGCGGGCTTGCGACGGGTCGCGGAGCTCGTCGCCTCCGAGGAGGTCGAGCGGGTCGTGGTGGGGTTGCCGCTGACCCTCCGCGGCGCAATGGGGCTCCAGGCCGAGGAGACCGAGCGCTTCGTCGAGAGCCTTCGCGGTGCGGTCTGTGTCCCGGTCGAGAGTTTCGACGAGCGGTTCACGACCGCTCTCGCCTCCCGGGGCCCGGCCTCGCGCGCGCCGGAGGACGCGCGGGCCGCGGCGCACCTCCTGGAGACCTATCTCGCCTGGGTGGCGCGCGACTGATGGCGCGGCCGTCGAGGGCGAGGCTCGCAGCGCGGCGGCTGCTCGCCTTCACCCTTCTGATCGGGTTCTTCGTCCTTGCCGCCTGGCTCGGCTTCCGTACGCTCGAGGCAGGCTCCTCGAACGAGTCATCCGACCCGCCGCCCCCCACGACGACCGCCGTGCCGCGAGGGCCTGTACTCCGCGTCGTCTTCCCGGAGGGTTTCACGCGGCAGCAGATGGTGGAGCGCGTCGCGGCCGTCCGGGTGATCGCGAAACGGAAGCGGAAGCTCACGCCGCGGCTGAACGGGAAGGCCTACGCGGCCGCGACACAGGCGGCCAAGCCGCCGCGGCAGTTCCGCCGGCAAGCGAGGGGCATCGAGGGCTTCCTCTTTCCTGCGACCTACGCGTTCACGCCGAAGACGACGTCGCGCACACTCGTTCGGGATCAGCTCGCCTCATTCGCGCAGAACTGGTCGAAGGTCGATCTGCGCGCGGCGCGCAAGAAGAACCTGACGCCGTACGACGTCCTGATCATCGCGTCCATGATCGAGCGGGAGACGATCGCGCCCGCCGAGCGGCCGCTCGTCGCGGCCGTGATCTACAACCGGCTCAAGGCCGGTATGCCGCTCGGCATCGACGCGACGATCCGATACGGCCTGAACGTTCCAGGGACCGAGGCGCTGCGCGTCTCTCAGCTCGAGAGCGACAACCCGTACAACACGCGCAACCGCACCGGGTTGCCGCCGACCCCGATCGCGAACCCCGGTCTCGCGTCCATGCGGGCCGCGGCGCGTCCGGCCAAGGTGAAGTACCTCTTCTTCGTACGCAAGCCCGACAAGGTGCATCACTTCTTCACCGCGAGCGAGTCGGAGTTCTTCGCCAAGGCCTGCGATTACGGCTTCGGCTGCGGCTGAGCCGCGTCCCTGGCCGGCTGCGCCTCCCGGCCGGCGCGGTTGCGAGTTGCGGCGGAGAGAAAGATGGCTCCCGCCACGGTGTCTGCCGCCGCCACGAGCAGGAAGACGGCGGTGAAGCCGACGTTCGTCAGGAGGAGACCCGCGGTCACGTAGCCGAGCGGCCCGATCAAGCGGTTCATTGTCACGAGTGAGGTCATCGCCTTCGCGCGCAACGCGACCGGAACGCGGACGGTGAGCACCCCGACGACGGCGTTCGTCAGAGGGTTGGCGAGGCCCGAGACCGTGAGCACGGCGCCAACCGCCCAGGCCGGGAGATCGAGCGTGAGGAGCCACAGGGGCGCTACGAAGCCGATGACGCCGATGCTCGCGACCCTGAGCGGCGAGATGCGCGCGACGAGGCGAAACGTAAGCGCCGACCCGGCGACCGCCCCCGCGCCCCAGCTGGCGACCAGCCAGCCTGCGATCTTCGGATCCTCGCCGTAGCGCGCGAACGCGAGGTACGGCAGCGCCGCGAAGAGCATTGGCCCGGCGAAGCCGAACGCGACGGTCGAGAAGACGAGGCGGCGCAACAGCGGGTCTCCGAGCAGGAAACGGAGCCCGGCGAGCGCGCCACGCGATTGCTCGCTCGGCGGCAAGCCGGCGCTCCTCGGCACGAAGGCGAGGAGCAGGATCGCGGACACGAGGAACGTGGCGGCGTCGAGCCAGAGCACGTTCGCGGCGCCGAGCAGCGCGATCAGCACGCCAGCCAGCGCCGGGCCGGCCAGGTTCGTCAGCTCTGACGTCCCTTCGAGAAGGCTGTTCGTGCGCGTGACTGCCCGCTCGTTCTCACCGAGCACCTCCGGCAGCAGGAGCCGCTGCGCGGCGTAATACGGGGTCGAGAAGACGCCGAGCGCGAGCGCAAGCACCAGCAGCAGCGGGAACGTGAGAAGCTCGAGCGAGTGGAGCAGAGGAACCAGTGCGACCAGGGGAGCCCGCGCGAGATCACCCGCGACCATGACGGTTCGCGCGCCGAGGCGCTCGACGACGGCTCCGCTCGGGAGACCAAGGAGGGCGACGGGCAGCAACTGCGCGGCGAAGACGAACGCCATCCGCGCCGCCGACCCGGTCTCGACGAGGACGAACCAGGGAAGTGCCAGCCGGGTGAGTTGCGAGCCGACCGACGAGCAGAGCTCGGCGGCGAGCAAGCCCCCGATGGCGGTCCGAGGGGTTGCTATTCCCCCGGCCACGGAAAGGCGTAGAAGAGGACTGCGACCGGCTTCGCCCCCGAGGGTCGGTCCTCCGGCGGCCGCCACCAGCGCTCGAGGAGCTCGACGTACTCCTCGGAGAAGCACGCGAGCTCCTCGGCCGTTAGGTGCGTGGCCGAGCTCGAGAACATCGCCGCTTCGCTGAGGTCGGCAAAGCGGTGGCGTTCTCGCAGGTAACGGTCGACTAGGTCGCGGTCGCGCCGAAGTCGCATCCGACCGAGCTCGCGCGCCTCCGACGACTGCGCGACGTCCGGGTCGAGCGAGCGCAGGTCGAGGGGGACGAGCCGCCAGGAGCGCGTGCGACCGGACGAACGCTCGCGATCCTCCTCGATGAAGCCGAACCGCGCGAGCTGGCGCAGGTGGTAGCTCGTGGAGCCTGTGCTCTCGCCGAACGCCTCCGCGAGCGAGGTCGCTGTTGCGGAGCCGGCGAAGGCGAGGTGGTAGAGCATGCGCTGACGCAGTGGATGTGCGAGCGCCTTCAGCTCCGACAGCGTGGCGATGTCGCGTCGCGGCAGGTTCTCCACCACAAAGATATCTTTGCAAAGAAGTCTCTGTATGTCTATCCGAGTAGATTTCCTTCGTGATCACCGCGGCGACAGGGCTGTTCGGTCTGCTCGGACACCCGGTCGCGCACTCGCTCTCGCCGCGGATGCACAACGCGGCCTTCGCCGCGCTTGCGCTCGACCTCGCCTACGTCCCGCTCGATGTCCCGCCCGAGCGCCTCGAGCAGGCAGTGCAGGGTCTCGTGGCGCTGGGCTTTCTCGGGGCCAACGTGACCGCACCGCACAAGCAGGCGGTTGCGCGGCTCGTCCAGACGGATGCACCTTCGGTGAACACGCTCGTGATCAAGGGCGAGACCGTCGAGGGCTGGACGACGGATGCGGCGATCCTCGACGGGCTGCCGCAGGAGCGGCCTGCGATCGTCGGCGGCGGTGGCTCCGCCGTCGCCTTCGCGCAGGCCCTCCCGCACGCACGCACGTTCTCCCGGCGTGGCGAGTGGCCGCCGGACGTGCGTGGCGCAGACCTCGTGGTGCACGCGACGAGTGCTCGCGACGGAGTGCTGTTCGAGTTGGGGGAGGGACAGACCCTCGTCGATCTCCCGTACCCGGAGACAGCGACCGCCGGCGCGGCGCGAGCGGCGGGCGCGACTGTCGTGGACGGTCTCGACGTGCTGGTGGCGCAGGGTGTCGCCGCGTTCGAGCTGTGGACTGGAGTCCCGGCGCCGGTCGAGGTGATGCGGGCCGCAGTACGCTCCTCCGCGTGACGCTCGCACTCGCAACAGCCGGGGAGTCGCACGGCCCGGCGCTGGTCGCGATCGTGACGGGTCTGCCGGCCGGCCTGACGCTCGATCGTGAGGCGATCGACGCCGACCTGCGCCGCCGCCAGCAGGGCTACGGGCGCAGTCCGCGTCAGCAACTCGAGCAGGACGCGGTCGAGGTGCTGGCGGGCCTGCGGCACGGGCGGACGCTCGGTACGCCGCTCGCGCTCGTCGTTCGCAACCGGGATCACAAGAACTGGACGTGGGGGATGAGCCCGTGGCCGCCGGAGGGCGAGCCGAGCGGGAAGGGCACGAAGCCCGTGACGCTGCCGCGGCCGGGACATGCCGATCTGGCCGGCGTGCTGAAGTACGGCCACACGGACGTCCGCGATGCGCTCGAGCGTGCGAGCGCCCGCCATACAGCCGTCCAGGTCGCGGCCGGTGCCGTCGCGAAGGCGCTCGTGAGCGAACTCGGAGTCTCCGTCGCCGGCACCGTCCTCGAGGTCGGCGGCGTCGTCGAGAGCTGGGAGGCTGCGATCGATGCTGCGCGCGGCGACCGGGACACCCTCGGCGGTGTCGTGGAGGTGCGCGTGACGGGTGTCCCGCCGGGCCTGGGCTCGTACGCCAGCCGTGACGACCGGCTCGACGCCAGACTTGCAGCTGCCGTCATGGGGATCCAGGCCGTGAAGGGCGTGGAGATCGGCGACGGGTTCGCGCTGGCGCGGCTGCGAGGGTCTCACGCTCACGATGAGATCGAGACTTCGCGGCGTCGGCGCTCCAATCGTGCGGGCGGCATCGAGGCCGGGGTCACGAACGGCGAGGAGATCGTCGTCCGTGCCGCGATGAAGCCGTTGCCGACGCTGATGCGGCCGCTCGACTCAGTCGATCTCGCGACGGGGGAGGCGGCCCAGGCGCTCGTCGAGCGCAGCGACGTCGCTGCCGTCGAGGCGCTGGCGGTGGTCGCTGAGTCCGCCGTCGCGTGGGAGCTCGCCCGCGCAGCTCGCGAGAAGTTCGGGGGCGACGCGCTCGAAGACCTGCTGGCCGCCCATCGCGCCTACCTCGACCGCATCCAGTGGCCGCGCACGCCCTAGACCGCCACATCGCGCTGGTCGGGTTCATGGGCGCGGGGAAGTCCACCCTCGGCGAGGTCCTGGCCGCTCGTCTCGGCCGGCCCTTCATCGACATCGACCGCCAGATCGAACGGGACGTGTCCATCCCTGAGCTCTTCGCAACGGAGGGCGAGGCCGGCTTCCGGGTTCGCGAGGCCAAGCACGTGTTGGCGGTGCTCGAACGACGCGGGCCGGCGGTGATCGCTCTCGGCGGAGGCGCCGTCGAGACCGAGCAGGTCCGAGGGGCGGTGCGCCGGCACGCGCTCGCGGTGCTGGTGGAGGTGGACGTCGACACCGCGTGGCAGCGCGCGCGCGGCAGCGGGCGGCCGCTCGCGCGTGACGAGACGCAGTTTCGCAACCTCTACGAGCGTCGCGCGCCGCTCTTCCTGGAGGTGGCCGACGCCGTCGCGAGCGATCCTGAGGCTGCGGTGCTCGCCGCGGGCGGCGTCCATGTCGAGAGCGGGTCGCTCGAGCGGCTCGGCGAGCTCGTTCCCGGGGATGGCCACTTGGATGTCGTCGCCGACGCGCGGGTCGCCGGCATCTACGGGATGGAGGCGCAGCTGGCGCTCGGACGGCGCATCCGGGCGACCCACGAGCTGCCTCCGGGTGAGGAGGCGAAGACGGTCGCGGCGGTGGAGAGGCTGTGGGACGACCTCCGGCTCGATCGCGGCGGCGCGCTCGTCGCGCTCGGCGGTGGCTGCACCACCGACGCCGCCGGCTTCGTCGCTGCCACGTACCTGCGCGGCATCGACTGGGTCGCGGTGCCGACGACGCTCGTCGGCCAGGTCGACGCGGCCATCGGCGGCAAGACGGCGATCGACCTCCCGTCCGGCAAGAACCTCGTCGGGGCCTTCCACTGGCCCGCGCGGACAGTAGTCGACCCGGCGCTGCTGGAGACGCTGCCCGAGGACGAGCTCCTGAACGGCCGGGCGGAGCTCGTCAAGACGGGACTCCTTGTGGGCGAGGAGCTCTGGGAGCTGCCGCTCCAGGAGGGGGTTCGCCGCTGCGCCGCCTTCAAGACCGCGATCTGCCTGCGCGACCCACACGACCGGGGCGACCGGGCCCAGCTCAACCTCGGCCACACGTTTGCGCATGCCCTGGAGGCGGCGGCCGGATTCGGGCTCCCGCACGGGCGTGCAGTCGCGCTGGGCCTGCTGGCGGCGCTGCGGCTCTCGGGTCTCGACACTTCGGTCGT
>JBBJOI010000055.1:0-15162 GCA_037721555.1 Gaiellaceae bacterium | reverse complement strand
GTCACCGGTGCCGCCTGGAGCGCCGACGGCGGCACCGTCCCGATCATCGTCTAGACCAACCCCGCGTTGGGCGGTGGGCGACGGGAACGCCGATACTCTGAGGTTGTGCCCGATCTGGCCGGACGAGTCGCAACTGCTTTCGAGGCGCGCATCCGGGAGCAGGAGGACGACACGCTCTCGCCGCTCGCCGTTCACTCCTACGAGACCGCAGGCCGCCTCAGCGCTGAGCCGGAGTGCCGGCTGCGAACGCCGTTTCAGCGCGACCGCGACCGCATCCTCCACTCGAAGGCGTTCCGGCGGCTCAAGGGCAAGACTCAGGTGTTCATCGACCCCTCCGGCGACCACTACCGCACGCGGATGACCCACACGCTCGAGACGAGCGGCATCGCACGCGTCGTGGCTCGCGCGTTGCGTCTGAACGAGGACCTGGCGGAGGCCATCGGCCTCGGCCACGACATGGGCCACCCGCCGTTCGGGCATGCGGGCGAGGATGAGCTCGATCGCTGCCTGCGCGAGCGCTTCGGTGGCGGGTTCCGTCACAACGAGCAGTCGCACCGGATCGCGCAGGCTCTGAACCTCACAGCCGAGGTCTGCGACGGCATCCTCACCCACACCGGGGAGCGTGAGCCGGCGTCGCTCGAGGGCAGGATCGTCCGGCTCGTCGACCGGGTCGCGTACATCAACCACGACATCGATGACGCGATCCGCTTCGGGATCCTCAGGCCGGACGAGCTGCCGCGCGAAGAGATCGAGTTGCTCGGCGCGACGGGGGCACGCAGGATCGACACTCTTGTCCACGACCTGGTCGAGACGTCCGAGCCAGCGGGCGAAATCGGGCAGAGCGAGGACATCGGCGCCGCAATGCTCGCGTTGCGCTCCTTCATGTTCGAGCGCGTCTATCTCGGCCCGCACGCTTCCGGGGAGCACGAGCGAGCTCACTCCGCCGTCCGCCGGATCTTCGGCCAGCTTGCCGCGCGCGGTGATGACGAGCGCCAGATCACCGATTTCGTCGCCGGGATGACCGATCGGTTCGCGCTGTCGTACTCCGACGGCCTCTGATGGCGCGAATAAAGGACTCTTCTGTGCAAGACGTTCGGGCGGCGGCGGACATGGTGGAGGTCGTCTCTGGTCGAACGCAGCTTCGTCGATCCGGAGCCCGCTACGTGGGCCGCTGTCCATTCCACGAGGAGCGGACACCGAGTTTCTCCGTCAACGCGGTCGACAAGTACTACCACTGCTTCGGCTGCGGGAAGAGTGGCGACGTGATCACGTTCGTCCGGGACACCGAGGGACTCGATTTCGTCGAGACGATCGAGTGGCTCGCGGATCGTTTCCGCGTTCAGCTGGAGTACGAAGAGACCTCGCCGCTGATCGAGGCGAGCCGGCAGCGCCGGGAACGGCTGCAGGCGCTGCTCGAACAGGCGACGTCGTTCTACGAACGCCACCTCTGGGACTCGCCGGCAGGCGAGCCGGTCCGCGCCTATCTCTCAGGTCGTGGGCTCGGGGAAGCGGTCTGTCGCGAGTTCCGGCTTGGCCTCGCGCCCGGTTCGGGTGTGGCTCGCAAGGCACAGGAGAAGGGATTCACGCCGGACGAGCTGCGGGCAGCAGGTCTCACGAACGCGAGCGGAAACGACTACTTCCCACCGCGGCTGATGTTCCCGCTCGCCGACGCCCGAGGCCGTGTGGTCGGCTTCCAGGCTCGGAAGCTGCGGGAGGACGACCCGCTCCGCGGCAAGTACGTCAACACTCCCGAGACCGAGCTCTTCCACAAGTCCGCGCTCCTCTACGGGTTGCACCTCGCCCGGAACGCGATCGCGAGGGCGGACCGAGCCGTCGTCGTCGAAGGCAACACGGACACCATCGCCTTGCGGCAGGCGGGGTTCGAGCCGGTGGTGGCCTCAATGGGTACGGCACTCACCGAGCGGCAACTGAAAGAGCTGCGGCGATTGACGCGCCGGCTCCTCCTCTGCTTCGACGCGGACGCAGCGGGTGAGGATGCGACGCTGCGGGGCATGGAGCTCGCCACGTCGCTCGGCTTCGAGGTGCGCGTCGTGACGTTGCCCGGCGGTCAGGATCCGGCCGACGCGCCCGAAGCCTTCGAGTCCCGGCTCGCCGTGGCGGAGAGCTACATCCTCTACCGCGTCCGGCTCGAGCTAGAACGGACGGCCGATCGTCAGGAGGCATTCGTCCGGGCCCGCGAGGTCCTGCAGCGCAACGAGGACTCACCCGAGTGGCAGGACGCGCTCCGTCTGCTCGCCGGCCGCCTGAGCCTCCCCAAGGAGACGTTGTCGGGGTTGACGCCGAAGGGCGGGGTTCGCACGCTCGCGGCGGAGCTCTCACCGAAGATGCTCGAGAAGGGCGAGCGGCTCGAGCGGAACGCTCTGGCGGCGTGCGCCGCTCACCCGGCGCTCGTCAAGCTGCTGGTCGAGCTCAGCCCGGAGCACTTCGATTCCGAGCTCCACCGGCGCTTCCGGACCGAACTGCTGCAGGACGCACCCAGCGCAGACGGGGACGGAGCGCTGACGGAGCTGAGGGCGGAGCTGGACGCCCGCGCTGCACGCGAGGGCATAGATGAGCGCACGGGGAAGGAGCTCCTGCTGAACCTCCGGGAGCGCAGGCTCCGCCGCGAGCTGGCGACCGCCGAGCTCGAGCGCGTGATGGAGCTGCAGACGGCACTGACGAACGTCCGCAGTGCCTTCCTCGAGCTTCGCTAGGCGCACTTCTCGGCCCAAGCACGCCGAGGAAAAAAGCGCAAAGACCATCACTTTGGGGGGAGAAAGCTCAAGCTCGCCGGTGTTAGTGTCGATTCCTAACCCCTGGAAGCAACACCAGCAACGCCGCCCCAGCGCTCAACGCCCTACCCTGGGGTGGCCTGGGGCTCGTTCACCCCCCGAATGAGCTCCCTGACCCGCAACGCTGTACGACTCCTGGCCGCCGTGTCGCTCCTGGCGCTTGTCGCCGGGAGCGTCGGCGGTAGTCCCGGCGGCGCAGGTGCAGCGACCCTCGTCGGCGATTGCACGCCGGGCTCGGATTGGGGCACGTCACGGCCGGATCTATCCGACCAGACGATCCAGCTCGTCAACGCGCATCGTGCCGGCCTCGGCCTGCGTCAACTGACCGTGTCGCCCACCCTGACCGCTTCCGCTGTCTGGAAAGCGCGGCACATGGCCAAGTACCAGTACATGGCACATGACGACCCCGCTCCTCCGGTTGCCCGCTGGGCCGGCGATCGCATGGTTGCGTGCGGTTACACCTCGAGCTGGGGCGAGAACATCGCGTACGGCTATCCGACGCCACAGCAGGTCTTCAACGGCTGGCTCGGTTCTCCGGGCCATCGGGCGAACATCGAGAACCCGAACTGGGCAGCGATCGGCTCAGGGGCCGCCTCCGGACCGGGAAACGGTCTCTCCTGGGCCCATGCTTTCGGCGCGCTGGCCGACGGCGGTGGCGCGCCTCCGACCCCGCCTCCGGCGCCTTCGCCTCCGCCGGCGCCTTCGCCTCCGCCGGCGCCTTCGCCTCCGCCGGCGCCTTCGCCGCCACCCCCGGCGCCTTCACCTCCGCCCGCACCTTCGCCGCCGGCTCCCGGCCAGCCTACGCCCGTTCCCGCGCCTGTTCCTGCTCCAGGCCCGGTGCCGGCGCCCCCGGGGCAGCCGGCGTCCACACCAGCTCCGGGGCCCGCACCGGCCCAGCCTGGGGCACAACCGGTCAAGCTCGTTCCTCCAGCGAGCTCGCCCGTCGTCCTGCAGAACCTGACGCTGACGCCGCGGCAGCCCGAGGCGGGTAAGAAGATGGTGAGCCAGGTCGTCGTCACCCGAAAGGGCGAGCGTTTGCGGCAAGGCCGCGTCGCGTGCCACGGGCGGATCGACGGTCGGCGGGTGGCGGTGCTTGCCCACGGGTTCCGACACGGCAAGGCGACGTGTATCTGGCAACTTCCCGCCGCTGCCGAGGGAAAGCTCGTGAACGCTGTCGTCGTCGTGAAGCAGGGCCGCGCCTTGGCGAAGGCCCCCTTCCGCGCCCACGTCTCCTAGCTCAACCAGGCGGAGCCGCCGGGCTCCAGACCTAAAGGATCGTCGCGACGTGCCGATAGCCAGACGGTGTCTGCACGCCACACGCTGGGGCCGCTTCGCCGGCTGATCCCTCTCGCGGGAGCGATCCTCCTGCTCTCGGCGGCGCCCAGCTCGGCAGCTCCCGCCAGCGCCGTTCCAGCCAGCACAGGTGGGGTGCTGATCGAGGGCGGTGCTCCGAAGAGCCCTCGCGCCTCCGTCAGGTTGGGGCGGGGTTCTGAGCTCCGGAAGCTCACCGCGAACGCGAAGGTGCGCAAGCGGCCCCCCGTACGCCCGATCGTTCGCACGACGCGGAGGCCGTCCAAACCGGCCTCGAGCGCCCCGGAGACCTCGCCTCCGACGACCGCGAGCGTCGTACCCAACGATCCGCTCTGGCGTGACTCATGGTCACTCGCCAAGGTCAATGCCCTCGGCGCCTGGAGCTCGACGACCGGCCTCACCGAAACGGTCGTCGCCGTGCTAGACACGGGCGTCGATCTCACACACCCGGATCTGCAGGGTGCATTCGTCGCCGGCTACGACACGGTCAACGAGGACGCGGATCCGAGCGACGACCACGGCCACGGGACGATGGTCGCCGGGGTGATCGCCGCTCGTTCGAACAACGGGATCGGTGTGGTCGGCGCGTGCTGGCGGTGCTCGCTGATGCCGGTCAAGGTGATAGCAGGCAATGGCCTCGGCAGTGCTGCCGACGTTGCCGAGGGTATTTCCTGGGCGACAACCCACGGCGCCCGCGTGATCAACCTGAGCTTTACCCTGAGCGCTTGGGACGCGGGCGTCGCAGCGGCGATCGACCGCGCGCGTGCGAGTGGCGTCGTCCTCGTCGCCGCGGCTGGGAACACCGGCACTGACGCAACAACGTTTCCCGCCTCTCACCCGGGAGTGGTCAGTGTCGCCGGCTCGGACGGGGCCGACGCGCGCTACCTCTGGTCGAGCTACGGCAGCTGGGTCCGGCTGGCCGCCCCCGGTTGCAGCTTGACGACCGCGGCGGGCGCAGCCTACGGCGAGTTCTGTGGGACGTCCTCCGCCACTGCGTTCGTCTCGGGCCTGGCCGGCCTTGCCCGGTCTTACGCCCCGACCTTCTCGCCCGACGCGATTGCCAAGGCGCTGACGACGAGCACCGTTCCCGTCGGCGACTTCGTCTCGACCGGTCGGGTCGACGCCGCCCGTGTCATTGGCGCGCTTCGCGCCTCCCGCTAGACCGAAAACGCCCCCCATCGAGGGACGCGGCCGCGACGCGGGAGCCGAGCCCCGAACCATCCCGCGCAGCTTCAGGGGTCTGAACGCGGAAGAGGATCCGCGCCAGCGGATCCCCTTCCTTGCGAAAAGGAGGGGGCCCGCCTTTCGGCGGGCCCCCTTTTTGGAGCGTCGTGCTGAGCCGAGGTCGTTAGACGACCGAGACCCGGACGGACTTGACCGCCTTGCCCAGCTTGAGGTTCGGAACGATCACGGAGCGGTTGGTCGCAACCTTGCGGATGACGACCTTCTGCACCTTGCCGTTCGCACCAAGCAGGGAGATGCGCACCTTCGCGCTGTTCAGCCCGCTCTTGAGCTTGAGCACGAGGTAGCGGTTGCCCTTGACGGTCAGCAGCTGAGCCGAGGCAACCGACGCCGCGGCCTTCGCCTTCGGAGCGACCTTCGCCGGCGTCGCCACCGGGATCGGGTTGCCACCGAGGCTGACGATTGCAGCCGCCGGAGCAGCAGCAGCCGGAGCAACAGCAGCCGGTGCCTGGATCACGACCGTGGTGGTCGCCGGCGGGAGAACTGCCGGCGGAGTGACGGTCGGAGCAGGCGCGGCCGGCGTCGTACCACCCGTGCCCGAGCTGTCACCGCACGAAGCGACGACGGTGCCCGCGAACGGGTTGATGTAGATCTGACGCCGGACACCCGGGTTGAAGCCGCCCGAGACGGGTGCCCGCGTGCCGAGGTTCTCGGCAAGCACGTCGACGCAGATGTTCCGCGTCTCGGTGATGAGCACACCGGCCTGGCCGTTCGCCCCGGTGGTCACGAGGACGCGGTTCTCGCTCGTCTGACCGGCCGGGATCGTCTGGCCGCGGGTGTCGAAGCCGCCGTGGAGCGCGGAATCAGGCTGGATCAGGCCCTGCGGCGAGCGGGTGAACTGCACCTGCACGCCTGCCTGAGGCCGCCCGAAGATGTTGCGCACCGTCTCGACGCAGAACATCTCGAAACGACCCTTCGGCACGCAGTTCAGCACCTTGCTGGCTGCGAGATTCGTGGTCTTCGTGAGCGTGTTCGACGTCTTGCTGGCCTGATCCCAGATCACAGGCTGATCGGGGTAGAGGGCCGTTGCGGTGATTGCCGACGTGAACGTGCGGTTCGCCGGCAGGTCGAGATCGCAGCGACCGTTCGAGTCGACGGCGAAGTTGAAGCCGGTGGCCGGGTTGTACGCCACCATGGCCTCGCCGTGCTCGTCCGTGTACACCGCGACATGATCGTTGCCCGAAGCCGAGTTCATCAGAATCCCGGCCGAGTCGCGACAGAGGGCACGACGGCCGCGAAGCGGATCCTCGCGGTCGGAGCCCAGGATGTCCCAGTAGTCGTAGAAGTCGGTCTGGAAGCCCGGGAAGTTGTTCGTGAACGACCCGGCAACACCCGACGTCTGACCGCCATCGCCGGGCAGAGCTGCCGGGATGAGGGCCTGGTAGAAGGGCGCGTAGAGGTTGTGCGGAGTGTTGTCTGCGACCGCGCTGTTGCGGACGTAGACGTTGTCCTTGTCGGCCTTCTCGAGACCACCGGTACCGCCGGCTCCGATCCGCACGTCAATGCGGAGGGGAGGCATCGGCGCGTCGCCAGCGTCCGTCTTACCGTCCGGCAGCAGCGTCTGCAGCGGGCGGAGCGGATCGAACGGACCAATCGTGGCGTCGCTGTTCAGGGCGAAGCTCGAGCTCGGCTGCGTGTAGCCGAAGATGTGCGAGAACTGGCCGGACTGGCCGCTGCCCAGGTTCGGGGTCGCGGTCAGCGGGACGCAGTTGTCGACAGCATCGATGCCGGTCAGTACGCGAGGCGTGCAGTCGTTGGCACCTGTGTGACCCTCGGTCGTGAGCTGGTCGTCGTGGATGTCCCAACGATCGACTGCACTTCCGGGACGGCCGCCGTCGGCGGGATCGTCGTCGAAGGAGAACCGGTCGGCCAGCGAGCGCCAGGCGCCCGGCAGCGTGACCGAGTTACCGGGGAAGATGCCGGAGAAGTCGTTCCCCAGCGGCACCGTGCCGGTCACGTCGATCTCGACGAGGCCCCTGTTGGCGCCCGGCGTCGTACCGAGGTTGAAGATGCCGTTGCCGGTTGGGTCCCCGACGCTGATGCTCGGGAAGTCGGCGTTGGCAACCTCGCGGATCACCGGCGCGTTCGAGCGCATCCAGATCACGAGGAACTGGTGCTTTGCGAGCACGTCGAGACCCGGGAGCAGCCGGAGCAGATCGGCCCGCACAGCGAGCTTGATCACGGCCAGTCCAGGCTTCAGCGACGAGACATGCGCGGAGAAGCAGAGCCGCGTGTCGCCGTCGACACTCCGAGAGATCTGAGCGACGGCGTCGCCGTCCGTGGTGTTCAGGAACTGCGGCTCTTTGCTGGCGAAGCCCGCGGACGGGCCGGACAGCTCGACGCCGCTCCAGTCCTCGACGACGAACTTGCCGTAAAGAACCGGCAGCGGCACCTGGCTGATGTCGCCACGAGCTGCCCCGCTCTCGAAACACTTCGCGATCCGAACCTGGTTGCCGGCCCACGCGAGATACGGCACGTTCGCCGTCTGCGGGTCGGCAACATTGTTCGTCGTGTGTACTGCTGCTGCGGGCCCCGCGAATGCCATGGCAACCATGGCTGCGGCGACCGCGAGCAGGATATGCCTCAATCTACCCATCTTGTGTTTCCCCCACTTGTCGTGTTTCCCCTTAGAAAAGATCCACCAGAAAAACGCTTTGACCCTTCGCTTGCTGCGACTCCTCCGCACGTCCTCCTTTCGGCGGCGGTCGTGTTTCCAGGGCTGTTCCCTCTGTCCTGGATTTCTACTGGGTTTGCGGGGGATCTGCAAGGGGACCCCGGGTAGTCTTTCGAACAGGAAAAGCTCCCCTCACGCGAGGTTCCACCCCGTTCTCCGCTGGTTTAGGAGAGGTCCGGGGAGTTTTTCGCACGGAGCCTCCGTTTGCCGCTGCTCGCGACTACAATCGAGCCGGTGAGGCGCCTTTATCCCGCGCTCGTTCTTGCGTGCCTGGCTGGGCTGATACCCGCCGGCGCGGCCTCGGCGGCTCCCGTGCAGCCGAACGATCCGGCCTGGCCGGATCAGTGGGCGCAGAAGCTGATCGGGCTACCCAACGTCTGGAGCATCACGACCGGCGACCCGTCGATCGTGATCGCCACGATCGACACAGGCGCCAACCCGATTCCGGATCTCGCTGGCGCTCTGGTTCCCGGCTGGGACTTCGTCGACAACGACGCCGAGCCGCAGGACACGAACGGCCACGGGACACAGGTCGCGACCGTGATTGCCGCGCGCGGCAACAACGGCATCGGCATGGCAGGCCACTGCTGGCAGTGCAAGGTGATGCCCGTTCGAGTCTCCGCCGGCGGCTCCGTGAACCCAGACCGCATCGCAGCCGGGATCTACTTTGCCGTCGATCATGGTGCGCGCGTGATCGATATCAGCATCACCCGTCCGGGCTCGCCGCACTGGGCGGAGGAGCAGGCGGTCAGGTACGCACTCGACCGCGGCGTCGTCGTAGTGGCGTCTGCCGGGAACAACAGCAACGACGTGCCCCAGTACCCGGCCGCCTACCCCGGCGTCCTCGCCGTGGCGGGCACCGACGATTTCGACGAGCTCTATTTCTGGTCGAGCTACGGGCCTTGGGTCGCGTTGGCCGCGCCCGGGTGCCACCTCGTGCTGAATCCGTTCCCCGGCACGCTCTGCGGAACGTCCTTTACGCCCGCTGCCGTGGCGGGCGTCGTCGGCCTCATGCTCTCGCGCAACCCAAGCCTGACGCGGCACCAGGTTGCGTCGGCACTCGCAGCCACGGCGCGCCCCGTACCGGGTATCGCTTTCGGACGAATCAACGCCTATGCCGCCTTCGAGTGGCTCGGGCTCTTGCCGCCGGCGCAGGCGGGAACAGCGGCGCCGCCGCCCGGGACGGGGTCGACCTCCGCCCCCAGGGTGACGCGGGCGCCGGGGCAGCTGTACACGAGGCAGCAGCGGTTCGAGACAGGAAGCTTCCGGCGTGGCTTCCGGGCCTCGTTCGCCGTCGGGCGGGGTCGGTTCGAGACGCAGGTGCTGACGCCGCTCGCCCGGGACTGCACGCTGTCGCTGCGCACCCCGAGCGAGCTGATCGTCGCCGCACCCGCAGTGAAGAACCTGCTGAGCCTCTCCGTGGTGCTCAGTGCCGGCCGGTACTCCCTCGACATCGGCTGCCGCGGTGCCCGGAACCGCCAGTTCTCCCTCGGCGTCATCGCGATGTTCCCTCGCGCAGCTCGGCCCTAGGGCGTAGCCCCCCGGGCGTCGTGCGCCGCAGCCGGAGCGGCACCGTTCCGTTTCCGTTCTCGGTGCCGTTACCGTCGGCAGGACGCGTGCGCCCATTCCCGTTCCCGGTGGTCTCGTTGAGAGGCACGATCTCCGCGCCTTCGACCTCTTCGAAAGCCACCTCGAGGACACCGTTCTCCTCCGCCCACCGGGCAGCGTCGTAGCGGCTGCCCACTCCGAGCTTGCGGTAGATGTTGGCCAGGTGGAACTTCACCGTCTGGTCGGTCACCCAGAGGAGCTGGCCGACCTGGCGGTTCGAACGTCCCTCCGAGACGAGCTGGAGGATCTCGAGCTCGCGTCGGGTCAGCTGCGGGACGATCCGATCGGCCGGCGCCGGCGTGGGTGCCGGCGCGGAGCGAGCCTCGCTCGGCCGAGCGAGGTAGATCGACGGCTCGAAAGCCTGCCGCATGGCGGTAGCGACCGCGTCGGCGTCTGCGGTCTTGAGGATGTACGCGGACGCTCCGGCCACGAAGGCCTCCTCGATCAGCGCGCCGTCGTCCGAGCCCGAGAGCACGATCACAGTGAGCGCGGGATTCGCCTGCCGCCCGCGCGAGATGACGCGGAGCGCCGCCTTGCGTCCCTCGGGCAAGTCGAGCTCGGCGACGAGCATGCTCGGAACGAGCTCCTCGAGCAGTGCATCTGCTGCGCCTGCGGTGGTCGCTGCACCGACGACCGCGGTGTCGACACGGCTGAGCAGCGAACCGATCGCTGCGTGGCAGAACGGATGCGGTTCCATCAGGACGGCCGTTCGGCCGGCTCTGTCAGGTTGGTGCTTCATGTCGTTTCGTTCCTCCCATTGCGTAGCCACAAGGCACGATCGTCTACTGGCAGGTCCGGACGAGTCCGGTTGCCGGTGTCGCGATCTACCCGGGGCGTTCAGGCAGTGAGAGCCCGAGCTCGCCCGTCGGGGCGAGGCTCGAGTGGGGTGCGGCCCGCAGAACGCGGGGCAATGCAAAGGGCAGCACGGCAGTCGCGGCCACGGCGAAGATACGGTGGCTCGCAGCGCCGCTCGACGATCCGCCGGTCGAGCCGCTGGAGACCCCGGCGCCGTCCAGCTGCTTTCTGGCAGGAGCGGCACGCGCGATCGTGGCTGCTTTCGGCGCGGCCTTTGGCGCTCGCGCAGGATGACGATCGCGCTCGCGCGCAACATCTCGCGCGATCTCGTTCATGGCGGCGGCCGTCTTGGGCACGCTCGGCCAGAGCCGCAGCTCTTGCGCCAGCGCCGGCCCTGGGCCGGCCCGGGCGATGGACGTCCTACACGCCGTGGAGAGGGGCACTCGGCCGTGTGGAGTCGCACACCTCGTTGCGAAGGACCTCGAGGAGGGTGGTGGAGTCGGGGCGCGTGGGGCCGCGGCCTTTGGGGCCGTCGTCCGTGAGACGATCTCCAGCCGTCCGCTCCTTTTCCGGGGAGTCGAGACCGTCGCGAGCTGGACGGGTCGCGTCGCGCGGGCGCCGTTCGTCGGCCCCGCGAGCACCGCTATCGGTGGTGCCTGCATGTCTGCCGCGGCTGCGGGAGAGTCGACCTTGGGGTCGGCAGCCGGCGTCTCGAGGGGTGTCAGCAGCACGATCGTTGTGGGCCCGGCCTCCGGTGTCGGCGCCGCGGCTGCCGCCGTCGCTGGCGCGGCCGCGGCGACGGGCGCGGCAGATTTGGCGGTTGTGGTGGTCGCGGCGGCCGCCGGCGCAGGCTCGCTCTTCGCCGTGCATGTGGCCGGCTGTGAGGTCGGGACCTGCGTCATTGTCGACGGCGCGGGCGTTGCAGGAGCAGTCGGCGCCTGAGCTGCGGGCTGTGAGGTCGGGCTTGCAGCTCCCTGAGCGGTGGCTCCCCCGACAGCGGAAGAGCTCTTGCCGCAGGTGCTCTCGGCAGCGGTCTTCTCGGCAACCGGGCAGGCTGACTGCGTGGCGCCCGCGCCCGCCCCGGAGGTAGCGGTCGAGGCCGCAGCAGGGGCAGCGCAGGTCGCGGTCGGCGGCTCCTTGGCCGCAACCTGACCGCCCACGGCGACCGTGCCTTCCTGAGCCTTCGCTGCTTCTCCATCTTTGGCCGTCGCGGTTGTGGTTGCGGCCGGCTTGTCGGTGCTCGCGCTCGGCTGGGGCTCGGCCTTCGGCTCCGTCGTGACCGGACTGATGGTGACCGGCTTCTCGGGTTCCATCGTGACTGGGCTTCCGGCAGCCGGCTGCGCGGCAGGAGCAGGCGTGCTGGGGGCGGGCGGCGGAGGGTTTGCCGGAGGGGCCGCCGCAGGCGACGGACTCGGAGCAGGCTCAGCGGTGGGCTGAGGAGCCGTCTGCGTCGGAGTAGGTGAGGACGTGGTCGGTGAAGCCGGGGCGGGTGGGGATGGGGAGGTGGCCTCGGCGACCGCGTCCGGAGCGGCAGGCTCCGTGCCGTCCTGCGCCCGCGCGGGCTGTGCCAGGCCGAGCGAACCGATCAGAGAGGCAACGAGGGTGGCCACCAACGTCGCTAGCACCATGCTCGAGCGACGACTGCACTCCCCGTCCTGCAAACCTTCCCCCTCTGCCGCCAGCCTCTGCCGCAACCCAACACCGCCGACGTCTCTTCCCGAATTGGAACGTCAACTCTCTTTCTTACCGCAGTTTCCCCCCCACGGCAAGCCCTGGTCTTGACATTGTGTGTAAAGGTGGAGTGAATCCGCCTGTGGTGGTATGCCGTTCGGTTGAGTGGGCTCGGGGCCAAAGGCCGTGTTTGGCGCGGCTAGGTTCGCCAAAAATCCTTCCTTCTGAAGGATATTCGTGCTACACCTCCGCTCACGTAACATCGGCCTGGGGGGTTGGGGAGTCATGAAGGGTAGAAGTGTGAGGCGCCTCGGCGTGTCCGGGATTCTTCTGGTGTGCTTGGCCGTGCTTACCGGAAGCGCCGGCGCAGTGGAGGATCTAGCAGCTGCCGAGCAGCAACTCTCGATCGGAGACGCGACTGTGAACGAAGGCGCCGGGACGGCGACCTTCACCGTCTCGCTCACCGCTGGGAAGGACGCCGCAGATGTCGATGTCAAGACGTCTTCCGGCACGGCGAGCCCGGGCAGCGACTACGCCGAGAAGTCTGAGCGTCTCACCGGCATCCCCGCGGGAGGGAACAAGACCTTCATCGTCGCGATTGCACAAGACGCGCTTGACGAGGATGACGAGACGTTCAAGGTCACGCTCTCGAACCCGGCCAAGGCGACCATCGGAGACGGCGAGGCGATCGGGAAGATCATCGACGACGACCCGGCGCCGACCGTCGCTTCGATCAGTGACGTGACGGTCTCGGAAGGCGTGAAAGCGAACTTCACCGTCCAGCTCTCCGCCGCGAGCGGGAAGGCCGTGACGGTCAGGTACTCGACGGCCGAGGGAACCGCCACCGCTCCGGAGGACTTCGCCGAGGTGCTCAACGGGTCGATCCAGATAGCTGCCGGCCAGACGAGCGGCACGATCGGGATCGACGTGAAGCAGGACACCCTCGTTGAAGGAACCGAGCACTTCTTCGTCAACCTCGTCGGTGCAGACAACGCCTCGATCGGCAGCGACCCGCAGGGCCGCGCCACGATCACGGACGACGACACTGCGCCGTCGACCTCGGGCATCACTGATCCCATCGTCAACGAAGGAAACTCGGGCGTCGTTAAGGCGAACTTCGTCGTCACGCTATCGGCGGCGAGCTCGCAGCCGGTGACGATCCGCTACTCCACTGTGGACGGCTCGGCGAAGCAGCCGGCCGACTACGTTCCGGCGGACAACCAGGCGATCACGATCGCCGCGGGGCAGAGAAGCGGCACAATCGCGATCGACGTCAAGGGGGACACCGACCCCGAGGGAAGCGGTGATCCACGCTCCGAGGACTTCTTCGTCAACCTGCTCAGCGCAACCAATGCCACGCTGGGTTCGGACACGCAGGGCAAGGCAACGATCGTCGATGACGACGTCGTCCCGACCCGCAGGGTCTCCGTCTTTCCTGCCGAGGTCACCGAGGGCACCGACGGGGTTGTCAAGGGCAGCGGGGATGTCAACCTCGACTTCAAGGTGAGGCTGGACGCGTCGAGCGCCGTACCGGTGTTGGTGACGGCAACGACCGAGAACGGGACGGCTGTTGCGCCGGGCGACTACGATGTGAAGACGGAGCGAATCACGTTTGCTCCTGGGGTGGTGGAGAGAACCTTCTCCGTCAAAGTCAAGGGCGACACCCTGGACGAGCCGGACGAGACGGTCCTCGTGCGCCTCACCGACGCCTCTCCTGCTCCTCCGGCGGCAATCGCGACGGCGCAGGCGGTGGGAACGATCAAGGACAATGACAACAACTCGAAGCTCGCCATCGGCGACACCGAGGCGAACGAGGGCAGCGCCGGCGCCTCGAGCACGATGACGTTCAAGGTCACGCTCGCACCCGCGAGCGCCCGCACCGTAACTGTCGCGTATGCGACAGCGAGTGGAACGGCGACCGTCGACAGCGATTACAACGCCGCAAGCGGGACGCTCTCCTTCGCCCCTGGGGAGACGGAGAAGGTGGTTTCCGTGACGGTCCTCGGCGACGACGTCAACGAGGAGAACGAGACTGTTCTACTCAATCTCAGCGCGCCTGTCGGCGCACCACTCGCAGATGGACAAGGCCAGGGAGTCATCGTCGACAGGAACGCGCCGCCCACGCTCTCGATCAACGACGTGACGGCGCGTGAGGGGGAAGGCGCGACGTTCACGGTCACGCTGGCGGGCACCACCCTGAGGCCCGTGACGGTGACGTTCAGCACGAGCGACGGCACCGCCAAGGAGGGCTCCGACTACGCGCCGCGCCGCGGCACCCTCACCTTCGCACCGGGCGAGAAGACGAAGACGATCGCCGTGACTGTGCTCGACGACACGGTCGAGGAGACGGCAGAGTCCTTCGGTGTCAGCCTCGGCGACCCCGTCAACGCGGTGATCTTGAAGCGGAGCGGGAACGCGACGATCGAGGCGAGCGACCTCTCCACCGTGGCGAACCCGACCGGCGGGGGCAGCCTTGGTACCGGCGGGCTCAATAACAACAACCGGCCGCTCCCACCCCTCAACCCGAAGCCGCCCGCGGGGAAGACCGCGAGCAAGGTGCTCCTGCCGCGGATCATCCTCGGCCCGCGCATCGTCACGCTCCGCAGCGGCCGGGCCCGGATGCTCGTCACGTGCATGAAGAACTCGCCGATCGTCTGCTCTGGCAGCATCGAGCTCGAGACGGCAGCGAAGCCAACGCTCAAGCTCGGCAAGAAGGCGTTCTCGGTCAAGAAGGGCAAGAAGGCGTTCGTGCCGATCTTGCTCTCCGCGCAGGGCATGAAGCGGCTGGCGCAGACCGGTTCGATCCAGGTCCGCGTGATCGTCTACGTCAAGACGAGCGCCAAGAAGAGCATCAAGGTGCAGCCCGGCGTGATCACGGTCAAGGTCGCAAAGGCAGCAGCGCAAAGCAGCGCCCCGTAGAAACAGGCCGCCCCCGAGTTGGCAGCGCGCTCCGGCGCGCCGTCAGCTCGGGGGGCGGCTAGACTCCTTCGCCGTTCCCCGGTAGCTCAATTGGCAGAGCATTCGACTGTTAATCGAAGGGTTGTTGGTTCGAGTCCAACCCGGGGAGCT
>JBBJOI010000003.1:0-174764 GCA_037721555.1 Gaiellaceae bacterium | reverse complement strand
GGCGGGCGGACCCCCGGTGCTCCGGGGGGCCCCCCGGCCGCCCCGGCGACGCCCCAAGACGTAACCCCCGCGTAATTCCGCCCTCGCTACCGTTTCAGGCGTGCTCCTGCTGCTCGGGATCGGCTTCGTCGCCGGCATCGTCACGGCGCTGTCGCCGTGTGTCCTCCCCGTGCTGCCGATCGTCCTCGCCGGCGGCGCAACGGGCCGCAGGCCGCTCGCGATCGTCGCGGGGATCGTCGTCAGCTTCACGGTCTTCACGCTTTTCGCCGCGTGGCTCCTCGACCTCGTCGGATTGCCCGAGGACGCACTCCGGAATCTCGCGATCGCACTGCTTCTGCTCGTCGCCGTCTCGCTCCTCTGGCCCCGCGTGGGGGAGCTACTCGCACGGCCGCTCCAGTTCCTGACGAGGAGGCGCTCCGGCGACCTCGGTGGAGGCTTCCTGCTCGGCGCGAGTCTCGGTCTCGTCTTCGTTCCGTGTGCAGGTCCAGTGCTCGCGGCGGTGACGGTGGTCGCGGCAAATCGGGAGGTCGGGTTCGACGGCGTCCTGCTGACGCTCGCCTACGCAGCCGGCGCAGCGGTGCCGATGCTCGCGATCGCGCTGCTCGGCCAGCGCGCCTCGCGGCTGCTGAAGGCGCGGGCCGAAAACGTCCGACGCGCAGCGGGAGTGCTCGTCGGCGCCGCGGCGCTCGCGATCGCTTTCGGTGTCGACCAGGACCTGCAAACCGCGGTGCCCGGCTACACCAAGTCGCTGCAGGAGCGTTTCGAGCGCTCGAGCTCCGCGCAGCGCGAGCTCGAAGAGCTGACAGGCGCGCGCGAGCCGACTCCTGTTGAGGTGGTAGCGGCCAGCGAGACGCTCAGGGACTACGGTCCGGCGCCGGAGTTCAGGGGCGTCACGAGCTGGCTCAACTCTGATCCGCTGACGCTCGAGGGACTGCGCGGCCGGGTCGTTCTGATCGACTTCTGGACGTACTCCTGCATCAACTGCCTGCGAACGCTCCCGTACATCAAGGAGTGGGACGAGCGCTATCGCGAGCGTGGCCTCACCATTGTCGGCGTGCACGCGCCCGAGTTCGCGTTCGAGCGGGTCGAGTCGAACGTACGCGAGAACACCGCGAAGCTCGGCCTCGACTACCCCATCGCTCTGGATAACGACTTCGCGACCTGGGGCGCCTGGCACAACCAGTACTGGCCCGCGAAGTATCTGATCGATCGCGAAGGCCACGTGCGCTACTACCACTTCGGCGAAGGCGAGTACGGAGAGACCGAGGATGCGATCCGCGACCTCCTCGGGACGGAGCTCCCACCCGCGGCCGACGTCGCCGAGCCGGAGTTCGACGGGCTCCTGATCACGCCGGAGACCTATCTGGGGCACGAGCGGCTCGCGCGCTACGGCGGCGAGAAGGTCGTGCCGAACGTCGAGCGGGAGTATCGGCTGCCGCTGAGCCTCTACGCGAGCGAGTTCGCGTTCGGCGGCCGCTGGAAGGTGGAGGACGAGCGGTCGATCGCCGGCCGCGACGCGCGGCTGCGGCTCCTCTACCGCGCCCACGACGTCTTTCTCGTGCTCTCCGGCTCGGGGTCCGTCGACGTGCTCGTCGACGGAAAGCGAGAGCGCCGTGTCCAGGTCCGCGGCGACCGGCTCTACACGCTCGTCGACCGGAAGAAGGGCGCCGAGCACCTGCTCGAGCTACGCGTGAGCGAAGGCCTCGCGGCGTACGCCTTCACCTTCGGGTAGGAACTCGTTTCAGGCTTCGCCGGGGCTCAAGCCCCCGGTGTGAAACGAGTTGGAGAGAACTAGCGCTCGCGCGGCGCGTCGTCGTCGCCGTTCTCGGCGTCGCGCTCGCGCAGGAACCGGGTCAGCTCCGCGGCGAGCGAGTCGCCCGACGGGAGATCTTCGTGCTCCTCGAGATCGAGCTCGTCCGTCCGCTGCTCGAGCTCCTCGACGTATGCCGCGGTCTCGGGATCCTTCGAGACCGCCTCGGTCACCTGGCTGGCGTAGGTCTCCTCGGCCTCAGCCAACTCTGTCGTGTCGATCGGGATCTCCAGCAGGCCGCCGAGCCGGTCGCAGAGCGAGCGTGCAGCGCGGGGGCTCGGTGCGAGCGAGACGTAGTGCGGCACCGCCGCCCAGAGGCTCGCCGCCGGCAGACCGGCATTGCGGCAGGCGTCCTGTAGCACTCCGACGATTCCCGTTGGACCTTCGTAGCGCGAGTGCTGCAGCCCGAGGTCGGCGACGAGCTTCGGATCGCTCGCCGCGCCCGTGACGGGGGCGGCGCGTGTGTGCGGCACGTCGGCGAGCAGCGATCCGAGCGTGACCACGAGCTCGACGCCGAGGTCGCGGGCGACGTCGATCACGAGCCCGCAGAACGTGCGCCAGCGAAGGTTCGGCTCGACGCCGAGCAGGAGCACGACGTCCCGTTGCGTGCCCGGCGCGCGAACGGAGTACAACACGTTCTCCGGCCACTCGATCCGCCGCGACAGGCTCTCGTCGAGCGAGACGTGCGGCCGGTTCGCCTGGAAGTCGACGAACCCCTCGGGGTCGATCTCGGCGAACTTCTCGGCCTCCCATAGCCGCACGAGATACCCGGCTGCGAGCGTCGCGCCCTGCCCGCCGTCGTTCCACCCACGGAAGGCGGCGACGAGCACTGGACGCTCGAGCTCCGGGCGGCGGAGCATGCGCAGCTCTTGGCTTGCCACCCCTGTAGCTTAGAGCCTCTAACACGATGAAGCTCTGAGGCGGCAGGGCACCCTGGGCGGCACGACGCGGCGTCCTCGGTCGCGTCGTGTTAGAGGCTCTGAAGCTCTAGCGTGATGGGGCCTGGCGCTTCACCCGGAAGCGGCTCGTGCCGAGCAACCTGCCGTAGCGCCGTAGCTCTGGGGCCCCGAGGCCAGGCCACACGTACCAGCTGTAGGTGCCCGGCAAGAGCGACTGCCGCCTGCCGAGATAGCGCCAGCTACCTACCACGCGGAGGCGCGCCCCGCGGGGCCAGGCGCTGAGGATCTTGATGCCGTTGCGGTGCAGCTGAACGTTGTAGTAGCGCGCCTTCCGTACGGCCAGCCACCGGAGCGAGACGGGAGCGCGAACGACAGCGCGCGGGGCCGGCGCGTACAGGGCCGCCTGCGCGCCCGCTGCAACCGCGGCCTCGGACACGTTTCCCGCGGCATCGCTCACGCTGACCTCGTATCGGTAGCGAACGCCCTGGCGAACGGTGCGGTCGAGAAACCGCTCGCCCGTGCCGCTGTACACATGCGTTCGCTCTGCGCCGTTGACACCTGGGATCCGCTCGATCCGGACGCCGACCGCGTCACTCGGCTTCTGCCAGCCGACCCGGGCGACACCGCGGATCACGCGAGCGGTCAGACCGCGCAGCCTCGGCGGGGTCGCGTCGTACCTGATGGTGACCGTGACGGGCGTGCTCACGTTGCCGGCGGCGTCACGGCAGGTTCCGGCCAGTGCGATGTCGGGCCGGTCCGGTCCGGCGTACCGGACGGGAGCGGCGCACGAGTCGACCCCCGAGACTGCGTCGGCGCCCGAGAACCTCACGGTCAGCGGCCGCCGGTACCAGCCGTCCCGATCGGGAGCCCGATCCGTCGCAGCAGTCACCGCTGGGGCGGACGCGTCGTAGCGCAGCGCCGCAGACGCGGATGCACTCGTGTTGCCAGCCAGGTCCCGGCAGACACCTGCGACGCCCACGGACGAGCCATCAGGGCCGCCGTAGGTCGGCCGGTCGCAGGAAGCAAGGCCCGACGTGGTGTCCGAGCCCGACAGCACGAGTGCGACGGCGTGGTTGTACCAGCCGGCCGAATCAGGAGCACGCTCGAATAACGCCCCCGTGACCTGGGGCGGTGTCGCGTCGCGCCTGATCGTGACCGAGCGAGCGAAGCTCGAGTCGCCATAGGCGACCTCGCACGACTGCGTGAAGGTTCCGTCGGTCGTGATCGTCCTCACGTTGCAACCCGTCGTCTGCGTCGCACCCGCGGCGTCGTAGGCCCAGGAGACGGTTACGTTGCCGGTGAACCAGCCGGAGCAGCTATCGGGGCTAGGGGAGCAATGCGGCGTGGGTGCACCCGGCACAGACCCCGCCTCGGGAGCGACCGCTAGCGGGAGGGCAACGGCGAGCAGCAGCGTGAGTCGTGCCAGTGTGGTCACGCCTGCGCCCCCCCCGACTCCCTCCGGTACAGCGTCCGGCGAGCCGCGACGAGAACGACCGTCCCGCCGAGTGCGACCAGCGCGAGCGCACCGCCTGCGAGAGCGAGGCGTCCGCGGTCGAGTTCCTCTGCAACCACCTGCGTGAAGCCAGGGGGCAGCGGGGTCGAATCGCGCGCGAGCGCCTCGCGCCTGCGCGTGTGCGGCTTCGGTGACAGCCTTGCCGTCGGGCTCGCCACGACGCTCCCGTCTGTGCGACGGCGCGCGGGTCTGCGACGAGCGGCCGGAGGCGTTGCTGAACGCGTGGTTGCAGGATGCGTGGTGACCGGATGCGTCGTGAGGGGGCGAGCGGCGGCCGGATGCGTGGTGGCCGGACGCGAGGTGGCCGGGCGAGGTTGGGAAACGGCCGGCGGCTGCGTCGGCGCCGTCGCTCCCCCTGAGAGCCTCGGCGCCTGCGCCTGGCGGGGCGCCGTCGTCACTCCGGGCACCCTTACCGGTGGGGCGGTACCTGGATACGGATCGGGAGTTGCGGCAGGAGCAGGATCGGGCGCGGGCGCCGCAGCGCCGGCGACCGAGGAGCAGAACGGGACGAGGCACACACCGAGAACGGTCCCCAAGAAGGCGCGCCGTAGCCTCAGGGCGGTCATCGCCGCATGGCTCCCAATCGCCGCAGAGCTCTCCATCGCCGAGCTCTCCATCGCCGCAGTGACGATCCGCTCACGCCGGGCATGGCGCCCCCTGGTATTCGCTCGTCCCTCGCTCGACCGTAGTACGCGGCTCCCGTTGTGTCAACGGGGTCGGACCGAAGGCCCCGCAGGCAGGCCGAGCCTGCCTGCGGGGACACACCCGGTCTACCTCGATGCCCACCTCCTCGACGGACACTTGTGCTCGTGCCGCTCGCACGGCTCGCACCCTTCGAGCTCGGGCGCGCGGGGAGCGCACGGACGGGGTTCGACGGGCCGGTTTTGGTGGCAGCGGTCGCCGGTCGGCTTGCACGGAGCGGGCTCGATGATCCGCTTCGGGCCACATCGGTCGTAGGCCGGCGTGGGCTCGCACGGAGCCGGCTCGACCGGCCGCTTCGGCTCGCACCCCTGCTTCGGTTCACACGGCTTCTGCGGCCGGTGGCCCACCCAGGTCGGCGAGCTTCCGTTTCGAGCACCGTGCTGATCCGCTTCGGCCGAACCGGCTGCCGACTGCCGATTCGGGGCTGCCTGGCCGGCACCCTGAACCTGCGTCGACCCGGCACCGCCTGCCTGGAACTGCCCCAACGCCTGACCGGTGGCGTTGCCGTTCAGCGCGGCAGCGATCGCAGCCGAGGTGTTCGACTGGCTCGTCGAGCCATCGTCACCGTGGCTGAAGACACGAACCGGTGTGTTCGTGTTCTCCGCAGCCCTCTGTGCGGCTTTCGCGCATGCGACCGCGTCCTGCTTGTTGTCGGCCGCCTGCCCTGCTGCCTGCACCTGCGTGCCACCGGGGCTCGACTGGCTCTGCCTCGTGTCCTGCGACGTCTTGTTCAGGTTGAGCGCGAGCGCAGCCGAGAGAACGGTGTTCGACTGGCTTGTCGCACCACTCCCACCCGGACTGCCGATCCGGATCGGTGCATTCGTGTTCGAGGGGTACGCCTGCGTGGCCTCCGAGCTCGAGCTCGCGTACTGCTGGTTGCCTGCGAGCTGCCCCGACACCTGCACGCCCGTTCCCGCGTCCTTTTGCGGAACGGTCTTGTACGCCTCGTGGACGTCGCTGGATGGCGCGGCGACGACCCGAACGGGCGGCGCAGCAGCGCCTTGCCTCTGGGTCGCCGACTGGGTCGTCCCGTTCCCATTGAGCGCGGCGGAGAGGCCGGCCACGGTGTTCGCCTGACTGACGGCGCCGTCGTCACCTTCGCTCAGGATGCGGATCGGCAGGTTCCCGTTCGACGCGCCGCCTTGCGCGGCGGTCGCGTCGGACGCGGCGGCCTGATCCGACGTGGCCGCCTGACCCGACACCTGCTGCGGCGAGCCGCCGTAGCGGCCACCCTGTTCCTGGGCGGCCGACTGCGAGGTGCCGTTCGTGTTCAGCGCCAGCGAGCCGGCGAGAACGGCGTTCGACTGCTGCACGTCGCCGCCGTTACCAGGGCTGAGCACGCGGACCGCGATGTTCTCGTTCTTTGCCCCGTGCTGCTTGGCGTCGGCCGAGCTCGTCGCCCCCTGGTGGCTCGTCGCACCCTGAAGAGCGGTCTGGGTGCCGCTTCCGGTCGGAGATCCGGCCTGGCTCTGCGAGGTCGACTGACCCGTCGTGTTGCCGTTGAGCGCCGCAGCGATTCCGGCTACGGTGTTCGACTGGCTGACGGATCCGTCGTTGCCGGGGCTAAGAACCCGAACGGTGATGTTCGTGTTCTTCGCACCGTATTGCGTGGCGGCGGCGTCCGAGCCGGCGGCCTGCTTGTTCGCAGCCGCCTGGCCGGAGGTCTGCCCGTGGTTCGAGCCTGAGTTGCTCGAGCCTGAGTTGGCCCAGGCCGGCCCACCCGCCTGGGACTGCGACGTCCCCTGCTCCGTCTGGTTCCCGTTGCCCGCGAGCGAGCCGGCGAGAACAGTGTTGCTCTGCGAGACGGAGCCGCTGTCGCCAGGGCTGAGCACCCGGACGTCGATGTTCTGGTTCGTCGCGCCGAGCTGCTCCGCGTCGGCCGTGCTCACGGCCGACTGCTCGTTTGCGGCGATCTGTCCGGTTGTCTGTGTGCCCGACCCACCGGACTGCGTTTGGCTCGTCGTCTGGTTCGTCGAATTTCCGTTCGCGGCGACAGAACCGGCGATGACGGTGTTCGACTGGGTGACGGAGCCGGCGTCGCCGGGGCTCAGCACCTTGGCGGCGGTGTTCGCGTTCGCCGGGCCTGCCTGCAGCGCACCTGCCAGCGCCAGTGCCGACTGGGCGCTGGCGGCAGCTTGTGCGGCCGCTTGCTCGGCGGAGCCTCCGCCATCGTTCGCCGACGCCTGCCCGGCGCTCCCGAGGAGCCCGAGCACGACTGCGGTGAGTACCGCGAGTGTGCGTCTCATCGATCCTTCTCCTTCCGTGCATGTAGGGGCGGGACACCGCGTGCCCCGCGAGATCAGGAGGGAGGGCGAGGTCAGCCGGGGCGCTCGCGCCGCGAACCGTGCGCGCTCGTCACCGGCGGCGCGGTGTCCCGAACCGTACGCCGGACGCTGTCGACGAGCGCGAGGGCGAACGGGACGAGCAGGAGGGCGAGTCGGAAGCCGCCGTCGGAGCCGCCGAGCGGCGCTGCTCCAAAGGATCCGGCGGTGAAGACCGGCGCCCGCGGCGGCGGCAGCGGACGCCGGGTGGGCCGCCGCAGCTGGGGACCACGATGACCGTCCGTCGCGGCGGGCCGAAGTCGCCTCGGCACGACGGGCGTGGTCGCCCAGGGAGTCACGTCCGGCGGGGCGGCGATCGCTGATGCGGTCAACGGTGCAGGTGCGGCCACCGCGGTGGAAGGCGTCGTTGTCGGTCGCTCCGCCACACTCCTCGCACTCTGAGCAAGGCCCGCCCGGGCGCGCTCGCCCGGCGACGCGGCGGCTGCGGTCGCGGCCGGCACGGGAGTCGGATGCGGCTCGGAGCTCTCGGCCTGGGTAAGCCCGAGGTTCGGATCGAGAGTAGAGAGGAGCGGCGCCTGAGCGAGGTCGAGGGCTGCATCGATCGTCGTAGCGGCCGCCGCCAGCGGCGGTAGAGCCACAGAGAGGATGATGTTCGTCTGGGTGACAGGCCCATTCTCGCCCGGGCTGGCGATGCGAATCGAGATGCTTACATTAATCGGATGATACTGCGTGGAAACACCGTGATACTGCGGCTCCACTTCACCTGGGTTTTTGTCAGTATCCGTCTTTCCCATTCCACAATTCCAATCCCAGTTCCAGTTCCAGTTCTTAGGCAAAGAGTCGCTCGAAAGTGACTGCGGCAGGGCGGCCGGCACTGCGATCGGCTGCGACCCGCCGCAGCTCCAGCTCCAGCCCCAGTTCGACTGGGCGCCTGCCGGTGCCGCGGGCGCCGTTTGAGCCTCTGCGGTTCCGGGCGGCTGATACTGCGGCGGCGCCGGCTGATACTGCGGCGGCTGCTGCTGGGCCGGCTGCTGCTGGGCCGGCTGAGTATGGGGAGGCGCCGGCGCCAGCTGCGGCTCTGGGACCGGCGCCCCCCCGGCGGACGCAAGCGAGGCGTCCGCGACCGCGCCGTCCGCGCTCGAGGCGCCGGCGGCGGGCTGGGAGAACTGAGGCTGTGGCTGTGGTGGCGTGATCGGATGCGGCTCCGTTGCGACGCCGGCCGCCGCCTCCCCCGCCTCGGTCGCAAGGCCAGTCGTCGGCTCAGCGCTTGAGTCAGCCTCCGGGTCTGGAAGCAAGCTGATTGCAGGCGCAGCCGGAGCCTGAGGCGGGATCACCTCGATTGTCGACGGCTCGATCGTCGACGGATCCGGCGGCGAGGGGATCGGCGGTGGCAGCGCGGGGAGTGGAGCCACGCCCGGATCGAGTGCCGGCGACGCTGCAGCCGGCAACGCTGCAGTCGGCAGACCTGCAGCCGGCAAACCTGCCATGGCTGCAGCTGCGAGCGACGCAGCGAGATCGACCGGATCGCCCGTGACCGTGACTCCGCCGTCGGCCCGCGCGGCCGGCGCGAGCAAGAGACAGGCAAAGGCGGCAGCGAGGCCGCCGGCGCGACGGCACGAGAGATCCAGGCGGTGCATCTAGTCAAGAAATACCCACTTGGCAAATGACCGAGACATTAGTTTAGACATTCTTCTTGCACACCCCACTCATCGGTAAAACAACACCTTGTCATTGTTCTCCCGACGGCGTATGTTCAGCCGGTGTCAGTTGCGCGGAGAGACGAGTCGAGGCGCATCCTGATCGAGCAGCACCTGCCCCTCGTCCATGCGGTCGCGCGCCGGTTCGCGCACCGTGGCGAGCCCTTGGAAGATCTCGTCCAGGTCGGCGCGCTGGGATTGATCAAGGCGGTCGACCGGTTCGACCCGCTGCGCGGCGTCACCCTGGGCGCATACGCGGCACCGACGATCGCCGGCGAGATCCAGCGCCACCTGCGCGACCGCCTCGGCCTGATCCGCGTCCCGCGGAACGCGGGCGACGAGGCAACTGCAGCTCGGTTCCCACTTCCGCTCGAAGCCGCTGCGGCCCAACGAGTGGATGACGCCGCCGAGCGAGGACTCGCACACTGTGAGGACCGCGCCATCGTCGCGAGCGGCCTGCGCTCGCTCCCCCGCCGCGAGCGGCAGGTCGTGGAGATGCGGTACTACGGCGAGCTCAGCCAGCGTGGTATTGCCGCCAGGATGGGCATCTCGCAGGTGCACGTGTCGCGAATCCTGCGCGACTCGCTCGGGCGGCTCGGCCGCGAGCTCGGCCGACCCGTGGCCTGACAGCGCCGGCGTGATCTCACGCGGACGATTGTGCGGCTCCAGCGGCGGTCGTACACTCCGTCTGTGAGCACCCAGAGCCGCCGGCCCGCACCGGCTGAGAGTGCCGCCGAGAGCGCCGCTCCGAGCGGACGCCTACTCCTGCGGATGCCGCGGACGCTGCACGGCGCGTTGACCGAGGCAGCCGAGCGCGAAGGCACGAGCCTGAATCAATTCATCACGGGCACGCTTGCGAGCGCAATCGGCTGGAACGGCGAAGCTCCCGGGCCCGAGCGCCCTCTGCCTGCGCCTCAGAGTGGCGAGGACAGGGTCGTCCACCCGTCGCGCGCCCTCCTGGCGATCCTGATCGCGAATGCGGTCGCCGTGGGACTGGCGGCGGTAGGCGCCGTGGGAATCCTGCTGCTCGCCTGGCTCAGCTAGAGACGCGATGCGAAACTCGCACACGCACGGCTAGTGTGCCAGACGCGGCGCGGCTTCACCGGCCCTGACCCGCCCGTAGCACCACTACGCGCCGCACCCGACCCGGCGAAACAGCTGGGTCTGGCCCATCCCCGCACGCACCTTGCACCCGAGTTCCGCATCAAGGCTCAGGGGTTCTGGGCACGAGCGGCGCCGGCGGACGCCAGAGGGCGGTGACGAAGCCGACCGTCCACGCCCAGACGGCACCGGCGACGCCGACGTGGATCAGGACGAGCCACCAGGGAAGCTGGTTCCGCCACTGCACCTCGCCGATCGTCATCTGCACGACGAGCAGGCCGAGGAGTCCCAGCGCACCGTGGAGCAGGAGACCGATCCGCTGACGCTGCCGGACGAGGTAGGCGAGGAGCACGAGGAACGAGAGGCCGAAGGCCGCGGTTGCGCGCACGTGCAGCCACATCGCATCGAGCAGGTTCCAGAACCGCTCGATCTCCGCGCTGTCGCCGGGATGCGGCCCCGAGGCGGTTGACAGCGTGCCGGTGACGACGAGGATGCCACAGGCCGCTGCGAGGACGAGTCCGAGACGGCGCACCGTCGGGGCGACGGGCGAGCGCAAACGGCCACTCGCGTTACCCCAGGCCTCGATTGCAAGTACGACAGCGCCGCCGAGAACGACGAGCGCGAGCAGGAAGTGCGTCATCACCATCAGCGGATGCAGGTCGAGCCGGATCGTGAGCAGCCCGAGCGGCGCCTGGGCGATCGTTCCGAGGAAGACGAACGCGGCGAGCCAGATGCCCCAGCGAGGAAGGCCGGGAGTACGCCGCGCGGCCCCCCAGGCCGCGAGGCTGAGCAGGATCGGGACGAGCGCCACCACGCGGTTCCCGAACTCGACCGAGGAGTGCGTCCCCGCGGCCGGAAAGAACGACCCCTCCTGACAACCCGGCCAAGATTCGCACGCGAGCCCCGAGCCGGTCAGCCGGACGGCGGCGCCAGTGATCACGATCAGATAGAGCGACAGCGCCGAAAGAGCGGCCACCTGCGCGTATCGGCGCGGCGAGAGCTCGCGGAGACGGCCGCGTTCGAGCACGGTGTCCACGGGTTCACTGTAGATGCACGCCGGCACCGGCTTCGACCCGCCCCACCCGGCGCAGGAAGAGATCCTCGGCCGCGAACGTCGCCTCGAGCACCGCCCCGCGGTCGGCCGGGAGGGAGAAGAGCAGTCCCCCGGCCGTCTGTGGGTCGTACGCCAGCGCGAGCGCCGCGTCGGACGCCTCGCCGATCCCGAGCTTCGGCCCGGCGAAGTCGCGGTTGCGCGGGTCGCCGCCCGTCCGGATTCCCGCCGCGGCGAGCTCGAGCGCACCGGCCATCGCGGGCAACGACCCTGACTCGAGCACAATGCGGACGCCGCTCCGCCCGGACATCTCGTGCGCGTGGCCGAGGAGGCCGAACCCCGTCACGTCGGTGACCGCGGTCGGCGCGAACGGCCGGAGTGCGTCCGCGGCGCGGCCGTTCAGCACTGTCATCCACTCGATGGCCTCCGCGAGCCCAGCCTCGTCCCGTCTCCCTTCCCGGGCGGCTTGGAGAATCAGGCCCGTGCCGAGCGGCTTCGTGAGGAAGAGCGCGTCACCCGGACGTGCAGCTGCTTTCGACCAGAAGCCCTTGGGGTGGACGGTGCCGACGACCGCGAGCCCGTACTTTGGCTCCTCGTCGCGCAGCGTGTGACCACCTGCCAGGATGCCTCCCGCCGCACGCACCTGCTCGTCGGCTCCGGCGAACACCGCGGCCACGATCTCGTCGGGCAGGCTCTCGGGAAACGCGGCGATCGAGAGCGCGAGGAGCGGCGAGCCGCCCATCGCGAACACGTCGTTGAGCGCGTTCGTCGCAGCGATCCGCCCGTAGAGAGTCGGATCGTCGACGAGCGGAGGGAAGAAATCGACCGTGAAGACGAGCGCCCGCTCGTCGTCGAGCCGGTAGACCGCCGCGTCGTCCGCAGGAGCGAGACCGACGAGGAGGTTCTCCTCTTCGACCGGCACGAAGCCACGAACCAGCTCCTCGAGTCGCGCCGCCGAGAACTTCGCCGCGCAGCCTCCGCTCTTCGCGAGGTCGGTGAGCCTGATCGCCATCCCGCGAACCTTACGGCCAGACGACACAACGGCCGCTCGGGGAAGCGGCCGTTGCCAGGTGAGAGGAGGGATATTGTGGTACAGACCTCGGTTCGCCGCACCGGTGCGGATTCCTCCCGAAGGAAGAGGAGCCTGAACTTTGAGATAGTCGGCTCGTGCGATCGGCGCTCGTCACGGGAGGTTCCTCGGGCATCGGCCTCGCGATCGCTCGTGTGCTCAAGGAGGAGGGCTTCGCGCTCACGCTCGCCTCTCGCACGGCCGAGAAGGTCGAGCGCGCGGCGGCAGAGCTCGGTGCCGCTGCCGTGGCGGCCGACGTGGCCAATGCAGAGGACTGCGAGCGGGTCGTAGCGGAGCACATCGACCGCCACGGAGGCCTCGACGTCCTCGTCAACTCCGCAGGCGTCGGAATCGCCGCGAGACTCGAGGACGCTCAGGTGAAGCACGTCGACCGGCAGCTCGCGATCAACCTCCGCGGCCTTGCGCTCGTCACCCAGGCAGCTATCCCGCATCTCCGCGCGTCGAAGGGCTGGATCGTCAACCTCGCGTCGATCGCGGGAACGGGGCCCGTGCCGATCCTGCCGATCTACGCCGCAACGAAAGCGGCGGTGATCTCGCTGACGCACTCGCTGAACGAAGACCTCGACGCCGACGGCGTCCGCGCGATCGCGATCTGCCCCGGCTTCGTCGACACGCCGATGGCCGAGTACTCAGGTCTCGCAGGCAGCGAGATGATCCAGCCCGAGGACTGCGGCGAAGTCGTCCGAATGTGCCTCCGCCTCAGCTCCCGCGCGCGGATCCCCCAGGTCGTAATCCAGCGCGTCGGCGGCCACGGAGTCGGCTAAGAGCTTCTAACACAATGAGGCCTCGTCGGCGGGGTGCGATGGGTGGTGCGAGGCAAGGACGCAGGGAGCGTCCAGATGAGACATCTGGACGCGACCGAGGACGCCGCATCGCACCGCCCAGCGTGCGCTGCCGACTCAGAGCTTCATTGTGTTAGAGGCTCCAACTACGTCGCTGACGCTCCGAGCTGAGCGAGCGGGGCGAGCATCGCCGGCGGCCGGCGGCCGCTTCCCGCGATGCGGCCGGCCGGCCTGCAAGGGACGTCAGCGTTCGATGGGCACGTCGACGAGGTTGCCCCACTCCGTCCACGAGCCGTCGTAGTTCTTCACGTCGCCGTAGCCGAGGAGCTCTCGGAGGACGAACCAGGTGTGCGCGCTGCGCTCGCCGATACGGCAATACGCGAGCACCTCCTTCTCCGGCGTCACGCCCTTGGCGCCATAGAGCTCGCGGAGCTCCGAAGCAGGCTTGAAGGTACCGTCGTCGCGCACCGCCTGGGCCCACGGAATCGACTGAGCCGTCGGAATATGGCCCCCGCGGGAGGCGCCCTCCTGCTCGTAGCCCGGTGGCGCCAGCAGCTCGCCTGAGTACTCCTGCGGACTGCGGACGTCGACGAGGGCGCGGCCGTCCCGTCCGAGACCGGCAAGCACGTCGTTGCGCCGAACGCGGATCGATTCGTCAGCATCCCGCGCGGTGTAGGAGGCGCGCTCCGGAGAGGGCACGTCGGTCGTCAGCTCACGCTGCTCGTCGATCCACTTCTGCCGGCCGCCGTCGAGGATCCGGACGTTGTCGTGCCCGTAGATCTTGAGGTACCAGTAGGCGTAGGCGGCGAACCAGTTGTTCTTGTCCCCGTAGAGGACGACGGTGGTGTCGTTGCCGATTCCGCGCCCCGCCATCAGCTGCTCGAAGGATTCGCGGTCGACGATGTCGCGCTCGACCGGGTCCTGCAGGTCGTCGCGCCAGTGGAGCTTGACCGCTCCGGGGATGTGCCCGTCTTCGTACAGATCCGGGTTCTCGTCGACTTCGGCCACGACGATGTTGTCGTCGGAGCCGTGACCGGCGAGCCAGTCGGTGGTGACGAGCACCTGCTTCTCGTAGCCGTTCTCAGCCATGGGTCCTCCTCGCTTCACTTCGTGAAGTAATGATCCTAGCCTGGCGCCGTGAGAAGGTGCTGCTCGATCGCGGCCGTGAGCTCTCGAGCGGAAGCCGGCCCCTCGAATCGCTCCTTGATGCTCCCGTCCGCACCGACGAGGAAGGTGAAGGGCTCAGACGGCAGGCGCCATTCCCGCACCCATTTGTTGAAGCCCAGCGACGGATCGTTGTCCTTGTAGATCTCGACGTGGATGAAACGCAGTGGGCGACGCGCATACCGGCGGCGGAGGGCTCCGAGAACGTCCACGATCGGCCCACATGCTCGCGAGGTGCAGTAGCGAGGCGTTGCGAAGGTGACCACGAACGGCACACGGGACGCCAGCGAGGCGGCGATCGAGTGCCGCAGGAGCGCGCGATCAGGCGGCTCCTGGGTCGTCAGCTGCGCAAGATCACCGCCCGTGCTCGCGATCGTCGGGGTCCGGGACGGGGGTGCCTTCTCGCCGACAGCTGGAGCATGGGAGCGCTCGTTCACGACGAGCGTTCCGACCGCTTGGATCTTGCGCCCTCCCTCGGGCTCGGCCAGGAGCCAGTACGTTCCCGGCCGTGGCAAGTTCAGGTGCGTGACGAAGATCCCCGACGCGTGCGACCCATGCGCGCCGGCCGCGTGCCCGCCCTCTGCGGCTATGTGCTCGAAGCGCGCCGTCGTCTCGTAGAACGGCTTCTGCTTGAGCCCGCTTGCGAGCCAGATCCGCGCCCGCGGCCGAGAGACGACGCGCCCGCGGCCGTCGACGATGAGGAACGGGAGCCGCACCCTTCCCGTCGCGAAGTCCACCGCGCCCGGCACGATCGCGACGTCCTCACCCGGTGTGCGCCAGAGAGACTCGAGCGAGCCCGCCGGCGGCGTCGCCTCCGAGTCCGCCTTCGACCCGCTGCCACAACCGGCCACGAGAACGCCGACGGCTAGACCTAGAGCGGCTGCCGCACGCACGCCGCGAGTCTAGCCGTCGCGTTCTCGCCGACTGGGAGGGGCCTAGTGGCCGTCTGCCCAGGTGTCGATGTAGCTCAGCGCGCCGCCGTACACGGCGAACAACGTTAGAGCAGAGAGCAGCAGAGAGAGCAGCCGCGTCTTCATTCTCGCACCCTCCTTTCCGGAATCAGAAGCGGACATCCTGGAGCGCCTCAGCGGCGTTCCGGTACCAGCGGGCGGCCTCGGTGTCGTCCCCGCGGCGGGCCGCCAGATCTCCCAGTGCGATCCATGCGCCGGCCCGGTGGCTGATCGACGAGAGTCGCTCGAACGCATCGTCGGCGCCCCGGAAGGCCTCCTCCGCCTCACTGAGGCGGCCGAGCTCGAGCAGAGCTCGCCCGAGGGTCAGCCGTGACTGGCCGATCTCGTCCAGGTAGTCCTCGCGCCCGTCGAGCAACTCGAGAGCGTGCAGCGCGTTCTTGACCGCATCCTCGTACTCGCCCAGGCGGAGATGCACCGTTGCGATACCACCGAGCGACTGCGCGGCGTCCGCCTGGGTGCCGACCTCGACGGCGGAGGCGAAGGACTGCTTGAGCTGCTCGATCGCCTGCTCGGGCTTGCCGAGCAGCAGGTTCAGGCCACCCATGTTCATCAACAGCCGACCCACATTGCGTTCGTCGTCCAGCTCCTGGTAGAGGAGCTTGGCCTGTTCGGCGTAGTTGCGCGAGAGCACCCAGTGACCCATCCGCTCCGCGACGAGCGAGGCCTGGAAGTAAGCGTTTGCGGTCGCACGTCGGTCGTCGAGCGACCGAGCAAGCTCGAGGGCACGTTCGACGTCCTCCCGGGCGGCTTCGAGATCGCGCTGGCGGCGATGGCAACGGGAGCGCCAGCCGAGGATGTCGGCGCGGAGCAGGTCGGATGGAAGCTCGGAGCGCTCCGCAAGCGTCAGCGCCTCGTCGAAGAGGGCGATCGCGGTCGAGATGCTCGAGAGCTTGTAGCGGCACACACCGAGCCGGAAGACGATGTCGGCCCGGTCGAGATCGGAGAAGATCAGCCCCTCGGCCAGCGCTCGGGCGCCGTGCAGGAGCTCGATGGCCGCCCGGGGGTCACCGTCCTGCATGCGCGCCCAGGCATCGCCTGCGCGGCGGCGGACCTCGAGCTCAGCCGAGTTCGTCGCCTCCACGGCCGGGGCGGCCTCCTCGTAGGCGACGATCGCCTCGACGAAGCGGTGTGCCTCCGTCAATGCCTCCGCCCGCGCAAGCAACGTCTCGACGCGCCCGCGCTCGTCGGTGGAGACGCCGCTGGCGAGGAAGGCCGGATCGACGTTCAACCGGGCCGCGAGCCACGCCACCGTCTCGGGTGTCGGCCGGGTCTTCCCGCGCTCGATCTGGCTCACGTACTCCTTCGAGAACCGTTCCCCCGCAAGGTCGGTCTGGGTCAGACCTGCCGCCACCCGCAGCAGGCGCAGGCGCTCACCCAGCCGCCCACCTGGTCGTCCGGCCCCGATCCGAGGAGCTGACGGAGCGGCGGCGGGTGGGTGGGAGGTGAGCTCGTTCATGCAGTCGACTGAGTCAAGTCCGGGGTGGGGCGACGCGCATACCCCTTTGCAGGGATCTTGACGGCCCCGATCGGCCTGGTCAGCGGGGTGAAGCGATCGTACAAGAAAATACTTGACCGATCTACTTGACTTTCCGAGACATGGCTCCTACAGTGGAACTCAATTGCACGGGCCATCGTCTGGCCACAACGTGCAAGGGCGCGCCGCAGACAAGGTGACCGCCGCAAACCGCAGGTTTGACTGGGCCGCAGAGTCACGCCCGCGGGTGTCGCCCGGATGTGGCTGCACGCCTTACCGATCGTCCCCGGAGCCGCAGCCGGGGACGATTCATGGTCCAGAGCCTCCACGTCCGGTCGATCGCCCCGGCGCCCGCGTCCTCCGCGGACGCCATACCTCTGAAACTCTGAGAAGATCGCGGGAGCTATGCGCTCACTCCTCCTGTCGACCGGCTAGTGGACGCCCGCTCAGCACGCTCGGGCTCCGCAGTCGGCTGGGCGTGGCAGCCCTCTCCGGAGCAGCTCCGAGATGCCAACGTCGTGCGTCTCGCGCGGACGCTCGCCTGTGTCGATTACGCGGACCTGCATCGCGTCTCGGTCGAGGAGCCGGATCGGTTCTGGCGCGCGGTCGTCGACGACCTCGGCATCGAGCTCAGCCGTCCGTGGCAGCGGGTTCGGGACGAGTCCCGGGGCATCGAATGGACGACGTGGTTCGAGGGCGCGCGCCTGAACGTGGCGGATGTCTGCGTTCACCACTGGGCGAAGCGCACCCCCGACGCCGTCGCAGCCGTGTTCGCCGGCGAGGACGGCGGACGGCGGGAATGGACGTTCGCCGAGCTGTCGCGGGATGTCGCGCGGCTCGCAGAGGCGCTTGTGCGGCTGGGAGTCGCTGCCGGCGATCGGGTCGCGATCTACATGCCCATGTCGCCCGAGGCGGCGATCGTGTCCCACGCCTGCGCCCACCTCGGCGCAGTTCAGGTGCCGATCTTCTCGGGCTTCGCCGCACCCGCAGTGGTGCAGCGCCTGCAGGATTCCGGTGCGAGGGTCGTCGTCACCGCGGACTGGTCGTTCCGGCGCGGCAGGCGCGTGCCGATGCGCGAGACCGTGGAGGAGGCGCTACGCGAGTCGCCGTCGGTCGAGCACGTGGTCGAGTGGCGGCGGGAGGACGGCAGTTGGAGCGTCGACCTCGGAGAGGGCGCCCTGACTGCCCTTGAGACCGATGCGGAGCATCCCTACCTGCTTGCCTACACCTCGGGCACCACCGGCAGGCCGAAGGGTGCGCTCCACGTGCAGGGTGGCTTCCTGCTCTCGATCGCCCGTGAAGCGGCCTACCAGTCGGATGTCCGCGCCGGCGATCGCGTCCTCTTCTCCACCGACATGGGTTGGATCATGGGTCCCTGGACGGTCGTCGGCGCTGGTGCGCTCGGCGCAGCGGTCGTTTATCTGGAGGGCGCTCCGGACTGGCCGGCCGAGCGGCTCTGGCGACTCGTCGAGCGCGAGCGAGTGACGATGCTCGGCGTCTCGCCGACCCTCGTGAGGGCGCTGATCCCGAAGGGGGAGCCGCAGGCAGATCTCTCCTCGCTCAGGGCGATCACCACGACCGGCGAGCCGTGGAATGCCGGGCCCTACGACTGGCTGAACGAGCACGCGGCCGGCGGGGGGCGGATTCCCATCGTCAACATCTCCGGCGGCACCGAGGTCGGCGCGTGCTTCCTGTCGGTCACGCCGATGGCGCCCACGAAGCCGTGCGCGCTCGGCTTTCCGGCCCTCGGCCAGGCGATGGACGTGTTCTCGCCCGAAGGACGCCCGCTCCGCGGCGAGGTAGGCGAGCTCGTCTGCACGGCGCCCTGGCCCGGCATGACGCGCGGGATCTGGGGCGACGAGGAGCGCTACCTCGAGACGTACTGGCGTCGCTTTCCCGGCGTCTGGACGCATGGAGACTGGGCCTCGGTCGACGACGACGGCTACTGGTACCTGCACGGCCGCTCCGACGACACGCTCAACATTGCCGGCAAGCGGATCGGCCCCGCCGAGCTCGAGTCGGCGGCGCTCGACCATCCGGCCGTGGTCGAAGCCGCGGCCGTGGGCCTACCCCACGCGGTTAAGGGCGAGACGGCGTGGCTCTTCTGCGCCCTGAAACCCGGCGCGGAGGCGGACGAGGAGGGCGTGAGGGCTGCCGTTGCCGCAGCTCTCGGCAAGCCTTTCGCGCCCGAACGGGTCCTCTTCGTGAGCGCCCTGCCGAAGACGCGCAGCGCCAAGATCGTGCGGCGCGCCGTCCGCGCGACCGCGCTCGGCGAAGACCCCGGCGACCTCTCGACGGTCGAGAACCCGGAGACGCTCAAGGAGATCGCGGATGCCGTCTAGAGCGCTGGTCACAGGCGGCGGGCGCGGGATCGGCGCCGGCATCGCGCGGGAGCTGGCCGGGAGCGGCTGGCACGTCACCGTCACCGCCCGATCGGCCGAGCAAGTGGAGGCGGTCGCGAGCGAGATCGGCGGCGTTGCGCTCGTGGCAGACGTGACCAACCGCGACGACGTCCGACGGATGATCGCGGCGGCCGAGCCGATCGACCTGCTGGTCGCGAACGCGGGCATCTCGATGTCGGAGGGCTCCTGGGAGACGGACCCGGAAGATTGGTGGCGCATCTTCGAAGTCAACGTCCTCGGCACGTACCTGACCGTCCACCAAGCGCTACCGGGAATGATCGAGCGCGGCGGCGGCCGGATCGTGATCACCGGCAGCGGCGCCTCGTACCTCCCCGGCGCCTCCGCGGGGGCATACACGTCGAGCAAGGCGGCGGTCGGTCGCTTCGGCGAGACGCTCGCGAACCGCCTGAAGGAACACAACGTGCAGGTCTTCGTCCTCAGCCCCGGACTCGTGAAGACGGAGATGACCGACGGGAAGTTCCCGGACGACGCGCCCTGGACGCCGCCCGAGCTGGCGCCGCAGCTCGTCCGAGAGCTTGCTACGGGCCGCTTCGACGCCCTCTCGGGTCGCTACCTCCACGCCGAGCACGATCCGCCGGACGAGCTCGAGCGACGGATCCCGCAGATCCTGGCCGAGGACCTGAACGCGATCCGGTTGCGCCGCTAACCCGTCACGTGGTCGCGGCGCGCGGGGCGATCCAGGTCTGCCGGGCCCGGGCGAGGAGCTCGCCGTGCTCGCCGAGGAGGGCGGTGGCGGCGAAGAGCTTGCGGCCGTCCTCGCCAAGGGGCCAGGCGACGACGACGCAGCGCTCGCCTGTGGCCGGCAGCCGCCGCAGCTCCGCCGCCATCCGTCCCAGCAGCACCTCCCCCCGGCCGGGACCGCCGACGGCGTAGGCGCCCGAGCAGTCGATCGCCGCCCAGACGATCTCCGCCGAGATCTCGTCATCGTCCCCAGGGGTCCAGGGCGCTGCCTGCAGGTCGATTCCCTCGACCGGTCCGGGATGGATGCGAAGGCCGTCGCCCTCCGCTCGCGCGCCGCAGCTGAAGCACTCGTTGAACCTCTGCGCGCCCATGCTCACGTGCCGGCCGGCTGCCCTTTCGGCCTCGGCATAGGACGGGCGCGACGGCGGCTCGACCTCGACCTCGGCCCGAACCGCCTCCGCGAGGACCATCTCGACGTCGAGCAGTGCGACCGTCTCACCGCGGCGCTCGACGGCGAGCGGGCGCTCGAGCGGCGGCGGCACCCGGAGCGTCACCTCGGCCGGCCCGTCGAGGAAGGCGGCCAGGCGACCGGCGGCGTAGCCGCCGTTCGCGGAGGCCACCGGGCCGCGGAAGCGCCAGTCGATCACTATGTCTTCGCCGATCATGTTTTCGCCTGTGAGTCGCAAACCTATAAGCTCCCTCTGTGCGGCTCGCTCTGGCCCAGATCAACACGGTCGTCGGCGAGCTGGAGGGAAACCGCCGGCGCATTCTCGCTGCTCTCGACGAGGCGCGCTCGCACCGCGCCGAGCTCGTTCTCTTCCCCGAGCTCGCTGTCACGGGCTATCCGCCCGAGGATCTGCTGCTGCGGCCGGCGTTCGTGCGGGCGGCTGAGGCTTCGCTGCGAGAGATCGCGGCCGCATGCACCGACCTCGTCGCGCTCGTGGGCACGCCGTGGTTCGACCGCGATCTCTTCAACGCCTGCGCGGTGTGCGCGGGCGGCGACGTGCAGGCCGTCTACCGCAAGCGGTTCTTGCCGAACTACGGCGTCTTCGACGAGGATCGCTACTTCGCGCCCGGCCGCGACCTGCTGCTGCTTCGGCTCGGTGACATCGTCGTCGGGCCGACGATCTGCGAGGACCTCTGGCAGCCAGGCCCACCCGCCACGGATCTCTCGCTCGCAGGCGCCCAGCTGCTCGCCAACCTCTCAGCGTCGCCGTACCACGTCGGCAAGGCCGAGGAGAGGGAGGAGATGCTCGTGACACGGGCGCGCGACAACTCTGCGTACCTCGCCTTCTGCAACCTCGTGGGTGGGCAGGACGAGCTCCTCTTCGACGGGCATTCCGTCGTGCTGGACGACGAGGGCGAGGTGCTGGCGCGCGCACCGGGATTCGAGGAAGCCCTGCTCGTCGTCGACCTCGATCCGAGCGAGACGATCGGCCGGAGGCTGCGCGACGTGCGCCGGCGCGCGCTCGCGCGCGAGCGTGAGGAAGTCCAGGAGCCCGTCCTGGTCGAGCTCGAACCAGGTGTCACGGCGACACAGAGTCCGGTTGGCAGCGCGATCGCTCCTTTCGAGCCGGAGCTCGAGCAGATGCGCTGCGCGCTCGTGCTCGCTCTCGGCGACTACGTCGGCAAGAACGGCTTCGGTGACATCGTGCTCGGGCTCTCCGGCGGTATCGACTCGGCACTCGTCGCCGCGCTCGCCGCCGACACGCTCGGCCCGCGGCGGGTGCACTGCGTGTCGATGCCTTCGCGCTACTCCTCCGAGGGCACGCGCAACGACGCCCGGCGGATGGCGGAGAGCCTCGGCTGCGACTTCCGCGAAATCCCGATCGAGCAGGTGGTGGCGGCGTTTCACGACGCGGAGGTCGGCACGACCGGGCTCGCGGCGGAGAACCTGCAGGCGCGCGTTCGCGGCATGACGTTGATGTCGCTCTCCAACGAGCACGGCTGGCTCGTCCTCGCGACCGGAAACAAGTCCGAGCTCTCGGTCGGCTACTCCACGCTGTACGGCGACCTCGCCGGCGGCTATGCGCTGATCAAGGACGTCTACAAGACGGACGTCTTCCGGCTCGCCCGGTACCTGAACGAGCGGGCCGGTCGCGAGCTGATCCCGCTCTCGATCATCGAGCGGCCGCCCTCGGCTGAGCTGCGGGCCGACCAGCAGGACGTGGATTCACTGCCCCCCTACGACGAGCTCGACCCCGTCCTAGAGGCGTACGTCGAGCTCGACCGGTCCCGCGAGGAGCTAGTCGCGGAGGGCTTCGCCGAGGCGATCGTCGACCGGGCGCTCGCGCTGATCGACCGGGCCGAGTACAAGCGGCGTCAGGCGCCGCCGGGAGTGAAGCTCCGGCCGAAGGCGTTCGGGCGCGACCGGCGGACGCCGATCACGAACCACTGGCGCGGTTGACACCTCGTTTACCGTAAGTCTATACTTACGTAAGTGAAGACTAACGAATCTAATGGGCGTCACTGGTGGGCGCGGGGACGGGCCAGACCACGCGGTTACGCCGCGTCGGGGGCGCGGCCCGTAATGGTGCTACGGGCAAGCCCGACGCGGCGAAACCGCGCCGTGTCTGGGCACACCAGCCGCGCGTGCCTGAGTCTCACATCAAGCCTCTAGTCCCCGACGTCGAGCGGCTCGTGGGGCGGGCCTGCGCGCAGGAGCTCCGTGACGAGCTCGGGAAGCCGCCGCGGCGCGAAAAGCTCCTGGGAGGCCGCGAGCTCCGCCTGCGTCCACCAGCGAACCGCCGTGACGTGCTCGAGCTCGAGCTCCTCCGCACAGAACTGTGGCGCCGGCTCGAACCTTCGTGTGCGCACGAGGAAGAAACGGTCACGCTGACCGTCCCAGCGGCCGTCGGGCGAGGGGAAGATGTGCGTCCGCGACCACACCCACGGTCCGAGCTCGATGCCCTCGAGGCCGGTTTCCTCCATCAGCTCACGGATGATCGCCTGCTCGTGCCCCTCCCCAGCATCGATTCCGCCACCCGGCGTCCCCCAGAGGCTCAGATCGGGAAACGTGAACTGAACGAGCAGGATTCGATCTGCCTCGTCCAGGACGATCGCCCGCGCTCCGTCGCGAAGCCTCATGGCAGCAGCTCACGGAAGGCTCGGAACCAGCGCAAGCGCTCGGGATACGGCACCGCGGCGTTCGCGGGGGAGGTCGACGGGAGCACGAAGAGGGTCGACTCCGCCAGCCGACGCTGCTGGAGGCCAAGCTCCGGCCGCTCGCCGAACGCTCCCCGGTAGGCCTCCTTGCCGACGAAGCCGATCGTTCCCGGCCGCAGCTCGTTTGCAAGCCTCTGCAGCCGCTCCGCCGAGCCGGCGAAGTCGGCACGGCGGAGGTCGCTCGACCCGGGCGTTGTCCGGGCGGCAGCGTTCGTGACGCCGATCCCGTAGGTCAGCAGCTCGAGCTGCTCGCTCGGGTCGAGGAGCCGCGGCGTGAAGTCGGCTGCGTGCAAGAGCCGCCAGAAGTCGTTGCGCGGGTTCGCGAAGTGCGCTCGCGCGGCCGCCGACGCGCGCCCGGGATTGATCCCGCAGAAGACCACCGCGAGGTTCGCCGCGAGGACGTCCGGAACGGCGGACTCAGAACCCGGATCAGGGTGACGCTTGGTCATCCTGAAGTCGGGTTCTCAGGCGGCTTCGGGGGCTCTCGCGTCGACCTTCTCTTCGAAGAGCAACCGCAGAAGCTCTTCCGAGACCGTCTCGTATCGGGGCGGGCGCGGCCTCACGTGGACGACGCGCACCGACTCTTCGTACCGCCGCCCATAGCACCGCGCGTAGCACTCGGCCTCGCTGAGCCTTCGTAGCCGCTGCACGGTTCGCACCGTAATCCGCCTCCCGGACGTCATCGCTAGCCGGGCTCGGCGATCTCGAGCAGCGGCGTTAAGCGAGACGCGAGCGTGCGGGCGTCGAAAGCCTCGGCCGGTGCGAGGACGCCCGACCCCCGGCCTTCGCCTGCGAGGAGCGCCTGGGCGCCGCGGACGAGCAGCAGAGCGGTCAGACCGTAGACGTCGCTGCCGACAATGACCGCACGGCCGTGACCGCCGGAGCCGCGCGCCTCCGCCACGACCGTGAAGTGGCTCTTCGCACGTGAGGCCGGGGAAGGACCGTCCGGCCCGAGCCGCGCGAGACGCTGGAGGACGGGCGCGACGAGGGGGCCCACACGACCGCCCAGACCGGCGACAGCGGGTGCCCGGATGAACGAATGGACGGAGCGAACGTCCGTGTGGCGTGGAACCGTCAGTGGTTCCGTTCCGCCCCACTCGACCACCGTCCGCTCCCCGAACGGGAACCGCATCCTCCTCGTCCTCGCACCGAAGCGGGAGCCGACGAGACTCCCATCGAGGTAGGTCACCTGTCTCTGGCCCATCACCGTCGCGATCGTGCTGCGGGTGCCCTTGCTCGTGCCGACGCCGGCGACGGAGTAGCCGACGAACACCTCGTCCAGCGGCCCGTCCACCTGCTCGGCGGCGAGCCGCGCGGCGAGATCGCCCGGGACATAGTCGAAGCCGAACGCAGGCAGCACTGCCACCGGCGCGTCGGCGAACCGCTCGTGCACGCGGTGCACGAACTCCTGCTCGCCGCTCGTGTCGAGGTAGTGCGCGCCAACGGCGCTCGCAGCCGCGATCGGGGCGAATCCGAGAGCCAGAAAGGGACCGGCACACGATACGACGGCAGCGGCACCGTCGAAGGCCGCGCGCAGCGACGCCTCGTCCCGCGCGTCGGCGACCCGCACCTCCTCCCCCGGCTGCGCAAGCTGCTCGAGGGCATGCCGACGCCTGCCGACCAGGCGAAGCGGCAAGCCTGCGCGCCGAGCCTCCTCGAGCACGAGCCGGCCGGTGAACCCGCTCGCGCCCAACACCGCCAGGGTCATCGGCCGAGTGTAGGTTCTGTGAGTGGCGGTCCGGGCGCGCACGTTCACCTACGCCGTCTCGCTCGACCGGGACTGGACGGCAACGAGCGACGCGGGCGCCGTGCCCCTTCCGACCGAGGAGGCGTGGACGCCCGAACATCTGGTGCTGGCGGGACTCGCGCGCTGCACGCTGACGAGCCTCCGCTACCACGCGAAGTTGATGGGCCTCGGCCTGCGCGCGAGCGCGGAGGCGAACGGAAGGGTCACGAAACGCGAGTCGGACGGCCGGTACGCCTTCGTCGAGGTCGACGTCGACCTCGATGCGACGCTCGAGCCCGCGCCGGCGGACGTGCGGGAGCTGCTCGCGAAAGCAGAGCGGGACTGCTTCGTCGGCGCCTCGCTGACCGTGACGCCGCGGTACCGCTGGACCGTGAACGGGGAGCAGATCGCGTGAGCATCACGGCGTTCGACATCGCCGCTCTACGGGCCAGGTACTCGGCCCTCGACTGCGGCCTCGCGTTCTTCGACGGGCCCGGCGGCACCCAGTGCCCCGACGAGGTGATCGACGCCGTCGCGAGCTACCTGCGTGAGGACAACGCGAACGTCGGCGCCCCGTACGGGACGAGCGTCCGCACGGTCGAGCTGATCGTTCGTGCGCGCGCGGCCGCGGGTCGCTGGCTCGGCTGCCATCCGGACGAGGTCGCGTTCGGCCAGAGCATGACCTCGCTCAACTTCCTGCTCACCCGAGCGTTCGCGCGCACGCTCTCGCGTGGGGACGAGATCCTGGTGACCAAGCTCGACCACGACGCCAACGTCTCGCCGTGGCTCGAGCTCGCGCACGATCTCGGCATCGTCGTCCGCTTCGTCGAGCTGCACGACGACCTGACCCTCGACCTCGACGACCTCGAGCGGCAGCTCTCCGAGCAAACGCGGGTGGTGGCGTTCCCCATCGCCTCGAACGCGGTCGGCACGGCGCCGGACGTCCGCCGCATCGTCGAGCTCGCCCATGCGGCGGGCGCCCTCGCATGGGCGGACGCCGTGCACTACGGGCCGCACGGACCGATCGACGTCGCCGCCTGGAACGTCGACGTCCTCCTCTGCTCGCCCTACAAGTTCTTCGGGCCGCACATGGGGCTCGCGTTCGGCAAGCGCGAGCTGCTCGAGTCGTGGCGTCCATACAAGGTGCGGCCGGCGGCGGACGAGCCCGTCGGGCACCGCTTCGAGCACGGGACGCAACAACATGAGCTGCTCGCGGGGTTCGTCGCCGCGGTCGAGTACGTCGAGTCGGTGGGCTGGGAGGCGATCCTCACGCAGGAGCACGAGCTGGGACAGCGGTTCCTCGACGGCCTCCCCGAGCGGGTCGAGCTCTACGGCCTGCGCACCATGGCGGGCCGCGTGCCGACGTTCTGCTTCAACCTGCCGGGCCGCAGCCCGGAGCAGGTCGCCACGGAGCTGGCCGCACGAGAGATCGCCGTCTGGCACGGGGACTACTACGCCGTCGAGGTGATGAAGGGCCTCGGCCTGACCGGGACGGGTGCCGTTCGCGCCGGGTTCGTCCACTACAACACGGTGGAGGAGGTCGACCGGCTGCTCGCCGCGCTCGACGAGTTGTGAGCCCCGTCGAGCTGCTGCAGCACCTGCTGCGCTTCGACACCACCAATCCGCCCGGTAACGAGGCGGCGTGCATCGGCTTCCTCCGGGAGCAGCTCGAGGGCGCCGGCATCGAGACAGCGACCTACGCGAAGCTTCCGGACCGGCCGAACCTCGTGGCGCGCCTTGAGGGGGACGGCCGTGCCGCACCGCTTCTGCTGCAGGGCCACGTCGACGTCGTCACGACCACTGGGCAGCAGTGGGTGCAGCCGCCCTTCGCAGGGCGGCTCGTCGGCGGGGAGATCTGGGGGCGCGGCGCGCTCGACATGAAGGCGGGCGTGGCGATGATGGTGACCGCGTTCCTGCGGATGAAGCGCGAAGGCGTGCGGCCTCCGGGCGACCTCGTGCTGTGCGTCCTCGCGGACGAGGAGGCGGGAGGCGACCTCGGCGCGCGGTTCCTCGTCGAGGAGCACCCGGAGCTCTTCGAGGGGATCCGGTTCGCGCTCGGTGAGTTCGGCGGCTTCACGCTCACCTCGGGCGGCAGGCGCTTCTATCCGATCCAGGTGGCGGAGAAGCAGATCTGCTGGCTCCGGGCGACCGTACGCGGGCCCGGCGGGCACGGAGCGATGATCAACCGCGGGGGGACGATGGCACGCCTCGCACGGCTCTTGCGCGACCTCGACCGGGGTCGCCTGCCGGTCCACGTGACCCCGGTGGTGCGGCAGCTGCTCGAGGGAATGGCCGGCGCGCTGCCACGGCCGCAGGCGGCGGTGATCCGGTCGCTCTTGAAGCCGCGCCTGACGGACGGCGCGCTGAAGCTGCTCGGGGAGCAGGCGCGGCTCTTCGAGCCGATGCTCCGCAACACGGTCAACGCCACGATCGTGCACAGCGGGGAGAAGATCAACGTCGTCCCGAGCGAGGTCCACCTCGAGCTCGACGGCCGCTCGCTGCCGGGGTACGGCCCCGATGCGCTGATTGGCGAGCTCGGGGCGCTGATCGGCCGCGACGTCGAGCTCGAGCTCGTCCGGCACGACCCGGGCAGCTCCGAGGCAGACCTCGGCCTCTTCGACACGCTCGCCGCCGTCATCCGCGAGCTCGACCCGGATGGGATCCCGTTGCCGCTCCTGCAGGTGGGCGTCACCGACGGCCGCTTCTTCTCGCGCCTCGGCATCCAGACCTACGGCTTCCTGCCGATGCGGTTGCCGGAGAGTTTCGCGTTCACGAAGCTGATCCACGCAGCAGACGAGCGGATCCCCGTCGACGCACTCGAGTTCGGTGCCGAGGCGGTCTGGCGCGCCGTCCAGAGGTTCGGGTGAAGGTGCTCCTCCTCGGAGGAACGGAGTTCCTCGGCCGCGCGATCGCCGATGCCGCGCTCGAGGGAGGCCATGAGCTGACGCTCTTCAACCGCGGCCGCACAAACCCGGAGCTCTTTGCCGAGGCGGAGAAGCTCCAGGGTGATCGAGACGGCGAGCTCTCGGCGCTAGCAGGACGTAGATGGGACTCCGTCATCGACACCTCCGGCTATGTCCCGCGCGTTGTCCGCGGGTCGGCCGAGCTACTGCAGGACTCAGGCCATTACACGTTCGTCTCGAGCTGCTCGGTGTACGCGAGCTTCGGCGAGCCCGCGACGGAGGCCAGCCTCGTGGCGACGGTCGAGGACGCGTCGACGGAGGACGTGGAAGGACACTACGGCGCGCTCAAAGCGTTGTGCGAGGCAGTCATCGAGGAGGGGTTTCCAGGTCGCGCCCTTCACATCCGTGCAGGCCTCATCGTCGGGCCGCACGACCCGACCGGTCGCTTCACGTACTGGCCGCACCGGCTCGCGCGCGGCGGCGAGCTACTCGTGCCAGGCGCGCCCGAGCGCTCCGTCCAGCTGATCGACGTCCGCGACCTCGCCAACTGGATTCTCCGCAGCGCGGAAGGCCGGCTGAACGGCGTGTTCAACGCCATGTCGCCGCCGTTCCCGATGCGCGATCTGCTCGAGGCCTGCGCCGGAGAGGTGCGACCGACGTACGTCGACGAGCGCTGGCTCGTCGAGCAGGGGGTCGGCCAGTGGCAGGAGCTACCGCTCTGGGTCGACACCGCAGACCCGGACTGGCGTTGCTTCATGGAGTCCGACAGCACTGCGGCGGTGGCAGCCGGCCTCCGCTTCCGCCCGCTCGAGGAAACGGCGCGCGGGGCGCTCGAGGGGGCGGAGCTCGTCGACGGTGTCGGGCTCACGCCCGAGCGGGAGGCACAGCTGCTGGCCGACTGGCATGGCCAGTAAGGGGAGAGAGGCGAGCAAGGACTATTCGTCCACCCCGCTCTCGCAGAAGCTCGGCGCGAAACACGGCGCGCACGTCGTCGTCCTCTTCACGACCAGCCGAGCTGAGCTGGAAAGCCGGTTCGAGACGCTGAAGGAGACCTTGGCCCCGGCCGACAGCCTCTGGATCGCGTGGCCGAAACGCTTGGCCGGGATCGAGAACGACCTCAGCTTCGAAACGGTGCAGGCGATCGGCCTCGCAGCCGGCCTCGTCGACAACAAGAGCGCTTCGATCGACGAGAGCTGGCAGGCGCTCCGCTTCGTGTACCGGCTCTCCGACCGGTGAGCACCGACGAGCCGCGCTATCTGATCTACAGCCTCACGAAGACGTTCATCGCCGTCCTCTTCTGCCGGCTGGCAGATCGCGGCGAGCTGTCGCTCGACAGTCCCGTCACCGCGTGGCTCGACGAGCCGCGGCTGCAGGAGCCCACGCTCCGCGAGCTCCTGAACCACACCGCTGGTGTCCCCGACTACGCAGACTCCGGCTATGCCGAGGCGGTGCGGCGCAGGCCCTTGGAGCCATGGCCCGACGAGAAGCTCCTGCTGCACGCGCTCCGTCGAGACCCGCCCCCGCCGTGGATGTACTCGAACACGGGCTACCTGCTGCTCCGCCGCGTGCTCGATACCCTCGTCCCGGGCGGCTTCGCCAGCGCGCTGGAGCGCGAACTTACCGTGCCGCTGGGCATGACGGAGACAACGCTCGCGCTCGACCCAGGCGATCTGGACGAGCTCGCGCCCGGTCTGAGCAGCCAGATCGGTGCGGCAACGCAGGATGTCCGCGGCCGCTACCACCCGTGCTGGGTGGGCCATCGTACCGCGATCTCCACAGCCGCCGACCTGCGACGTTTCTGGACGGCGCTCGCGGCCGGCGAGTTGCTCGGCCGCTCCTTCCACGACCTCCTGTCGACGGTCGAGGTCGGCGTCGAGGCGTACGGCCTCGTCCGGCCGAGCTACGGCCTGGGTGTGATGGCGGATCCCGACTGGCCGCACGGCGTGCTGATCGGCCACGGCGGCGGCGGCCCGGGTTACGGCGCCGCCGTGTTCGCGCTCGTGCAGCCCGTCCCGCTCGTCTCCGTCGTGCTGAAGGGAGAGGACGGCGACGGCAGCGCCGAGGCCGAAGCCGTTGCCGCGCTCGAGACCCAGGTGCGAGAATCGCCGGCATGAAGATGAAAGCCGCGGTCCTGGAGAAGTTCGACGCGCCGCTCTCCGTGCAGGAGGTCGAGCTCGCCGAACCCCGCCGGGGCGAGGTGCTCGTGCGCCTGGTCGCCTGCGGCGTCTGTCACACCGACCTCTACACGGCCTCCGGCGCCGATCCCTCCGGCTACGCCCCCACCGTCCTCGGACACGAGGGCGCGGGCGTCGTCGAGCGCGTCGGGGAAGACGTCACGTCGGTCGCGGAGGGCGACCATGTCGTCACGCTCTTCTCACCGCAGTGCGGGGATTGCGTCCACTGCCGCAGCCCGCGAACGAACCTCTGCCTCGCGATCCGCGAGCAGCAGAACCAGGGTTACCTCCCTGACGGCACGACGAGGCTCTCGCGCGAAGGCGAGCCGATGCGGCACTTCATGGGCACCTCGACGTTTGCGGAGTACACGGTGATGCCGGAGATCGCGCTCGCGAAGGTCTCGCCCGAAGCCCCGCTCGAAGGCGCTGCGCTCTTCGCCTGCGGACTCTCGACCGGGCTCGGCGCGGCGATGAACACCGCGAAGGTCGAGCAGGGCTCGACGTGCGTCGTGTTCGGCGCCGGCATGGTGGGACTCGGCGCAGTCATCGGCTGCCGCCTACAGGGCGCCGAGCGAATCGTCTGCGTGGATCTCTCCGAGGAGCGGCTCGCACTCGCCCAGGGCCACGGCGCGACCGAGACGATGCTGGGCGGTCCGGACACGGTCGAGCGAATCCTGGAGTCGACCGGCGGCTTCGGCGCGGACTACACCTTCGAGGCGACGGGTAACGTCGCGGTTATGCGCCAGGCGGTCGAGTCGGCACGGATGGGTTGGGGCCTCTGCACGGTCGCGGGCGTCGCGGGGAAGGGCGAGACGCTCGACATCGTGCCGCGCTTCCTGATCACCGGCCGCCGGGTCGCCGGCTCCTCGTTCGGCGGCGTGAAGGGCCGCGACGAGGTGCCGCAACTCGTCGATCGCTGGCTCGCGGGCGAGATCGATGTCGAGTCGTTCGTCTCACACCGGCTCACGCTCGCCGACGTCAACCGCGGCTTCCGGTTGATGGAGGCCCAGGACGGGATCAGGAGCGTGATCAGCTTCTCGTGATCGTCGAGCGCGTCGAGCACCCGCAGTGGACGTCGAACGCATACCTCCTCGCCGATGGCGACGGCGGCAGCGGCGTGCTCGTGGACTCCAACGGCGAGCAGGGACTGCTCGAGCAGGTCGAGACGCGCGGAATCTCGATCACACACGTGCTCGTCACGCACCACCACCCGGACCACATCGTCGGTGTCGAGACGCTCGCCGACCGCCTCAGCGTTCCGCTCGTCGGCCACCCGCTGACGAAGGACGTGGGAGTGCCGCTCGGGGAGACGATCGAGGACGGCGGGACGATCCGTTCGGGCGACCTCTCGATCGAGGCGATCGCGATTCCCGGTCACTGCCGCGACCAGCTCGCCTTCTCGGTCGGAGGCACGGACGTGCTGACCGCCGACTGCCTCTTCAAGGGCACCGTCGGCGGCACGGGCGGCGGTGGACCGACCGGTTACGAGGATCACCGGCGCTCGATCATGGAGCGCCTGATGGCCTTGCCGCCCGAGATGCGCGTCCACCCGGGACACACGCTCGGTACGACGATCGGAGCGGAGTGGGAGTCGAACCCCTTCATCCGCGTCTGGCGCGGCGTGGATCCTGAGGGGACCGAGACCTGCCGTGTGCGCGGTGAGGAGGCGACGCTCGTCCTGTGGGCTCCGGACTACGACGGGACGAACAAGGCGTGGGTGCGCTACGGAGACGGCCGCGACGCGATCGTCGGCGGCTCGTCGGTCGAGCGTCTCTCGTCCGGCGAGAGGATCTGAGCGAGTACGGCCGAGTAGTCGTGGTCGCCCCAGCCGGCCGCCTCTGCGTCCGCGAGCCAGGTCTGGGCTGCCCGCGCGAGGCGCACGTCAAGGCCGAGAACCGCCGCTGAGCCGACGACGAGATCTGCGTCCTTGCGAGCGAGCGACAGGGTGAAGCGTGGCGGGAAGACGCCCGCTTCGAGCGCGGCTCGCCGTCGCTCCGCCTGCGCCGCCGACGGAGTCGCAGATCTCGAAAGCGGCGTCACGCGAGAGTCCCAGGCCGTCCGAGAGCGTGAGCGCCTCCCCCAAGACGCCCAGCACGCCGAACAGCGTGCCGTTGGCGACGAGCTTCGCGGCCGCGCCCGCACCCGTCGATCCGACGTGGAGCGGCGTCCCGAGCGTCGTCAGCAAGGGCAGCCACCGCGCCACGACGACGTCCGTCCCACCGAGGAAGATGCGAAGCGTGCCGGAGGCCGCCTCGGCGAGGCTCCCGAGCACCGGCGCGTCGAGCAGAGCGGCGCCTGCAGGGATCTGTTCGTTCAGCCGAGTCACGGACGAGGGTCCGACGGTTGACATCTCGATGACCGTTCGGGGGGCGGCCAGGCCGGCGAGGAGCCCGTCCGGGCCCTCGGAGACCGCGCGCAGCGCACACGGGTCGGCGACCATCGTGATCACGACGTCCCCGCGCCGAGCCGCCTCGGCCGGACTCGGAGCGAGCGACGCTCCGAGGGCCACGAGCGGCTCGGCCTTCTCCGGCGTGGGGTTCCAGACGACGAGCTGGTTCCCGGTGTCGAGCAGCCTCCGCGCCATGCGGCTCCCCATCGCGCCGAGGCCGATAGATGCGACCGTGGTCACAGCCGCGAGTTCTGACGGAGGCTCACCGGTGCTGGTCGGCAGCGCGCTGCCAGCGTGCGTCGTCGCGACGGATGCGATCCGGATCCACGCCGCGCGCTGCCGCGAGGTCGAGTGTCAGGCGCTGGAACCGGACGATGTCGGCGACCGGGTGCTCCGTTGCGACGAGCGTCACGTTGCAGCCGAGAGCTTCGAGAGCTGCCGCGGCTCCGCGGGCTCGTTCGGCGGCACGACCTTCGCCCTCGAGGACGAAGCAGCGCACCGTCTCGTCGACCGCCGCCAGGTGGCCGTGCAGCAGTTGCTCCGTCTCGTGCGCCTCTGCGGCCACGAACGCTCCCTCCCTGAGCTTCAGCACCGCCTCCTGCGCGGAGGGCCAGTCGCGGCCTGCGCCGGCGACGAGCCAGCGCTCGTGCGCCGAGACCGACCACGGCTCGGCCTCCAGCACCTGAGCTACGCGCTCGGGTAGCCCACCGATGTCCTCCCCCTGGAGCGCCCGCAGAGCCGCGACCGCGCAGGTGTAGCTCGCCGTGTGGCACAGGCTCTGCTCGGTAGCGGGAGTGCAGACGACGACCTCCCGGCACAGATCGGCGATCCGCCCGTCGGACGTTCCCGTCACGAGCCACTTCTCGCCCCCGAACGACTGCGCCGCCTCGAGCGTGAGCTCCGTCTCGCCCTCGTGGCTGACGAGCACCATCAAGTCGGCCTCGGGCGGATCGAGCACGGCCTCGAGCGACTGCAGCGCGCGGCCGGCGGTCTGCGCCGCGTGGAACGAGGTTCCTGCCCCGACGTAGACGACCCGGGCGTCCGGGAGGCGGCGGTTCGTGGGCACCTGCGCGAGCCACTCGGGCTGCGCGAAGACGGCCGCACGCATGAGCTCGCCCGCCATCCGAGCCTCTATAGCACGCCTCGATACCATGGCCGCGATGAAAGTCTTCGAACGCCGCACGCTCTCGAACGGGCTCCGCGTCCTGACCGCGCCGATGCCCCAGGCCCAGTCCGTCTCGTGCTTCGTCATGCTTGCGGCCGGCTCACGCTACGAGTCGGAGGAGACGAACGGAATCGCGCACTTCGCCGAGCACATGTTCTTCAAGGGCACCGAGAAGCGCCCGACCGCTCGGGACATCGCCGGCGAGATCGACTCCATCGGGGGCGAGTTCAACGCATTCACCGGCAAGGAGTACACCGGCTACTACGTGCGTTGCGCTGCAGACACGCGCGACGTCGCGCTCGACGTGCTCGTCGACATGCTGCGCCGCTCGAAGTTCGACCCGGAGGAGATCGAGCGCGAGAAGGGCGTGATCGTCGAGGAGATGAACATGTACTTCGACACGCCTCGGGACTTCATCGGGGGTGTCTACGAGAACCTGCTCTACGGCGACCAGCCGCTCGGCTGGGACATCATCGGCCGCAAGGAGACCGTCCACGGCGCGACCCGCCAGACGTTCACCGACTACGTCGACCAGTGGTATCGGGCGGAACGGATGGTGGTCGGGATCGGCGGCGCCATCGGCGAGGGGCTGGACGAGCGGCTCGAGCACCTCCTCGGGGACATCGAGCGAGGCGCACCGCCCGGGCCTGCACCGGTACGGGCGGAGGGGAATGGCTCACGGGTGAAGGTGCACACGAAGGCGTCGGATCAGGCCCACCTCGTGCTCGGCGTCCGCAGCCGGCCGCTCATGGATCCCGATCGCTACGCCCTCCAGCTGCTCGCGACCGTTCTCGGCGGCGGCATGTCCTCGCGCCTCTTCACCGAGGTGCGAGAGCGCCGTGGGCTCGCGTACTACGTCTTCGGGACGAACCACTCATATACGGATGCAGGCTCGCTCTACGCGCAATCCGGCGTCGACATCAACCGGATCGACGACGCCGTCACGACCATCGTCGAGCAGTTCAGGCTGCTGGCGGCCGAGCCCGTGCCTGCGGACGAGCTCGAGAAGGCGCGCAACTTCACCAAGGGGCGGTTCGTGCTCCAGCTCGAGAGCCCGCACGGAACGATCATGTTCGGCCTGCGGCGCGAGGTGCTCGAGGGCCAGGCGGCGGAGCCCACCGAGGTTCTCGCCGCACTCGACGCCGTCACCGCCGAAGACCTGCAGCGCGTCGCGCAGGAGATCCTCGACGGGGGTATCCATCTTGCGGTGATCGGCCCGTTCGACGACGCCGCGCGGTTCGAGCAGCTACTCGCCTAGGGAGTCGTTCTAGCGATCCCGCCTGAGGGCGCCCAGCGCTTCGGTCACCGCGGCGCGCGCGGCCTCGATCGCCGCGACCTGCTCGGGCTCGCTCTCACGGACTGCGAGCGCACGCTCGAAGACGCCGAGCGCCTGCTCGTGCTCGCCGGCGTCGAAGAGCTCCCAGCCCAGGTTGTTCAGCAGAGGCCCGAGCCAGTACGCGGCGGCCTCGGACGACTCGGCCAGCGCGATCCCTCGCCGTGTCCAGGCGAGAAAGCCCTCTCTGTCCGGCGCGGCGAGGGCGCACATGTGCGTGGCATCGGCGGCGAGCCAGTCCTCGCCTGTGTCGATGGCGGTCGCGAACGCCGACCTGAAGAGCGGCAGCGCGGCGTCCTTCGAGCCGCTCGAGCGGCAGATCCGGCCGCGCTCGAGGTCGACTCGGACACGGACGACCGCTGCCTGGGAGAGGCCGGCTGCCTCGTCGACGAGCGCGCCGGCTCGATCGAACCGCCCGCGTAGGCCCTCCACTCTCGCCAGCTGGGTCAGAAACTCCGCACGTCCAGGCTCGGACACCTCCTCGGCCAGGCGCGCTCGGAAGCGTTCCTCCGTCCCGTCGAGGTCGTCGAAGTTCCAGTACGGGCGCAGCCGGTCGGTCATCGACCGGTGGTCGAGAAGTGTTGGAAGTCGCCGAAGGAGGCGCCCCACCTCCAGCCGACCGAGGCAAAGGCGCGAACGAGAACGCCCTCCTCGACGGCCATCCCCTCCCGGTACCGCGAACGGTCGAGGAAGGCGCGGCCGTGGGGCGGCGCGACGCGCGATCCCCGCACGTACGGGTTCTCGACCGGGTTCACGTCGATCGCCTCGCCCCACGCGTGCATCGACCAGCGCGTCGTCCCGCCGACGTAGCGGCAGTTGAAGCCAGAGGTGTTGTCGGCCTCCATCGAACGGTCGTCGCTGCCGCCGTAGGCGGAGACCGGTCGGAGCCGGTGGATCGGGAAGCGCTCGCGCCAGAGGATCCGGAAGACTGCGAGCACGTCGAGCGCAACGCGTCGTGCCACCACGATCCGCCCCACCCGCGGGCGTCCGTCGAAGCCCCAGAAGGAGACACGAACGGTGCGCAGCTGCGCCGGCCCAACCGGGCAGCCGGCCCGGTAGGAGTAACGCACGTCGTCCCACCGCACGTGCTCGACCGCGAAGCGCGGGCCGCGATCGGCGGCTGCGGTCGAACCTTGTGACGCTGCGACACTAACCACCAGCGCGAGCACGGCGATGCGCACGCGTTCAGCGTACTCTGACGCTCGTGCTTGCCCTGGCCGTCCTGACCGCAGCCGTAACGGTGGCGTGCCCTCCGAGCCTTGCGGGCGCGATCGAGGCGCCGACCGGCTTCAGGCAGCTGATCACGGTGGAGGCGAAGGTCGAAAGGACGACGTACGCGCAGCTCACCACCTGGCATCGCGTGCACGGCTGCTGGGTGAAGGCGGGCGGGCCGTTCGTGGCGCGGCTCGGGAAGAACGGCCTCTCGGCAAACCGGCGGGAGGGCGACGGCACGACGCCCACCGGCAACTTCCCGATCGGGCAGACGATGTACGGGAACGATCCGAACCCCGGCGTCCGCTTCCGCTACCGCCGCCTCCGCTGCGGCGACTGGTGGGACGAGGATCCGACGTCGCCCACCTACAACTCGTTCAGGCACGTGGCTTGCGGGACGGCGCCACCTTTCGCGGGCGGGAGCGAGGGGATGTGGCAGCAGCCACGGCCGTACCCGTTCCTCGCCGTGGTCGAGTACAACATGCGCCCCGTCGTCCCGGGACGCGGCTCGGGCATCTTCCTGCACGCCCAGACCGGCGGGCCGACGATCGGCTGCGTCAGCCTGCGCCGCACCGAGCTGCAGGCCGTCCTCCGCTGGCTGCGGCCGGCCGCCGCGCCGAGGATCGCGATCGGCACGAGCCGGCAGTTGCGCTAGCCCTTCACGTTTCCTACCTTCCTTCCATGCCCAACCCGGAGTTCGCCGACCTCCAGAAGCGGCTGCGCACCCTGTGGCCATCGGTCACGCTGCGCTCGATCGGAGACGTCGAGCGGACGGTGGTCGTCGTTCACTCGATCAGCCTCGAGGTGCCCGACCAGCTGATCCCCGTCTTCCCCGCCTACGAGGAGCGCTTCCTCTGTCTCGTGCTGAGCCTCCTGCGCTCACGTAACTCGCGTGTGATCTACGTGACCTCGCAGCCAATCCTGCCGCGCCTCGTCGATTACTACTTCGGCCTCGTACCCGAGCTCGACACGCCGGAGGCGCGGGACCGGTTCAAGGTCGTCTCGCTGGTCGACGGGCGCAACCTGCCGTTGACGAAGAAGCTGTTGGCACGGCCGGGTGCGATCGAGCGAATCCGAACCCTCGTGGCGCAGCCCGAGCTGGCGGTGCTGCTCCCGTTCGCGACCTCACCGGACGAGGTGGAGCTCGCGGTCCGGCTCGGTGTGCCGCTCTACGGCGCCGACCCGGAGCTCGAGTGGCTGGGCACGAAGAGTGGCAGTCGGCGAGTGTTCGCGGATGAAGGCGTTCCGCACGCGCGTGGGTTCGAGGTCTCGAGCGAGCGGGACGTGCTGAGCGCGTTGCGAGAGCTCCAGAGCCCAGCTGCGATCCTGAAGCTCGACCGCGGCGTCAGCGGCCTCGGCAACGCGCTCGTCGACGTTGCCGGTGCGCTCGCGGACGGCGCGCTCGCTGGCGCGCTCGAGCTCGAGGACACCGAGGCGGTCGTCGACGACTACCTCGACGCCCTTGCGGTTGGGGGTGGCATCGTCGAGGAGCGGATCGAGGGAGAGGACTTCCGCAGCCCGAGCGCGCAGTTGCGGATCAGCCCGTCCGGCCAGGTCGAGATCCTCTCGACGCACGATCAGGTGCTCGGCGGGCCGCATGGCCAGACCTACTTCGGCTGCCGCTTCCCGGCCGATCCCGCTTACGCACCGCGAATAGCCGTCGAGGCGCTCAAGATCGGGCGCCGCCTCGCCCGCGAGGGCGTGATCGGCCGCTGCGCCGTCGACTTCGTTGCGGTGCGCCACAACGGCGACTGGGAGCCGTACGCGATCGAGATCAACCTCCGCTGCGGGGGGACGACGCATCCGTTCATGGCGATCTCGACCTTGACCGACGGCGTCTACGACCCGCTGGCCGGCGAGTTCCGTACCCGTCTCGGCGACCTCAAGCACTACGTCGCGACGGATCACCTCGATGCGCCCGCGTATGCCGCTCTCACACCCGACGACCTGCTCGACGTCGTTGCGGAACGGAGCCTCGGCTGGGACGCGGAGCGCGAGGCGGGGGTGGCGCTGCACATGGTGAGCGCGCTGGCGGTGGCCGGTCGGATCGGCCTGACCGCGATCGGCGACACGCCCAGCGAGGTTCAGGCGCTCTACCGAGAGCTGAAGCAGACGCTCGACGGCCTCGCCGCGAAGGCCGTTGGAACCCGAGTCCCGGCGGAGCAGACGTCGCTCACCTGATCAGGCCGGCGGCGCGCAGGACGTCGCGCCCCAGCTGCTGTCCTTCGCGGAGGGTGACGCCGGGGCGGTAGAGCTCGACCACGACGACCGTCGCGCGGCCGCCTCGGTACACGATCGCAGCGGTCGTACGGGTGTCCGTGAGCCAGCCGTTCTTCTCGACCAGGTTCGCACCAGGCAACCAGCGTCGGAGCAGCCCCCGGTTGTCCGCTACCGGCTGCGACGACGCCAGCACGCGGACGCCGGCACGCGCCTGGAGCCTCGTCAGTCCGAGCAGGCGCAGCGCACGAGCATCCCCCTGTGCGCCGGCACCGAGCCGGAAGAGGGCGCGGCCGAGATCGCGTGCTGTCGTCACCCGCGTGTGCGGGCCTGGTGGCCGGTAGCCCGTCGTGGCGCGATACGGGCCGGGGTACGTGCTGGAGGCCATGCCGAGCCGGCGCAGGCCGTCCACGACGGCGGCGTAGCCGAGCAAGGCTCCGATCCGGTTCGCCGCCAGGTTGGACGACCAGAAGCCGATCTGCCGGACGTCGTACCACCAGTGGCTCCGCTCGGGCAGGGCCGTCGTGTGCAACGCGGCCGCGAGCGCACCGAGCTTCACGGTCGAGGCGGCGGCGAATCGCGTTTCGGCCTCGTGCCCGGCATAGCGGCCGGTGCGAAGGTCGTGGACCCAGATCCCCGCGGCACCGGAGGCGCGCGCGGCAGCGACGGCCAGCTTCCGCGCCAGGGTCGCGTCCGGGCGGCGCGGCCCGACCACGGACGAGACGGGCGGCAACGGAGCGAGCGTGCCCTCGCTACGGAAGCCGTCGTCACGATCGAGCTCTTCAGCGTGGCGGACGGCGGCCCGGCCGCGGGCGAGCAGGTCAGCCCGCAACGAGCTGAATCGCGGCCGCACGGAACCGGCGGCCAATGTCGCCTCGACGAGGTCGCGCCCTGCGTCGTAGCGCGCCTGCGCGCCGTCGGGCGTATCCGGATAGGAGACGCGTGCGGCCTGCAGGTAACGGTCGCGCGCGTCTAACAGCTCGCGATCGCCGGCTACGGCGACGGCTGGGACGCTGAGGCAGAGCGCGAGCAGGGCGGCAAAGGGGCGCATGCGCAGGTTGTACCGTGCTGCCGGGGCAGCCGCACGTCCGCGTGACTGAGCCGCGAGCTCGGCAGCCGAAGAACCCGAGCGCTACTCGTCGGCTGACGTGGCTGCCGCGCGGTCGGCGATCTCGCTCACGACGGCGGGGTCGGCCAGCGTGGTCGTGTCGCCGAGCGGCCGCTGCTCGGCGACGTCGCGCAGCAGACGGCGCATGATCTTCCCCGACCGCGTTTTCGGGAGCTCCGGCGTGAAGACCACGTTCGCCGGCTTCGCGATCGCGCCGATCTTGGCGGCCACATGGTTGCGGAGCTCCTCGAGCATCTCGACCGACCCCTCATCGCCGCCCTTCAGCGTCACGTAGGCCACGATCGCCTGCCCCGTCAGGTCGTCGGCGCGGCCGCACACCGCCGCCTCCGCAACCCTCGAGTGGTCGACGAGCGCCGACTCGACCTCGATCGTGGAGATGCGGTGACCGGAGACGTTCATCACGTCGTCGACGCGGCCGAGCAGCCAGAAGTCGCCGTCAGCGTCGATGCGGGCGCCGTCGCCGGCGAAGTAGACGCCCGGGTACTTCGACCAGTACGTCTCGCGGAAGCGCGCGTCGTCGCCGTAGATCCCGCGCGTCATTGCCGGCCACGGCCTGCTGAGCACGAGGTAACCACCGCCGCCGGGTCCGACCTCCTCCCCGGCCTCGCTCAGGACAGCTGCGGCGACGGTCGGGAACGGCTTGGTTGCGGAGCCCGGCTTTCCCGTTGTCACACCAGGCAACGCAGTGATCATGATCATCCCGGTCTCCGTCTGCCACCAGGTGTCGACGACCGGCGTCCTGTCGCCGCCGATGTGCTCGCGGTACCAGACCCACGCCTCTGGATTGATCGGCTCGCCTACCGACCCCAGCAAGCGCAGCGACGAGAGATCGTGCTTCTGCGCGTGCTCCGGCCCCCACTTCATGTGGGCGCGAATCGCGGTCGGCGCCGTATAGAGAATCGTGACGCCGTAGCGCTCGATGATCGACCACCAGCGCTCCTGATCCGGGTAGTCGGGCGTTCCTTCGTACATGACCGACGTGGCGCCGTTGCAGAGCGGGCCGTAGACGATGTAGCTGTGGCCGGTGATCCAGCCGATGTCGGCCGCGCACCAGTAGACGTCGTCCTCCGGCTTGAGGTCGAAGACGTAGTCGTGGGTCGTGGCCACACCCACGAGGTAGCCGCCCGTCGTGTGAGCGATGCCCTTCGGCTTCGCCGTCGTGCCGGACGTGTACATCAGAAACAGCAGGTCCTCGGCGTCCATCGGCTCGGGTGGGCAGCTGGCGGGGTCGTCCGAGACGTCGAGCTCGTGCAGCCAGACGTCACGCCCCTCCTGCATGGGAACCTCGTTGCCGGTGCGCTGCACGACGAGGCATCTCGCGAGGCCCGGTGCGTCCGACATGGCGGCGTCGGCAGTCCGCTTCAACGGCACCGTCTTGCCTCGCCGCCAGGCCTCGTCCTGGGTGACCAGCACCTCGCAGCCCATGTCGTTGGCCCGGTCGGAGAGCGAGTCCGCCGAGAAGCCTCCGAAGACCACGGTGTGCGGCGCCCCCAGCCGAGTGCAGGCGAGCATGGCGATCGGGAGCTCCGTGACCATGCCCATGTAGATCGCGACCTTCGTCCCCTTCCCGACGCCGAGCTGCTTGAGCGCGTTCGCGAACCGGACGACCTGAACCTGGAGCTGTGCGTAGGTGAGCTCGCCGCGCTCCCCCTCCGGCTCGCCCTCCCAGAAGATCGCGACGCGGTCCCCGCGACCCGCCTCGACGTGGCGGTCGACGCAGTTGTAGGAGACGTTGAGCTTGCCACCGAGATACCACTTCGCGTACGGCAACTCCCACTCAAGCAGCTTCGTGAACGGCTCGACCCAGCTGACGCGCTCGCGCGCCTCCGTCTCCCAGAACTCCTCGAAGTCGCGCTCGTAGATGTTTGCGGTCGCATTGGCCTGAGCGGCGAACTCCGGGGGCGGCGGATACCGACGCTCCTCGCCGAGCAGCGTCTCGATCGTGTGCCCGCGCCCCTCGCCGGCTGGAACCTGGGATTCGTTCACAGCTCGAGGTCGTACGGGAAGCTCGTCAGCACCTCGCAGCCGCCCTCGGTCACGAGCAGGAGGTCCTCCAGGCGCACGCCACCGAAGCCCTGTCGGTACAGGCCGGGCTCGACCGCGATCACGTCGCCAACAACGAGTGCCTCGCTCCCGACGCGCCCGAGGCCGGGACGCTCGTGCACCTCGAGGCCGACGCCATGACCGGTCCCGTGGAAGAAGCCGTCCTCCAGGACTTCGCCGTCCTCCTTGTGCAGCTGCGTCTTGTAGCCGTGCTCGTGGAAGAAGTCGCACACCTGGCGATGGATGTCGCTGCCCCGCACTCCCGGCCGCACGGCACTCACCGCAAGCTCGAGCGCCTCCTTCGCGAGCCGGTGGTAGGCCTTCAGCTCGTCCGAGGCGGGACCGATCGAGAAGGTGCGCGTGAAGTCCGAGAAGCAGGCCGACGCCCGGTCGCGTGGATACAGATCGAAGAGAACGATGTCGTTCGTGGCGATGGGACCCGAGCCGCCCTCGTGGCCGACGGCAGTCTGCGGGCCGTGGGAGACAGTGAATTCCTCCGCAGCCGCACCGTGCTCGCCGAAGACACGCTCGAGCTCGAGCTTGATGCGCTCGCACGTCAGCGGCTCGCCGTCGAGAACAAGCGTGCCGTTGCGCGCGTCGGCACTGCGAAGCAGGTCGACGCCCACCTGCGCTCCAGCCTCGACGGCGCGGCACGCGCGCCGGATGCCCTCGAGCTCGTACCCGTTCTTGACCCGGCGGCGCTCGTCGAAGGCGCTCTGATCGGGATGGAGCTCGATCCCCTTCGAGCGGAGGTAGTCGGCGTGCCCGAGCGGGAACGCCAGAGGAGTCATCGCACGCTCGAGGCCGAGGCGGCGACAGGCGTTCAGCCAGAGTTCGAGGTCGAACCGATACGTATCGAGGCCGCGGCGCACGAGCTCGTCGGACCCGGCATCCTCCCAGGTGAGCACCTCGAGATCGGAGCCGAGAGCGGCGAGACGGCTCCTCTCCAACGAGCTGACGACAACGGATCGTTGCCCATCCACCTCGGCGTAGAGCAGCGGATCGGGGACCGCCACCGGCACCTCGTGCCTGAGCTCCGGAGAGCGCATCGTGTCGCCGATGATCAGCACGTTGGTCATCGGGCGCGATCCTAGCGGGTAGGTTCTGGCCCGTGGCCGAGCCTCTGGTCGAGCTGAAGCAGCACCTCACGGAGATCGACGACCTCGAGCGAGCGCTCGGCGTCCTCGCCTGGGATCAGCGAACGAACATGCCCGCCGGCGGCGCGTCCGCCCGCTCGGAGACCCTGGCGACGCTCGGCGGTGTCGTCCACGAGCGCTTCACGGCCGACGAGACCGGTCGACTGCTGGAGGCCGTGCGTCCGCTCGAAGAGCAGCTCGATCACGATGGGGACGACGCGAGCCTCATCCGCGTCGCGCGTCGCGACTGGGAGAAGCAGCGGCGCGTGCCCAAGGAGCTTGCGGAGGCCTGGCTGCGCGAGGGCTCGAAGGCGCACGCGGCCTGGCTCGAGGCCCGCGAGGCCTCGCGGTTCGATCTCTTCCTGCCCGCGTTCCGGCGCGTGCACGAGATCGCGCTGCGTTGGGCCGAGTACATGGAGGCCGGCGACTCGCCGTACGACGCCTTCCTCGACGAGTACGAGCCGGGCATGCGCACGTCGGAGGTCAAGGCGGTCTTCGAGGTGCTGCGGCCCGCGCTGACGGAGATCGTCCGCTCGGCGGGCGAGCCGGCTGACGACTCCTTCCTCGAAGGGGACTACCCGGTCGAGACGCAGAAGGCGTTCCTGGAGGACGTGCTGGGACACTTCGGTTTCGAGGACGGCACCTGGCGACTCGACCCGACCGTCCACCCCTTCGCGATCGGGATCGGCCGCGGCGACATCCGCATGACCACGCGCTACCGGCCGGACAACCTGCGCGCGCTCTGGGCCGCGATGCACGAGGCAGGACACGGCCTCACCTATCAGGGGCTCGACCCGGCACTCGACCGGACGCCGCTCGCCGGCGGTCCCTCGCTCGGCCTCGGCGAGTCGCAGAGCCGGACGTGGGAGAACCTCGTCGGCCGCTCGCTGCCGTTCTGGCGTGGATTCCTCCCGAAGCTGCAACAGCGCTTCCCGCAGCTCGGCTCGGTCGATCTCGAGACGTGGTACCGCGGCATCAACCGCGTCGCCCCGAGCCTCATTCGCGTGAACGCCGACGAGGTGACCTACTCGCTGCACATCATCCTCCGCTTCGAGCTCGAGCAGCAGCTCGTCGACGGGACGCTGGCGCTCGAGGAGCTGCCGGAGGCGTGGAACGCGCGGATGACGGAGTTCCTCGGCGTCGACGTTCCCGACGATGCTCATGGCGTCCTCCAGGACGTGCACTGGACGCGCGCGGCGTACGGCTACTTCCCGACCTACGCGCTCGGGAACGTCTTGTCGCTGCAGATCTGGCAGCACGTCCGCGCTGCGATCCCAGACCTCGACGCGCAGATCGAGGCGGGCGAGTTCGGCGAGCTGTACGGCTGGCTCGCGCGACAGCTCTACCGTCACGGCCGCAAGTTCACACCCACCGAGACGCTCGAGCGGGCGATCGGCGAGCGCACGATCGACCCCCAGCCCTACCTCGCGTATCTGCGCGAAAAGGTCAACACCCTTTCGACCGTGTAGCCGCGCGCGTCGGGAAGACGGATCATGGGGCGTCTTCCGAGGGGCGAGCTTGGCCGCAATCCTGCTCCTGGCCGTCTCGGGCTTCGCCTCCCGCGCTAGCGGCTCGGTCGTCGCGATGTACCTGCGCGCCGCGCCCGATCCGGCCGCAGGTGCAGTCCGCTCTCGCCGGGAGGCGAGCCCGACTACTGGGAGTTCGCGATGCTCCACGACCTCCTGCACGGGCTGGGTCTCGTGCCTCGGTGTGCGCCGAACACGTTTCAGCGGCCACGCCGGCGATGGGAGCAACGACCTGATGTGGTCGGAAGCCGGGGCGTGGCAGTTGCCGCCGAAGCTCGGCATTGGCCGCGACGACTACGACGGGCACGGGCGCAGCGACTGTCCTGACCTCGCAAAGAGCGAATACCTGACCTCGAACTCGCCGCCGCCGGTTCTGAGCGCCGCCAGCGTCGTCCTCAACGCCGGCGCGGGCCGGGCGGGAGCTGCGTGTCTCACTCGCGGTCTTCCTGGACGACAGGCTGCCCTTCTCGGCAACCGTGGCCTGCACCCCGCGCACGCGGACCGGTTGCTCGGGTCGAGGCTCGCCACCTACGCGCAGGACCGCGCACGCTGTGCCTGGAGACTTCCCACCGTGGTCAAGGGCGTGCGGCTCGTCGGCCGCATTTGGGCCGAGGTCGAGGGTCTTTCGGTGCAGCGCGCCTTCGCGGTGCTCGTCCGCTGAGGTGAAGGAGCGGGCGTGGGAGTCCGTAGACTCCCACGCACCGTGGACGACGTGATCAGACGGTCGCAGGCGCTACTCGAGCGCTTCGAGGCCGACGTGCGGGCCGAACTGCCCCAGGGCGCGGAGATCTTCGACGCACACGTCCACCTCGGCAACGACATCGACGGGATGGCCGGCGACTTCGACGAGCTCGTGGCGATTCAGGAGCGCCACGGCATCTCAGGCGCGTTCATGTTCTGCCTCGACGAGCCCGACCGGCATCCCAGCTTCAGCGCTGCCAACGATCGCACCTTGGTTCAGGCAGAGCGCTCGCAGGGTCGCTTCGTTCCCTTCGTCCGCCTCGACCTGACGGAGCGGCCGATCGAGGAGGCTCGGCGCTGCCTCGATGCCGGCGCGCGGGGAATCAAGCTGCATCCGCGGGCCCAGAAGTTCATGCTGAACGACGAGCGGCTGGCGCCGGTTTTCGAGCTCGCCGCCGAACGCCGCGTCCCGATCCTGATCCACGGCGGCCGAGGCCTGCCACCGATCGCCGACGCCCTGCGCGCACTCGTCGACCGCTACGACGGTGCAGAGCTGATCATCGCGCACTGCGGCATCGCCGATCTCGCCGGGTTGGCGAACTGCTTCTCCGGCAGGCCGGGAGTCTTCTTCGACACATCGGTCTGGAGCCCGCTGGACGTGCTCGACCTCTTCCGGCTCGTCGCACCCGAGCAGGTGATCTATGCATCCGACTATCCGTACGGCCAGCAGCCGGCGTCGCTGCTGCTCACCCTGCGAACGGCGAAGCTTGCCGGACTCGACGAGTCCCAGCTGCGCGCCCTCTTGGCCGGGAGCGCCCGCCGAATCTGCAGGGGAGAGGCGCCGTTGCCGCTCTCGCCGCCATGTGGGCCGGACACGGTTGTCCAGCCGCTCACCTTCGCGCGCATCCACCAGTACCTCTCGATGGCGACGCCGCTGCTGTGGACCCGCCAGGCCGACACGATCGGCGTCCTCGGACTCGCGCTGAACGCCTGCGACGAGCGTGCCAACGGGCATCGGGACGACACGGAGCGCATCCGCGAGCTCCTGCTGACTGCGCGCGACCTCTGGCGCGCTTTCCCGGAGGTCGAGGACGAAGGCGACCGCATCCGCAGTGCGCGGCTCGCCTTCCGGCTCGTGCACCTGGCGAACATCACAGCGGTGACCTCGGCTGCCTGACGCGACCTCCAGCACGGTGTTGCGCGTCAACGGGCACGCGTACTCGTTTCGCGCGCCCGTCGGGCGCTCGCTGGCCGAGGTGCTCCGCGACGATCTCGGCCTCACGGGCACGAAGATCGCCTGCGGCGAAGGCCACTGCGGCGCCTGCACCGTCCAACTCGACGGGATGCCCGTGCTGAGCTGCATCACGCTCGTGCACACCGTTCGCGAGCGCGAGGTGACGACGATCGAAGGCCTGCGCGACCACCCGCTCGTGGAGGCGTTCGTCAGGACCGACGCGCTCCAGTGCGGCTTCTGCACGCCCGGGCAGATCGTCTCCGCAGCAGCGCTCGTCGACGCCACACCCGCGCCCACCCGGGACGAGATCCGCCACGAGATGGCCGGGAACCTCTGCCGCTGCGGCGCCTACCCGCGGATCGAGGAGGCGATCTCGACGTGGCAAGGCTGATCAAGAGCGAGAAGGAGGTCGAGGGGCGCTACGAGGAGGTCTGGACGCTCGTCGAGGAGGACGCGCTCGACCAGTGGCCCGCGGGGCCCGGTGACGTCGTCGGCAGGGACGCAACCCGGCTCGACGGACTCGTCAAGGCACGCGGTGAGGCCCGCTACACGGCCGACATCCGGCTGCCGGGGATGCTGCAGGCGGCACTCCTGCGCAGCCCCTACGCGCACGCGCGCGTCGCCCGGATCGACCTCGCGAGAGCGGCGGCCGCGCCGGGCGTGCTCGGCGTCGTCGGCCCCGGCGAGGTGTGGGGCGTCAGCGAGGAGATCGGCTTCGAGGGCAGCGCCGTCGCGGCCGTCGCGGCCGAGACCGAGGCGCAGGCGCGGGCGGCGGTCGAGTTGATCGACGTCGACTGGGAGGAGCTCGAGCCGTTGCTCGACGCGGACGAGGCGGTCGCGCGCGGGTCGCTCGTCGCCGAGACGCGCCGCTACGAGCGCGGCGACCTCGAGCAGGGGCTCGCCCAGGCCGACGCGGTCGTCGAATCCGAGTACCGGACACAGACTCTGAACCACAACCCGCTCGAGACGCACGGGTGCGTGTGCGAGTGGCGTGGCGACGCGATCGACGTGTACATCTCGACCCAGTACATCTGGGGTCTTCGCCGCGATCTCGCGGAGAACCTGGGCCTGCCCGCGGACAAGGTGCGCGTGGTCTGCGAGTTCATGGGTGGCGGCTTCGGGGCGAAGAACGGCCTCGGCAACTACGTCGTGCTCGCCGCCGAGCTCGCCAAGCGGACGAAGCGGCCGGTGCGGTGCGCGCTCGGGCGGCGCGAGGAAAACGTCGTCGGAGGCAATCGCAACGCCACGAGGCAACGCGTCACCGCAGCCGCACGTGCCAACGGCACGCTCACCGCCCTGGCCGGCGAGTTCACGTGCGCGCTCGGCTGGGAGGGTTGGCTGCCGCCGACCGCCGGGCCGACCCAGCTGCTGTATGCCTGCGACAACGTCCGCACGGTCGAGCACGGCGCGAAGCTCAACCTGCCGCCGATGGCTGCCTTCCGTGCGCCCGGGTTCGTCGAGGGCACCTGGTCGCTCGAGTGCGTGCTGGACAAGCTCGCCGCGGCGCTAGACCTCGACCCGCTCGAGCTCCGCAAGCTCAACTACGCCCACTCAGACCCGATGGACGGGAGGCCCTTCTCGTCGAAGAACCTGATGGAGTGCTACCGGCGGGCCGAGCCGCACTGGGCTCGGCGGCACGAAGTGCGCGCACGATCGGATGAGGTCTGGAAGCGGGGCATGGGGCTCGCGAGCCAAAGCTGGTACGGGGGCGGTGGCCCGCCGAGCTACGCGTGGGTGCGACTGGGATCGGACGGCCGCGCGAACGTCGTCACGGCGATGCAGGACATCGGGACGGGGACGCGCACCGCGATGGCCCAGATCGCCGCGGAGGAGCTCGGTCTGCTGCTCGAGCAGGTGGAGGTACAGATCGGCGACTCGGCGCGCGGCCCCTTCGCCTCCATCTCCGGCGGCTCGTCGACCCTTCCCTCGATGGGCCCCGCCGTCCGCTCCGCCGCGGCCGACGCAGCGCGGCAGGTGCTCGAGTTGGCAGCGCAACGGTTCGACCGCGAGCAGCGGCTGCTCTCGCTCAAGGGCGGCCGGATCGTGTCGTCGGACGGCGGCTCCTGGCCGATCGACGAGATCACCGGCCTGCTCGACGACGGCCAGATCCTCGGCAAGGGCGCCCGCGGCCCGAACCCGACCGGGATGCGCGTGCTGACCTTTGGGATCCAGCTCGCCGAGGTCGCAGTCGACGTCGGGACGGGCGAGGTCGTCGTCGAGCGCGTGATCGCGATCCATGACGTCGGTCGCGTGATCAACCCGCTCGGCGCGCGCAGCCAGGTCGAGGGCGGAATCATCCAGGCGCTCGGTCACACCTTCTCGGAGCACCGGCTCGACGACCCGGAGACCGGTGCCGTGCTGACGAAGACTCTCGATGCCTACAAGCTGCCGACGATCGCAGACGTTCCCGAGATCGTCTGCGACTTCGTCGACGAGCCCGACGCGCACCTGACGAACCTGGGCTCGAAGGGCCTTGGCGAACCGCCGATCGTTCCCACCGCTGCCGCGATCGCGAATGCGATCCGGGATGCGACGGGGGCTGACGTGACGTCGCTGCCGATCACGCGTGAGGAGATCCTGCGCGCACTACGCGAGGCCGCGGAGCGGAGGCGAGAGCCCGTTGCAGCTGGAACGCCCTAGCTCGCGCGAGGAGGCGTTGGCCGCCCTCGCCGGCGGCCGCGCGCTCGCGGGCGGTACCGAGCTCGTGCCGCTGCTGCGCGAAGGGATCGTCGAGACGGACGTGCTCGTGGACGTGCGGGAGGTCGTGCCGAGAGGTGTCGCCGGCCGGACGATCGGCGCCGGTACCACGCTCGCCGAGCTCGAGCTCGATGCGACGATTCCCGAGGCGCTCCGCGAAGCGTGCAGACTCGCAGCCTCGCCTCAGCTCCGGAACATGGGCACGATCGGCGGCAACCTCCTCCAAGCGACACGTTGTTGGTACTGGCGACTCAAGTTTCCCTGCTACCTGCACGGCGGCGACCGCTGCCACGCGAAGGAGGGCCAGCACCGCGAGCACGCGTTCTTCGGGAACGAGCTCTGCGCCTCGGCACATCCGTCGGATCCGGCAGCCGCCCTGCTCGCGCTCGGCGCCCGCGTTCGCACCGATCGCCGCGAGCTCGACCTGGCGGAGCTCTACCGCCTGCCCACCGAAGACGACCGGAACGTGACGACGCTCGGGCCGGGCGAGCTGATTCTCGAGCTCGACATACCCGAGGTCGGCTCGAGCGTCTACCTGAAGGCGATGGACCGGAAGCGGTGGGCCTTCGCCCTCGTCGGCGTGGCGGTGGCGCGGGTGGGCGCAGAGACCCGAATCGCGCTGGCGGGCGCGGCGCCGGTGCCCTGGCTGCTCGACGGGCCGGACGAGCTCGAGCGGTCGACTCCGCTGCCGGGCACGGCCTACAAGGTCGAGATCGCCCGCGCGCTCGTCGACCGGGCTGTCAAGGCGCTCGGATGATGCGGGTCGGCGCCCGGATTCTCGTTCTGCTCTCGCTCGTGCTCGGACTGACGGCGGCGTCCTGTGGTGGCGAGGACGCTGCTTCCGACGAGACGACCACCACGGCACCGACGAGGGAGGCTGCACCAACCGAGACCTCGGGAGCGTCGGGGAAGTGCGAGACGGCCAAGGCGCCCGACGCGAAGCCGGACGGGGGCCAGACGCCGCCCGAGGACGCGCTCGAGACGGACACGACATACCTCCTCAAGATCGAGACGAACTGCGGCTCGTTCACGATCGACCTCGACCAACAGAAGGCGCCCGAGACGGCGGCTTCGCTCGTGGCGCTCGCGAAAGACGGTTTCTTCGACGGCACGATCTTCCACCGTGTCGTTCCCGGCTTCGTGATCCAGGGTGGCGACCCTACTGGCACCGGCACGGGCGGTCCCGGCTACCAGACCGTCGACCCGCCACCGGCGAACGCGACGTACACGAAGGGCGTCGTCGCGATGGCCAAGGCCGGCTTCGAGGCGCCCGGAACCGCCGGCAGCCAGTTCTTCGTCGTCACGGGCGCCGACGTCGGCCTGCCCGCCGAGTACGCGATCGTCGGCAAGATCACCGACGGCATCGAGTCGGTCACCGCAATCGACCGGCTCGGCATCCAGGACGGTCCGCCCTCGAAGCCGGTCGTGATCGAGCGAGTGACGGTCGAGGAGGGCTGAGGGTGAGCGTCGCGGCGGTGGTGCTCGCCGCCGGCGCCGCAACCCGCTTCGGAGCGCCGAAGCAGAACCTGCTCCTGCCCGACGTCTTGGCGCGCGTTCGCGAGTCGGGCCTGCGCGAGATCGTGGTCGTCGCCGGGGCGCACGACGTCGAGGCCGAGGCGCCGATCGTGCGCTGTGACCGGTGGGAGCTCGGCCCGGGCGCCTCGCTTCGCTGCGGCCTCGAGGCGCTCTCGCCGGGCGTCGAGGCGGCGCTCGTCGTGCTTGCGGACGGCCCCGATCTGGCGAGCGCCGCGATCGATCGCGTGATCGCCGCCTGGAGGCGCGAGCGCGTGCCGCTCGTCTCGGCGAGCTACGCCGGCACCCGGGGCCACCCCCTACTGCTTGCTCGCGAGGCGTGGGCTGACGTGCCTGACGAAGGGCTGCGCACACGGAGCCCGCTGCTCGTGCCCTGCGACGACGTGGGGCCTCCCGGCGACGTCGACCGGCCTTCCGACCTGCCGCTGAGGTTCAGGCAGCGCTAGAACTGGGCGCCGGGAGTCTGCTCGCGCAGCTGCGCCAGCTTCTCCAGGAGGCCGGCGGGCATCCGTTCGCTCGCCGAGACCCTGATGTAGCGACGCAGTCGCTCCTCGAAGCGGTACCGGCGGCGACAGTAGCCGCACGCGTTCAGGTGCCGCTCGGCGACGACGACCTCGGCAGGGCTCAGATCGCGGTCGAGGTAGCCCTGGAGCAGCTCCTCGCACTTCTCGCAGCCGGCGTCGTGAGCGGTCACGCGCGTGTGTTCCGGGACACGGAGCGGCTCATGAAAGGGTCTCCTCGGCGAGCGTCTGCTTGAGGATACGCCGTCCCCGGTGCAGACGAGACATCACGGTTCCGATCGGGACGTCGAGGATCTGGGCAGCGTCGGCGTAGCTGAACTCGCCGATGTCGACGAGAACGACGACGTCCCGGAAGTCGTGCGGTAGAGCCGCGAGCGCGTCGACGACGCCGTTCTGGGACAGCCGCTCGACCACCTGATCCTGCTCGAGCGTTTGCTCCCCGTCGGTTGCAGCGAGCTTGTTGGCGAGGTAGTAGTCACCCTCCTCGAGAGGCTGCAGGTCGGGCGTTCGCTGGATCTTGCGGCCGCGGTCGACGTTCAGGTTCGTGAGGATTCGGAGCAGCCAAGCCCGCATGTTGGTGCCGGGCGTAAAGGAGCGCCAGCTCCGAAAGGCTCTCGCGTATGTGTCCTGCACCAATTCCTCGGCCTCCTCCCGCGTGCTGACGAGGCGACGCGCAACACGGTAGACCTGCTCCGCGAACTCGAGCGCCTCCTCCTCGAACCGAACCCGCTCGCGTGCGTCGTTCGCGATCCGGCGCGCTTCGCCTGCGTCGGAGAGAGCGTCGTCCGTCTCGGCCACCGAGCCACCCTAGTCGTTGTAGGCGCATCAACGCGGCGCGGCAACGGGCTATTCCCGCCGCCTCTCTGCGAGAGCGGCCCCGCGAACGTGTCCGGGGCTTTAAGCCTCGGACACGGACGGCTCGAGCGGAGCGACCTCGCGGAAGCCGGCCTTCGCGAGCGCGCCGACGAGCTCCTCACGGGAGGTCTGCTCGTCGTCGAAGGAGAGCAGCACCTGTCCCATGAGGTTGGCGTTCGCGGCCTCGAGGCCCGCCTGCGGGCGCAGAGCAGCGGCCAGGCGCCCGACACAGCGCTCGCACCGGACACCGCTGACCTGAATCGTCTCCGTTCGGACCGGCATCACGTTGATCCTAGCGCGAGCTCCTCGTCCGCCTGCTCGATCAGCAGCGGGTCGTGGGTGGCACAGATGACGGCAGTCCCGGACGAACGCGCCACCTCCACCAGCAGCGCGCCGAGCGCGACGGCGCTCGACGTGTCGAGCCGGGCGGTCGGCTCGTCCGCGATGAGCACGAGCGGTCGCGCGGCCAGCGCCCGGGCGACCGCCACCCGCTCGCGCTGCCCTGCGGAGAGTCCGGAGACCGGTCGCTCAGCGTGCTCCTCGAGGCCGACCGACGCGAGCGTCTCGGTTGTACGACGCTCCGACTCCGGTGCCTCGAACCCCCGCAGGGTGAGACCAAGAGTCACATTCTCCCTTGCGCTCAGAAAGGGCACGAGCCCAGGCGTCTGGCCAATGAACGCGAGCCGCGTCCTGCGCAGCTCGGCTCGGCCCGCGCGATCGAGGCCTGCCAGGTCGACGCCGTCGACGACGACGGTTCCGGCATCCGGCACGTCAAGACCGGCGATGAGCTGGAGCAGCGTCGTCTTTCCCGACCCGGACGGTCCGGTCACCGCGACGACGCGGCCCGCGCGGAACGTGGCGTGGAGCCCGTCGATCGGCGACACGTCGCCGAAGGTGCGCCGGAGGCCGCGTGCCTCGACCAGGGCTTGTGACGCAGCGATACAAGTCTCGCCCGCCCCCGCGGCCGATCCCTGCACGCGAGGAGCCGGCGCCGGCGCGGAGGGAGCTTGTGTCGCAGCGTCACTAGCCTCCGAATCCGCCGCCAGCACCAGGTCGCGATCCCGCAGCGCGACGCGCGCGCGGCCGACGATCCCGGCCGAGCTCAGCAGCTCCTCCGGCACCCGCAACCAGCCGCCGCGCCCGACGACGACCGACCCCTCGCCACCGGCGCCCGACCGCTGCTCGGCGCTGACGCGACCGTCGCGGATGTGAACAACCCGATCGGCGTACTCGGCCGACACGGGATCGTGGCTGACGACCAGGGCGGTGCCGCCGCGCTCGCGCGCGAGCTCGGAGATGAGCGCGAAGACCTCCCGGCCGCTCGCTCGGTCGAGCTCGCCCGTCGGCTCGTCGGCGATCAGCAGCCGCGGGCGGTGCGCGAGCGCTGCGCAGAGGGAGACGCGCTGTTGCTCGCCCCCCGAGAGCTCCCTCGGGTGGGCATCGAGCCGGTCACCGAGCCCCACTCGCTCGAGCAGCTCGATCGCCCGCCCGTCGCGCTCGCCCGCGGGTTCCCCCGCCAGCCCGAGCTGCACACCGACGAGCATCCGCAGTGTCAGCTCACCCGCCAGCGCTCGCCAGTAGTGCTGATCCGCGTAGCCGAGGAACCGCGAGCGATAGCGTGCGCGCCGGTGACTCGGCAGAGCGCCGACATCGAGGCCGGCCACGCACACGAGGCCAGCCGACGGTCGCTCGAAGCCGGCCACGAGCCGGAGCAACGTCGACTTGCCCGAGCCGCTCGGGCCTAGCACGACACAGGTCTCCCCTTCCTCGACCGTCAGGGTCAGGCCCTGCAGCGCGGGCACACCGCCGTCGACCGTCCTGTAGATGTGGAAGAGGTCGCGCACCTCCACGAGCGGCCTCACTCGAGATCCTCGGCGCGACGGGGACCGGCCGGCTCTGTGAACGATCCCGCAGTGGCCGCGTAGACGACCGCTACCGCCAGGACGACGTAGAGACCGACGGCCGTTGCGACGACGACCGGATCGAGGTCGACCTGGAGTGGCGGCTCGGCCTCGCCCGCTCGCGCCGTCAGTGTGACGAGATCGGTGACGAGCGCCCCGAGCGCGACACCTGTGACAAGCCCCGCAAAGAGGCCCGCGACCGCGACAGAGAAGGCCCGCAGCCGAACGACTCGGCGGAGCGCCACAGGGCCGATCCCCTGGGACTCCAGGTCGAAGAACTCGCCCTCCTCGTCGCGGACGTCCCGCAGCACCGTCAACAGCACGCCCGCGAGCGCGAGCGCGAGCGCGACGAGTGCCGCAACGAGCAGCGTCAGCAGCGTCCCGTGTGCAATCGGATCCCGACGCGACTCGGCCTCGAGTGCCCTGCGGGAGGCGACCGCCAGCGTGTCGAACGGTGCTGCGACGAGCGACGCGTCGACCTCCGCGGCGTCCGCCTCCCGTCGCAGCCCGACCCAGACCTCGTTCACCCGCGCGGCCCCGGGACGCTCGGCGTTCAGCGCAGCCGTCAGCGCGTTAACGTCGCCGACGACACCTGCGCCTCCCAAGCCGGGGAAGCGCGACACCCGCCCGACCACCCGGGCGGGAATGCGCTCGCCGCCGACCTGGAGCGGCAGCAGTCCACGTGCGTCCGCTGCACGGGCGAGACCGGGCGTCGCCAGGACCGGCACCGGCTGCTCGTCGGAGAGTTGGCGCGGCCGCAACCGCGCTGATTCGGCGTTGGTGAGCGTGTAGCCGATCGTCCGACCTCCCGTACGTGGGCCGCTCAGGGTCGCGCCACCGACGCCGATCCAGTCCTCGAGCACCTGCGGGAGCGCAGGGAACTCGAGTCGCAGCGTCCCGCTCACGGCCTTGCCGGCGTCCGCCCCACGCTCCTGCAGCCTCGAGACGGGCTCGAGCTCGAGGGCGAAGAGGCGGCCGCCCCGGGCTTCGAGGGGAACCGCACCGCGCACGAACTCCCCCCGCCGGACGAGGTCGACCCGCACGAACTGGCCGCGCGGAGTCTCGAGCTGCGCGGCCACACGGACGGTGCGGCCGCCCTCGATGCGCGCGACAAGCGCTTCGAGCCGACCGGGGAGCGCGGTACCACCCGGCGTCTCAGGGCGGTCGATCAGCGCGGCCAGCCGCGCCCGCGACTCGGCTGCGAAGTCGTCGCGCCAGCCTCGAAGCTCCGGCAGGGACGCGGGCGGCAGCCCAAGCACCGTGATCCCGCTTTCACCCTCGAGCCTGCTGACGCCGCCGGTCAGTCGCAGGATCGGGTCGACGTCGACCGCGCCCAGATCGTGGAAGCGCTCGAGGGAGGCGGCGTCGAGCACGGGGATCAGCCGGGTCAGGTCCTCCCGCACGACGTAGTCGCGGGGAACCGCGAAGGCGGCCGCGTCGCGCTCGCCCTGTGCGAGCGTCGCGCGGTAGCTCTCTGCGAAGAGGGCGAGACCGACGCTGACGACCAGGAAGGCCGTCGCGAGGACGGCGTAGCCTGGATTCCGCGCGAGCGAGAGCGACGCGAGGCGCAGCCCACTCGATCGTCCCCGGCTCGCGCGCTCGAGCAGGCGGAGCGCCGGCCGCAGCACCCGCGCGGCCAGAACGGCCGCCGCAAAGGTTGCGAGGCCCGGGAGTACGAGAGGCACGTCGCCCCCGACGTCCCAGATAACACCCGCAACGACGAGCCCCAGAGCGGCGACAGCCGCGACGTCAACCGGCGAGAGCGGGACGCGGCCGAGCGCCGGCGCGCGCACAGCGGTCGCCGCAGCGAGAACAGCAGTGGCGAGAGCCGCGAGTCCCAGCGCGACGAGGAATCCGCCGGGCGAGATGACGCTCTGCCCCAGAACGGCTCCCACGGGTGCGCCCGCTTGGTGGGCAACCGCCGCGCCGACGCCGATGCCGGCCACGACCCCGAGGACGGTTCCGGCGGCGCCGACGGCGAGAGCCTCGACTCCCGTCAGCAGCGCTAGCTGCCACGCGCGCGCGCCGTACCACGAGAGCCGCCGCCTGGCCGCGAGCAGGTCGCGCCTGACCGTCGCCGCCGCCAGGATCGCGAAGGCGAAGAGCAGCGCGGCCGCCTCCCCGCCGACGAGCCCCAGACGGCGTCCGGCGCGCCGGCTGGTCGCCTGCGCGTCGCGAAGCTCTTCGACCGGCGCGATCACGTCGAAGGACGTCGAGGTCGCCTGGAGGCCCGAGCGGATGCGCGTGACGTCCGCCGCCAGCTCGTCCACCTCCCACAGCCGAGGCTGCCCGACCAACAGCGGTGAGACCCACGCGTAGCTGCGGTACACGTTGGCGAGAGCCGGAGCGGAGGCGAGAGCGCGGACCCCGTCGGCCAGGAAGAGCGGCGCCGCGGGAGGCCGATGGTACCCCGCCGCCTTTGCGATGACCGGGCTGACCTCGGCGTCGGCGAGGGCGTTGTCGGTGGGCGCGAGGAAGTCTCCGGTGAGCACGCGCGAGGGCAACGCCCCTGTACCCACCTCGACGAGTCGAAGGCCGGCAGGTTGCGGTAGGCGCCCCTCGCCTCGGAGCCTCAGCACCTCGCAGCGCTCCGGCCGGCAGCGGCGCGGAAGGCGGCCGGAGCGAGGGGTCACCCAACCGCGAAGGTTCTCGATTCCCCCGAGGCCGGCGAAGGTGCCGGCGAGTGTGCTCTCTCGGAAGAGCACGAGGGCGGTGGCAGGAACGACGTCCACGTCCACGTCCGCGAGAGCGGCGCGAACGCGGGCGTCGAGAGCCGGCTGCGGCTCCCCCGATCCACCGGGCACGCCGAACCACACAGCTCGAAGGGATCGTGAGCCGTCGGGGATCCGCTCGACCGCCTGAGCCCCCGCTCGATCCTGGGCGAGGGTGGTGGCGAGGCGGACGCCGAAGACAAGGGCGGCGCCGGCCGCGATGCCGAGCGCGATTAGCGCGGTCGCGCCGCTCCGCCGGCCCAGCCGGCGGCCGGCGAGGCCGAGGACGTAGAGCGTCGAGCGGAGCACGGCTCGAGCCTACTGAGCGAACCGCACGACGAGATCCGCGGCGACGGCCACTCGGCCGGCCCGCGCCCCTACGGCGAGCTGGCGGTGAGCCTCGGGCGGCTCGTGCAGAACCCCGAGGAGGTCGAGCGTGCCCAGGTCGCGTGCCGCGGGCTCGACGAGCTCCAACAGCTCGCGCGCCGGCGCAACGCCTTGCGCCGCCTGCTCGCGCGCCCTCGCGTAACCGTCCCGATCGATCGCCCGGACGACCGGAGGCGCGGCCACGCAGAGCGCCTGCAGAAGCGCTGCCAGGGCGGCCGAGCGGCGCACGTCGGTCTGCTGGTCGGCGATTCGGACCTCGAGCGTGCCGAGCCTCGGGTGCGGACGGAGATCCCACCAGATCTTCGTGTAGTCACCGCTCGCGGTCGACTCGACCACCCGCTCCCAGGCCATCCGGTCGCTCAGCACGGGCGGTGCCCCCGCCCGGGGCAGCTCGAGCAGACGAGCCGCGCGTGCCGACAGGACGCCGGGAGCGGCGTGCTCGAGGTAGGGAGAGTTCGCCGAGAGGGCGAGCACCGCCGGCAGCCAGGGCAGGACGGCCTCGAGCGTCCGCAGACAGCGCTCGAAGCTCTCCATGCCGATGTGGACGTGCAGGCCGCAGACGAGCTGGCGGCGGGCAGAGGGCCGCTCGGCGAGCAGCGCGAGGTAGCGGGGCTCCTGCACGACCTCCTGCTCCTCGGAACGTGAGAACGGATGAGCGCCAACGGCTGCGACCGCCAGCCGCTCCCGCGCAGCCGCATCCCGAACAAGCGCGCGCAGGCGCCTGAGCTCCGCCAGCAACTCCTGCGCCGTCCCGCAGACCGCCGTATTCGTCTCGACCAGGCAAGAGAAGAGCTCCGTCTTGAGGCCGGGGACACCAAGCAGGCGCTCCACGCCTGGCGCGAGCGCGAATGTCTGCGGGTCGAGGAGCATCAACTCCTCCTCCACCCCGAGCGACAAGTGCCTACCGAATGCGTCCACTGCCCGCGTCGGGGCTAGGAGCCTGTCATGAAAGTCGCGTGCGGGCGGGGACCGTGGCGATGGAGCCGGGCGCCGCACTCGCTCGCCGGCCAGGCCGGCCTGGCCAAGAGCGAGGGTGGCGATCCGGCGCCGTAGCGCAACCGCCCACCGGTGTGCGCGACTTTCACGACAGGCTCCTTGTACTCGCTAGCGGCCACGAACGCCGTGCACGGGCCGTCCCGAGGCCTCCCACGCGTAGTACGACGCGCTCGGGCCGAAGCCGTTCTCGTACCCGACGACGCGCGGGTTGCGACCGACGTCCTTCGCCCGCTGTGCGTGCCAAAGGAGATTCGGGTCGTCACGCTCCTCCCAGACGAGTATCAGGTGAGCCGCGGTCATGAAGTCCGCGACGAAGACGCAACCGTCAGCGGGGCAGTCGAACGGGTTGGTGCGAACGCAGAACCAGCCGCTGCGGTCCGCGTCGCCATCGTCCTTCCACAGCTGCTCGTCCTCGACAGCGAGGTCGCCCTCGAGGATCAGGCTCCCGAGCTCCGGTCGCGACGACGCCACCGCGGAAGCCTAGCGACGTTATCCCGGCGTCGGAACGAGCCGCGACGGAGCCCTGAGCAGCTCAGGGAGAACGCGGTTGGCGGCCCAGCTTCAACTCGACCGTCTGGCGCTCCTCATCGCGGAAGACCCCGAGCCGGACCGTGTCGCCGGGCTTGAGGGTCGAGAGCACGTCGCGCAGCTCCTCGAGCGAAGCCACGCGCCGACCGTCGACCGCGACGATCACGTCGCCGCCGAGCCGGTAGCTCTGGCCCTCGACGATGACGTCGCTCGTGCCGGGCTCGAGGCCCGCGCGCTCGGCGGGAGTATTCTCGCCGACGCGCTCGACGAGCACACCCGTATCGACCGGCAACCGGAAGAGGCGCGCGAGCTCGGGCTCTACTGTCGTGCCGCCGATCCCGATGTAGGCGCGATCCACCTTCCCCTTGTCGATCAGCTGCGCGACGACGCTCTTGACGGTGTTCGACGGCACTGCGAAGCCGATGCCAACGTTGCCGGTCGAGCCGTCGGCCGTGGAGATCTGCGAATTGACGCCGATCACCTCGCCCTGGTCGTTCAGCAGCGGGCCGCCCGAGTTCCCGCGGTTGATCGCAGCGTCGGTCTGGATCACGTGATCGATCGGGTAGCCGTTGGGAGCGGTGATCGTGCGCTCCTGCACCGAGCTCACGATGCCGGCCGTGGCGCTCCTGTCGAGTCCGAACGGATTGCCGATCGCGACGACGGAGTCACCGACGCGCACGTTGCCCGAGTCGCCGAGGTCGAGCGGCGTGAGGCCGCGCGAGTTCGCTTCGACGCGGAGCACGGCGATGTCGGTCGAGGGGTCGCTGCCAACGAGCTTGGCAGTCAACGTGTCCTGGTTCGAGAAGCTGACCTCGATCTGGTCGGCGCCCTCGATCACGTGGTAGTTCGTGACGATGTGGCCGGTCTTGTCGATCACGAAGCCTGAGCCGAGCGCCTGCTGCGTTCTCGGCACGGGCTCGTCGCTCGGGAAGGGCGTGACCCGCTCGGGTTGCCCGGACGTCGAGGTGATCTGAACGACGCCGGGCGCCGCCCGGTCGTAGATCTCGGCGATCGACATTCCCTTCTCAGAGACGGCTGGAGCCGCATCGACGGAGGCGGAGGAGCGCTCGACGACCGTGGTTGTGCCGCCACCGAGGTTGCCAGTTAAGGCAACGCCACCGAGAGCGGCGAGGCCACCGAGCACCGCGATTCCAAGCACGCCGAAGGCGCGCGTCACGAGTGTGGGAAGACTCATGGATCTCGTTGTAGCCGGTGCGTCTTAAGGAACGCTGAGCCGCGCGTTAAGGCTCGGTTGTGCCGCCGCCGGACTCACAGGGTGGCCGGCTCGAGCGTCGCCGTCTTTACGGTCGTGTCTCGCTCGGCCCCGAGCGCCGCGTCGAGCCGCTGCCTGAGCTCCCCACTCGCCTGCAGTTCCTCGACGATGTCCGCCCCACCGACGAGCTCCCCCTTGATGAACACCTGCGGGATCGTCGGCCAGCCGGAGAGGGCCGAGAGCTCCTGGCGGATCTGCGGGTCGGGCATGACGTCGACTGCCGTGATGGGAGCTCCTTCGGACCGGAGCGCCCGGAGCGCCCGATCGGAGTTGCCGCACATGGCGAACCCCGGCGTCCCCTTCATGAAGACACTGACGGGCTCGTTCTCGATGATCTGTTGGATCTGCTCGCGCAGCTCGCTCACAGTGGTACTCCTTCCGGTTGTGCTCTCGTCTTGATGCGGAGCTCGTGGATCGAACCGTCCGCGAGCGGCTCCGCAAGCGCGTCGTAGACGAGGCGATGCTGCTCGACGAGAGACAGCCCTGCGAAGCGGCCGCTCGAGACCGTCACCTGGAAGTGGTCGCCGCCGCCCGTCCGGTCCTCGACGGCGAGCTCGCTCGCATCGGGGAAGGCAGTCCGGAGGAGTGCCTCGAGCGGCTCGGTCGCGTTCATCGCTCCTATCGTAGCCTCGCGACAGGCGCTCCCCGCAGCGAGGCGCTACCTTTGAGGAAGTGAAGCGGCTCGTCCTCGGCCTGGTCCTACTCGCCGTCGCGGCGCCGGCCGACGCATGGGCCTCGACGCCCCTTCCCTGGTGCGGAACCGACGTCTCGGCGGTCGACCGTGTGCCCGACCTATCGCCGGGCTTCTCCGTCCACGTTGCCTACGTCCTGGCGCCCGGCGCGCCGGACCGCTTCGCCGAGTGGGCGCCGCGCATCGTCGGCGACGTCGCGGCGATCGACGCGTGGTGGCGCACGCAAGACGCGACGCGCTCACCCAGGTTCGACCTCCACGACGTCGCGTGCAGCAGCGCGTTCGGTCAGCTCGATCTCTCGCGCGTACCGCTGACGGCCCCGGTCGGCGACATCCGCTCGGCCTTTTCCCGGATCAGGACCGGCCTGGGAAACACGTTCGGGTTCCGGCAGTCCGAGAAGGTCTACCTCGTCTACTTCGACGGGCCCACCGGCCAGGTTGGCCCCGAGGTGACCTGCGGCGAAGCGGACGACGGCCGCCTCAACGTGTCCGGAATGGCGGTCGTCTACCTGGACGCGTGCGGCGTCGCCGGAGGGGACGAGATCCGGCCGATCGTGGCTGCGCACGAGCTCGTGCACGCACTCGGAGCCGTCGAGCGCGCGGCGCCGAACAACTGCAAGAGCGGCCACGTCTGCGACAACCTCGGCGACCTGATGTCGGCGGTGCTGACGGAGACAACCCTCGCGTCGCGACTGCTCGACGTCGGCCGGAACGACTACTACGGCCACGCAGGCACGTGGTCCGATGTCGCGGACTCCCGCTTCCTCGACCGCTTCGACTCGCCCGATCGGACGGCGCCCTCGGTTCCCACGGCGCCCACGATCACGAGCGACCGCTTCGGCGGGGTTCGCTTCTCGTGGGGCCCGTCGAGCGACGACGTCGGGCCCGTCGCCTACCGAGTCTCGCGGGACGGCCTCTTCTTCGATGAGGTCTCAGGCTCCTCGGCACGCTTCGACGCGCTGATCGGGAGCACCAGCACCTACGAGGTGAACGCCGTCGATGGCGTCGGCCGGTTGAGCGCGACGGTCTCGCTCCGTTTCACCGCCGGACTCGGAATCGTCGACGGAACCGGTCGGCTCCTGCGCGACACCGTGCCGCCTGCTCCGGTCACGAAGGTGACCGTGCGGAAGCTCGCGAAGCGCATCGTGCTGACCTGGGCGCCGGCTCGGGACAGCGGCGGGCTGCTCGGCTACCGCGTCCGGGTCGGGAGCAGGCTGCTTGCGACGGCGAAGGAGACACTCTCACTACCCCGGAGCCATGTGACGGCGCCGATCAGCATCGTCGCCGTCGATCAGGCTGGGAACGCCGGTCCAGCGACGAGGGTCCCGCTCAGCCGCCTCCGTTAGTTTCGTCTCCCGGAACGCGCGGTACCTGCGGCGGGTGACCGAGTTCGGCTACTGGCTCTCGGCGGAGGAGCACACGCCTCGCGAGCGCGTCGCGCATGCGCGACGCGCCGAGGAGGAGGGGTTCTCCTTCGCGATGATCTCCGACCACTTCCACCCCTGGATCGACGCCCAGGGCGAGAGCGCCTTCGTCTGGAGCATCATCGGCGGCATTGCAGCGACGACCGAGCGGATCCGGCTCGGCACGGGCGTCACGTGCCCCACCATCCGCATTCACCCGGCGATCGTGGCCCACGCGGCCGCCACCTGCGCGGCCCTGATGGGCGACCGCTTCTTCCTCGGCGTCGGCACCGGCGAGAACCTCAACGAGCACGTCACCGGCGCGCGCTGGCCCGCTCCCGACGAGCGAATCGAGATGCTCGAGGAGGCGATCGAGGTGATGCGGCTGCTCTGGCAGGGCGGGGAGCAGACCCATCGTGGCAAGCACTACACCGTCGACCACGCGCGACTCTACACACTGCCGGAGCAGCCGCCACCGATCGCAGTCGCGGCCGCGAAACCCATTGCGGCAGAGCTGGCCGGCCGGGTCGGCGACGCGCTCATCAACGTCGTGCCGGACGCGGAGATCGTCGAGGCCTACCGCGAGGCGGGAGGCCACGGTCCGCGTTACGGCCAGGTGAAGCTCTGCTGGGCCGAGGACGAGGAGGACGCCAAGGAAACGGTCTTCCGGCTCTGGCGCCACTCGGGCCTCGGCGGCACCATCAACCAGGAGTTACCGCGGCCGTCCGACTTCGACGCCGTCGCGGAGAGCGTCACGGCCGAGATGGCGACGGCGCAGACGCCCTGCGGCCCGGATCCCGAGCCGATCGTCGAGCAGGTGCGCGAGTGGGAGCAGGCCGGCTTCGACCACGTCGCGCTCCACCAGGTCGGCCCGGATCAGGAGGGGTTTTTTCGCTTCTGGGAGCAGGAGCTGCGTCCTCGCCTGTCCTAACGCGATACGTCCAGGGCCTGGAGCCTCGGACGTCTTCGGCTAAAACAAGCACAGTCCGCTAGATTCGCCGGGATGGCCGCCGCCTCGTCCTCCGCCCGCTCGACGCTCGCCGTCGGCGGACACGAGTACGAGATCTTCCGGCTCGACGCGTTGCAGCCGCGTGTCGATGTCGCCCGGCTGCCGTACACGCTCCGGATCCTGCTCGAGAATGTCCTTCGCACCGGCACGGACGCCGATGTCGAGGCCGTCTCGACCTGGATCGCCACCGAGGAGCCGAGCCGCGAGATCGCGTTCGCGCCGGCTCGCGTGCTCCTTCAGGACTTCACGGGCGTTCCCGCCGTCGTCGACCTCGCTGCCATGCGCAACGCGATGGCCGATCTCGGCGGTGACGCCTCGAAGATCAACCCGCTGATCCCGGTCGAGCTCGTGATCGACCACAGCGTGCAGGTGGACGAGTTCGGCAGCCGTTTTGCCTTCCGTCGCAACGTCGAGCTCGAATTCGAGCGCAACCGCGAGCGCTACGCGTTCCTCCGCTGGGGCCAGAAGGGCTTTCGCAACTTCAACGTCGTGCCGCCCGGCACGGGGATCGTGCACCAGGTCAACCTCGAGTACCTCGGGCGCGTCGTTGAGACGCGCGACGGCCAGGCCTTCCCCGACACGCTCGTCGGCACCGACTCCCACACGACCATGATCAACGGCCTCGGTGTGCTCGGGTGGGGTGTGGGCGGCATCGAGGCGGAGGCCGCGATGCTGGGCGAGTCGCTCTCGATGCTCGTACCGCAGGTCGTCGGCTTCAAGCTCACGGGCAACCTGCCCGAGGGCGCGACCGCGACCGACCTCGTGCTGACGGTGACGCAGATCCTGCGCGAGACCGGTGTCGTCGGGAAGTTCGTCGAGTACTTCGGCCGCGGCCTCGCGGGGCTGCCGCTCGCGGACCGCGCGACGATCGGCAACATGTCGCCGGAGTACGGCGCCACATGCGGGTTCTTCCCGGTCGACGAGCACACGCTCGACTACCTGCGCCTGACCGGGCGCAGCGACGAGCGCATAGCCCTTGTCGAGGCCTACTGCCGGGAGAACCTGCTCTGGCACCGGCCGGAAGAGGAGCCCACCTACTCGCAGGTCGTCGAGCTCGACCTCGCCTCGGTGGAGCCGTCGCTCGCCGGGCCGAGGCGACCGCAGGACCGCGTGCCGCTCTCGCACGCGAAGACGGCCTTCCTCGACTCGCTCGGCACCTTCGGCGTCGAGACGCTCTTGAACGGGAGTGCCGACAAGGCCGTCGCCGACACCTTCCCCGCCAGCGACCCCACCACCGAGCAGGCGCCCGGCGGCTCGCCCGAGCCGGTACCCGACTCCGTTCCGGTCGCGGTCGTCGGTCCCGGCCGCACGAGCGTGCCGGTCGAGGGCGAGGAGTACGAGATCGAGCACGGCAGCGTGGTGATCACGGCGATCACCTCCTGCACGAACACGTCGAACCCGGCCGTGATGATCGCAGCAGGCCTCCTCGCCCGGAAGGCGGTCGAGCGCGGCCTCAGCCGTCGCCCGTGGGTCAAGTCGAGCCTCGCTCCCGGCTCGAAGGTCGTCACCCAGTACTACGACCGCTCCGGCCTCACGCCCTACCTCGAAGCGCTCGGGTTCCACACCGTCGGCTACGGCTGCACGACCTGCATCGGCAACTCAGGTCCGCTCGACGAGCCGATCTCCAAGGCCGTGGCCGAGGGCGACCTCGTCGTCTGCTCGGTCCTGTCTGGCAACCGGAACTTCGAAGCGCGCATCCACCCCGAGGTGAAGGCGAACTACCTCGCCTCGCCACCCCTCGTTGTCGCGTACGCGCTGGCCGGCCGGATGGACATCGATCTCGTCGAGGAGCCGCTGGGGCGAGGATCGGACGGCGGCGACGTCTTCCTCCGCGACGTCTGGCCGACCTCGGCCGAGATCCAGGAGACGATGGCGAGCTCGATCGCCGACGACATGTTCCGGGCAACGTACGCGGATGTCTTCACCGGCGACGAGCAGTGGCGCGCGCTGCCCGTCCCCGAAGGGGAGCTCTTTGCGTGGGATCCGGAGTCGACGTACGTCCGCCGGCCGCCGTACTTCGACGGCATGTCCCGGGAGCCGGGAACGGTGGAGGATCTCTCCGACGCGCGTTGCCTCGTGGTGCTTGGGGACTCGGTCACGACCGACCACATCTCTCCGGCCGGATCGATCAAGCCGGTGAGCCCGGCCGGCACCTACCTCGTCGAGCATGGGATCGAGCGCAGCGACTTCAACTCCTACGGCTCGCGTCGTGGCAACCATGAGGTGATGGTGCGCGGCACCTTCGCGAACGTGCGGCTCCGCAACCAGCTCGTCCCGGGGTCGGAGGGGACGTGGACGGTGCACGTCCCGTCGGGCGAGGAGGGAACGATCTTCGAGGTGTCGGCGCGGTATCTCGAGGAGGGCACCCCCCTGATCGTGATCGCCGGCAAGGAGTACGGCTCGGGCTCCTCGCGCGACTGGGCCGCGAAGGGGCCAAACCTGCTCGGCGTGCGGGCCGTGATCGCCGAGAGCTACGAGCGCATCCATCGCTCGAACCTGCTCATGATGGGGATCCTGCCGCTCCAGTTCCTCGCGGGCGAGACGCCTTTAACCCTCGGGGTGACCGGTCACGAGAGCTTCTCGATCGAAGGAGTGGAGAACGGTGCGGCGCGTGAGGTAACGGTGCGTGCGGACGGGATCAGCTTCCGGGCGCGCGTCCGCCTCGATACCCCGCGCGAGCGTGAGCACCTGCGCCACGGCGGCATCCTGCCGTACGTGCTGCGGCGGCTCCTCGCGAGCTAACGCTGCGGGCGCTCCTGTGCGAGCTTCGCCTTGTGGTACGCGATGCGATCCTCGAGCATGCGCTTCACCTCGGCGTCACGGCGCCAGAACTCGGCGTCAAGCTTCCTCTTCTTCGGCTTCATCGTCTCCTCCGAGGAGGTCCAGGATGATGTCTGTTCTTCAGATGCAGTCCCATCAATGACGACATGATGGCCACCAAATCGTCTCGTTCGATCGCGCTCACTCCTCGTGGTGCCGACGCAAATCCTCGGCGCAAGCTGATCTTTTCTGCCTTGTCTTAGGATCCCCTGGTGCGCGGCGTCACGGTCATCGGCAACCTCACCCACGACGTCGTCGACGGCGGCGCGCCCCGCGTCGGCGGCGCGCCCTACCACGCTGCCCGGGCACTGCGGCTCCTCGGCGGCCGAACGAACGTCGTCGCACGCTGCTCCGAGGCCGACCGCCGCACGCTGCTCCCGCCGGTGGTCGCCCTCGGCGTCCCGGTGTCCTGGGTGCGCTCTGCCAGCACCGCGGCCTTCACGATCAGCTACGGCGGCGAGGATCGGACGCTCGAGATCACCGCAACGGGTGAGCCGTGGTCGCTCGCGGACGTGGCAGCGGTCGGACGAGCGGAGTGGGTGCAGGTGGGCTCGCTGACGCGTGCCGACTTCCCCCCCGACGTGCTGGCGACCCTTGCGCGGGATCGGCGGCTGGCGCTCGACGGCCAGGGGCTGACTCGCGCCGCAGCCACCGGCCTGGTTCGTCTCGACGCTGGCTTCGACGAGGCCGTGCTCCGACACGTGACCATCCTCAAGGTCGCCGAGGACGAGGCTGAGGCGCTCGGCGGCGAGGAGCGCCTCATCGAGCTCGGCGTCCCGGAGATCCTGCTGACACAGGGATCGCGCGGTGCGCTCCTCTTGACCGGCGGCCGGCGCGAGCGCATCCCCGTGCGGAGGATCGACGGCGAGCCCGACCCGACCGGCGCCGGCGACGCATTCCTCGCCGCCTACGTGTGGGCGCGCGCCTGCGGGCACCGGCCGGTCTCGGCAGCGCGACACGCAGCGTCCACGGCCGCCCGGATGCTCGAGCTGGCCCGAGTAGGTGTCGCTGCGACACAAGCTCGTTGATCGCGCTCGTGCGCACGGTCGAGGGCGCGGTGGCGATCGACATCGAGGACGAGCTCGTGCTCGGCGAGACCCCCGTGGACGTCGTGCCGGAGACGGTCGACCTCCAACTGCCGCGGCTTGTCGGCGCATCGGCCTGCGGCGCCGTGGTGATCGCGGTTGTGGACCGTCGCCCACCCCTGCTCGTCTCGGGCGACTCCGGTTCCACCTGGCGCGAGGCCGGCGGCGGGCTGCCGGCGGGCTTCGCCGTCGCGATCGACCCAGAGAACCCGGACCGGGTGCTCTACGCGGCCCGCAACCGCCTCTACCTCTCGCGGGACGGCGGACGCTTCTGGCGCAGCCTCGCCCCCGAGCTGCCCGACATCGAGGCCGTCCGCTGGGCCTGAGCAGCCGCTGCTACGGGATCCTGAACTCCCCGCGCGCCACGGTGACGGCCGAGCCGCCTACCTCGACCGCCTCGATCGCCTCGCCGGAGCCCGTGGCGCATGCGAAGAGTGTCGAGGGCCGGCCGATCTCGGCTCCCTGCGCGATCTCGATCTGCTCGCCCCAGGCGATCTCTCCGTGCCGCGCCAGATGACACGCGAGGGGCCCCGCGGCGGAGCCGGTCGCCGCGTCCTCGCCGACACCGTCGAGCGGCGAGAACATCCGCGTTTTCCAGTGCGTCCCCGAGCCGGCGAAGACGTTGACGCCGATGAGCCCGTGGCCCGTCAGCAGGCGGAGGTCGGGCTCCGCCGCCGCGACCTCGTCCTCGCTTCCGAGCCGCACATACACGTGACGCACGCCGTTGTCGTACACCTCGACCGGAAGCTCCGAGCCGTCGACACCCAGCGCGGCCATGAGCGCGTCGACCTGCTCGAAGGCCTCGACCGTCGGCACGGGCTGGCTCATCCGCCCGAAGACGATGCGGCCCGACTCGTCCCGCTCGAGCTCGACCGGCACAATCCCGCGACCCGTCTCGAGCCCGATCGTCCCGAGCTGGAGCGGCGCCCCGAGCACGAAGGCCGTCCCGAGAACCGGGTGTCCGGCGAAGGGCAGCTCGGTCACCGGGGTGAAGATCCGGATTCGCACGTTCCCGCCCTCCCGCGGCGGCAGCACGTACACCGTCTCGGAGAAACCGATCTCGAGCGCGAGACGCTGCATCGTGAGCTCGTCCAGGTCGCGCGCGTCGGTGAACACGGCGAGCTGGTTCCCGGCGAGCGCTGTGTCGGTGAAGACGTCGGCGACGACATAGCGAAATGATCGCACGGCGTCACTGTATTTATCCTGCCCCCATGCGCTTGTTCCTCGTGCGCCACGCTCACTCGGCGCCGGGGGACCCCGACGATCTGCGTCCGCTCACGCAGCGCGGTCGCGAGCAGGCGCGCGAGCTGGGCGAGCGGCTTGCCGCGGCGCGCCCGGACACGGTCGTCTCGAGCCCGCTGCTGCGCGCGCGGGAGACCGCAGCCGTGATCGCGAAGGCGGCAGGAGCCGAGCTCCGCGTCGACGAGCGGCTCGCCCCCGGAGCGAGCGTCGACCGCCTGCTCGAGACGGTGGCGGACGCGGGAGCGACGGTCGTCGCCGTCGGCCACCAGCCCGATTGCTCCGAGATCGCGTCGGAGCTCGGCGCGGGCACCGTCGACTTCCCGCCCGCCGGCGCCGTTGAGATCAAGCTGCGATGACAGCGATCTCGGTTCGCGGCCTCGTCAAGAACTATGGTGAGATCGAGGCCGTCCGCGGTATCAACTTCGAGGTGGCCGTCGGCGAGGTGTTCGGCCTGCTCGGCCCCAACGGGGCGGGTAAGACGACGACGGTCGAGATCCTCGAGGGCTATCGACAGCGTGACGGCGGCGACGTGGAGGTGCTGGGGTTCGACCCCGGGAGGATGGAGCCGAGCTTCCGCCGGTTGATCGGCGTGGTGCTCCAGACCTCGGAGCTGTGGGCCAACCTGAAGGTGCGCGAGGTGCACCGGATCTTCGCGGGCTACTACCCGCACCCACGCGCGGTGGACGAGGTGATCGAGCTCGTCGGCCTGACGCAGAAGCGCGATGCCCGGTTGAAGACGCTCTCCGGCGGCCAGAAACGGCGGCTCGACCTCGGGATCGCTCTCGTCGGCGACCCGGACCTCGTCTTCCTCGACGAGCCGACGACCGGCTTCGACCCGGCAGCGCGACGCAACGCGTGGGAGCTCGTGCGCTCTCTCCGCGCGCTCGGCAAGACCGTCCTCCTGACCACGCACTACCTCGACGAGGCGCAGCAGCTCGCCGACCGCGTCGCCGTTCTCCGCGCCGGCGAGATCGTCAAGATGGGCCGGCCCGAGGAGCTGATCGCCTCCTCCGGGCGCGCCGAGATCCGCTACCGCAGAAACGGCGAGCAGATCGTCGTCGAGACCGGAGAGCTGACGCGGACTCTCCACGAGTTGACGGGACAGGCCGTCGCCGAGGGTCGCGAGCTCGATGGGCTCGAGGTGCGGCGCGCGACGCTCGAGGACGTCTACCTCGAGCTGATGGAGGACGAGTGACGGTCTTCGCGCACCAGCTGCGGGCCGAGCAACTGATCTTCTGGCGCAACCGGGAGTCGGCAGTCTTCGTCTTCATCTTCCCGGTGCTCCTCTTCGTCCTGCTCGGCTCGCTCTACGACGGCGAGATCACGATCGGCAACGTCGACTACCCGGCCAGCGATGTGCTGCTCGCAGGGATGATCGGCTACGGCGCCGCCAACACGGCGTTCGCGGGACTCGCGATCTCGCTCGTGCTCCGGCGGGAGTACGGAATCCTGAAGCGCCTCCGCGCGACACCGCTCCCGGCGGTCACCTACCTCGGCGCCGTCCTCACCTCGTCGCTGATCGTCTTTTCACTGCAGGTGCTGACGCTCTTCGCGCTCGGCCGCCTTGCTTACGACGCCGCCCTACCCGACCGGATCGGGTCGCTCCTGCTGCTCGTGGTGCTCGGCGTGGTCGCGTTCGCAGGCCTCGGCATCGGCTCGGCCGCCCTGATCCGCTCGGGCGAGGGCGCATCGGCCGTCCTGAACGTGATCCTGCTGCCGATGGCCTTCCTCTCCGGCGCCTTCGGCAGCCGGGACTACCCCGCCGTGCTGGAGGCGATCGCCAACGTCCTGCCCCTGAAGTACTTCATCGATCTCGTCTACGCCGTCTATCTAGAGAGAGAGCCGATCTGGGACGATCCACTCGCGATTGCGGTCGTCTCGGCCTGGGGCATCGGTGGGGCGATCGTGGGTGCCCGCCGGTTTGGCTGGGAGCCGCGCGAGCGTTAGAGCCTGCGGCTCGCGGGGGAACTCGACAGAGATGCAGGATCCTGCTCCCATCGCGTTCGTTGCCGACGACGGCGACGTTCGGGTCAACTTCGGCATCTTTGCCGGGCGCGAGGCGACCGCGGCCGAGATCGAGGCGCTCGCCCGCGAGCTGCTCGGCCACGCGCACTCGGTGACGGTCGTGGCAGAGCACCGCTTCCTCGTCGACCGCGACACCGAGGCCTCGGTGCACCAGATCCGGGTCGAAGCAGGCGGCAGCAACGCAGCCGCGCTGCTGCCGATCGCGGAGCGATGGGCCTGGGCGTGCATCGCCGAGCGGCACACGGAGCTCTAACCTCAGGAGTAGCCGAGCTCGCGCAGGAGGCCACCGGCCTCCCGCTCGATTTCGGCGAGTTGCACCTCGTCGAGCTCCCGCCGCCAGCGGCCGACCGAACGGCTGTGCACCTCGCGGAAGCCGCGCGCGATCAGCTCCGGCTCGGTATGCAGGAACGCTGCGACGCGGGTGGCGACGGCATCGGGGTCGGCGGCGATCTCCTCGTACCGCACCTCGATCGTCCGCTCGGGTCGCGCCCGCGCCGCCAGCACGTAGCGACGCCAGGCCCAGGCGGCGCGGCCTGCGTCGCTCAGCCGCTCGAACTCCTCGACGCGCTCGGGCTCGACCCAGAATCGAGCCCCTGAGCCGTAGGCGAGTCGCGCGTCGTCGGCGCCTGCGCGACCCGAGCTGAGCCAGCCACGCTCGAGCAGCGAGCAGACGACGTCGCGGCCGTCGCGGACGACGTGCACCGCCTTCGCCTCCGGGTAGGCGGCGAGTGCCGCCGGCAGGACGTGAGCGGTCTCCGGCGTCTGCTCGACTCCGCGCAGGTGCTGCACGAGGCCGAGCCGCCGCACGCGGTCGAGGACTCGGCGCAGGCGCACCGCGGCCTCCGCTTCCCCCAAAAGCGCGAGAGTCGGAATCGCTGCCTTGAGCGGGTGCACCTCGCCCAGATCGACGAATCCTGGCTGCGAGCCGAGGGCGCCGGCGACGAACGTGGTTCCCGAGCGGGGGCAGCCCGTGACGAAGACGAGGCGTTCCTCGGGCGCAAGCCGGCGGCGGCGCTGCAGCACCTTCAGCGCGCTGCGGCCATAGAGCGAGGCAGAGGAGAAGAGCGAGGAGGGACCCTGCAAGGCGTAAACCTATCCCCAGCCGAGGTCGCGGCCGAGCAGCGCGTAGAGGCGGCGGTTCGGCTCGGCGTAAGCGACTGCGAGCTTCAGTCTGGTCTCCGGTCGCATCGCCGGGTAGTCGCGGTCGTAGACGCGCGGATACGACGCGAGCCGGTGCGGCGGGGCGCCGAGGAACTCGAGGACACGCGCGTACGTCTCCGCCGGACGCTCCGCGAGTTCCTCGTTCGAGAGCACGAGCAGCCGCTCGCGCGGGAAGTGGTCGAGCCAGCGCGCGAGCTGCTCGGCATAGCGGCCGCGCGCGAGGTACGTGTGGTTCCACCAGGCGTGGCTGAAGTAGCCGGAGTCGTCGTGCATCCGATCGAGCTCACCGGCGAGGCGCTCCTCCTCGCGCTCGAGTGCCTCCTCGAACGGCAACTCCTCCCTGCCGAGCGCCACCTCATGGTGGTAGTGCGAGTGCGCGCGGTCGGCAGGATCTCGGACGAGCGCGATCAGGAGCGCATTCGGCAGGAGGGCCGCGGCCCGCTCGGGCGCCAGCGGATGGAAGAGGTAGCTGGGGCTCGCCTCGCCGACGATGGCGCCGTGGGCGCGAAGAGGGAAGTTGCCGCGGTACCACGCAGGGCCGCGGCGGTAGTGGCGGTCGAAGTAGCTGACCTCTTTCCCGGCCGGGCCCGTGACTTCCGGGGGCCGGCGGCGGTTGGGGTAGAGAGCGGTCGTGCCCGACTGCGGGGCGCCGAGGATCAGGAAGTCGGGCAGCGGCCGGAGGCGAGCGGTCAGCGTGCCGGTGCCCCAGACGGCGTTCCGGAGGACGACCCGTAGCGGCTCAGGGATCCGCGGAACGAGCTCCGCGGGGGATCTCACTGTTCGGCTGCGACCGGCAGGAGCCCGAGCTGCTCGAGGCGCTCGAGCACGCGCGCCGCCGACTCGTCCGGGCTCAGCCCGGCCGTCTCGAGCCGTAGCTCCGGTGCCTCCGGTTCCTCGTAGGGGTCGCTGACGCCGGTGAAGTTCGACACCTCGCCGGCGATCGCGCGCGCATAGAGGCCCTTCGTGTCGCGGCTCATGCACTCGGCGAGCGAGGTCGCCACGTGCACCTCGACGAAGGCGCCGTGATCCTCCACGAGAGCGCGGGCTCTGCGGCGGGCCTCGCGGTACGGGGAGATTGCGGCCACGACCACGACCGCCCCAGCGCGCACGAGCCGCGAGGCAACCCAGCCGATCCGTTCGACGTTCAGATCGCGGTGCTCCTTCGAGAAGCCGAGCTCGCTGGAGAGGTGTCGCCGCACCGCGTCGCCGTCGAGCAGCTCGACGGGCTGTCCACGCCGCTCCAGCTCCGCTGCCACGAGATGCGAGATCGTCGACTTCCCGGCCCCGGAGAGGCCGGTGAACCAGACCGTGAACGCCTTCTCCGACGAAGCCACCGCCGCGAGTCTCTATCAGACGGCAGAGTTTTACGCGGGAGGCAGTACCACGAGCGCCGAGACGGGTGGGGGCTGAAGAGGACGCCGAGCCTCTGCCGATCGCCGGTGCGGGTTCGGTCGCACCGATTAGCGATCAGCCGCGCAGACGCGCGAGGAACGCCTCAGTCGACTCTCCGGCTTCGTGCCTGAGCACCCGGTCAAGAAAGGGGAAGTCCGACGGGTCGACGCACAGACGCGCCAGAGGCACGACGGGCTCGCTGCTCAACCATTCCTCTCGGTAGCCGTGACTGAACGGCTGGCGTGGGAGGATGTACACGTGCCCGGAGCTCCATGGATCACGTCTCGGCGGCCGAACCGCGACCGAGAAGTAGTAGTGGGTCGTCGTACCAGCGCGTTCGCAGTTGTTCCGCATCTCGACGACGACGCTGCGATCAGCGATGGCGAAGAAGATCGGCCAGACGCCGTCGGAGGTGGCGAACACCGCCGTCACCGGCCGGTCGAGGAAGTCGGGCTTCGGACGCGGCTCGAAGACGGTGATCGCCGGATCGTTCGACCCGTGCAAGAGCACGGGGTGGTGCGCGACGAGATAGCGGAGGAAGTCAGCTTTCGCTCTTTCGAGGCCGTAGGAGCCGCCGTACAGGAGCCGGCCGAAAGCCGCCTCGAAATCGCGCGCACCTGCCGCACCGACGTCGAGCGGCGGCAGGGCGTGTCGGCGAGAGGGGTCTTCGACCTCGGGCAAGAGCCCTCCAACCGGATCTAGCTGCCGGCGAGCAGCTCGATGCGGTTCCCCCACGGATCCTCACAGTAGAAGCGGCGCGCACCCGGGAGCGCATCGTCCCAGAGCACGCCCGCTCCAGACGCCCCGAGCCGCTCGGCCAGCCGGTCGAGCTCGTCAGCGCCAACGCGTAGGGCTAGATGGGCCTTCCGCGCCGGCACGAACGGTTCCTCGACCCCGACATGCAGCTGCTGTTCCCCGAGGCTGAACCAGACCCCACCGCGAGCCCGGAGCGGCTCCGGCTTCTCGAGCTCGACCAGCCCGAGCAACTCGCCGAAGAACCGCCGCGCCTCAGCCTCACACCCCGGCGGAGCCGCCACCTGGACATGATCCAGCTCGCGGACGCTCATCTGGCCAATCTAGCGCGCCACGAACCATGATAAGCGGAGGACGTGGCGTGCAAACCGGCGCGGTAGCCTTCCCCAGGGCCCCCGTAGCTCAGTGGATAGAGCGGCGGTTTCTAAACCGCGCGCACAAGGTCGATTCTTGTCGGGGGCATCCAGCTGAGGCGCGGACGGACGATCAGCCATGCGCCACCTCGATGAGTGTGAGCCACGGCACGACGAGCCGCAGCGAATCGATCGCGGCGATGAGGCGGGCTCGAGCCAGCCCAACCGCCGTCTGTCCTGCGTGTGGCGTTACGTCTGCACGTGCGCTTCGACGAACCAGAGGTGCTTGTCGATCGTCCGCGAGACTTCGGTGAAGAGGTCCGCGGTGGCTTGATCACCCAGTTCCGAGGCTCTGTCGATCTCGGCGCGAACCGTGCGGCCGAAGGCTGCGAGGCGGTCGGCGATCACCGTGATCGTCTCGCTCCCGGCGACTGCATCGAGTGGATATTCGTCGAGCGACGAGGCGTGGGCGGCAAGCCGTGCGGTGCCGAGTGCGAGCCCACCGAGGGCCGTCGCCCGCTCGGCGATTAGGTCGACGTGTTCGAGTACGTCTGCCGCGACCGTGTCGTACAGCTCGTGCAGTTGGATGAAGTCGCTTCCCTTCACATTCCAGTGCCCCTGCTTGAGTTGGGAGTACAGATCGAAGGCATCCGCGAGGCGCGCGTTCAGTAGTTCCACAAGCACCTCACGAGCCTCGGCGGGGACGTCAATCCGCGTGGGGAACGTCTGTCTCGTGTCAGTTGCCATCTGGCCTCCTTTTGACCCTGGTCGATTGTCCAATCCTGGGAGACAGCGTGTGTCAGGGCGCGAACGCGCTCCCGGGAACGTCTCGCTCGTCGTCCTCGATCGCTCGAACCAGTCGTTCGGCCACGATAGCCGGGTCGAGACCGGCAAGCATCCGGGGCGGCTCCCCGTGCAGGGCGCGTCCGGCGAGGCCGGTCTCGGTGTGCGGAGGCCGAGCGTCGATCACCGACACCCCCCGCGAGCGTACCTCGCGCGCAAGTGCTCGGAAGCCGGCGGACACACCGGCCTTCGCGGCCGAGTAGGGGACGATGCCTGCGGTCGGGAGTTCTGCGATGAAACCGCTCACGTTGAGGATGAAGCCGCCGGCCGGGAGGATCGGGATCGCCGCCCGCGCGAGCAGTAATGGGCCGACGAGATCGACCGCAATGATCTCGTGGAGAACGTCGATGGGGGTCTCGTCGAGCGGGCCGAAGGCTACTGCGCCGGCGCAGCAGACGACGCCGTCAAGCCCGCCGAGTGCGTCGGCTGCCGCGCTGACGAGGCGCGGCACGGCTTCGTCGACCGCCAGGTCGAAGGGAAACGTGGCGGTCTCCCCGACGTCGAGGTCGGCGAGCGCGCTGCTGTCGCGCCCGGCGAGAACGAGATGCGAGCCACGCCCGGCAAGTGCGATGGAGAATGGCCGGCCGATGCCGCCCGAAGCACCGACGACAAGAATGCGGGCTGCGCGCAGCGACCTACGCCTCGTCGAGGTGCCGCTCATCGGATTTCCCTTCGTGGCTGACGCCCCTCGGCGTCGAGCTGACGGACGACGGCGACGAGGTCCTCCGGCGCAGTCCGGTCGGTCGCGTCCGAGGCAAGATGCAGGTACGCAATGTGACCGTCCCTGTCTACGACGACGTCGGCGCCGAGTTGCAGCGGGTCGTCATCGAAACTCCACCTGATCGACTCGCGCGCGATGAGCGCCTGCACGGCCGCGGTCACCACGCGGGGGCGCAGTAGCCAGAACGGCGGAGGGTGTCGTGCCCCGAGCGCTTTGTAGAGCGTGCGCTCGGGATCGGCGATGACGACGGCCCTCGAGAGGGAGAGCTCGTCCCGCCAGTCCGCAGCCCGAGCGGCCGACTGCGGTGTCACGACCACCAGCCCGGCGCCCGCAGTCTCGATTTCTCGAACGGCCTCCGCGACACGGCGAAGGTAGGAGCGGCAGACGCTTCACCCGGGGTGCCGCGCGAGGTATACGACGGCCGGATGCCCCACCAGGTCGCGTTCGCTGACGATCTTCGCGTCGGCGTCCTCGAGCAGGAAGGTTGGAAACGGCTTCACGCTGCCGCGCTCTCGGCTCTTCCCGGCGACTGACCAGAATAGGCGGCTCAGGCAGCGACAGCGGGAACCCGCAAACCGTGCTAGAGGCCCGGATTGCGAGGGCACGCGCAAGACGGTCGCCCGAATCCACAACTGAACGCAAGGGTTCGATTTCGGCCGTCCTGCGGGGTGCGCGGAACATCGCGGAGTGGGCACGAAGCGCCGCCAGCGGGCTGCCGTGAGCGAGGTCGTTATGCGCGGCGCGGGGGTGGGCGGCGAGAGGCTTGGGCATCTGGTCGACCGCTCAGGGCCGGGGGTGACCCCGGCCCAGAGCGGAGCGAAGGGCGAGCAGCGGGCTGAGCTGAACGCCGGGCAACCGGAGCAGGCGGCTCAGGATGCCGGTCTTGGTATTGCGGCCGGCGGACAAGAGCAGCCGATCGCCGCTGCGCACGCGAAGCGTGAGCCCGAACCGAGTGAGAGTCCCGGCGAGCGTCCTCAGCGACTGGTGATCGACGACTCCGATCAGCGTCGACGGCCCGTCGACGTCGAGGACGACGTCCTGCCCGTCCGCGACGAGACGACCGCGACCAGCGCCGAAATCGATCTCGACGTTGGCGAAGACTTCCAGCACGACGGAGCTACCTTCCTCGCTCCGAGGTGCGGATCCGAACCGTCCCGTTCAGCTTCCACTTCGCCTGAGGCGAACTGTCGCTCGCGTGCCGCGGAACGAGGATCTCAAGCTGTTCGAAGTCGTACTCGATCGTCGCGCCGCGACCCGTGAGGAAGCCGTACAGCCCCTCGGCGAACTCGGGCCACGTCGTCGTCTCCGGCTGCATTTCTGTGGTGCTCATGCTGCTCCTCTCCTAGCTGAACAAAGTATGGACATACAATATACAACGCTGGGCGGCCGCGCGTATTCCCGACTGGGCTGCGGGCGCTTGGCGCGAGGGAACCTGGACGGGCGGGCACGCGCGCAGCGAAGTGGATTCACGTTCGACGTCAGCCGAAGGACGCCGATGCCGTTCTGCTCGTTCCAGCGGAGAATCGCCTCGAGCGCACTCGGGATCGGCTGGATCAACCCGCGGAGCCGCGTGGCGTGACGTTCGCGAGCCGCAAGATCTGAGACGACGAGGGGGAGTTGCGTAGTGACGCAGGCGTACCCGGCGCCCAGGCTTTCCACGATTCCTCGGCCGTCGGTTCCAGGCTACCCGCGCGAGGCTTCGCGCTTCACGCTCGACAGGAGCCGCGCGGCGAGACTTCCATGAGCTCCGGGTTCAGTTCGCCGCCACACTGTAGTCCGCATACGGCTCGTCGAAGTTGAGCTGATAGCCGAGTGCGTCGGGCCCAGCACCTGACGCGTCTCTTGTGCTGAACGGTCAGGCCGAAAGAGAGGCCAGATCTTCCGCAGGACACCGGGATCACTCCCCTTCGGCAGTAATCCCTGCTCGATTGCCGTCTGTTCTGCCCACTCATGTGCCTGCTGCCGGAGTGCTGAGTCCAATACCTGCCCGCGTACCCCAGCCGCTGCCGACCATCGCGGATGGAGATGCAGCCAGGCTGCTCCCACGGGTCGGGCTACAGTGGATAGAACACTAAACGGCTCAAACGGCTTGGTTGAGCCAAAACGCCCCCGTAGCTCAGTGGATAGAGCAGCGGTTTCCTAAACCGCGTGCGGCCGTTCAATTCGGCCCGGGGGCACTTCCTGGTTCAGCTCAGAAGTTGCTAATTTGCAGGTAGTTTGAACAAAAGGCAGCTTTAGGCGGGCTGTCCGCTCAGATCCGCTCAGATCCGCTATCGACTGTCGCAGACTGTCACAAGACTGTCGCAACGGTGGTATCCTCGACGCAGGATGACCCAGCTCGCGGGCATCGACGTCCGGCACCGGGCAACCTGCGCTTCCCAGTCGGGAGGTAAGTGCAACTGCAAGCCCGCCTATCAGGCGAGCGTCTGGAGTGCCCGCGAGCAGAAGCGCCTGAGGAAGACCTTCTCGACGCTTGCCGCCGCTCGCGCGTGGCGCGCCGAGGCGCAGACGGCGATCCGCCGCGGGACGATGCGAGCCCCCATTGCGGTCACGGTCCGGGAAGCAGGCGAGGAGCTCATCGAAGGGATGCGCTCGGGCCGAGTCAGGACCCGTTCAGGCGACCGCTACAAGCCGAGCGCGATCCGCGGCTACGAGGCGGCGCTCCGCGACCGAATCGTCCCGATCCTAGGCGGCAAGCGGCTCGGCGACGTGCAGCGGCGTGACGTCCAGAAGCTCGCCGACGATCTCCTCGCCGAGGGACGCGATCCGTCGACGATCCGAAATGCCCTGATGCCGCTGCGCGTCATCTTCCGCCGGGCGCTCGAGGACGGCGACGTCGCCATCAACCCATGCACCCATCTGCGGCTTCCGGCGGTCAGGGGCCGACGAGAGCGGATCGCAGCACCCGACGAGGCGCAGCGGCTTCTCGCCGCCTTGCCCGAACGCGACCGCCCGATCTGGGCAACGGCGCTGTACTCGGGCCTTCGCCGCGGCGAGCTGATGGCTCTTCGCTGGGAGGAGATCGACCTCGCCGCGGGCATGATTCGGGTCGAGCGCTCCTACGACGACAAGGGCCACGTCGAGATCGAGCCGAAGAGCCGCGCCGGCCGCCGCACGGTCCCGATCGTCGAGGCCCTCCGCGACATCCTGGTCGACCACAAGGCCCGCCTGGGCCGAGACGAAGGACTCGTCTTCGGCTCGACCAAAGAGACGCCGTTCCACCCGTCGAACCTCTGGCGCCGCGCGCAGACAGCCTGGAAGCGAGCGGAGCTCGAGCCGATCGGACTCCACGAGGCACGCCACACGTTCGCGTCAGTCCTGATCGCCGCCGGGGTGAACGCGAAGGCGATCACGACCTACATGGGTCACGCCTCGATCCAGACGACGTACGACCTCTACGGCAAGCTCATGCCCGGCTCGGAGGCGGAAGCCGCGGCGCTCGTCAACGCCTATTTGGCGCGTGCTGACACTCAAAGACGGCTCGCACAGATCGAAGACCGATGACGTACACACCTGCCCTCGACAATTCGGATCTGCTCAGCTGGGACGGCATTAGGGCGGCGGAGGACGTCCGCTGGCGGGGTCTTCTGCTCGGAAACGGGTCCAGCATCGCCGTCGCGGAGAGCTTCGCCTATCCATCACTGTACGACGTAGCGTGCTCGGACCGAATCGACAACCCGCTTGGCGCCGCGAGCCGTCGGCTGTTCGAAGACCTCGCGACTCGCAACTTCGAGTTCGTCCTCGCATCACTCAAGCTCGCGGGTCGCGTCAACGCCGCGGCCGGGATCGATGCACCGATTCTCAGCCAGCTGTACCGAGAGATACAGATCGCACTCTTCGAGTCGGTCGCCTCCGTCCACGTTGAGTGGGATCGAGTCGCCTCCCGAACCCTCGCGCAGATTCGCCGAGAGCTGCTCAACTACAAGCGCGTCTACTCCACCAACTATGACCTGCTCGTTTACTGGGCGATGCTCCGCGAAGGTGATCCATACGACTTCAGGGACTTCCTCTGGGCCGAAGGCAACTCGTTCGATCCCGCGGACGTCGGCATTCTGGGCGACCCGACGCTTGTCTATTTCCTTCACGGCGGCGTCCATCTGAGGCGGACGCCCAACGGACGCAGCTTCAAGCGTACGGCGCAGCAGCAACAGAACCTGCTCTCGCAGTTTCCGACCACGTGGGAGAGTGACGAGATCCCGCTCCTGATCTCCGAGGGCGACTCGAACGACAAGCTCGTGTCGATCAACCGGTCCGACTACCTGTCCTTTGCCTATCGCCGATTCCTCGAGCACCAGGGCAATCTCGTGGTCTACGGCCATGGACTCGGCGGAGCGGACGACCATCTCGTGCGGGCGATCAACGGCTGGAGCAAGCCCGAAGCTCCGAGGCAGATCGCGCTGAGCATCCGTCGAGAGATCGGAGAAGTCGCGATCCGCCAGGAGAAACAGCGGCTTGCTCAGCGGCTGCCGGAATCGGACCTGTGGTTCTACGATGCCGATTCACATCCGCTGGGCGAGTCCAATGTTCGTCCTCGCCCCGTCCGTGACTTATTTCGCCGCCTGCGATAGCTCAGTCGTTCCGGCGAGCTACCGTCGTGCCGATCCAGCTTCGAGCTCAGCGCGGTGATCGAGATCGTCTTCGAGCCGTCGCAGATCAGGCCGAGATTCGCCGCGGCCTTGGCATCACGTGATTCGGACGCGAGCGTGAGCCGACGGTTCGGCCCAGGTGCGATGAGATTGAAGCTCAAGTGCTCTGAACGCTTGCTTTCCGATCAACACAACAGTATCATTGTGTTGTGACCATCCCGCCCTTCGTCGAGAGCGGGAATCTTCCGGAAGGAGTCCATGAGTCGTCGTGGGAAGAGATCGTCGACCGGTACGGGAGCGAGCGGCGCCGAGAACTGCTTGATGGCCTCCGCGCGGCGCTGGACAGTCTGCGTGATGCGGGATGCCCCCGCGCCTACATCGACGGGAGCTTCGTCACCGCGAAGGACGAGCCCGGCGACTTCGACGCATGCTGGGAGGCGGCCGGCGTCGATCCGAACCTCCTCGATCCGGTGCTGCTCACGTTCGCAAACAAGCGAGAGGAGCAGAAGGCGCGCTTCGGTGGCGAGCTCTTCCCGGCCGGGTCCGCAGCCGATCCGCACGGCACACGCTTCCTGGACTACTTCCAGCAAGACAAAGTGACCGGAGAGCGCAAGGGCATCGTCGCTCTCGACCTGAAGGGATCACCATGATCACGAACGAGCGCCAGTATCGAATCGCAAAGTCCGAGGCCCGGAAGTTCGAGCAGTCGATCGCGGCCACACGCAAGACCGAGCCTAGCCCCGACGTCCATCCTCGCATCCACGACGCGATGATCGAGGCCCTCGAGAGCGAGCTGGACGTTCTCCGCGAGCAGCTCGACCACTACGAAGCCCTGAAAGCCGGCCGGGTCAAGACGCGGGAGATCCGTTCGCTTCGCGACGTGCCCCTTCTTCTCATCGAGGGCCGGATCGCGGCGGGCCTGACGCAGCGTCAACTCGCCGGCCGGCTCGGATTGCCAGAGCAGCAGGTCCAGAGATACGAGGCAACGATGTACTCCGGCGTCAACCTGGACCGCCTGCAGGAAGTAGCGGATGCCCTCGAGCTCGAGATCGAAGAGCGGGTGACCTACTCTCTTCCCGCATGAGCGAGTCCGACGCACAGGCGTTTCTCCACTACGAGGACCCGCGGAACCGAGAGCCCGCTCCGGGTGCGCCAAGCCGTCGGGTCAACTCACCGCTCGCGCAACACGTCGCGGTCAGGTTCCCCACCGAGACAATCGGACTCGTCGACGAACGCGCTCGTCCCGACGGCATGACAGCCAGCGGTTGGATCCGGCGGGCAGTGCATCTCGCCATCCAAGAGCGGCGGGACGAAGGCTCGATCGGTCAGACGGAGTAGCGGGCTGCGCTCCGGTCGACCCGCGCCAACCATCGAACGTCTGGCGACCAGCCCAGTCGGCCAGGATTTGACCTGTTCGACTTTGTCTGCCTTCCGATAGCTCAAGATCGCTTGTGTCGCTCTGATCGCACGCGATTCCGCTCCGAACGACGAAGGCCCGCCTTGAGCGGGCCTTCGTCGAGTCGTGTTGGGCGAGGCTACGGCCGACCGAGATGCGCGTCGAGGTCGTTGCGGTCCTCGTCACTGATGTAGTAGCGGCCGGCCCCCTCCTTGTCGTAGCCGGAGAAGTCGATGAGAACAACGCGCCGGCTGATCGCGCCTTCGGCGAGCAGGTTCCCTTCGAGTTTCTGGATGTTCCGGATCACCGCGCGGACGGACGCCTTCGAGAGCGCCTTGCCACCGGGGCCCGGCTTGAGCCTTGGTCCGAGTTCGGACGGAAGCATGCCGTTCGCCTTGCCGCCGCCTATCGTCTCCAGCAGCTCGCGTGAGCGACCGCCCTTGACCGAGCGGTCATAGACCGTCACCGCGGGAGATGTCGCCGGCGCTGAGCTGCGCGTTGGGGCGGACGCGGCCTCGCCGTCAAACACAGGAGCTGGAACGGTCGATGCCCACTCTTGCTCGAGCGTTAGTTCGAGCCGGTCGAGGTCGAGGCGGGCCTCCGCAAGGCCCTGCTTCGTCGGGGGGAACATCATTGTGATCGCTGGAGCCACTTATCTTCTCCTTGGCTGAGTGTGTGCGTGTAAGTGTACATGCGCGCACACCAGAACGCAAGAGAGCGACGCCGGTTCCAATCTCAGTCGGACCAGCGCGCCGCGCTCCGGTCGACCCAGCGCTCGAGCTCGGCGACCGGGATCAGGATCGTCTTGGAGCCCCGACGGATGATCCTCAACTCCGGCTTGACGTGCTCGTCGAAGAAATCGCGGCTGATACCGAGCATCGCCGCCGCCTCGTTCGGTACGACCGTGACGCCGCGGAGCGCGCTCTTCGGTTGGCCGTTCTGCTGCGGTGCCGGAGAGGCCGTCAGGTCGAGGCTGAGCTGCTCACTCGCCATTGTAGGAACATATATGCTCCGCTTGATGATCGCAACCCGAAGAAGTAGATTGCCGATATGACCAGCGGCATGCTGATCCGCGAGGCCCGCCTGCTCGCCGGGATCTCCCAGGGCGAACTCGGCGACCGGGTCGGCCGCGATCGCGCCCAGATCGCTCGGTGGGAACGGGACGCCGTCCAGCCGAGCTTCGAGACGCTGCGCGAGCTGCTCCGTGCTTGCGGCTACGACCTCAGCCTGCAACTCGCACGCCATGAGTCGGACGAACGCGCGGACGAGCAGATTCGCAAGCGCCTTCGCCGCTCTCCGCAGGAGCGGACGCGTTCGATGCTGCGCACGCTCGACCGTTGATGGCACTGGACGCGTCGGGGAGCTTCGACCCGCTCGGCCTCCTCGCAGCGATCCAGAAACGACACGCCAGCTTCATCCTCATCGGCGCCCTCGCCCGCATCACCCAGGGAACCGACGAGCTCACCAACGGCGTCGACATCACGCCCTGGATGCGCCCCACCACCCTCGAAAATCTTGGGCTCGCCCTCGCCGACGTCAATGCTCGGCGCCCAGATGGCCAGCCACTCGCGTTCGACAGCGACGAGCCCGTCATCGAGCTGGAAACCGACTTCGGCGAGCTCAAGATCGTCCCGCAACCCGCGGGCACACGAGGCTACGAAGACCTCCGCCGCGCCGCCACGCACGAGTATCTCGGCAAGGGCGTCCGCCCACAGATCGCTTCCGTCGGCGACCTCGTTCGCATGGCAGGCGCGCTCTACCGTGACTACGACCGCGACCTCGTGATCGTGAACCAGCTCCGCCACATCGCCGAGCTCGAGCGCGATCTCGGGCTCGGCCTCGAGCGCTGATCTCAGACAACAGCTAACGCTTTGGCGAGCCGATGCCGAACTCGTCCCAGGATGACTTCGCCGCGGCCGATCAATCGAGTCGTTTCGCCGCCGCGCGACGAGCTCGACCGACGTCGTACGCCGCTTGAGCCGGGCGAACGGCTTGTCTTCGATCTCTTCGATCAGCAGCTCCCGCTCGAGTGGGAGATCTACGTTCAACCGCACCTGAACAACCTCCGGCCGGACATCGTGCTGCTACACCCCGACGCCGGAATTGCCGTCTTCGAGGTGAAGGACTGGAATCTCGCTGCGTGCGACTGGCGGATGGAGCAGCAGAACGGGGCTCCACGGCTGATCGGAACCAACATCGAGGGACGTGCGTTCACCGAGGCAAACCCATTCGAGCGCCTTCACCAGTACCGGACGGAGATTGCCGACCTCTACTGCCCGGCATTGAATCGAAGCGCCGGGCTCGCCTCGGTCACCGCGGGACTCATCTTTCCCTTTGCGCAGGACGAGCAACTGTTCGAGCGGTTCGGACCCGGGCTTGATCATCGAGCCCCGAGCGCTGCAGCTCGCCGCTACTTCACGTTGTCAGGTGCGTCGGCGCTCGCGCGCAAGGATCTCGATGCCATTTTCCCCGACCACGGCCGTCGATCCTCATGGTTGATGACACCCGAAATTGCTGACGACCTCCGTCATTGGCTCGTCGAGCCCCACTTCGCCGCCGAGCAACGCGAGGTCCCGCCGCTGAGCCGTGACCAGCTCCGCTACGTGAATGGCCGCACCGAATCGGGTTTCCGCCGGCTTCGCGGCCCAGCGGGTTCCGGAAAGACCATGGTTGTCGCTGGCCGGGCTACGGCTCTGGGAGAAGAGAAGAAGGATGTCTTGGTCGTCTCCTTCAACATCACGCTGCTCAACTACCTTCGAGACTCGGCTGCGCGATTCGGATACGACCGCAGACGCGTCACCTGGCTCAACTTCCATTCGTGGTGCAAGCGCGTGCTCTACGGAGCAGACATGGCTGACGTGTACCACGCCCTCCCATGGAACGAAGCGCACGCGGACGTCTTGGACGAGCTCCTCGCTTCCGCCGCGGCGGAAGCCATCGAATCCTGCCCCGACCTTGTCGACAGCTACGACGCGATCCTTGTCGACGAAGGTCAGGACTTCCGCCCAAGTTGGTGGGACGCGCTCAGAAAAGTTCGGCGACCGGACGGCGAGATGCTTCTCGTCGCTGACCGAGCTCAGGACGTCTACGGCCGGAACAACCTCTGGACAGATCAGACGATGGAGGGTGCGGGATTCCGCGGTCCGTGGGCGACGCTCGACGTCAGCTACCGACTGCCGCGACCACTGATCGACCTCACGGCCGACTTCGTTCAGCGCTTCCTCGACGATCGCGAGATCACGCCGCCGATCGCGTCCGACCAGGAAGAACTCGACCTCTACCCGACAGCTCTGCGCTGGCTCCAGGTCAGCTCGAATCAACTCGTAGATGCTGCGGTCGAAGCCATCCGCACGTCCATCGCCGACGTCCCCACCAATGGAAGCACTCCAGCCTCCTTCGCGAACCTGGTCTTCCTCTGCGATCGGAAAGAGCTGGGCAGCGCCGTCGTAGCGCGGCTGGAGAGCCTCGGAGTCCGCGTATCTCACACGTTTTCAGCCGATTCGCGGCTCGCTCGGCAGCAGAAGCTCTACTTCTTCAAGGGCGATGCCCGGGTCAAGGCCACGACGATCCACAGCTTCAAGGGGTGGGAGGGGAGTCACATCGTCGTCGCCGCCGGCGACGCGGGCGGCCAACGCGCATTGAGCGCCATCTACACCGCGATGACACGGCTCAAGGCGCATGCTGGCGGAAGTCGTCTCACGGTCGTCTGTGCATCGCACGAACTCGAGCCGTTCGGCCGGACGTGGCCCGAGTTCGAGCGTGTTTTGCGAGACGCGCCCGCGAGCGTTCAGACGCCGGCGGCCGGTTGTACGACCATCCAGCAGACGACGCCGAGGTCGTCCTCTTCGATCGGCGCCGGAACGTCGTCGAGCGAGACAGGCTGAAGGCCGAGGCGTTCGACGAGGGCTACGATTTGCCCCGCCGCTTCGCTCGGCGTGATCCGGTCCTCATGTAGCTCCGCCTGGATGCCGTTCAGCTCGCGACGCACCGCCGAGCTGCGCTCCACGGCCAAAGCTTCGGATGCGCGCTCGGCGCCTTCAGGCAGGATCACGGTCGGATCCCGCAAGAGGTCGAGCGCGAACCGCTGCGCCGGGCCGATAGCTTCCTGCGCCGTGCGCGGATCGGCGCGGAGATTGTGCTCCTCGACAATCGACGCCGCAGCGATCTTCCACGATGCCTCGAGATCGAAGTCGGCGAACTCCGCCGTCGCACTCCCCTCCGGGTTGATCCGGCGCAGCATCTCGAGGTCGGAGTCGATCACCTCGCCGCTCTCAAGCTCGATGTAGCGCCAGTACCGGTAGCCGCGCTCCGCGCCCGCGAGGGGCTTCGTCCGGGTCGCGAAGAAGACACCGGGTGCGCCGCGCGACGCTCCACCGGCCGACTGCCTGAAAATCGCTCCGACTCCCCAGGGCAGCCCCTCAATACGCGCCATCTCACCTTCGAGCTGCGCTCGTAGAAGCCGCGCCCGTAGCTCTTCGCCAAGAAAAGCACCCGACAGACCGGCCTCGTCGCCGTCTTCCTCCAGCAGGTCCGGATCGGCGTCCGCGAGACGTTCCGCATAGGCCCGGAGCTCGCTGTCCACGCCTTCAATAATTTCGACCTCCATGCCGTAAACGCCGGCGGCGCGGATCTTGCCGCGGACCAGCGTCTCGAGCTTCAGCAGCTCCTCAAGCTCGCCCGGCTCCGGCAGCATCGTCGTGAGGTACACCTCGTCGTGCGGCGAACGGAGGCGGATCACGCGGCCATTCCGCTGGACGACGCGCTGCGGATTCCACGGCATGTCGTAAGAGATCACGGCCTGCGCCTGCTGGAGGTTCTGACCCTCCGAGAGGACGTCCGTGGACAGCAGCAGATCAACCTCGCCGTCAGGCGGGACGTAGTCGTCGCGCACGACTGTCCGCGGTGCGAACCGCGCGATCGCACGCATGCGCTCATCCGGGCTCGACTCGCCGCCGATAACCGTCACCCGCTCCCGACCTCGCACGCGCTCGGGAAGGTGCGCGTCCAGATACGCGATCGTCTCGCCATAGGTCGCGAAGACGGCGACCTTTTGCGCGGGCGAGGAGTCGAGCAGTTCGACGAGCAACCGCAGCTTTGGATCGCTCTCGGCGGACATCCGAGAAAGGCGATCACGGATTGCGACGAGTCGACCGCGATCAGCCGCCACAGCGTTCCCGTACTCAGGATCGAAGTCCGACGCCGGCCTCGCGCCCGGATCGTCGGTCAGCATCTCCTCGACCCAAGCCGCGATCCCGGCCTCGGCTGCCTCGTCGTGGGCTGCCCGCCGGAGTGTCTCCCGCGAGGGAACGCTGCCCCGCCCCTCGGCCCACCCCGCGAGGAACGCGTCGTGTGCAGCGATCATCCGCTGCACCGTGGCCAGGCACGCAGCCCAGCACGACTCGAACCGCTTCAGGATCTGCGACTGGAGGAGCCCACCGAGCCGTGCTTCAGCAGCGTCTTCGTCGCCCGCAACCAGCCAGGCCGTGGGCCTGTAGCGGGCCATCTCGAGCTCGCGGATCTCGCGCACGATCTCCGAGAAAACGCCGAGATGCGCCTTGTCGAGGTCGTAGCGCCGCGTCTCCGGCTTCGGCTCAGGAAAGCGGGCGGGCGTACCGTCGGCGAATGTCTCGCCCGGATAGTGCTCCTGGATGAAGCGCCGGTCGCGTCGCACCGAAACTGCGTCCGCGATCGGGAAGAGCACGTCGGGGTCGAGGTTCTCGGGATCGCGTTCATTCGCACCCGCGCGTACGAACAACCGACGGACCGACGGGATGCCGACCCCGCTAAACGCACGATCATGATGCGCAAACAGCATGACGAGGTTGTAGAGGTCCCAAAGCCCGTTGTTCACGGGCGTCGCGGTCAGCAGCACGACGTCCTTTCGCTCACCGCCAAGGAGTCGCTCCATCGCGCGGTACCAGGTCGTGTCGTCCGTCCGAAATGCGTGCGCTTCGTCGACGACCACAAGCCGGTAGGCGTTCTTATCAGCAACGAGGTGGCGTCGGGCGTTCCGCGCGTCGGGGACGAGCTGCTCGTCAGAGGCGAGTTGGTTGAACGAGAGCACCTCGGCAGGCAAGCGTGCGAGCTTGATCCTCATCTCCCAGGTTTCACGCAGCTGCGCTGGACAAACGACGAGCGCCTGACGCCCCTGATCGAGCGCGTACTCTTCGATGAAGGCCAGCCCGATCTCGGTCTTGCCCGTGCCTACGCCGTCCGCATAGACGACGCCGTGGTGCCGGGCGAGAATCCGCCGCGCTCTCTCGTAGCCGTCGCGCCCAAACGACGCCAAGGTGATTCGCGTGACCTGCGAGCCTCCGGCGACCGAGAGCTCCTCGCCGTAGAGCTCGAGCAGCGCTCGCAGGTAGACCGTCGCCGGGTCGACAAGCCCGACCTGCGGGAAGAGCAGATCGTGAAGCTCTTCGTCGAACGGGACTGCTTCGCCCCAGAGCTGCTGGAACCACTCGAGTGCAGCCTTGCTCGGACCGACGTTGTAGTCGACGAGGCCGAGCTCGAGGTTCCACTCGAGCCCCGCCCCGGTGAGATTCGCTGAGGTGACGAGGGCTGCACGGGAATCGTCGACCGAGCCGAACAGATACGCCTTGCCGTGTAGGAAGCGCTCGAGGTAGCGACGCACCTCAACGTCAGGTCGTGCTAGCCATGCCTCAATCGCCTGCAGTCGCTCCGCCGCGCGACTCGGCGGAAAGCGGGAGAGGTCCCGCTCCCCCGCCAGTACGTGCATCCGCTGCTCGAACGAGAGACGAGGTGGCGCCTCGCCGAGACCTTGCTCGGGCAGCGCACCGAGTAGTAGTCGCACGGCGCGGCCGTCCTCGACGATCGTCGCAAGGTGATGAAGCCCGCGAAGGTTGACGTAGCCGGTGGCGACCGAGAGACCGTGCCCCGTCGGGATGTCGCCGACGAGATACGCGAGGCCGTCCGCGTGCGTCCTCCCGTCCGGGAGGTTGTCAAGGACGTCGGGGCGCGTCACGAGGCCGCAAGCTCGGCGAAACGGTCACGGACGCGCTGCCGATAGGTCTCGGGCACGGAATCGAGCGTGAAGTCGGCGAAGATCGTCTCGAGGTCGATCACGTCGAGGCGCCAGGCGTGGGCGACACGGGCGTCGATCCCGGCACGAAGTCGATCGCGCTCATCGGATGCGAGTGGACCGAAGTCGACGGCCGTGGCGGCGGCGAAGTCGGCGAAGCGGTCGTCGGGGCAGGAAAGGCGGGCGGCGGCGCCTGCAATTGCCTCGAAGTCCTCGTCGGACAGCTCCGGCAGGCGCAGGCCTTCGAGGATGAAGAAGTTCACGTTCATCTCGACGAAGCGACGCGCCTGCCAATCGAAAGCGAGGCTGTTCATGAGCCCGAGGCACGCGGCGCGATCGAGTTCGCTGCCATCGACGAAGGCGAGGTAAGGCGCCTTGTTCGTGAGGAACGTCCTGGGCGGGACTAGACAAGCGAGCACAGTCCGCGAGTTCGTCCGGTTCGTGACATCCCGGAACGCGACGCGCGCTCGCCCGAGCTCTGCCGCGACGGTCGCGGCCCGAGCAGACTTCGGCGCATCACGAGCGACGAGCGAGTCCTTGGCTGGATTCGGCTTGCGCGCCTTTCGCAACGCCTCCTCGCTCGGCGGGCAGAGGCGCTCGCCCGCGCCGTGGGGGTCGTACTGGTCGAAGCTCTCACCCTTCCACAACGGCAACCCGTCGGTTGCGCCATTCCAGAGCCGCCGGTCGTTTGTCTCGTGAAACTCCGCGACCGGGAAACAACGCCAGCGGCCCGTCCCGAGCGGGAATGGCGTTGCGACGCGTAGCTTCGCCAGTAGGTCCGCAGCAGCCTGCGACGGAAGGAGTGGCACCTCAAGCTCAGGCCCGAGGGCGACCGCATGAAGCGTGAGCCCATCCGCTGCCGACTGTTCGACGAAACGGCGCTCCGAGTCCGCGACGCCGGCGATTTCGAGACGATGCCCTTCGATTGGTCCGGACGCCGTGGCGATTGCAAGCGCCACCGTGTACTGCGGATGCGTGTCGAAGATCCAGCAGCGGTTGTTGAGAAGGAAGTCGAGCCTCCGCACTGTGCACTCGCCGAACAGCCAGCGCCGGAAGTCGGCCGAACCCTTAGCCGCGAAGGCACTCCGCGGCAGCACAACGGCGAGCGCTCCACCCGAGGCGAGCAACCGCCGGTAGCGCTGACAGAAAAACTTGTAGAGGTCCGGATCGCCCGCGCCGCCCGTGTAGCCGGTATCGGCGGCGAAGAACGCGCGCAGAGCTGCAACCGCCTGAAGCTCCTCGTTCAGCCGCTCGGAAAGTTCGGGCCGCTCGTCCTGCATGCGTTCGAGCGCCGGCGTGCGCTCCGCCTCCGGCAATCCGCGAAGACCCGGCTCGTAACGTGCGTAGAACGCAAGCTCCTCGACCGTGACTTCCTCCCAAGGCGGGTTACCCACAACCGCGGCGAAGCCCTTTCCGGCCGCGAACACCTCCGGAAACTCCAGCGGCCAGTGGAACACGCGATTCAGCCGTGCAAGTTCGCTTGCCGCATCTCCCAGCGCCGGCACATCACCGCGACCGATCGCCTCCGCCGCCGCCCAGAGCTCGTCGCGGGCTCCCTTGAGCCCGAGCGGCTCGGCGACCCAAAGGTTAAGCAGGATGCGCGCGCCCTCGACGGCGCGCTCCATCTCGCGGTCGGTCTTCTCGCTGCGCGCAACCTCCTCCGGATTCCTGTCCATCAGCCCGAACAGCGGCTCCCCCGCCTTCGCAGCCCGCTCCATCTGCTCGGCGACAAGCATCGCGGGAATCGTCGATCCGCCATGTGCGTCGAGCAGCTGGTCGGCGCTCGCAACACCGATCAACGAGTTTCCGACCTTCACGTTGTGGTCGAGGTACGAGAGCGAGAGACCCGGCACGAACGAGGCGAGCCAGAGCGAGATCTTCGCGATCTCCGCTCCCATGGGCGAGAGGTCGACGCCGAAGACGCAGCGCCTCAGCACCAGGCGGCGCAGCAGCTGGCTGTCCTCGATCCCGATCCCGTAGGTCGCCCCGGCTCCGGCGCGCAGGTCGTCCAGCTCGCGCGCGACGGTTGGGAGCGGGTGCTCGCCGAGGAAGCTCGCGATCTCGTCGGCCAACTCGTCGACGACGGCGACGAGAAAGTGAGAGCTGCCGCACGCCGGGTCGAGCACACGGAACTCAAACAGACGTCGCGCCGCCTCGTCCGGCCGCTCGCGCAGGAGCGCGGCAACCTCCTCTAGATGGCGATGAAAGGCTGGCACTACGCCGCGGCGCACGAGGTGGCGGACCAGCGGTTCCGGCGTGTAGTAGACGCCGCCACCCTTCCGTCCGCCTTCGTCGGTCAGCCAGAGCAGGTCACCTTTCTCGACCGCCGCGTCGCCGGACTCGGCCCCGACATATCGATCGCTCCGCGCGTCGTAGCGATAGCGGCGATCGGCAAGCGAGAGCCTCAGGGATAGCAACCCCTCGTAGATGTGGCCGAGATGTCCGATCTCGAGACCGGAGAAGTCGAAGCCGTCGCCCGACGTCGAGTCGACCCCCAGCGCGACGAGGCCCGGGCCGAGCGACGCGTCCGAGAACGAGACGGCCTCGAGCACCTCCGCCCCCTCGAACCCGTCGACGGCGAACAGATCGCCGTTGTATGCAGGCACCGCCAGAGCGTCGTTGCCTGTCCGCATCGCGCCAACGAGCGTCCGGATTCGGTCCGAGAGCTGCGTCGATCGCGGGTCGAGGCGTCCGAGCTGTTCGGCCGCGTCCTGCACGACCTGCGAGAAGGAACTGCGGGCGTATCCCTCCTGGCTCATCGGTAGGTGTCCGGCGCTCTCCGCGTAAAGGAGGAAGAGCGCGCGGAATACGAATGTGAGCGCGGCAGCCTCCAGCTCGCCGCGTTGCGCATCGTCCGACAAGTCCCGACCGCCGTCACGCGCCCACTTCCCGAGCTCGACCCCGAGCGGCGGCAGGACGTCCTGGCGGATCGCCGTGTCCAGCCGCTTTCGCAGCTCGACGCCGAACGCGCGCGACTGTCGCATGAGCGCCTCGAACCCACCCTCGGCTAGGTAGGCCGGTGCGAGGAGCCCGAGGAGCGGCCGGTCTTCATCGGCAAGTGTGGTTGCGTCGAGCTCGACGTAACGAGCGACGGCCGAACCCGCCTCCGGCCGTGCCTCGAAGAGGCGGAAGCGAGAGCCGGCGGCTAGAAGTCCGTACTGCGCGCCGTGAGCGCGGCACTCGGCGAGCAAGACGCCTTCCGGCGGGCGGCCCTGCGGATCAAGGCGGGAGAATGCTGAGGGATCCGCGACCGGGTGGACGACGGCCACGGGAGCGTCGCCGTGGCGGGCGACGTAGCCGTACGGTCGCAGGGTCTCGAGCTCGTAACCGAGGCCGGTCAGCAGCGCGCGCCACTCGCCGGTTGCGCCGGCCGCAAGCTCGGCGAGGCGCCCCCACTCGCCGGTGCCGCGAAGCCTCGTTCTGTAGAGGTACTCCGTTCCGAGCCCCTTCACGGTAAGCCCGGCCACCCCTGACCGGTCTAGGTGCTCGAGCTGCTCCGCAAGCTCGCGGACGGCCTGGAGGTTTGAGAGCTCCGGCAGGCGTCGCAGAACGCCCAGGAGCGCCTCGGGAGCGACCGTTCGGAGTGGCCCATCCTTCTTGACGGGCCCGAGCGCGCGCAGATAGCCAGCCGTCTCCGGATCGTCGGCGAGAAGCAGCAGCGGTGTTGGGCCGCCTCGGGCGCGGGCGCGCCAAGCACGTCGCAAGTCGCGGTCCTCGGCTGAGATCGACGTCGCAATCTCGATCCCATTGACGAGCGCGCTCGACTCGACTGCGTTCGACTGAACAGGGACGCGGCGCGCGCCGGCCACGCCGGCGAGCGCGTCGATGAGTTCCTTAGCGTTCACGGGCTCGAGGCCCCATCCTTGCGCACGAGCGAACGCTACTGCCCGGACCGGCCGGTGGAGATAGGAGCGAGCGTGCACCCTCACACCTCGATAGCAGCGGCAAGAGGCGCCTGGAGCCCGAATCGCGTGAATTGATGCAGAGTTGTCACAGTTTCGTTTGCGTTCGACTCCCGGACAGCCGAACTGCGTGTCACTAACAGGAACAGAAGTGACCAGCGAGACGCAGATGCACTGTAAGTGCTATAGGCAGCAGTATTAGTGTATGGTTGCTGGGTGAGTACGAGCCGAAGACGCCGCCGCGAGCGTAAGCGCGATCGGCGTCGCATCTCAACGACTCCCGCAAGCGAGTTCTGGGATGCCAGAGAGGTGCGGCTGTTGACCTACAGCCGCCGACAGGCTGCAGAGGTGCTCGGCATCAGCATCTCGACGGTTGACCGGAGGCTCGTGCCCGCCATCCAGACTGTGAAAGCACCGTGGGGCCAGCGGCTCATCCCGGTCAGCGAGCTCGAGCGATTCGTCCAAGACAACCTCGATACCGCAAGGCGTGCGACCCGGCGGCCCGTCGGCCGGCCGACCACTCTCCCGACCGCGACCGTTCAGCGAATCAGACGCGAGTACGGAGCTGGTCGAAGCCTCGGCGAGATCGCTCGAGCGCTGGAGGACGAGGGCGTGCCGACAGCGCACGGCGGCCGCCAATGGTGGCCCTCGACGATTCGCAGCGTTCTGCATCGCAACGCTGTTGCTGGCTGACTGTGTTCACGGCTTCGGCGGTGACCTCCGCTCGACCGACTCTGAACGGGGCGTGCGTTCAAGCCACTCATTTCGGAGACGGATCACGTTGCGCATCAGCTCAACGATGCGGTTGGCAACCAGCGTGCCGACTCCGACAGCCGTAAGGAACACGAGGACTTCCGCCATCTCAAAGCTACTATCGGCTTCGTTCCGTAACGTTCCGTAACATGAGAGCGTGACGACACACGGCAGGATGAGCTTCGGACTCGAGATTCGAATGCCCGAGTTCCGACGCTGGAACAAGCAGGCCCAGCAAGAGCATCTTGATCTCGAGGTCTGGGTTCGACGCGTCGTGAACGGTTACCTGGACGAGCGGGATGATCGCGTAACTCAGCCCGCGTCTCCGTCGCGGCTTTCAACCCGACATGAGCCGCCATACGTTAAGTGCGCGTGGTGCGGCGTCCCTATCGGTTCGGGAACCGCTCGCCGTCGTTTTTGCGCCGACCGCTGCCGCGTCACCGCATGGCGGGCGCATCGACGCGAAGCGGAGACTCAAGCCGAGCCATCGCTGCCCAACCAAAGCGGACGCCAGCCGACGTAGCCGGCGCCAATCAGTGACAGGGACTCTCCCAAGACTGCCGCAACGACTGTCGCAGGCGTTGGATCGACCACCTAGATTCGGCTTAACCATGTGCCTTTGCGGTCCGGCGCCAAGAGCCTTCCTAAACCGCGTGCGCTGGTTCGATTCCGGCCGGGGGCATCGATCCATGCCGTTCGATCGCAACGAAGCGCCGTTCGACTGTTTCCTCAATCGGCGACGGCGGCGTTGCTGGAGGCCATTTTCTGCCTCGAGTGGTAGTTGCACTACCTGCGCTCGCCGGTCTTGGTCGCTCACCACTCCGTCTCTCCCGGCCGCAGCCTCTCTTCACGCGCCGGAACCGCTCAGGGTCAGACAGCTCATTCGGGAGCAGATCCTCGAACGAAGCAGCCTTTAGGCAATCAAGCAGGTACTCGAAGAACGCGGACACTCGGCTTTCGGCGACCAGTCCAGGTGATCCGGGTCAGGGACTGGGTTCTTCTGTACGTTCTGAGCCTCGGCGAGACTCCAACTCTAAGGAGGATCACGATGGCCTACGTCGATGGGTTCGTACTCGCGGTGCCGCGGGCAAACCTCGACGCCTACAAGGAGATGGCGCGTGCCGCAGGTGCCGTGTGGAGAGAGCATGGGGCGCTGTCGTACGTGGAGTGCATAGGAGACGACACGCCGTATGGGGAGCTCACTTCATTCCCGCGGGCGGTGCAGGCGAAGGAAGATGAGATCGTGATCTTCGCCTGGATCACCTATCCCTCCCGGGATGTCCGTGACGAGATCAATGCCAAGGTGATGGAGGATCCCCGCCTCCCGACTCGATGCAGAACTCCCCATTCGACTCCAAGCGCATAATCTACGGCGGCTTCGAGCCGTTTCTCGAGCTGTGAGCCGCGGCTCAAGCCGCTGGCCTCACCACGCGCGAAGGCGTGACGCAGAAGAGGCGCAAGCACTCTACTGCTTGCGTCGACGCTAGCTCGCCCAAACACCGCCGTTACTGAGGTCGACAGAGACCGGGCGCTACACCAATCCACGACCGGCCGCGGCGACGGGACGTTTTAGCTCAAATTGGATGGAGCCGAGCGTGCGGTGAGCGGCGCCATTGGCTGCACGTGAACAACATCCAATTGGGCTACGGGCTCGTGATCCGGCGGTAGCCGTTCGGCGTTCGCACGAACACCTGCCAGGCGTGAAAGCCGTAGAAGGCGCGCAGGTCGCGGCGCATGACTCGGGCATAGGCGAGGACGGCGTCTACGTAGAGCTTCGAGTGGTTGTAGGCGTAGAGCGCGCGCCGGAGATTCCCGGGCGCACCGGAGGCGCGGAGGTAGTTGGCGGCTCCGAGGATGGAATCGCGCGGGCGGCGGATGTTTCCGCCGAGGCCGTAGGCGCGCCAGGTCGCCGGTAGGAACTGCATCGGCCCCTGCGCACCGGCGGTGCTCGGGGAACGGACTTTGCCGAACGCCGTCTCGATGAAGTTCACCGCGGCGAGGATCTGCCAGGGGACGCCAGAGCGGCGCTGCGCCTCTCGGTAGTAGCCGAGAAGCCTGTCGGCTGAATCCGCCGGGCCTGTGCGGAACGCGGAGAGCGGCCGCGTCGTCGGCGGCGTGAGACGGACGAGCGCCCGGCGCGCGGTGAGCACGTCACGTGCATTGGCCCGCAGCTCTCGGGGAAGCCGCCGGACGACCGCGTCGCCCGCCTGGATCCGGCCGATCCCGAGCTCGAGATACAGGCGCTGCTGGTGGAGCGCCCACAGGCGCAGCTGTCGCGGCGGCCGGGGAGTATCGGAGGCGCGCCAACGGTCGACAGCAGTCTGGAGCGATCGGGTCGTGGCCGCGAGCCGCTGAGCAATCGGTGCAGCGCCAGACGGGAGCGGCGTGGACGGCGGCGGGGCGGCCGTCGGCACGGCGAGCGCGGCAGCGGCAGCGATAAGCGCAAGCACCGGCGAATCCTCGCCGATCAGCTGCTCGAGCGCGGGAAGCGAACCCAACACCTTCCCGAGCCGCCCAATCCCGTCGCCATCAGCCCCCGGCCGGTGCCGCGTCGCGCGACGGCTTGGCGCACGCTGACGCGCTAGCTGGTGCGCAGCACGCGAACCGTCCCCATTAGCTGGAGATTTGCGGCGATCTCCTGACGACAGCCCGCTGCTTCCTAAACCGCGTGCGCTGGTTCAATTCCGGTTGGGGGCATTTGGGTTCATCACGCTCACTCGCGTGTGTCGAGAGCGAGATCAACGGCCTCGTCGGGTGACAAAGCCCGCCCTTGCTCCCAGGCCTCGGCAAACGTTGAGTCGTCGAGCTTCGCGTTGATCAGGCCGCGAGTTTGTTCGTTCTTCTCGACGAAGAGTCGGCGGGGCTTGGCTCCGTTCTCTTCGTAGACAGCCTCGGCGCAGGCGAGTATGCGGACGGCCGCCACTGATCTTCCCGCGAGCGCCAGGCTGCGGGCGAGTCGGCAAAGATCCATTGCAGCTTGAAGCTCGGGTGTACCGAGTTCGCGATTGATGCGATACGCCTCCGTCAGCATCACGTGGGCATCCTCGAGCCGCCCCTCCTCGACGGCGAAGTTGTCCGCGAGCGCGCCCAGCGACAACGCCTCGACGTACCTGTTGGCGACCGCACGCGCACGTTGGAGATTGTCTTCCCACAATGCCCGCGCCCTTTCGCGCTGGCCGATACTGTGGCAACCCCAGGCAAGCAGGTGGCTTGCGAACAGGGCATACTGCTCGTCATCCAGTTCGCCGAAGAGCCTGACGCTCTCCTCCAGCAGCGGTTGTGCCGCTTGAGGATCGTCCCCGTCGAGGGTCGCCCAACCGAGAAGGAAGACGGAGTGGGCGCGTACCCAACGATCGCTGCCGGCATGATGGAGTGCCACCGCCTCCCCGGCCCGAGCCCGCGCTGACGCGACGTCACCGGCGTTGATGCCTAGCTGTGCCGCTCCATTGAGTGCTTTGACACGAGCTGCTGTCGCCCCTCTGTCCGCGAGAAGCACGCACTCCAGCCGGCGCCGGCCCTCTGTCATGTGGCGCCAGTGCCAGAACCTCCACATAGCTGCCGCCAGCCGCAGTGCAAGCTGCGCCTCCCCACAGGCCCCAAGCTGGTCAAGCGCAGCGCGAAGATTGTCGTGCTCGCGGTCGACAAGCTCGAGCCAGGTCTCGGATGCGCCGCGCAAGTGCGGCTCCGCCTCCTCGGCCAGCGCGAGGAAATGCTTGGCGTGGCGCCGTCGAACGTCGTCAGCTTCGCGGGACTCGTCGAGTCGCTCCAGTGCGAATTCCCGGATCGTCTCCAGCATCCAATAGCGGTCGTCGTCCCGCACGCGGACGAGGCTCTTGTCGACGAGCGACGCAAGCAAGTCGAGGTCGGTGTCGCAGACCGCTTCGATCGTCTCAAGCGTCGCGCTGCCCACGAAGACGCCAAGCCGACGGAAGAGGGTCTGCTCCTCCGGCGTCAACAACTCGTGGCTCCACGCGATCAGCGCGCGCAGCGTTCGTTGGCGCTCCGGCGCGTCGCGCGGGCCACCAGAGAGGACAGGCAGGCGCCGTTCGAGCCGTGCCAGCAGCGCCGCAGCCGACAACACCTTGACCCGCGCCGCAGCCAGCTCGATCGCCAGAGGCAGGTTGTCGAGCCGTGCGCAGATCTCTCGGACTTCACCGTTCGCGGTGAAGTCGCGCCGGGCTGCTCGTGCACGCGTCTCGAACAACGCGACGGCCTCAGCCTCCTGCATCGGATCGACCGCGTACTCCCACTCGCCGCCGAGGCGGAGCGGCTCGCGGCTCGTCACGAGCACGGTGAGCCGCGGGCAACGCTCGAGCAGGTGCGCAACATCGGGAGCCGCCGAGACGACCTGCTCGAAGTTGTCCAGCAGCAGGAGCAAACGCTTGTCACCGATGTGGGCTGCGAGTTCACCAGTCGCGCCCAGCGCGACTGCCGCGGCTTCGATGACCAGCGCTGGATCACGCAGAGGAGCGAGGGGCACCCACCACACCCCGTCGGCGAACGCATCAGCCGCAACACCCGCCGATTGCAACGCCAGCCGAGTCTTCCCAGTCCCTCCCGCGCCGGTCAGGGTCACCGCCCTCACATCATCCCGGGCGAGCAACGTCCCAACCTCTGTCAGCTCGCGCTCGCGCCCCAGGAACGGCGTCGCCGGCACCGGCAGGTTCGTCTGGTGGAGGCTCTTCAGCGGTGGGAAGTCAGTGTCCCCGAACTGGTAGATGCGCTCCGGCGCAGAGAGATCCTTCAGCCGATGCTCGCCGAGATCGCGTAGCGCGCCGCTGTCGAGCAACGCAGCCGCCGAGCTCGAAATCAGTACCTGACTGCCGTGAGCGCAGGCTGCAATCCGTGCCGCACGGTGCACATCGGCGCCGACGTATCCGCCCTCTGCCAGGTGTGGTGTGCCCGTGTGGAGGCCTATCCGAACCTGGATCGGGCCGGAAGCGAGGAGCCCTTCCAGCACCTGCGCGGAAGCCTGTAGCGCTCGCGGCGCCGTCGGGAAGGCAACGAAGAAGGCATCCCCCTGTGTGTCGACCTCGACGCCGCCATGAGCGACGAACGCCTCGCGGAGAACGCGGCGATGCTCAGCAAGCGCGTCGGCATAGGCGTCGGGACCAAGCTCGTGCAGCAGCTTCGTCGAGCCCTCGACGTCGGTGAAAAGGAAAGTGACGGTCCCCGCTGGGAGATCGGGCTGCACAGGCGTCATCATGCCCGGGCAAGGGACCTACGTCACGGGACGGACCTGGATCCGAACGGCGTGCGCTGCGTGTGTCGGCGCCGAGCCGTCGCGGTCCTGTAATTACGGTCTCACTCATGAGGCGTGATCATGCTGGGTGGCGCGCTCGAGCTGCTCGAGCCGATCGGTGAGAAGAAGCAGCATCACCGCGTTCGCGCCGATTGTCCGCCCCGGGTCACCGCGGGGCCTGCCGTAGATTGGTGCCTCGTTACGCGAGAGGTGGTGCCAGGCGCGCGTCGGTCGCCTCGTCCGCGACCCCGCCGAAATACCGGTCGAGCACCTCACTAAAGAGCGTGTCCTCGGGAGCCGCACGTGCGAACAGCGTCATCGATGACCGAAGCTTCATCGCATCGATCGAGCCGAAGATGTCGTGCGCGCTCTTGCCATCCAGCTCTGTGAGAATGCGCGCGCACTCCTCGAGCCGTTCCCCTAGGATCGGGTGCGCTAGGTACCGACGTGCGTCGTCGAGCGACGCGATCGCGTACCGCCTCGACATCGAGCTCATGCCCAGCCCGGCGATCTGGGGGAAGACAAACCACATCCAGTGCCCGATCTTCCGGCCAAGGCGCAACTCGGCGACGGCAGACGCGTAGGTCTCGCCTGCATCTTGGGCTGTTGCGAACCGCTCGAGGTTGTACGGGTCGTTCATCGTCACCTCACAACGCTGCCGTCGTCTCTTGCACGACGTGACCGTGCACGAGGACAGGACTTCCTCGGGTCGCACAGGCGCGGAACGTGCGCATGTCATGCCCGGCGTGCACTCGGGGATGCGTTCGCCACAGCGCTCGAGCCGCTGCCAGGGCCAGGCGAAGTAGCCGCAACGAATCCGGGAACGCCCGCCAGACAGCCGTACTGGCGCGATCACCGGCGCGCACCCGCCCCTGGCCACCCATAACTGAGCGTCTAGCAGGCTCTTCCGCGAAGGCTCCCAACGACCTAGACCGCGTGCCCACGTTCGATTCTTGTCGGGGCCCTACCTCTCGAGCGACCATGGCGGCAAAGCTACGCGGCGGGCGCTACGCGTGCGACGCTTCCAGCGCGGGCGGCCGTCCGTATTGGACTGCCTCGCGAATTGGAGCCGGGGCTGCGTCCATGAGCTGCCGGTCAGGCTCTGCGCCAAGCGCGTCGTTCACCGTCGAGAAGGCGAGCCGGAAGGCAACGAACGTCGTCGCCTCGAAGATCTCCCTGTCGCCGAGTCCGACCGCGCGGAGGCGCGTCACGTCGTCTGTGGTGGTCGCATTCGGGTCGTCGACCAGCTGGCGCGTCCACGCTGCGAGCGCCTGCTCGCGCTCCGACAGCGCCGGCGCGGGCTCGTTCGCGAGCAGCCGCGCCGCCGTCTCCGCATCGCTCAGGCTGGCGAGCTTCGGGCCCCAGGCAAGTGAGCAGTAGGAGTCCCCTAGCTGCGAGGCCATCGCAGTCACCATCACGGCCCAGTCGCGATCGGTCAGCGATGACGAGCCCATCAGCGAGGTGCGAAGGTCCGCAAAGTCCCGGTAGATGTCGGCACGCCAGCCCCACAGCCGAGTCACGTTCCAGACGTAGCCGTCGCTGTCTCGGTCGGCCGCATAGGCGGTGTCACGCCCCTCGCCCGGTGGCGAATCCTCGATTAGCACGCGCGCAGTATCCCGCCTAACCGGCGTAGTCGAACGAGGAGCCGTAGCCGCAACTACCGCGGTAGCTGACCGCGAACGGGCCGTCCTCGAGCACGAGCTCGTCGGCGACGAGCTCCTCGCCCGCGCGGTCGTGGCCGGAGATGACGCATGTAACCGTCTCGTCGCCGGGCCAGGCGTTGCGGATGCGGACGCTCACCCGGTCGCGAATCCGCAGCCACTGCCGGCGCTTCGTGTGGTCGACCTCGATGCCGACCGGGCGGACAGCGACGAGCGTGCTCTGCTTCCAGGCCCAGGGAAAATGCGCCTCCGCATCGCCGCCCAACCGCCCCGCATAGATCGCCTCGAGCGCCGCGCACTGCTCCTCGGTCGCGCTCTCGTCGAGATAGAGGATCCACGTCCACGGAGAGCCGGGCTCATCGTCGTCGTAGCTGATTGCCATCGCGACCGGGAGGCCGGCGAGGTCGACGCCGTCGGCCTCGCCCCACTCGATGAGCCAGGTGAGGACGCCTGTGCAGACGCCGTGGGTCGACCTGCCGCCAGGCACGCCGCCGACCCGGCGGCAAGGGCAGATCGCGTCGCAGTTGCACGACTCGAAGTAGCTACCACGGATTCGCCAGCTCACGGCTCTCTCTCCGTCTCCATCTTCATGCCCGCTCCGCTGGGCTGTGTCAGTCCCGGCACGCTTTCGGGCGCTGCCGCTACCCAGAAGCCGGCCGCGACCAGGGCGACGGCGGTCGTTCGCGCAAAGATCTCGCCTCGGGGAATGACCTTCTCTACCAGGATCACAGCGGCGACGGCGGTCATCCAGACGAGGCTCATGACGCCGAGGGCGAAGAGCGCGAGCATCAGCCCCGCGCAGCAGCCGATGCAGAGAGCGCCGTGGCCGAACCCGGTTCGAACGGCGCCCGCCCGGCCAGGGCCGTTCCGAAGGAGGAAGCCGAGCGGCGCGCGGCAGTGCTGCAAGCAGGCGGTCTTGAGCGGCGTCAGCTGGTAGAGCCCGGAAGCGGCGAGCGCCCCGCCGGCGACCCACGGGCCGCGTTCCTCCCACGCCGTGTATGAGGGCGCGAGCTCGCGCAGTCCGCGGAAAGAGGCGTACGCAGCGAGCCCGACGGTCGTCCAGGCGAGCAGATACCCCGCAACGAATGCCCAGGCGGGCGCGCCGCGGTGGAGCCCCGAGAACATCAGCACCGTCGGGGCAGCCGAGGGGAGCATCATCGCCGCCATCATCGTCACCCAGATCCCGATGAACCAGCCAAATGCGCCGAGGTCGGTGCCAGGCCCCGCGTCCATTCCGTGCATCCGCTGCGCGCTGACAACCCACGCAACTAGCGCGCCGGAAAGGAGCACGGCGGCGAGAGCCGAGCGGCGGACGGCGGAGTCCACCCGCACAGTATTCCGCACGATCTGGCTCGGCTATCTGGGATCAACCCAGCTGGGACTCGTCGGCTCAGCTATCTCCCCTGCCAATCGGGAAGTCGGCGAAGCAATCCCATCGGGGGCACACTAGGCCCGCGCGCACACTCCTAGCTCCACAGCCGTTGGGCCAGACCCGACGCGCGCGCAACGGGCGCACAAGTGCGGCGCGAACGGCCGCCTCGATTCCACAGACGATCATCGGCCGGTCGGCACCAATGGCTCGGATTAGGACGGGCAGCGGCGCACTAGCGCACCGCCGCCGCGTCCGGACAACGGTTTAGGAGCTGCGATCGGCGCTGTTTTCGACGTCGCCACGCCACGCGCCGGTCTCTCCACCGCGGCTTTCGATCAGCTCCTTGAACCGCTTCAGGTCACCCTTCACGCGACGGCTGTCGGCTCCAACTGCCGCCCCCGCCGTCTCGACGACGCCGTCCGGCTCCCAGTCCATCTGCACGGCGACGCGTGTCGTGCCGTCGTCGATCTGATGGAACGTCACGACACCGGCGTTCTCTCGCCCTTCGGTCGCCTTCCACGCGACGCGGTGATCCGGATGCTGCTCGGTGATCTCCGCCCGCCACTCCTCCTTCTTGCCACCGATCTCTGCTGACCACAGGAGATGCGTATCGTCGATCTGCTGCACGCTCTCGATGCCCTCCATGAACTGAGGGAACTCCTCGAACTGCGTCCACTGGTTATACGCGCTACTCACGGGCACGTTGACTTCGATTGTCTCCTCGATGCGAGCCATGATCTTCCTCCTAGCTTCGGTTGAGTAGATCTGCCCGCTGAGCAAAAGGTAAAACGACTTTTTTACTGATTTCGGTCGTGGGGTCTCGCTCTCCAGGAGCGCCTCCGCCGGTCGGCTAGCGGTCCGGGTAACTCGCAGCTTGGCGTGCCGTGCGGGTTGAACGTCGGCCACCCGTTTCGACACCACATCTCGCCTCGGAGGTCCTAACTCCTCGGCGCCGTCCACCCCCGTTGAGACGCCTAATTCGATCGCGCCTAAGGCTGAGCCCATCATCGAGCGCGAGTACATCCAGCCGGGATCATCCGCAGTGCGGCAACCACCAGGGTTCGTCGCATGGGGTATGCCGGGCCGATCCGCGAGCGAGTTGCCTCGTGAGGACTTCGTCGGCTTTGACCGCCCTACCCAGCAGCCTGCGAAAGGTGTCGCCGGCGACGCGAGAGGGCGCCTCTGTGGAGACGCCCTCTCGGACTTCCGTGCTTAGGTGGTGCGGTCTAGCGGAGGTTCTTCTGCTTGGCGATTGCTCCGGAGAGCAGGTCGCCGGTCATGAACATGTGGCTGTAGGCCCGGCGGTAGAAGCCGGTGGCCTCTCCGTGTTTCCGCTGGCGTGAGACTCGAGCTGATTCTTCAGCTTGAGCACGTGGCCGAGCAGGTCGTTCTGGACGGAGAGCTTGGGGAGCCCAGTGGCCTTGGCGAGGAAGGCGCCGTGCTCCTTCGTGTACCGCGTCAGGTTCGCGACCGCCTTCGCCTGGCCCGGCTTGTCGTTTTTGGCGAGGGCGACGGTGTAGTCGACGGAGAACTTGATGTGGGGGCCGCTGGTGCGGCGAAGAGGCCGGATCAGTTCGAGGAGGGAGTGGCGGTCCGAGACACACGGGCTCCCGATTCGGGAAAGAGATGTCCCGGATCGCCATCCGCTATTCCGCGGCTCGGTCTTACGCCGCGTCAGCGGCGTGCAGTGCCCGAGCTCTCTTGCTTTGCATGGAGGCGTCGTCTTCCGCCGCCTGCTGCTCGTGGTTGTAGCGTCCGTCCAGGATCGCACCCCAGACGAGGAGTGCCATCGCAGCCGCAACGAGGAGGGTGACAACGCATCCGACTGCGAATAGGGCGATGTTGCTCATGACCGCTCGCCCCTGGGGAGGACGATGGCGCCCAACGCCAGGATCGAGGGAACCCACAGCCCCACGAAGATTCCTTGAAGCTCGTTCCCCGCGAACCAGAGCGAGACGGACAGCAGAAACGAAACGGCTGCGGCAAGGAACAGGAGAAGCCGTGACCGGGCCTCCCGCGATCCTGCCACGACGCCCAGATTGAGTGCGCGGTGATGTGTCGTTGTCATTCGACTCACGCGGTGGCGGTTGACCAGCGGCGGCGGATGCCCGCCTGCTGGGCGATCTGGTAGACGGCGCCGAGGCCTACGAGGCCGTAAATGACGCGCGTGACTCCATTCGTCTCGCCGAAGTCGAGACCGAGGAGAGTCGCGACTAGATCAAACTCCGCCACCGCCACCAGCCCCCAGTTCAGGCCTCCGACCACGACGAGTCCAGCTGCCAAAACGTCGAGATTCTTCATGCTTGGACCTCCTTGTCCCGTGTTTGTTCAGCCACTGTAGAGCTTATCAGTGTGCTTGTCAAGCCTTTGTCACGGGTATGTACACTGATGAAATGTCCGCGGATCTGCGCATCGGGGAGCTCGCGCGGCGCACGAATGTCAGTCCGGAGCTTCTGCGCGCATGGGAACGCCGGTACGGCCTGCTCCGGCCCGAACGGTCATCGGGGGGATACCGCCTCTACACCGCAGAGGACGAGCGGCGCGTGCGTGCGATGAACGACGCCCTCAGCCGGGGCATCTCGGCTGGCCAGGCGGCGAGACTGGCGATCGAAGACACGACTGAGCCCCCTTACGATCGCTCACTCGTCGAGGCCCTCGGCGCTTTCGACGATGTCGGAGCTCACGCCGCCCTCGATCGTCTCCTTTCATCGCTCACGCTCGAGAGCGTCCTGCGCGACTGGATTCTCCCGGCGCTTCGCGAGGTAGGAGAGCGCTGGCAGAGCGGCGAGGTCACGATCGGGCAGGAGCACTTCGCCAGCAACCTCCTACGAGGTCGCATGCTCGGCCTGGCGCGCGGGTGGGACCGTGGCTCCGGCCCGCGTGCGCTCCTCGCGTGCCCCTCAGGCGAACAGCACGATCTGTCCCTCATCGCGTTCGGGCTCGCCCTCCGCGAACACGGCTGGCGCATCACCTACCTCGGCGCGGACACACCCTTTGCCACGATCGACGAGACCGCGACAGCACTTCGGCCCGATCTCGTCGTTCTAGCGTCTATCGACGCCTCCCGACTGACCCCTTTCACTGAGGAGCTGAGTAACCTCGCCACACACTTTCAGCTTGCGCTCGCGTGTGGGGGCGCGATCAAGGCGCTAGTGGGTGAGATCGGCGCCACCCACCTCGACGAGGGCCCGATTGAGGCGGCCGCGGCTGTCGCTTCGCGACGCTAGACCTCGCGCCCGAGCAGATCCTCGGCCCCAGCCAGGTCGCGTGCGGACATGAAGTCCCACGCGACGGAGCCGCTCCTGCGGCGACCAGCTTCTCGGGTCGCACCGGGCGACGTCGCCGCCAAGCGTCCCAGAGCGTGACCATAAGCGACCTCAGCGCTTTCACCACACGGTCACGGAACTGCACGACGGCCGCCGGATCGTGCTCGTTGGTGACGGCGAGAAGGCGACGTCCGTCGATCGATCGCGGCTGGCCCTCGCGACGACAGACCGCGAATCTCGAGTGGACGAAGCTGCGAACGGCGCCAGCGCCGTCTTCGAGCTCGCCGACTAGCCCTTGGCGGAAACGCCCCGGCACCCACAGGGTACCGGCGCATCTGCGAGCAGCTCCAGTTCACCGCCGGAGACCGTTGGCTCGAGATCCGCCGTGGCTGAGGTGGCTTCGCGCACTTCGCAGCACCGAATACGGTTACAGCGTGATGGGGCTCACGATCTCGGCCGAGCAGGCGGCGCTGGCATGCGAGCGCCCGCACGGCCTCGACTTTCGCGTATTCGAGGCGGATTACCTCCGACACGAGGGCAGCTCTACAAAGGTCGCCTCGATCGAGATGCTCGAGGCGATCGGCGAGGAGCCGCTTGGCCACGAACTGCGAGGCCGCGTTGCCGACCCGCACGCTGCGAGACGTTCAGCTGACGCTGACACGGCCGTTTAACAAGGCGCTCGCGTGATCCTCTACCGCCTACTCGAGCGAGCGAACTTCCGTGGAATCACGCAGCGGCTTTACGACGTCCGAATCATGGGCGCGGAGCGCATCCCCGCTGTGAGTCCGGCGATCCTCGTGGCCAACCACGAGTCGATGTTCGACCCCTGGCTGCTCGCGCTCGCGACGCCTCGACCGGTGCGCTACATGGCAAAGGCCGAGCTCTGGCGGCTCGCGCTCGTGGGTCGTGCGGTGGAGGCGTTCGGTGCGTTTCCGGTCGAGCGCGGGACGGGCGACGGCTCGGCGATGTCGCGCGCCGCCTCGCTGCTGCGTGCCGGAGAGGTGATCGGAATCTTTCCGCAAGGGACGTCGAAGCAGTTGCCGAGGCGGGTCTTTCACCGGGGTGCCGCCCGGCTCGCGCTCGCGACGGGCGCGCCGATCGTCCCAGTCCGCCTGGTCGGGACGCGTGGGTTCCCGCGCCCTGGGCGGCGCGCCACGACCGTGCACGTGGGCGAGCCGATCGTCGTCGAGCCGACGAAGCCGACGGTGGCGAAAGCACGCGAGCTGACCGCACAGATCGAGCAGGCAATCAGAGGCGGCTTCGTGATCGAGCAGCGCTGACTTCCTGGCGGGGGCGACCAAAATCCCAGTGATTGCACCAGTTGTGGGGCCGATTGCAACTGCGACAGAACCGGCTGTCAGCCTCGGCGGCACTCTTCGCGAGCGCGCCGAGTCGGCGCGGGCAGAAGGTCGAGGAAACTCTGGAGTGCGGTGTTGAACTCCGCCGGTCTCTCCAGGTTCGGCATGTGTGCTGCGCCTTCGATGACCACGAGGGACGCGTTCGGGATGCGTTCTTGCATGAATGGCGTGAATTCGTCGTGGCGACCGACGACGACGAGCGTCGGCACCGTGATCTGCGCGAGCAGGTCGACGTAGTCCGGACGTTCGGCGCGCCCTCGAAGAGCGGCTGCGGCCCCCGCGGGCGGCGTGCTTCGCATCATGCGCAGCACGTGCTGCGCTACGGCGGGGAGAGCCTCGACGTTCTGAACAGCCACCATCTTCGTCAGAACCTCGTCCGCATAGGGCGCCATCCCTTGCCGAAGAAGGCGATCGGCGGCCTTGTTGCGTCGCCGCTTGCCGGCTTCCGTTTCTGCGTAGGGCGAGGTATCGGCGAGCACGAGGGCTCGGAGGCGGCTGGGGAACAGCCGCTGGCACTCCATGACGATCTGGCCGCCCATGGAAAGTCCCGCGATCACGATCTCGTCGAGCTCGAGCCGATCCAGGAGTGCGCAGATGTCGCGGGCGAACTGATCGAGCGTCGTCTTTCCGGGCACGACGGCGCTGTCGCCGTAGCCGCGCAGATCGGGGGCGATCACGCGCCACCCGGAGGCGCTGAAGTGCTCCATCTGCGGCCGCCACATCGATCGGTTGAAGGGGTGGCCGTGAACGAACAGCAGTGTGTCCCCACCGCCCTCGTCGTCGTACGCCATCGCGATGTCTGGGGTGGAGCTGCCGCTCACCGGCTCAAGCTCCCGAGCGCTGTTGGCCCTGACAACCGTGGCCACGCGCCGGCGCTTGGGCGGCTTCGTCGATCACCCGAGGAACCTAACCGGCATCAGCCAGCCCGCGAACCACGATGTGAGCAGATCTGAACGCGAGCCCAATCGGATGCTCAAGCTGCGCGGCGACGATGGCGCTCCCACTCGACAGGAGGTTCGATGCATCCACTTCGACGACAGAGGTACAGCCTGCCGCTGGTACTGCTCGCAGCCGCGCTCCTTGCCACATTGGCGGCGATCGGCTCCGCCGGCGCTTCCTCGGGCAGAGGAGACCCCGAGAGCAGCGCGAACGCACACGCAGCCCGCGCCGACTTCGATTCCAACCGCGGTTCGGTGTACGCGATGACGAACGCCGCCGCCGGTAACCAGGTCGTGATCTACCGTCGGGCGCCGGACGGGCAGCTGACACTGCAGGGATACGTCGACACTGGGGGCCTCGGCACGGGCCGGATCCGGCTCTCGTCGCAGGGCCCGGTTCTGCTCAGCCCGAACAACCGGTGGCTCTTCGTCGTCAACGTCGGCAGCGACGAGCTCTCGGTGTTCCGGGTCGTCCGAGGCGGACTGCGGCTCGTGCAGGTCGTCCCCTCCGGCGGTGACATGCCGAACAGCGTCACGGTCGACGGTGACCTGGTGTACGTCCTCAACAACGGCGGCGCGGGCCTCGGCAACATCACCGGGTTCCGGCAGGCGCAGGACGGCACTCTCACCCAGCTTCCCGGCTCGAGCCGCCCGCTGAGCAAGGCAGGGGCAGATCCGGCGCAGGTCTCGTTCAGCCCTGACGGCGGGACGCTCGTCGTCACGGAGAAGGCGACGAACCTGATCGACACCTTCGCCGTCGGCAATGACGGCTACGCAAGCACGGGTGTCACGCACCCCTCGGCCGGGATCACGCCGTTCGGCTTCGACTTCACCCGCAGCGGCGAGTTCGTCGTCACCGAGGCCGAGGAGGGAATCGTCGGCGCCGCCACGGCGTCGTCGTACTCGCTCACCGGACCAGGCGCGCACGACCTCGCGACGGTGAGCGCCGCGGTGCCCGACTTCCGTAGCGAGGTCTGCTGGACGGTGATCACGAAGGACGAGCGGTTCGCGTACGTGACGAACTTCGGCGACGGCACGATCTCGAGCTACGCCGTCGGCAAGGACGGGAGCATCACGCTCGCGGAATCGATCGCCGCCACGACCACATTCGGCCAGCTGTCGATCCGCGACCACGATCTCAGCCGGGACGGCCGCTACCTGTACGCGATCGACATCGCTTCGCAGAAGGTGCACGCGTGGGAGGTCGAACGGGACGGCACGCTGACGCCGATCGGCGCGTTTGCCGGGTTGCCGGGCACGGTCGCCGGCCTCGCGGCGAGCTAAGCAAAGGGGAGAGGGTCGGCCGCGAGCCGGCCCTCTCCCCTCATCGCTCGGTCATTGCGGCTGGCCAAGCAAGACTGAAGTCACCCCGTGCTCAGTCGTCGTCGGGATGGCGTAGCGGGCGCAACCGGCGTAACGTCCCGGCGCCGGCGAGCGAAGATGGGAACGTGGCTGCTGCTCCGTTCGCGCTCGACCCGCTGCTCGCGGCCGTGCGCGCGCGGAGCACCGGCATCGACTCGCACATCCACGGCGAGCTGCACTGGCGCACGGTCGGAGCGAACGGCCTCTGGCTCGCGAGGTCGGTAGGCGGCGTCGACATCGAGGTCGTCTTCCTGTTCGCGCTGCTGCACGACACGATGCGCCTGAACGACGGCCACGACCCCCAGCACGGGCGCCGGGCAGCAACGTTCGCCGGCGCCCTCCACGGGGAAGGACTGCTCGGGATCGCCTCGTCGCAGCTCGACGTGCTCCTGCACGCCTGCGCCGAGCACGCGGACGGGACTGTGTCCACCGATCCGACGATCGGCTCCTGCTGGGACGCCGACCGGCTCGACCTGCCGCGCGTCGGGGTGACGCCCCGCCCGGAGCTCTTCTCAACCGACAGCGCGCTCTTCTCGACCGACATCGCGCGAAGCCGCGCACGCCGTAGGAGCGAGCCGCCCGAGTGGGCCGAGCTCCTCGGACACCTGTGAGCATGCGCCTGGCGAGGTAGAACGGCGCCTAGATAGATCAGAGGCGACCACTACGAATCGTTCTCCTCGCACCAGGCGAGCACGTCGGCGAAGCGCCGTTCGGCGAGCGAGCCGAAGAGCGGGTCTCGCGTCAGCTTCGCGCGGCTCGTCGCCGGGCTGGTGATGCCGGACAGGAAGCGGGCCCGTTGTCTCGGCGCTCCAATCGCTTCCGGATGACTCGACCGCAGGGCCGCGAGCGCCGCAACGTCGACGCGCGCCTCGATCGGCGGGCTCGGCACTGGCTGCGGAAGCTCCAGCGCGTGTCCGTTCAGGCAGTAGCTGCAGTGCTCGCAGCGCTCCCCACGTGTCTCGCCGAAGTAGCCGACGAGCGCGCGCACCTGGCAGCCGTCGTGGGTGACGAGCGTGAGGACGCTCTGGATCCGCTCGACCTCCGACCGCTCCCGACGGGCGTAGCGCTCGAGCAGCGATTCGAGCAGTTCCTCCTCCGGGTCTGGCCGGGCCGTCACCGTGTGACGCTGCCGCAACTCGGCAGCCTGCAGCTCGACGAGGCCCTGCTGGTCGAGGTATTCGAGTGCAGCGACGATCCGGCCGCGCTCCTCGCCGAGCGCGGCCGCAGCCTCGTCGGGGGCGAGACTCGTCCATGTACGGCCTGTCTTGCCGCTTTCGATCAGACGGCGCAGGAAGCCGGCACGGGCCTCGTCGAAGCGGCTGAAGATCTCCTCGAACGACCCCACCGTCGGCCGGAGCCGGAACCCTGCGTAGAACGGGGTTCCCTGTCTTAGCACGCCGTCGAGCTCGAGGTAGGTGAGGGCCGTCCTCAGCACGAGCGGGCGCAGGTCGTGCCGTACGGACAGCTCGTACTCGGAGACGGCGAACGCAGCGCCCACGCGATGCTGCAGCACATCCGCCAGCAGGCCGGCGAGCGCTTCCCGGGTCGGCGTGTCGCCGAAGGCGAAGTTCTCGAGCGTGGGCACGTCGTCGGGGCAGGCGAGAAGCTCGCAGATGCTCTCTCTGCCGTCGCGGCCGGCGCGGCCGACCTCCTGCGAGTACGACTCGAGCCCCTTCGGCAGGTTGTAGTGGTAGACGTACCGCACGTCCGCCTTGTCGATCCCCATCCCGAAGGCGATCGTCGCGACCACGATCGCCTCCCGGGAACCGGCCCACCACTCCTGCACGCTCACCCGGTCCTCAGGACTCATGCCGGCGTGGTAGGGGCGGGCGGGAAGGCCGGCGTCGGCCAGCATCTGGGCGATACGCAGGGCTGTTCGTTGCAGGGTTACGTACACGATCGTCGAGCCGGGCGGACGCTCGCGCAGCCGTCCGAGTAGCAGCCGGTCGCGCTCACCGGCGGCGACCGGCGTCATCAGCAGCGTCAGGTTCGGCCGGTAGAAACCGGTCACGACCGTGTCCGCCTCGTCGATCCCGAACCCGGCCCGGATGTCCGCGACCACGGCCGGGGTCGCAGTCGCGGTCAGCGCGAGCACGCGCTCCGCCCCGAGCTCGCGGGAACGCTCGGCCAGCTTCAAGTAGTCGGGCCGGAAGTTGTGTCCCCACTCCGAGATGCAGTGCGCCTCGTCGACCGCGAAGAGCGAGATCCGAGTGCGCGCGAGCTCGGCGAGAAACCGCTCGTTGTTGAAGCGCTCCGGTGCGACGTAGAGAAGCTTCAGAGCGCCGCCGCGGAGCCGCTCGGAGACCCCACGCTGCTCGGCGGCGTCGAGACTCGAATCGAGCCGGGCCGCGTCGATCCCGCTCCGCTGGAGGAAGTCGATCTGATCCTTCATCAGCGCGATCAACGGGGAGACGACGATCGTGACGCCCTCGAGGATCAGCGCCGGCAACTGGTAGCAGAGACTCTTGCCTGCCCCGGTCGGAAAGACGGCCAGCGCCGATCTCCCGGCAAGCAGCGATCCGATCACGCGCTCCTGCCCGGGCCGAAACGAGCCGAAGCCGAACCTGGCCGCAAGCACGGCAACTGGATCCTCCGTCGAGGGCGTCTCGTCAGGCACAGTCACGAGTCGTTACAGGGCTCTGGTCTCGACCAGTCAGATAACGAGCGCCGCGACTGCGGCAGCGAGCCGGTGGCGCTCGAGCTCCTCGTGCTGCGCACGCGCCCTTTCCGCCAGCGCGTCGAAATCGAAGCCTTGCAGCCGCTGATCGTGCTCGCGGACCTCGCCGAGTGCCAGCCAGAGGGCCCGCTTTCCGTCGACCCCCGCACTGAGCCCCTCGAGCTCGACCAGGCGGGAGAGCGGTGAGTAGCCACGGAGCTGTCCGTTCAACTTGAGTCGGCCGACCTTCTCGGCCGCCCACGCCGCAGCGATCTTCACCGTCGAGCGCGCGACTCCGAGGCTCGCCATCAGCGCGAGGAGGGTGTCGCGATCCTCCTCGATCTCCTGGAGGAACTCGCGGACGAACTCGCCGAGCTCCGTCCCTTCATTCTCTGCGAGCGTCCGCCGCGTGAGCTCGATGCCAACAGTCGCCCCGGCGAGGTGGTCGTTCAGGTAGATCGCAAGCAACTTCGCATTCGTCATGTCAAGCCCTCCGATTGTCTCCTGGCTGCTAGATCCTCCGTAACTCGAGGTGCCGCGTCCGCCTCGCGCCGGTGCCCGAGCTCGGCCTCCGTCAGCTGGAGCATGCGCGCACATGCCCGGTGCGCGAACCGCAGCTGCTCGTGGCGGCCGAAGATGCGGAACCCGAGGCGGACGAGCCGGTTCGGAATCGGTGCCGGTCGCGAGGTGCGGCGGATACGGAACTCGACCTCGCCGCTGTCGCGCCACTTCCAGACTTCGTACTCCATCTTGCCCATCTCGAGGTGGCCCTCGAGCGTGCGGTATGCCCATCCCCAGACGCGCACTGCGCGGCCGCTTACCTCGCGCGTCTCGTCGTGGACGCCGCCGACGCGCACCCCGACGTCGAACCGAAGTCCCAGAAACCGGATCTGGAGCAACATGTCGCGCCCCTCGAGCGGAGCGTCGGGCCGGTAGACGGCCCTCACGCGGGAGGGGTCGGCGAATTCGTACTCGCGCATCAACTGCTGCGCGATCTCCCAACTGCCGCCGGGAGCTGGATCGCCTGCCTGCTCCGACGGCAGGAGCTGGCGATACTCGTCCACGTTCCAATCATCACCCTCGAAATCCGGTTGAAAGTTCACGCTTCGATCACGGAGCGACTCGAGCTTCCGGCGCGCGTCGGCGTCACCGAGCAGATGCGGGTCAGCCACCGCGCGCGCCGTCCACACGGCGTGTCTCGATCGCGACGCGGCCTTGCCGGCAGCCGCCCGCGAGCCCGACGACGTTCTCGAGGAACGAGGTCCACATATGCAGCTGCACTTCCTTCGCCATTCGGAGGCGGCTGTAAAGCAGGTTCGACAGCCAGTCGCCGCTACGAGCCCAGGACTCGATCGAGAAGAGGAGGGCGCCGCTGTCCGCGCGCGCGGCGCGGAACTCGATCTGGCCCGCCTCCAGGTGACCCTTGAGCGTGACGAAGCGGAACGACGTGCCCGTACGTTGCACGACGCGAACTGGGCCGTCCCACGGGCCGGGCATCCGGACGACGAACTCGTCGCCTGACTCGAGGGCGCCGCGCTCACCCCGCACCTTGAAGAAGCGCGCGAGCTCGGTCGGCGTCGCCGCATTGAGATCAGCGGTCACTCGCTCCATCAGCCCGTGCGCGGTGCAGCTCGTGTCGCCGATCCAGACGCTGTAGAGGCGGTGGAACAGCGGCCCGACACCAGCGTCAGCGTCTTGGATCTCCGCGTCTGACGCGTCTGATGCGTCAGCGGGAAGCGGCGGCGGCATGTCGTCACCCGCCGTCCCCGGCAGCTCACTCCTACTCATCGGCGTTGTCCGCCACATGTAGTTCCAGCAGGTCAGACCAATCCCGACCGGCCAGAGCGCAGCCGTACCCACTCGGCGCGGAAGTGTCGGTCGCAGGGTCATCGAGCATGCAGTACCCGCAGCGACGCCCCGTGTATCGTCGAGCGATGATCGTCGGCCTGCTCGGGGATCTCCGCTTTCGCGGCGATCACATTCACTCCATGTCGATGGGATCGGTCGCTCTCTGCATCGGTCTTTGGATTCGCGCAAAGACCGTCGACCAGGAGGAGCGGGGGAACGCAGAGCGGCGAGCGATCTTCGTGGGGCTGTGGGCTCCGACACTCTGGCTGGTGGGCGACTCGCTCGAACGGCGCCAGCGACGCCGATTTTTTTGAACCCGAATCAGCACCCGGGACAGGAGGCTCGCGCCAAGGCAGAAGCAGGCACCGGCTGGTACGCCGGGCTCGCGCGCATCGGGCTCGTCGCAAAGGGTGTCTCGTTCGGGATCGTCGGCATCCTCGCGCTCAAACTGGCGTTTGGAGACGGCGGCAAGGCGACGAGCCGCGAAGGAGCGCTGCAATCGCTCGCACAGAACTCGTTCGGGAAGATCTTGCTGGTGCTGCTCGCGTTCGGTTTTGCCGCCTACGCGAGCTGGCGATTCATCCAGGCCTTCGCCGAGCGAGAGGATCCGGAGGACGCGGGCGAGGCGAAAGGCGAAGCGAAGAAGTGGGGAAAGCGAGCCGGCTACGCCGCCCGCGGGCTCATCTACGCCGCGCTCAGCCTCAGCACGGTGAGGATCCTCACCAACTCAGACGAGAAGCAGACCCAAAACGAAGAGGCAAGGCAGACAACCTCCACCGTCTTCGACCTCCCGGCGGGCCGATGGCTCGTCGGTCTTGTCGGGCTCGGCATCATTGGCGCCGGGCTCTGGAACGGCTACCGCGGCCTCGCCAGGACGTTCGAGGACAAATGGCGGACCGGCGAGATGAGCCGTACCGAACGAACCTGGGGAAGCAGAATCGGAGTGGTCGGCCACCTCGCGCGCGCGCTCGTCTTCGGTTTGATGGGTGTCTTCATCACGAAGGCCGCGCTCGACTACAACGCGAAGGAAGCGATCGGCCTGGACGGCGCCCTCCAAAAACTCGCACAACAGTCCTACGGGCAATGGCTGCTCGGGCTAACCGCCCTCGGCCTCATCGCCTATGCGCTCTACTGCCTCGTCGATGCCCGATACCGGGACGTTTCCGCGAACGCCAGCTAGGCCGGTCGAGCGGGAGGCAGACGAGCAACTCCGTCATGCAGCTCGGGAGGTTTGTCCTTCGAGCAGGAAGCCGCTTTCGCGTGCACGGAGTGCGCTGAATCTTCTACCTGAACGAGTACGTCTCCGAGGCGCCCCCGGCGCTCTCCCAGGTGGAAGCAGCAGGAGTTCTCCGTTAACCTCCCACGCAACGGAGATCCGTGCCGATCGTCACACGCTCGGGTCACGTGCCAACAGAGGAGGATGTGCAGTGACAACGATGTCCACTGTGCGCCGGACGGCGCTGCCCGTTGTCGCACTCGTTGCGGCAGTGCTGACGGCAGGTCCGGCGGGAGCGCGGATCGACGCGGTGGCCGCCACGCCAGGACCGCTCGCGCCACTGATCAAGGCGTCGAAGAAGGAGTCAGGGCTCGTCTTCTACGCCAACGCTCCGGCGGCGAACTTGAAGTTCGTCACAGACCGGTTCCAGTACTACTACCCGTGGATCAAGACGACTGCGTACGACCTCGACAACAACGTGATCTTCTCGAAGTACGCGTCCGAGGCCGCACAGGGCGTCCGCACCGCCGACCTGCTCATCTCAAGCGCTCCGAACCTCTGGGTGTACGCGACGCGCCAGAAGTTCCTGACCGACTACAACCCGCTCGAGCTCTCGCAGTTCCCGAAATTCGTGAAGCAGTACAAGGGCGTGTTCGTGATGTCGCCCGATCCGGCAGTGCTCATGTACAACAAGCTGCTCTTGAAGGACAAGGTGCCGAACTCGATGACCGAGATCGCGAACGATCCCGGCACCTACGGAAAGCTGACCGGGTACACGGTCGACAACCTGTTCGGCTACACCGCGCTCTGGGGCTACATCCAGAAGAAGGGTTGGTCGAACCTCGAGAAGATCGGCAAGGATCGGTTCAGGGCACAGACGGGCGTCGCGGGGCAGCAGTCGCTCGTCTCCCAGGGTGCAGCGGTAACGGCGTACCTGACGTCGCCGACCGTTCGCTACAACATCAAGACCAATCCGCAGTTGGGGTCGATCCTCGACTGGACGTACAACAAGGACGCGACGCCGCTCGTCCCGCGGGGCGTGGGCATTACGGTCAAGGCAGCGAGCCCCGCGTCCGCAAAGCTGTTTTTGAACTGGGTGTACAGCAAGGCCGGCCAGCAGGCCATGTGTGACGCGAGCTTCACGGCTTTTCGGAACAAGTTCGTGCCGAAGAACTGCTCCAACACGCTCGCCGACGTCTACGCGAAGGTCGGCCAGAAGAACGTGATCCTGGTGCCGTTCAGCCAGAAGTTCGTCAACGACTATCCGGCCTACAAGAAGCGCTGGCACGACATCTTCGGCTAACGCTCGTTTCGCGCCAGCACCGCGATGACGACTAGCTCGTACGAGCAGACGTTCCCGCGCCCGCGCCGGAGTCTCATCCCGGCGTGGGCGCTGCAGTGGGCGACATGGCTCCTGGTCGTCACGCTGATCGTCGGCCCGTTCATCCCGCTCATCTACGCCTCGTTACGCGATCGACCGCTCTACGAGGCGGGCGGAGTCTTCACCACGCAGCCCTACCGCGACCTCTTCGGCGATAGAGCCTTTTGGGACGCTTGGGTCAACACGCTCGTGTTCGCCGCGCTGACGACCGTTATCGCCGTCGTCGGTGGCGCGCTGGTAGCGATCCTCTGTACGAGAACCGACCTCGCCGGCCGAAAGGCATTTGGCCGGCTGATCCTCCTGCCGATCCTGCTGCCCTCGCTCGGCATGGTGCTCGGCTGGATCGTCGTCTGGGGGCCGGGTGGCTACCTCACCTCGATGTTCTCCGACCGGCTCCACCTTCCGACGCTCGCGATCGACACGATCCCTGGGATGGCGCTCGTTGAGGCGTCGCGCCTCCTACCGATCGCGTTCCTCACCTGCCAAGCCGCACTCTCGCGGGCGGACTCCTCGCTCGAGGACGCTGCCCGCAGCGCCGGCGCCCGACCGCTGAGAGTGCTCTTCAACATCACGATCCCGATGCTCCGTCCCGCGCTCCTCAACGCCGGGACGCTGATCTTCACGCTCTCGATCGCCGCGCTCGGCATCCCGCTGCTCCTCGGGACGTCGAACAACATCATCTTCGTCTCCAGCTATCTCTACAACACGTGGACGAACGCGTCGACCCCGGATCCCGGTTCGGTCAGCGCGGGTGCGGTGATGATGCTCGCCGTCGCCACGCTGCTCCTGCTTCTGCGTAACCGGCTGCTCGGCGCCGAGGCCCGTTTCGTCTCGGTCGGAGGAAAGTCCGGACGACAGGCGTTGTTGCGGTTGCGGCGTTGGCGCTGGCCGCTCGCGGGGCTGCTGGCCTTCTACCTCGTGTTCACGACGCTCGTCCCGGTGCTTGGCCTGGCGGCGATGTCGTTCGTGGTCGTCCTGACACCCCTGGTTGCGCCCTGGGAGCTCCTGACCTCGGCCCACTGGCATGTGCTGTGGGAGGACGACGCCTTCCGCCGCTCGATCCAGAACAGCGCCGTCATCGCCGTGGTCGGCGCGGTTGCGACAACGGCGTTCGTAGCGCTGGCCACGCTCGTCGCCCACCGTTCCGGCTTCCGATTCCGGCGCACGCTGCCCTTTTTGATGCTCTATCCGCGCGCCACACCCGGGATCATCATCGGTATCGGCTTCTTCTGGGCGTATCTGCTCACGGGCGCGTTCGGCGACGTCATGCGCGACAGCATCTGGGGAATCATGCTCGCCTTCTGCGTGCGCAATCTGCCGCTCGCCTACATCGTCATGTATCCGACACTCGCGCGGATCGGCGAGGAACTCGACCGCGCCGGCCGCGCCGCAGGCGCCGGCTGGTGGCGAACGAGCCGTACGATCGTGCTGCCGTTGTTGAAGCCGGCGATCTTCGCGTCGTTCATCCTGCTGTTCGTCGAGATCATCAACGACTACGACCCCGCGGTCTTCCTCGTCAAGCCGGGCACAGAGGTCATGGGAGCCACCATGCTGTCGCAGTTCATCCAGGGGACGGTTGGCCCGGTGTCCGCGCTAGCGATGGTGCAGGTCGTGATCACGGTCGTCGTGCTCGCGATCGGCGCCAAGGTGTTCAAGGTCGGGGTCACGGGAGGGGAGCACGGTGCCTGAGATCGACGTCCAGAACCTGGTCAAGCAGTTCGGCGATCAGCGGGCGCTCGACGACGTCAGTTTCGCGGTCAAGGAAGGGGAGCTCTTCACCCTGCTCGGGCCCAGCGGCTGCGGCAAGTCGACGACCCTGATGTCGATCGCTGGCTTCCAGCAGCCCGAAGCCGGCCGGATCGCCGTGGGCGACGAGACGTTCTTCGACGCATCGAGAAGGGTGGCGGTGCCCGCAGAGCAGCGGAACCTCGGCATCGTGTTCCAGTCCTACGCGGTGTGGCCGCATATGACCGTCTTCGACAACCTCGCATTCCCCCTGAAGGTGCGCAAGCTGAAGCGAGCCGCGATCAGAACGCGGGTACTCGAGGTCCTGGAGCTCGTCGAGATGACGGCGTACGAGAAGCGCTATCCGCATCAGCTGTCCGGCGGCCAGCAACAGCGAGTCGCACTCGCCCGTGCACTCGTCTACTCGCCGTCGGTGCTGCTGCTGGACGAACCCTTTTCCAACCTCGATGCAAAGCTTCGTGAGCGAGCGCGCGCCTGGGTGAAGGAGCTCCAGCACCGCCTCGGACTGACGACGATCTTTGTCACCCACGACCAGGACGAGGCGCTCTCGATGAGCGACCGCGTCGCCGTCATGAGCGCGGGCGAGGTGCAGCAGATCGGGACGCCGGAGGATGTCTATCGGCGTCCGGCCAACCGATTCGTCGCCGAGTTCGTCGGCCGCGTCAACCTGATCGAAGGCGCCGCTGCGACGACCGCTGGCCGCGCTGTCGTTGAGGTCGCCGATTCGGCGCTCAGGCTCACGCTCGGCGCCGGGCAAGAGGCGTCTGGCCAGGTCACGATCGCGATTCGTCCCGAGGCCGTCACACTCATTCTTTTCGACGACCGCTCCGTGGACGGGACCAACATCTGGGACGCGGACGTGGGTGCGGTTGCCTTCCTTGGCGACCATTACGAGTACGAGGTGAGCGCCGGTCACATTCCTCTCACGGTGCAGAGTTCCCGGCTCGTCCCGGGCGATCGGATCAAGGTGCACATCCCTCCGAGCGCGTGCGCAGTCGTCGACTAGGTGAAGTCGGGTCAAGCGCAGCTCTCGCTCCCGAAGAAGCGCTACGCGCGGGCCGACGCGGGCCCGCTGGCGGGCATCCGCCTTCTCGACCTCACGCGGCTCGTCTCCGGCGCACAACTCGGGCTTGTCCTCGGCGACCTGGGCGCCGACGTCGTCAAGGTCGAGCGCCCCGGCGTCGGCGATCCCTTCCGCCATACGACAGTCGACGGGTACGACGCGTACTGGAGGGCATACAGCCGCAACAAGCGCAGCATCACGCTCGACCTCGGCGACCCGCGCGGTCGCGACCTTCTCTTCAGGCTGGCGGGGACAGCCGACCTGTTGGCAGAGAATTTCACTCCGGGCGTACTCGAGCGACTCTGTGGCGGGCCCGAGGCGCTGCTCGAGCACAATCCACGCCTCGTGATCGTGCGCATCACCGGCTGGGGACAGACGGGGCCGAATGCTGGCAAGCCGGGCTTCGGGACCCTGGCGGAGGCGTACTCCGGCTTCACGTACTTCAATGGGCCGGCGGACGGCCCCCCGGTGCAGGCGCCTCTGTCCCTCGCAGACACGGTAGCCGGCACCTACGCGGCAGCCGCGGCACTCGCCGCGCTCTGGAACGTTCGCGTGAACGACGGCGGCGGACAGGTCGTCGACGTGTCGCTGTACGAGCCGCTGTTCTCGATCATGGGCGCCGACCCGACGGCGTACTCCGGCCGAGGCCGGCTACGCAAGCGAGGCGACGGAGCCGGCGTCTCCTCGGTGCGCGGGGTCTTCCAGACGAGCGACGACCTCTGGGTCGCGATCTCCGCCGCAACTGAGGAGACCGCCTCGCGCTTCTTCGCTGCGGTCGGGCGGGAGGATCTCCTGGCCGATCCGCGCTTCTCGAACTCCGAGGTTAGGCTCGCGCACCGGGACGAGCTGAACGAGGCGCTCGTCCCGGAGTTTCGACGCTTCAGCCGGGGCGAGATCCTCGCGCTTGCAGCGGCACAACGCCTGACGATCGGCCCGGTGCTCGACGTGGTCGACGCACTGGCGGACGAGCATTACCTCGCGCGAGAGACCGTCGTCGAGATGGAGGACGACGGCGTTGTGCTCCAGAACGTCGTCCCTCGCTTGTCCGGAACACCTGGGGCGATCCGTCTTCCGGCGCCTGCTCTCGGGGAGCACAACGCCGAGATCTACGCCGAGCTGGGGATTGATGCCGCTGCACTGGCGCTTCTCGTCGAGGACGGTGTCGTTTGAACCCATACCGGCCTCGCTGGCGCTCGCTGCTCTACGTCCCGGTGGTCTCCGAGCGCTTCGTCGCGAAGGCGCACGAGCGAGGCGCAGACGCGATCATCCTCGAACTCGAGGACGCGATCGCGCCGTCGGAGAAGGAGCGCGCCCGCGGGCTCGTGGCCGCGGCGGCCGCGCGGGTGTCCCAGGGAGGCGCCGACGTCCTCGTGCGCGTCAACCGGCCCTGGCGCCTCGCTGTTCGCGACCTGGAGGCGGCAGTGGGCGCGAACGTTCGCGGCTTCGTGCTCCCGAAGGTGGACTCGGCCGAGCACGTGCTCGCGCTGGCCGAGATCACCGCAAGCGTCGAGCAGGAGCGCGGCCTGCCCGTCGGTCACACCCTGTTCTTCGCGCGCGTCGAGGGCCCGAAGGGGCTCCTGAACGTCGCCGAGATCTGCGCCGCGCACCCGCGCGTCGTCGCTGTCGGCCTCGGCTCGAGCGACTACACGATTGCAACGGGAATGGAGGCAGGCGGCCAGGGCAACGCCATGGCGAGCTTCCTGGTCGTGAATGCGGCGAAGGCCGCGGGGGTCGTACCGATCGGGCTGACTGGGGCGATCGTCGGCTTCGGCGACCTCGACGCTTTCCGGCGCTCGGCGGAGGAATCGCGTGCAATGGGGCTGCGCGGCGCTCCGTGCGTGCACCCGAGCCAGGTGCCGATCCTGAACGAGGTCTTCAACCCGACCGGCGAGGAGCTCGAGCACGCACGGCGTGTTGTGGAGGAGTACGAGCGTGCGCTCGCAGCCGGCGAGGGCGCAATCACCGTCGACGGCCAGTTCGTCGACATCCCGTTCTACGAGCAGGCCAAACAGCTCCTCGGCGAGTAGTTGCCCCGGCGGCTCCTCTTCGCGTTGCTGGCGATGGGCGTCGCACAGGCCGCGGTCTACATGGTGCGGCCGGCAACCTCGTACCGGCTGCTCGCCCTCGGGGAGGGGGCGCGCGAGGTGGGGCTCGTTGCGGCGGCGTTCGCGCTGCTCCCGATCTTCCTCGCGATCCCGCTGGGGCGGCTCTCGGATCGAAGAGGAGCGCCGCTCCTACTGGTGGGCTGCACAGTCCAGACGGTCGGCTGCCTCTTCCTCGCTGTCTCCACCGGCACCGCCACGATCGCCGTTGCCAGCGCTGTCGTGGGACTCGGACACCTCGCGCTCGCGCTCGGGGCCCAGGACGTGATCGCGCGGGAGTCCGACAGCGCGCGGCACGACCAGCACTTCGGCTTCCTCACTACCGGCGTGTCTCTGGGTCAGCTCGTCGGCCCGCTCCTCGTCGGGCTAGTCCTGGGGGCAGGTGCCTCGCCGTCTGCGGGCGCGACGACGCACGTGATGCTGATCGCTGCGGGGATCGCGGCCATCGCGACCGTCTGCGCCGCGGTCGCCGAAAGGGACAGCGGCCCGGCCGGCGCCCGTGTCGAGGCCCGGCGCGGGAGCGTGCGCGCCATCGTCTCCACGAGAGGAGTGCCAGCCGGCATCTTCGCGAGCATCGCCGTGCTCTCGGCCGCCGACGTCTTTACCGCCTACCTGCCCGTGATCGGCGAGAGCCGGGACATCGGCCCGCGCACGATCGGGGCGCTGCTGGCGCTACGGGCCGGTGCTTCGATCGCGGCGAGGGTGGGGATCGGGGGCATCGTGCGGCGGGTCGGCAGGACGCGCCTCATCTCGATCGGCGCGACCGCTGCGGCCGCCGCGTTCGTCTCGATGACAGTGACGTACGAGGTCTGGGCGCTTGCGGCTCTCTGCGTCGTCGCAGGCTTCGGGCTCGGTTTCGGCCAGCCCCTCTCGATGACACTTGTGGTGCAGCTCGTCCCGGAACACGCACGCTCGACGGCTCTCGCTGTTCGCCTGACTGGCAACCGCATCGGTCAGGTGGCGACGCCGGCCGCTGCAGGCGTCGTGGCCGGAAGCGCCGGAGCAAGCTCCGTTTTCTGGCTGCTGGGCGCGATCCTCGTCGCGTCCGCGCTCGCGATCCACCGACTGGCACCCACTCGGCCCGATGAGTCGGCCGAGGTCGAGACTCCGGTCGAATGACCGGGAGGCGTGCTCCCGCCTAGCTCAGACTCAGAGACGCGTCTGGCGGCACCGGAGGGATCCGAAGCCGCCGCGCACCAAGTTGTAGAGCCAGGGGCACGCATCCGACACTCGCGCTCGCTCCGGCTTCCCCGAAGGTCGTCTCAGAACGTCTGGGCGAGCGACGATCATCGGTCCACTCGAGAGATACCCACACGTCATCCTGCAGTCCACGAGAGCGGTGCAGCGCGTGCCGCTTCCTAGACTAGAAGACCGGCTTAGCGTCTGGAGCCGCGTCCAGGCAGCGCGCCGTGGAAATTCGAATCCGCCCGCCCTTGGCGCGATCGTCACGACGACGAACCGTTTTGCGGTCGTCGGCGAATAACCGTTGAGAACTACTGAAAACGCTGAAGAAGTCGCCTCATTCATTACTTCCGGGCCAAATGGTCGTCCTTTTCCATTCGGGCAACTTCGATCTTATAGTTAAATGTTTGTAAATGGCGTTTAGCCCACGCCTAGATGTGTCGATAACTTAAGTTCGCGCCTAAGCGCGAACTAAACAACGGGGGTCTTTTGTGTCGAATAAGTCGAATGAGATGTCGTTGAGCGAGCGGCCCGATACCCGCGCAGCGTTTCTTCGCAAGGCGGGGATCGGTGGCGCGGCACTCATCGGTGGCGGCGCCCTACTGGGCGCGACTGCCGGAACAGCCCGTGCAGGTCACGACAATCCGACGGCGATCACGGATGTTGACATCCTGAACTTCGCACTGACGTTGGAGTACCTCGAGGCATCGTTCTACGTCCAGGCCCTGGGAAGCGGCCGCCAGACACTACCTCCGGGCGTGCCGGCGAGCACCGGGAAGTTCAAACGTGGTGCGATCACGGGGGCAAAGCAGCTCGCGGGCTTCGGCGGCCGGATCCGCGCGACGTCGTACGGCTACCTCAGCGCCATCCGCGACCACGAGGTGACGCACGTCGCGTTCCTGCGAACCGCTCTCGGCGCCTCGGCGGCTCCGGCGTGCACCTTCAACTTCAGCAAGGGCCTGACGAACGTGGGCACGTTCCTCGCCACCGCTCGCACGCTCGAGAACACCGGCGTGATGGCCTACGACGGCGCAATCCGCTACGTCGACGCAGGCGACAACCTGCAGGCCGGCGCACAGATCGCAACCGTTGAGGCCCGGCACGCCGCGTACCTCAACCTGATCACCAACAAGTCGCCGTTCCCGATTGCCTTCGATGCCGGCAAGAAGCCGTCGGAGATCGTCGCTGCTGTCCAAGCAACCGGATTCATCACGAGCTGTCCGCAGCCGGTACTCGATCTGTTCGCCAAGTTCAAGGCGAACGGCGCGTAATCGATCACGCTCGCGTGGTGGAGGGCGCTCAAGGATCCTCCACCACGCACCTGCTCAACCAGCGGTTCTGACACTTCACCGAGTCGCCAGCGAATCGTCGGCATGAGGTTCTGTCGAGTTCACGCTGCTTTGGCTGGCTCGATCTTGGCCTGGGATCTTGTCGGGCGCGCATCTCCTCACTAGATGCGCGCGTCGCGCGCAAGTGCGGGCACTCTTTCCACGTGCGCGACATGCGGCCGGGGAGGTCTGACTGTGACGGCGACCGAATGACTGAGATGGCGAGGACGATGCGGCGGCAGCCTGACGATCTGCGCCGCATCCTCGCCGACTGGACAACCCGTGGAAGCGGGCGCGGGGCGGATCGCCGGGCGACGGGTCTTCGTCGTCGGCACCGGGACGAGCTGGCATGCCGCCAACCAGGGTGCCTACTTCCTCCGGCTCGCCGGAGTCGACGCCGCGGCGGTGTCGGCAGCCGACTGCGACCTCTGGGGGCCGCGGCCGGCTCGGACCGACGCGCTCGTTCTGCTCAGCCACCGTGGCACGAAACGACACACGAGCCAGGTTCTGGAGCGGGCGCGTGCCGAGGGCGTCGCGACGGTCGCGATCGGTGGCGTGGGTGCGCCCGCTGTCGACATCGAGACGGTTGCGCAGGAGACGTCGGGCACCTTCACCGCCAGTCACCTCGGAGCGCTCGCCCGCCTTGCCCAGCTCGCCGTCACGCTCGGCGCCGATCTCGGCGCGCTCGACAGGATTCCGGCGGCGGTTACCGCCGCGCTCGACGGCCGTGCTCCGACTGTCGCTTTGCCGGAACGCGGCCTTGAGTTCGTGGGAGCGGGCCCGAACCAGTGGACGGCGGCCGAGGGCGCCCTCAAGGTTCGCGAAGCGGCGCACCTGTTCACGGCGGGGCTCTCGGCTGAGCAGCTCCTCCACGGGCCCGGGTTCGCGATGGGCCTACGCGACGGACTCGTCTGCCTCGACGGCGGCGGGCCCGGGGCCGCGCGTGTGACCGAGCTCGTCGATGCGATCGGAGCCAGCGGAACGCGCGCCTATCGCTTTTCGGCTACCGAGCTCGGCGAGCCGCTTTCCGTCTTTCCTCTCACCGCCACCGTTCAACGCATAGCGTTGGGGTTCGCCGTGCAGCTCGACACCGACCCCGACGACGTCCGCCCCGAAGGGTGGGAAGCGATCCAGATCTAGGCCGGCGGAGCAGGCGTCGGAAGCGCTTGCGACCCGTCAATCGCCCCGTGAGATACTCGCGGCCAAGCATGAAGGCCAAGTCCGTCTGCTCCCCGCGGACGGACGAGAAGACGAGCGTGCGTGGGTCGGACTGATCACGACCACGCCGTCCCAGAGAGGAGAGACGATGCCGATTCCCACCGAGCTGGTCGGGTCCTTGCCTCGCCCGATGAAGTTGCAGGAGGCCTATCAGGCCTACGATGAGGGCAAAATCGATTTTGCGCAGCTCGAGGCGGAGCAGGACAAGGCTGCGGAGGATTCGATCAAGCGTCTGGAGCAGACGGGTGAGACCTACGTCACCGATGGCGAGCAGCGCGAGTCGAGCTTCGCGACGTACCCGCTCACTGACACGCTGGCCGGGACGGGACTGGCCGACAACCTCGCGGGCGATGGCCAGTTCTTCGCGATCTTCGACGATGGGCATCACCGTCAGCTGCCGCGGTTGACGGGCGGCCCCTTCCGTTACAAGAGATTCGCCTCGGAGTTCGTGGAGAAGAACAAGGCGACCGCGACCAAGCCGGTCAAGCAGGCGGTGATCGCGCCGTCGATGCTGATGCTGCTCTACCCGCTGGAGGGCGAGATCGAGGGGTACTCGCGGGAGCAGTTCCTCGACGACCTCTGCGACGAAGTCGAGAAGGACATCCGACAGGCGTTCGCCGCCGGCGCGGAACGCGTCTCGATCGACTTCACCGAGGGCCGGCTGGCGAACAAGAACGACGCGCGCAACCCGTGGACGAACAAAGACATGCTCCAGGAGTTCATCGACCTGAACAACCGCGTCATCGACCGCTTCTCGGCCGAGGAGCGCCGCAACATCGGAATCCACACCTGCCCCGGCGGCGACTGCGACTCGGTGCACTCCAAAGAGGTGCCCTACGAGAAGCTTCTGAGCAAGATGTTCCAGCTCAACGCAGGCTACTTCCTGATCCAATGCGCGAGCGAGGAGGATCGAGAGAACGTCTACAAGCTCTGCGGCCAATACAGTCGCGAGGACGCCAACGGCGTCGCGCAGGTCTGCTTCATGGGCGTCATCAACCCGCTCGACCCCGAGGTCGAGACCCCCGAGCAGGTGAAGGAGCAGCTCGTCTCGGCGGCCAAGTACATCCCCGTCGAGCGCCTAGGCGCCACCGACGACTGCGGCTTCTCGCCATTCAGCCGCGACGTGAAGCCCAAGCACGGCTCTCCCGACTTCGCCCGGGACATCGCCATGCAGAAGATCGCCAACCGCGTCAAGGGGACAAGGCTCGCATCCGAGGAGCTCGGGGCCTAACGAAACATCCGCTCGAGCCATTGCTCGTTGCTCGCGCGCGGGCGTGGGGCGGCTGTCGGCTGGTAGTCCCACGCCCGTGGCGTCCTTCGATTCTGGAGTAGCTGCCTCTTTAGCGGCGGGCACCGACATCGCAATCCGTCAGCTGCCCTGCCGCGATCTGCGAGGCGGTGACGGCGGCGGGGTCGCCCGTCGTGCTCGCCGTGCACAGCGGGACCGGAGGCGCGGGCTACGCGGCGAGCGACCGCATCCCCGTGCAGATCGCAGCCATGGTGCACGTCGACTCCGGCCCGGCGACGAGCGCGCTCGAGCCGGACTTCTCCCCCGTTGAGAAGCCCCTACCCTCGCGAGAGGAGCTCGAGGAGGAGGAGAACCTCGACGGGCTCAGCGGAGCACCTCGAGACCTTCCGGCGTCGGGCGGTACCCGAACCGGGCGGCGTCCTCCGGGAGGCCCGGTATTGACCATCGATGCGCGCCTCGACGTGCCGAGCACGGTCATCTGCACGGGGTACACGTCCGAGCAGATCAAGGCCGCCGTCAAGGAGGGCTATGCGTGGCTCGGGGGTCTTGTCGAGCAGCGCGACGTCACCTGGGTCGACCTGCCGACGAGCCACTGGCCGATGTGGTCGCGCCCGAGCGAGCTTGGCACGATCATCGGCGACGTCGCGAAGGCTCACGCCCCCGGCGCCTAGGCGCGCGGTTCGCTGAGCGCCACGCGGTCGTGCAGGCCGCACGAGAGGGCGCTCGGCCGCTGCAGGTCGAGCGGCGGCACGCACAGCTCCATTCCGTGCCACTCGATCGTCTCGAGCCTCGCGACGGCGGACGGGCCGAGGTCGCTCGAGCAGCCGGGGGTCAGTCGAAGACGACGACCTGACGAACTGCCGTCCCCGCGCGCAAGCGCTCCAGTCCAAGCCCGATCTCGCCCAGGGTGACCCGGTGGCTCACGATCTTGTCGAGCTTCAGCTCGCCAGAACGGTAGAGGTCGACGAGCCGGGGGACGTCGTCCTCAATCCGCGCGCGGCCGAGGAAGCAACCGAAGAGGTTCTTCTCGGAGATGAACCCCCACGGGTCGATCGTGAGGAGGTCGCCCTTCGGCAGCATCCCGACAACGACTGCGGTACCGCCCGGGGCGAGGGCAGACCAGGCCTGCTGAACCGTCGCTTCGCGGCCGAGCGCCTCAAACGCGTAGTCGACGCCCATCCCGCCCGCCGCGGTGCGCACGGCCTCGACCGCATCGACCTCGGCGCCGTTCACGAGATCGGTCGCCCCGAGCTCACGAGCCAGTACGAGCTTCTCGGAGGAGACGTCGACAGCCACGATCGGGTCGGCGCGGGCGAGCCGCGCGGCCTGAACGATGCTCAGGCCGACACCCCCACAGCCCCACACGGCGACGCTCTCGCCCGCCCCAACGCGGGCGATGTTCGTGACGGCGCCGTAGCCGGTGAGGACGGCACAGCCGATGAGGGCCGCGGCCTCGAGCGGGACCTCGCGGCGGATCGCGACCGCGGCCGATTCCGGCACGACCGCGTACTCGGCGAAGCAGGAGACCGAGTTGAAGTGATGCAGGGTGGTGCCGTTCCGCGTCAGGCGGCTCGTGCCGTCGGCGAGCGTGCCGGCGCCGGCGGCCGCGCCGAAGAGCTCGCAGAACGTCGTCCGCCCGCGCCGGCAGGAAGCGCAGGCGCCGCAGGAAGGCACGATCGCGAGCACGACGTGATCGCCCTCGCGAACCCGCGTCACTCCGGGCCCCGTGCCGACGACGACGCCGGAAGCCTCGTGCCCGAGGACGAGCGGCATCGGCTCGGGCAAGCTTCCGTCCACGACATGGAGATCGCTCGCGCAGATGCCGCTGGCCGCGATCTTCACGAGCACCTCCCCCGCCCGCGGCGGCGCGAGCTCCACCTCCACGACCTCGACGGGCAGACCGGGCTCCCACAGAACGGCGGCGCGCATCTTCACCGGCAGAGCGTAGAGCCTCTAACACAATGAAACTCTAAGATCGCCGCGTGCGCGCTGCCGTCCTCGACGCCTACAACGAGCCGTTCAGCGTCGAGGAGATCGCGCTCGAGGCACCGGGGATGGGCGAGGTGAGCGTCCGGCTGCACGCGAGCGGCGTCTGTCACAGCGACTGGAACACCGCGTCGGGTGCGACGCCGAACCCGCTCCCCGCCGTTCTCGGGCACGAGGGGGCAGGTGTCGTCGAGGAGGTCGGCGAGGGCGTCTCGGGTGTCGCGGCCGGCGACCACGTCGTCCTGTCGTGGCTTCCCTCCTGCGGCCGCTGCTTCTTCTGCCGTTCCGGCCGCGTCAACCTGTGCTCCGTGACAATGCCCGCAATGCTCGACGGAGCGCTTCCGGGCGGCGTCATCCGGCTCTCGCGCCGAGGAGCGCCCGTCCACCACTATTCGTTCCTCTCGACCTTCGCGGAGCGAACCGTCGTTCCGGAAGCGAGCTGCGTGCCGATTCGTCGGGATGCGCCACTCGCCGTCGCTGCGCTCGTCGGGTGCGCAGTGATGACCGGGGTCGGAGCCGCGATCAACCGCGCACGCGTCACACCGGGCAGCACCGCGGTCGTTTTCGGCGCCGGCGGCGTGGGGCTGAGCGTCGTCCAGGGTTGCCGGCTCGCCGGCGCGCTCCACATCGTCGCGGTCGACCCGCTCCCGTTCAAGCGCGAGCTCGCGGTCGAGCTCGGGGCAACGCATGCCGTCGAGGGTGGTGGCGGTGCGGCGACTCTCGCGCTGGCGCGCGAGCTGACTGACGGGCGCGGAGCCGACTACGCTTTCGTCGCGGCCGGCGTGCCCGCGCTCGTGCGCCAGGCCTTCGACGCTCTTCGACTCGGCGGAACCCTCGTCTGCATCGGGCTTCCGGCGGAGGGCGCCGAGGTGGTGCTCCCGGGGCCGGAGCTCGTGCGGCAGGAGAAGATCGTCACCGGAACACTGTACGGCTCGTGCAATCCCCACTCTGACATGCCGCTCGTGCTCGACCTTTACATGGAGGGGCGGCTCGATCTCGACCGCCTCGTCACGAAGACGTACGGGCTCGAGGAGATCAACGGCGCGTTCGCCGACATGACGGCCGGCTCCGTCGCGCGCGGCGTCATTGACCTCGCATGAGCTTCGCCGAGCCCACCCTGATCGGCGAGGGCTTCGTCGGCTCGGGACCGAACGCGGCGCACCTGAACGTCGTGTTGGGGCGCAAGGGAGGGCCTGTCGAGACGGCGTGGGTGACTGCGCTCGCGACGCCACGCCAGGGGCACGCCGCCTTCGTCGCCACCCTGCAGCCGAACCTGCCCGTCAAGCCGTTGACGCTGTTCGTGAACAAGGCGGACATCCGCGGCGAGGAGCACGCTCACCTGACGTGGGGAGCCGCCCAGGCAGGCGTCGGGCGTGGCGTCGCCGAAGCGGTGGCCGGCGGTCTCGTTCCCCGCGAGGAGGTCGACAACCTCCTCCTCATTGCCGCCGTGTGGGTCGACTGGTCGGCGAACGACGCCGACGAGGTGTACGAGAACAACGCCCGCGCCACGCGCGCGGCGCTCGAGGCGGCAGCGGCCGGGCGGCCGGCCCTCGACGAGATCCTGGCGGCGCTCGAGACCCCCTTCAACGCGTTCTTCCGGCCGCGGTAGCCGCGAGGCACCTGAAGTGAGATGAGATGAAGATCACCGCGGTTCGCACGCAGCGGCTGCGCACCGAGCTTGACCCACCGTTCAGGGCGGCCTGGGACCCTGTCCCGCGTCGGGCATTCGAGGCAACCCTCGTCTACGTGGAGACCGACGAGGGCCTCACCGGGATCGGGTCTGGGGACACGATGGACGGCTTTGCGCCGTACGAGCACCTGTTCGTCGGCAGCGACCCGCTCGCAATCGAGCGGCACGTGCGGACGCTCGAGACGATCACCTTCCACGCGGGCCGCTACTGGCCGGTCGAGGCTGCACTCTGGGATCTGAAAGGGAAAGCGCTCGGTGTCCAGGTCGCTTCCCTGTTCGGAGGGGCCGAGACGCGCTTGCGCGCCTATGCGTCCTGCGGGGAGCTGAAGCCGCCGGCGGCGCGTGCCGAGGCGGCGCTCGCGCTCCGCGCCGAGGGCTTCCGCGCCCTCAAGATCCGCATCGACCGGAACCGGCTCGAGGAGGGCGTCGCGGCCGTTCGGGCAACGCGCGAGGCGATCGGCGTTGAGATGGAGATCATGGTCGACCTGAACCAGGGCTGGCGGATGCCCGGCGACATCGGTCCCGCTCTCGACTCCGCCCGGGTTCTCTCCCTCGCCGACGAGCTGGCCGAGCTCGGCGTCTTCTGGCTCGAGGAGCCGCTCGTCGCGAGCGACGTCCGCGGGTACGCCGACCTCCGCTCAGCGACAGGTCTGCGGATCGCAGGAGGCGAGATGGCGCGAACCGTCGCCGAGCTCCTGGCGTTCATGGACAAGGACGCCCTCGACGTCTACCAGCCCGATGTCGTCCTGTCGGTGGGGCTCGAGCGCGCGCGCACCCTGGCAGGGCTCGCGCGAGCGCGCGGGCGGCTCTTCACGCCTCACACCTGGACGAACGGCATCGGACTCCTCGCCAACCTGCACGTGGCGGCCGGGGTCGGTGGCGGCCCATTCCTCGAGGTGCCGTACGACCCGCCCGGCTGGACACCGGAACGGCGCGACTTCATGCTCGCCCGGCCAATCCTCGTCGACCGGGACGGCTACGTCGACGTCCCTGAGAGCCCGGGCCTCGGGTTCGAGCTCGACGAGGCGGCCGTGCGCCGCTACGCCATCGGCTGAACCGGCGTCAGAGTCGGGGATGTGGGGCCAGGGTATGTGGGCGCGGGGACGTGAGTGCGACACAACCAGGCGGGTTAAGGTCGGCAGGTGAGGGCTGCCGTCGTCGGAACCGGCTTCATCGGCGTCGTGCACGTCGAGGCACTGCGACGGCTGGGCGTCGAGGTGACGGGCGTCGTCGGCTCCACGCCGGACCGCGCTCGGGAGAAGCCGGGCCTGCCGCCGTCGTACGGGTCGCTCGAGGAGATGCTCGTCGACGAGCAGGTGGACGTCGTCCACGTGGCGACGCCGAACCACCTGCACTACCCCCAGGCGAAGGCGGCGTTGGCCGCCGGCAAGCACGTCGTCTGCGAGAAGCCGCTCGCGCAGACCTCGGCCCAGTCCGCCGAGCTGCTCCGGCTGGCGGAGGCGAGCGGCCTCGTCCACTGCACCAACTACAACCTTCGCTTCTACCCGCTCTGCCACGAGGCGCGTGCGCGTGTCCGGCGTGGAGACCTCGGCAGCGTCTGGAACGCGCATGGCACCTATTTGCAGGACTGGCTGCACCAGCCCACCGACTGGAACTGGCGGCTCGATCCGGAGCTCGGCGGGCAGCTACGCGCCGTCGCGGACATCGGCACGCATTGGCTCGACCTGACAGGTTGGATCACAGGCCGCCGGGTGGCCGCGGTCTTCGCCGATCTCTACACCGCGCACGGGCACCGCGCTGTGCCCGTCGGGCCGGTGGAGACGTTCGTGGCCGAGGCGGACGACGCCCCGCGTGTCGAGCGGCCGGTCGCCAGCGAGGACGTCGCTCACATCCTGCTTCGGTACGAGGACGGCAGCCGTGGTCAGGTGACGCTCTCGCAGGTGAGCGCCGGCCGCAAGAACCACCTCTCGTTCGAGCTCGACGGCTCGGGGGGCGCGCTCTCCTGGAACTCCGAGCGGCAGGAGGAGCTCTGGCTCGGCCACCGCGACCGGCCGAACGAGTTGCTGCTCCGCGACCCGAGGCTGATGGATGCCGCGGTGCGCGCTCTCACAGACCTGCCCGCCGGTCACGCAGAGGGCTTCTCGGACACGTTCAAGCAGCTGTACCGGACGGTCTACGCCGCGATTGAGAGGGGCTCGATGCCGCCGGAGCCCGACTTCCCGACCTTCGCGGACGGCCACGAGCAGATCCTGCTCGGCGAGGCAGTCGCCGAGTCGGCGAGGATGCAGACCTGGGTGGAGGTGAGGCGGTGAAGCTGGGCTTCTTGACGGCGGCGTTACCCGACCTGTCGCTCGAGCAGGTTGCAAGGTGGGCGCACGAGGAGGGGTTCGAGGCGCTGGAGGTCGCGTGCTGGCCGTCGGGTGGGAGCGAGAACCGCCGGTATGCGGGCGCCACGCACATCAACGTCGACCGCTTCGACCCTGGTCGGGTGCGCGACCTGCTCCACCGGCACGGTCTCGAGATCTCCGCGCTCGCCTATTACCCGAACAACCTGCACCCGGACGACGCACATCGTCAGGCAGTCAACGGGCACCTGCGGAAGGTGATCGATGCGGCTGCGACGCTCGGCGTCGACACGGTGGGGACGTTCGTCGGGAACGACAAAGACCGACCGCTGCCCGACAACCTCGACCGCTTCCGAGCGATCTGGCCGGATCTCGTGCGGCATGCGGGCGCGCAGGGCGTGCAGGTCGCGATCGAGAACTGCCCGATGATCTTCAGCTACGACGAGTGGCCGGGCGGTGGCAACCTGGCGTGGTCGCCGGCGATCTGGGACGCGATGTTCGAGGCGATCCCGGACGAGCACTTCGGCCTCAACCTCGATCCCTCGCACCTCGTCTGGCTGATGATCGATCCCGAGCGCGCGGTGTACGACTTCGCCGACCGGATCTTCCACGTACACGCGAAGGATCTGGAGATCAGGAGCGATGGGCTCTACCGGCACGGCACCTTCGCGGGCGGAATCGGCTGGCAGGTGCCTCGCCTACCCGGCCTCGGCCAGGTGGACTGGTCGCGCTTCGTCGCCGCGCTCTACGCGGTCGGCTACGACCGGTTCGTATCGGTCGAGCACGAGGATCGCCGCTTCGAGGGCAGCGAGGAACTCGTCAAGCGCGGCTTCCTGATCGCCCGGAACACGCTGCGCCCGCTGATCTCCTGAGGTCGGATCGAGTGCCGCCGCAAGACGCGGCCTCGATCCTCCTCAGGACCCCCGGGACGAAGGGCTGCTCAGTCGGCGGCGCCCGGCCGCTCCTCGCCAACGATGCGGACCCGATCTTCGATCTCTCGGTCGACGTCGATCTCGACCCGCTCACGGCGCACCTCGGTCGAGACGGGAACCGTGTGGGTCTCGACCCTCTTCCTGATCACGACTCGCTCCTTGAGGACGACCCGCCTGGTCACGATGACTTCCTCCTCGTAGACCGGAATCGAGATACCCCCGTCTTCGAGCGTGAGCACGCCTCCCGGATCGTCCGCCGCGGCCGGTAGTCGCTCGAGGTCGAGAGCCTCGCGGTCTTGGGCCACGGCTTCCTCGACGCGCACCGTCTCGACGCGCTTGCTCGCACGGAGGAAGCCGACGCCGCGCCACCCACTGGGGCGGACGTCGGCCTCCTCCTCGAGGCGCAGCAGCATGGTCTCGTCCGGCTTCTCGATCGAGTCGTCGATCCCGAGGCGACGATCCGGCTCCTGCGTGCGATCCGGCATCTAGCGGTCTTTCTCGATGTCGACGCGATCTTTGTCGATGTCGACGCGCTCCTTGCGGACTTCGTCGCGCACCGTCTCCGTCTCCGTCGTCACGTCCTTCTGGATGCCGACCCGTTCCTTCGCGACGACCTGCTTGTCGACGACGGCCTGCTCCTCGTGCAACGCCACGTCGATGTCCTCGTCGCGGAGCTCCACGTCACCCATGGGCTGGTTGATCGGCTCGCGCGTGATCTCGGCCGTCTCGCGCCGGAGCTCCACGTCAGCTTCCACCGGCTCCGTCTCGACCCACTTGCGCAGCCGCGCCCGGCCTGTCTCGACCTCTCTCTTGCCGACGCGGAGCTCCTCCTCGGAGCGCGTCAGCGACATGTCGCGGTCGGTGTCCCGGTCGAGGTCACGCCCGCCGCCGCTCGTACCCTCGGGCAGCACAGTGTCGGACCGCTGCTCCGACCACTCGAGCCCGTAGTAGGAGTAAAGGTCGCGCTCGGTGTCCTGCGAGATCTCGTCCGAGTCGATGTCCGGCGAGTCCTTCACCTCGGATGCGCTGTGCTGGATCGTGAGCTCGTCCCCGTCGGAGCGCGCTCCCTGCACGGGAACGAGCACCCGCTTCGTGCCGAAGAAGCCGCCGGTGCCGATTCCGATCCATTCCGGCTTGTTCGTGCTCTCGTCGTAGAAGATCTCCTCGACCGTTCCGATCTTCTCTCCGGACGAGTCGTACACCTTCGCGCCACGCATCTGCTCGAGTCGATCGAGCGTCATCTCACTCATGACAAAAACTCCCTTTCCTCTTGGTTACTGGTGTCAACGGTTGCTGTCGGTCTGTTTCTGTGCCTCGGCCTTCGCGCGCTCGACGCCCTGATCGAGCTCGCTCTTCCACTGGCCTTTGTTCTGCTGGCCCTGCTCGTAGACCCCCATCAGCATCTCGCGGGCCACGTCCCTGCCTCCGAGGCCGAACGCGAGCGCCGAGCCGAGCGCGATCGCTCCGATCAGCGCCGCATAGGTGATCACGACGATGTCCTCCGCGATCTTCAGCTGGTCGAGGATCATGAACGTGGCGATCGTCATCACGAGGATCGGTGCCACCGTGGAGACGATCCGGCCGAGGCCGGTGTCGCCCAGGAACCGCTGCGCGAGCGTCGCCACTGCCGTCGCGATCGCTCCCGCGACGAGGAAGATCAGCAGCGCAGCGATGACGTTGGGGAGATAGGCGTAGACCGCGGACAAGAAGTCGGTGAGGGCCTCGATCCCCAGTGCCGTCACCGCGAGCGAGATCGCGAAGAGGAAGACCAACCAGAAGGCGATCGTCCCGAGGAGCTTCGAGGGCGCCGACGTCACACGGCGGACGACCTCGCCGCCGGGGGAGCCCTGGACGATCCGGTCGAACCCGGCGCGGTGCAGGGCACCGGCGACGAGCTTGCGGACGACCTTGGCCACGATGTATCCGATCAGCAGGATCGCCAGCGCTGCGAGCAGCGAGGGCAACCAGGCGAAGAACACGGTGAAGGCGCGTTCGACGCTGTCCGAGATGTTCACTGCAGCTACGACCATGCGGTCGACCTCCTGGGCCTCTGTCGAGAGAAATCTCACGTTCAAGGCACAGGACAAGCGGGGGGCGTCAGAAAGTTACGACGCCCTTCGTAACCTCTGAGCGGTAGCGGCTGTCTCTCTTCTATGAGCGCGTCCGTTCTCGAGGCCGTGACCCGGTTTACCGGCGATATGGTGCGGCCCTTGACCCCACCCGACGATGCCAAGCTCGTACAGCAGACCCTGGCCGGTGACGATTCGGCGTTCGAGACGCTCGTGCAACGCCATCGGGCGGTCGTCACTCGGGTGGCTGCCAGGATCGTCGGCGTCTCGGAGGCCGACGACGTGACCCAGGACACGTTCCTGCGCGCCTACAACCGGCTCGGCCAGTTCCGCGGCGAGGCGCCCTTTCTCTCCTGGCTGCTCCGCATTGCGAACACCGTGGCGCTGAATGCGCTGGCGAGACGACGCAGCGTCGAGCCGGCGCTCTCGGCCGAGGAAGAGCAGGACGGCAAGCCCGCGCCGAACCGAACGCCGGCCGACGCGCTCGAGGAACGGGAGCGTCGCGAGCGCCTGACGACGAAGCTGCGCCTGATCCAGCCGGCGCATCGCGTCGTCCTCGTCCTCCGCGACCTGGAAGGCCTGAGCTACGAGGAGATCGCCCTAGTCACGGACAGTCCGCTCGGCAGCGTCAAGGGGCGCCTCTTCCGGGGGCGCCGCGAGCTGATCGAGATCCTGCGGCACAACACCTACGACTGGGGGCTGCCCGATGAGCCAGCTTCCGCCTAGCGAGACGCCGAGTCCCGAGGGCGCAGGCGCTGCCGAGCAGCGGCTGCTCACGCTGCTCCTGCTCCTTCGGCCCGTCGCCGACGGCGGCGACCCGTCGCTGATCGCGTCGGTGATGAGGCGGGTGCGCGTCCAGAGGACGCTTCGGGAACTGCTCGGCGTGCTCGGCGGGCTGACCGGCGCGGTCGAGGACGTCCTCCGGCTGTTCGCCGGGCGGGCGCGGAGGGAGCGACCGTGATCGTCGCAGGCGTCCTCGACCGCGCCGGCGAAGCACTCGGCGAGGCGCTGCCTCGCCTCGCCGGAGCGCTCGTCCTCCTCGTGCTCGGCCTCGTGCTCGCGTCGCTCGCGGGACGGCTCGCCGGTCGCGTGCTCGAGGCTGCCGGACTCGACGGACTCGGGCGGCGCTTCGGGATCGACCGCATCCTCGGCCGGATCGGCGTGACGCGGTCCGTCTCGAGCCTCGTCGGGACAGCGGTTCGGATCGCGCTCGTCATCGTCACCGTCGTCGCCGCGGTCTCCCTGCTCGGGTTCGCCGCGCTCTCAACCGCCCTCAACGAGCTGATCCTGTTCCTGCCCAAGCTGTTCGTCGCGCTCGTGCTCGTCGTCATCGGGCTCGTCGTGGCCGAGTTCCTCGGCGACCGCGTACAACGACTCGCCGAGCAGATGGACCTTCCTGGCCCGGGCCCCCTCAAGCAGGCCACTGAAGGAGTGATCGTCGCCCTCTTCGTCCTGACGGCCCTGGCGCAGGTCGGCGTGCCGACGACCATCCTCACCGGTCTGGTGGCCTTGCTGCTCCTGGCTGCGGCGCTCACCTTCGCGCTCGCCTTCGGCCTCGGCGGCCGTGATCTCGCCCGGCATGTGAGCGCCGGTCGGTACGTCGGCAACGCCTACCGGATCGGGGACCGGGTGCGGGTCGCAGGCGTGGCCGGCACGATCAGCCGGCTCGAGAGCGCGACCACGGTACTCGAGACCGACGGGGGCGAGGAAGTGCGCGTGCCCAATCAACTGCTGCTCGACTCGATCGTCACGTTGACCGCCAGGGATCAGAACGTCGCCGACTGAGCTCTAGCCGCCCGGCGTCGGTGGCCTGGTCGAATGAGTAGTCCCGTTGAACTCCTCCGGTTACAGACCAAACCCTGCCCGGACAGGGCGGGACAAACCGGTAGACATCCGACCGATCCTGTCGTACCGTGCAGGAGGCATGCGCAGGGGGGTCTTGATGTTCGTCGCCGTCATGGCGGCTCTAGCCGCGTCGCCGGTCGCCGGTGCGGCGCCGGGGCTCGCGGTCGGAGCGGTCGAGAACGCCCTCATGTGGAACACAGGCGAGACTGTCGCGGCCGCGCGTCACCTCGGGCTGCGCACGATGGCCGTCACGCTCGAGTGGGAGCCCCGCGACTCCGACCTCGAGCCTGCCCAGATCGACGGCCTGACTAGCGCCGTTGTCGGAGCGGGGGACATCCGCATCGTGCTCGGCATCCACAACAACTGGCAGCGCACACCGGTCGACGCCGCCGCGCGGCAGCAGTACTGCACGTTTGCCGCCAACGCGCTCAGGCGCTTCCCGCAGATCAACGACATCATCGTCTGGAACGAGCCGAACGTCGGCTACTTCTGGCGGCCGCAGTTCGATGAGAACGGGGCGAGTGCCGCGCCCCGCGGCTACTTCGAGCTTGCCTCCCAGTGCTACGACGTACTCCACTCGGTTCGGCCCGGTGTCAACGTGGTCGGGCCCGTCAACTCGCACTGGGGGAACGACAACCCGAACGCCTTCTCGAACGTGACCCATTCGCCGCCGCGGTTCATCCGCGAGCTGGGCTCGGTCTACCGGGCTAGCGGACGCACCCGTCCACTGTTCGACACGCTAGGGCACCATCCTTACCCCCGCAGCTCCGACGAGCCTCCCTCGACGAAGCACACCGATCCGGCGGTCATCTCGATCGGCGATACCGACCGGATGGTCGCGGTCATGCAGGAGGCCTTCGGTGGAACCGCCCAGCGGACTCCTCAAGAGGGGCTGCCGATCTGGTACCTCGAGACCGGCTACCAGACCACAGTCCCCGCCGAGAAGGCCGCAGCTTACGACGGCGGCTTCGAGAACTGGCCGGGTCCTGTTCCCGACGTGGCCCCGGGAACCGCCGTCGACCAGGCCAAGCAGCTGACCGAGAGCATCCGACTGATGTATTGCCAACCGCGCGTTGAGGCGATCTTCAACTTCCTGCTGCGCGACGAGCGGGAGATGGCGGGCTGGCAGTCGGGCGTCTTCTGGGCCGACGGGTCGCCGAAGGGGTCGCTCGGTGCGTATCGCTCGGTCATCAGCGAGGTGAACGAGGGGAAGGTGAACTGCGGCACCGTTCCGGGCGCGCCCGGCGTCGCCCCGGTGGCTCCTCGGTTGCCGAGCGTGGCTCGTGGTGCTGCAAGCTCGAGCGGCGCGGGTGCAGGCGCAGGCGCCGCGGCCGGTGCGGCAGGCGGCGGCGCTGACCCCAAGGCGGCGCGCAGCGTCACGAAGCTCACCTACCAGGGTGCCACGCAGGCGGCCTTCGGCAAGCTCCGCCTCCGCGTGCAGCTGACACGGGGGGCCATTGCGACGACCGACGGTCTCGGTGCCCGCCAGCTGACCTTTGTCGTCGGCGACGACACCTACCTGACGACGACCAATGCGGCCGGTGTCGCCGCCGTCACGCCTTCGCCGCCGACGCGCCCCGGCAGCCACCGAGTGACGATCCGGTTCCGCGGCGACGAGCTCTCGCTCGGTACCGGCGCGCGGGTCGCCGTGCAGGTCGTGAACACCCCTGGTCGCGTCGCGAGCACGAAGCGGCTGCGGCTCTCGAAGACCCTGGAGGCAGGCTTCTCGGCACGCTCTGACGGGAAGACGGCTCGCGGGACACTCACGCTCCGGAAACGCGGCAGCGTGCAATCCGTGCGGATCGACGCCCTCGGTGTCGTCGGCGCGAGTGGCACAGCGTGGCTGGGCGGAACCGACGGGCGCAACCGCTACGACATCAACGTGAAGCGGCTGGGCCGCACTCGCGTCGAGCTGCAGATCTGGCAGAACAATGTGCCCCTGCACCGCCCCGTCGCGCTGCCCGCCAAACAGCTCCTGATCTCCTCCAGCTAGAGCAACTCCAGCTAGCGGGACGCATTTGCCGGACGGTAGTAGCGTTCGGCGTACTCCACGACCGCACGGTGCATCGAGAAGCGCGGGGCGAGTCGCGCGATCGAGGCCTTCATCATCTCCGTCCAGCGGCCGCGATCACCGTTGAACATCGGGACGACCTCGTGCTCGAGCAGGCGGTACAGCTGCTCGGTGTCCGCCTCGTCCGAGGCGCCGTCGATCGCCCAGCCGACCGCCGGCTCGTACGCCTCGGCCCACCAGCCGTCGAGAACCGAGAGGTTGAGGACGCCGTTGACGGCCGCCTTCATCCCGCTCGTGCCGGACGCCTCCTGCGGTCGCCGCGGGTTGTTCAGCCAGACGTCACAGCCTGGGATGAGCATGCGCGCGAGGCCGATGTCGTAATTCGGGAGGAAGACGACACGGCCTTCGCTGCGCGGGTCGCGCGCGAGCTCGACAATTCTCTGCATCACGTCTTTGCCGCCGGCGTCCTGGGGGTGCGCCTTCCCGGCCACCACGATCTGCACCGGCAGCGCGAACAGCCGCTCCAGGTCTGTGAAGACGAGGCCGGCACGCTTGTAGGTCGCGAAACGCCGGGCGAAGCCGATCGTGAGCCGCTCGGGATCGAACCCCGTACACTCGGCGAGCCGGCGTCGGCAGCCGTCGTGAACGCGCCAGAGGGCGTCGGAATCAAGGTTGAAGGCGGCGTCCCAGTTCGCCTCGTCTGGCGGCGCCTCCGGCTGCACCCCGGCCTCCCGCAGGAGCTCGGCGAGCGTCGGCTCGAGCCACGTCCCGAGATGGACGCCGTTCGTGACGTGCCCGATCGGGGCCTCGCCGCCGTTGCGATCCGGCCAGAGCGGCGCCCACATCTCCCGTGCGACCTCGCCGTGCAGAGCCGAGACGCCGTTGGAGTAGCCGGACAGGCGAAGCGCCAGCGGAGTCAGGCCGAAGCCGTCCCCGCCGTCGGAGCGTCCGAGCTCGAGCAGCCGCTCGGAGCCGAACCCGGCCGCGTTCGCGAGCGCGCCGACATAGCGGAGGGCGAGCTCCTCGCCGAACACCTCGTTCCCGGCGGGCACGGGCGTATGGGTCGTGAAGACGGTCGAGCGTCGCACCTGCTCGGTGGCACCGGCCGTCGAGACTCCCTGCTCCACGAGCGCGCGAACGCGCTCGATCGCGAGGAACGCCGAGTGGCCCTCGTTCATGTGATAGACGCTCGCCCGGATCCCGAGCGCGGCCAGCGCACGAACCCCGCCGACGCCGAGCAGCAGCTCCTGGCGAATCCGGTGCTCGCGGTCGCCGCCGTAGAGCGCGTCCGTCAACCACGGCACCTCGAGCAGGTAGAGCGGGACCGTGGACGCGGCGGTGACGACGTCCTTGCGCCACACCGCCGCCGAGATCGTCTCACTGGCGAGATCGAGCTCGACCGTCACCGGCTCGCGCACGAGCCCGGCGGCCTCGGGGTCGACCGCCTGGTACTCCTCGGTCTGCCGCCCGGCCTCGTCGAGGCCCTGCGCGAAATAGCCGCCGCGGTAGAGGAGGCCGACGCCGACCAGCGGCAGGCCGAGCTCCGCCGCCGCCTTCAGGTGATCGCCCGCGAGGACACCGAGGCCGCCCGAGTAGATCGGTAGGGTCTCCTCGACGCCGAACTCCATGCTGAAGTACGCGACGAGCAGGTCGCCCGCGTCACCGCCGTGCGCTCGCTGCCACCACGTGGCGTGGGTCGTATGCGTCGAGGTCACGGTAGGAGGCCCAGGTCGTTCGGAGGACGCGCCAGAGGCTACCGGCGACGAGCCGGAGCGGTCGCACTACCCGCACCGGGTCCGACAACTCGCCAGGCGCTACACGTCGGCTGCCGGGGCTGACGACGAATCGTCGCCCGGTCCGCGGCCGACAGAGCAGCGGCGGCGAAGGCTGCTGCGAGCCCTAGGTCTCGACGACGTTCGCGTTCCCGCCGAAGTCGTAGCGCCAGACGTTCTGGAGGATCTGCCCCTTGGCCAGGACGCGTCGCGGGTTGAGCATGAAGAAGCGCAGCAGGCTGAACTCAGTCGCCGTCAGAGGGAGGAAGGTGCCGTCGCGCAAGACCTCGTGCCGGTTCTCGTCGAGCACGAGGTCGGCGAACTGCAGCACGTCGCCGGGCAGGTTCCCGGCCGTCCTCCGCAAGATCGCCTGGATCCGCGCCACCACTTCGGCGAGGCTGAACGGCTTCGTCACGTAATCGTCTCCACCCGCACGCAGGGCCTCGACCTTGTTCTCGGTCGCGTCCTTCGCCGTCAGGAAGAGGACTGCTGTCTTGAACCCGCGCGCGCGGAGGCGGCGGCCGACCTCGATCCCGTCGATGTCCGGCAGCATCCAGTCGAGGACGATCAGGTCGGGCTCCTGCCGGGTCACCGCGTCGAGGGCCGCGCGACCGGTCGAGGCCTCCTCGACCTCGAAGCCCTCGTAGCGGAGAGCGGTCGCGACGGCATCGACGATCGAGGGCTCGTCGTCGACGACGAGAACACGGTGTGCGTGGCCGTCGGTCGTCGCGTTACCGGACACCGAGCCATAGTGACGGCTCCGGCCTGTGAGTCGGCTGTGAGTCTGGTTCTTAGGAGCCGGCCAGGTGGACGACGGTGGCGCCGTCGGCCGACTCGGACTCGCGGCTCGCGGCCAGTGGGTGCCCGTCGACCTCTTCGCGGATTGCGGCGCGAACAGCACCGGTGCCCCGCCCGTGCACGATCCGGACGAGAGGCAACCCCGCGAGCGCCGCATCGTCGATGAAGGTCCGGACGGCCTCCCGCGCCTCCTGAGCCCTGCGGCCGCGCACGTCGAGCTCGTCGGAGACGTCACCGCGGGCGCTCGCGATCACGCGAACGGCCGGCTCGGGCGGAGCATCGCCCGGCCGCGATCCTCGCGCGTCCGCGACGAGGCGCGCGAGCGGAATCCTGATCCGATGGCCGGCGACACCGACCACCTCGGCCTCGTCGCCCTCGATCGCCGCGATCGTGCCGCGCACGCCCAGTGCCGGCGCCTCCACCGGGTCACCGGCCGCGAGTGGCGCTTGGAGGGGCACCGGCTCGACCAGCCCCCTCAGCGCTTGCTCGGCCCGGCCGGCACGCTCGGACGCCGCCCCGAGCCGCCGATCGCGCTCGCGCTCGGCTCGACCCGGAGAGGTGGTCGCCGCCCGCCGCACCTCCTGGTTTCGGCGGCGGGCGTTCCGGATCTCGTCGCGCAGCGCCCGCAGCTCCGCCCTCGCCTCCCCGAGGTCGCGCTCCGCCTGCGCCACGGCCAGCTCACGCTCCCCGGCCGCCGACGCGCGAACGGCTTCACGCTCGGCCTCGAGCTCCACCTCGCGCTGGCGCACGCGCACGACCAGCCGCTCTGCTTCCTCACGCTCGTCTCGGGCGGCCTCCCGCTCCTCGACGGCACGTCGGTCGGCCGCCTCGGCCTCGGCCAGCAGCTCGGCCATCTGCAACCGCTCTGGCACGATCCGCCCGCGTGCGTCCTCGAGCACCTCGCCGTCGAGACCGAGCCGCTCCGCGATCCAGAGCGCATGTGAGGTGCCCGGGCGGCCGAGCGCGAGCCGGTAGAGCGGCTCGTGGGTCTCGGGGTCGATGCCGGTGGCAGCGTTGACGGCACCGTCTGAGGCGCTCGCCCACTCCTTCACCTCCGGGTAGTGCGTCGTCACGAGCGTCAGCCTCGCCTGCTGCGAGAGCCGGCCGAGAATTGCCTGCGCCAGCGCCGAGCCCTCCACGGGGTCGGTGCCGGAGGCGAGCTCGTCGAGCAGCACAAGCGAGCGAGTGGTTGCCGCGCGCAGGATGCCGACGATGTTCGTGACGTGGCCGGAGAAGGTCGAGAGGCTCATCGCGATCGACTGCCGGTCACCGATGTCGGCGAGGACGGTGTCGAACACGGGCAGCGCAGCCTCGGACGCAGGCGGACGCAGCCCGGCCTGATGGAGCAGCGCCGTGAGCCCGAGCGTCTTCAACGCCACGGTCTTGCCGCCGGCGTTCGGACCGCTGATGACGAGGGCGCGCAGGTCGCCGAGCTCGAGGTCGATCGGAATGGCCGTCGCTCGATCCAGGAGCGGATGACGAGCCTGGCGCAGGCGCACCTCGTCGGATCGCTCCACCCGCGCGCCGCTCCAGCCGCGGGAGATCGTGCCGCAGGCGACGACGAGGTCGATGGCGGCCGTCGTCTCGACGAGAGTCTCGAGCGCTGCCGCCGCGTCCCCCACCTTCGTTGACAGCTCGCGCAGGATCCGCTCGACCTCCTCGCGCTCGGCGCCCGCCACCTCGGACTGGCGGTTGGAGAGCTCCACGACCTCGAACGGCTCGATGAAGAGCGTCTGGCCGGAGGCGGAGGCGTCGTGGACGATGCCGCGGACGCTGCGGCGCGCGCTCGCCTTCACCGCGAGCACCGGCCTGCCACCCCGATGCGTGACGAAGTCCTCCTGCAGGTGCTCGCGCAGCTCGCTCCCGCGCGCGAGCCTGCGCAACTCCTCGGCGACTCGCTGGCGCCCCTCCCGCAGATCCTTGCGCAGCCGGCGGAGCTTCGGCGACGCGCTGTCCCTCAGGTCCGAGCCGTCGTCCTCGACGCAGCGCCCGATCGCATCCGCGAGCGGCGCCAGCCCCGGCTCCAGCGCGAGGGAAAGCTCGTGCAGGAGCGGCGCGATCTCTCGCTGCGCCTCGAGCGCGGCACGCGCCGTCAGGCCGCCCGAGATCGTGGTCGCGACGTCCCGCAGCGCGTCGGGCGTCAGCGGTGCGCTGCGAGCTGCGAGCCGGGCAGCCTCGCGAACATCGCGGATGCCCCGCAGCGGTGGCTCCGCAGACTCGTCGAGCAGGGCGATCGCCTCGGCCGTCAGCGCCTGGCGGCGCGCGACCTCCGCGTCGTCCGCCGACGGCACCAGTCCTCGCGCGCGCTCGGCTCCGAGTGAGGTCGACGTTGCGCCGGCGAGTCGCTCCGCGATGGCAGGGAACTCCAGCATGGTGAGAGCGTTCGCATCCACGCTTCGAGTGTACGACGGGCAGACTGCGGTTATGCGCGTGCTCCTAACGGGTGCCGAGGGAACGATCGGGACCGCCGTCCGCGAGCACCTCGGCGACCGGTTCGAGCTCGTCTCGCTCACGCTGACGCCGCAGAGGTTTCCGAGCCACGTCGCGGACATCTCCGACCTCGGGGCGATCGAGCCCGCATTCGAGGGAGTCGAGGCCGTGGTGCACCTCGCCGCCTCGCCCGCAATCGAGACGCCGTGGGATGAGGTCCTACGGAACAACCTGGTCGGTTCCTACAACGTCTTCGAGGCGGCGCGGCGCGCCGGCGTCTCCCGTGTCGTCTTCGCCTCGTCCAACCACGCGATCGGCATGTACGAGCTGGACGGCGCTCCCGGACTGTACGAGGTGGGCGACGATCGCCGCTACGACCACACCGCCGAGCTGCGTCCCGACTCTCTCTACGGCGTCTCGAAGGCCTACGGGGAGGCGCTCGGCCGGTTCTACAAGGAGCGTCACGGCCTCCGCGTGTTCTGCCTCCGGATCGGCGCCGTCCGCGCGAACGACGACCCCACCGTGCCGAGCGAGAATCCGTTGCTCGACCTCGATGCGGACGGGCGTCGGAACCGGATGCGCGCCGTGTGGCTCAGCCGACGCGACTGCGCCGAGCTGATCGCCCGCTGCCTCGAGGTCGAGGACGTCAGCTGGGCGATCGTCTACGGGGTCTCGGCGAACCCGCGCCGCTTCTGGGATCTCGAGCACGCCCGCGAGCTGCTCGGCTGGGAGCCGCAGGACGCCGCCCCTGCGTAGCGCTTCAGGCGCTCATGACGAAGCAGGCGTCGTGCGAGGAGCGCGCCACGCGTACGCGGCTTACGATCCGGCCCGCGCCGTCGGCGACGCAGAGCGTGCCGAGGGAGAGCGACGGCGTCAGCACCCGGCCGAAGCCGTGCTGGACGTTGTAGGAGCCGAGCGGCACCCGGGCCGCGCGCAGGAACCCCCCTTCGAGGTCGTGGACCCGGAGAAGGCCGTCGTCGCCGCTCGCGACGTACGCACGCCGGCCGAGGAAGGTGACGTGCTGCGGCGGAGCATCTGCTCCGAACCCGAAGACGCGGCGCCCACGTCCGTCGTAGATCGCGACCTCGCGGCGGTCGCCGGACGTGACCCAGACGTGGCCGTCGGGCGCGAAGCCGACGTCGTGCGCGAGAAACGGCGGTCGGAGCAGGCCGACCACGCGCGGACGCGCCGGCTCCGACACGTCCACGATCGCGATCCGCTCCGCCTTCGTGCCGAGCGCGACCCAGATCCTGCGATCGGATCGGCCCAATGAGAGGTGACGAACACCGGGGCCGACCTCGGCGCGGGCAACCACCTTGCCGCGCACGACGTCGAGCGTGACGAGCTCGCCCGTACCCGAGTCGCTGACGTAGGCATAGCGCCCGTCGCGCGTCGCGACGGTGTAGCGCGGCTCCCCGAACCCGCGCAGGACCCGGCGCACGCGCAGCCTCCGGCCGTCGATCAGGCTGACCGCGCCCTCCGAGGTGTGTGCAACGACCGCATCCGTCCCGAGGACGCTCTCGATGCTGCGCGGGCCCTCGAGCGTCGCCAGGTGCCGGACAATCTTGCCGCTCGAGAGCTCGACCGCCGAGACGCGCGCGTCGAGGTCTGCCGTGACGAGGGCGAGCGGCGTGCCGCCGGTGTAGCGGCCGAGAGCTCTCGGCGTGGCGAGAGCCATCGCAGTCCCAAGCACGAAGCTACGCCGATCCATGGCTTCTCTACGGCCGTTGCCCGGCAGGAGGTCCCGAGCGGTCGGAAGCGTCGGCGCCGTCGCCGAGGGTCAGGAGCAATGTGCGGAGCAACCGGGCGAGATCGTCCAGTTGGCGTGGTGAAAGAGCGGCCAGGATCCCGCGCTCCGTGGCCATGTGGGTGACGACTACTTCATCGACGATGTGGAGGCCCCGCGCTGTCAGGCGCACGATGACCTTGCGACGGTCCTCCGCGGTCGCCCGCTCGGCTAGACCCCGTTGCTCGAGGCGGTCGATACGGTTGGTGATGGCGCCGGTCGTAACCATCGTCTGACGCACCAAGTCGCCGGCAGTGAGCTCGTATGGCTCGCCTGAACGACGCAACGTCGCCAGCACGTCGTACATCCAGCTCTCGATTCCGTAGCGGGCGAAGTTCTCGGCCAGACGCCGGTCGAGGAGCCGTGATAACCGCGAGACCCGTCCGATCACGTTGATCGGCGACACGTCGACGTCGGGGCGAACGGCGTTCCACTGGCTCGTGATCCGGTCGACCGCGTCGTGCTCTCGCCGTGGCACTGGAGCAGTCTACCGCGGAAGATTGATGGTCATTATCTTTGTATTAAGATAATGACTCGGCCGCACCACCCCTCCTGGGCCTGGCCGCCCCCATTACCGGGGCAGTGCTCGGATGGGCGATCCTCGACCAGTCGCTGTCGCCGCTGCAGCTCACCGGGTTCGTCGTCACCCTCGGCGCCATCGCCTACGGCGCCTCGCTCGGCGAACCCTCGTCCGGCGCGGTCGTACCACCTGAGCGTCGCCCTCCATCCCCCAAACCCTCGAAGCCGAGACCGACGCCGCCGGCGCCTCCCCCGTTCGAGGGACAGCCGGGCACCGCTGAAACCCGATGTTGCGGATAGCCCCAGCCTCGTCGACCCACCCACCTCTCTCCCCATGGATGATCCCGCCCCCTCGCCACCGCAACCGGAACCACACATCCGACTCGTCACCGCTCCCTCGGTCCCCACTCGGCTCGGGCAGGCGGCCCCCGGCGACGAGCCGCTCGTCAGCTCGTACCGGCGCCTGGCGGACGTCTTCCACGATCTCCTCTCGGAGCAGAGTCTCGACTCGCTGCTCATCCGCATCGCGGACACGCTCGCAGAGATCGTCCCGTACGAGGCGCTCCACGTCTACGAGGCGGACGAGCCGAGGCAGGAGCTCATTCCTGCCCTCGTGCGCAGCGAGTGGGCGGAGGAGATCCTCAGCGAGCGCTTCCCGTTCGGCGAGGGAATCACGGGTTGGGCGGTCGAGCACCGCAAGCCGGTGCTCTCGAACCAGGCGCACCTCGACCCCCGCGTGCGCTTCGTCCCCGGTACGCCGGTGGATCCGGAGGCCCTGATCGTTGTCCCGCTCGTCGCCCGCGGCACCCTCAAGGGGACGCTCAACGTGTACCGGATCGGCGACGAGGCCTCGTTCACCGAGCAGGAGTTCGAGCTTGCGAGGCGGTTCGGCGACGCGGCTGCGCTTGCCCTCGACAACGCTCATACGCGCGCGCGACTCGAACACCAGGCTCAGACCGACTCCTTGACGAGCCTCTACAACCACCGCTACTTCCACGAACGGCTCCGGCGCGAGCTGACCCGCGCGTCGGGCACCCATGCCGGTGTCGCGCTCGTGATGATGGACATCGACGACTTCAAGAAGGTCAACGACGTCTACGGCCACGCAATCGGCGACCAGATGCTCGCCGAGTTCGCCGACCACCTGCGCCAGGCAGCGCGCGCCACGGACGTCGTCTGCCGAATCGGCGGCGAGGAGTTCGCGGTGATCGTGCCCGCCGGAACGCGCGGGCAGGCGGTTGCACTCGCCAGCCGTCTGGCCAAGGAGCTCGACAAGACGGACTTCCAGGTCGCGGGTGCGATCGGCGTGTCGATCGGCGTCGCGCACGGCCCGGATCACGCCGCCAGCGCGCGCGAGCTGATCGCGTGCGCGGAGGCGGCAATGATGACCGCCAAGGCACGCGGCAAGAACCAGGTCGTCGTTTTTGACGCGGCGGACACCGAGCGGCCCGGCACCGTCACGCCGCGTCAGGACCTCCGCTCCATCGCCCACCTGAAGATGCTCCAGTCGGTCGGAGCGAAGCTGAACCGGCTGACCAAAGTCGGGGAGATCGGGATGACCGTCGCGAACGAGCTCCGGCTCCTGCTCGACTACCACAACTGCCGCGTCTTCCTCCGGCGGAACGAGGAGCTCGTCCCGATCGCGTTCCAGGGAGAGCTGACGGCGCCGAAGGAGACGGCGCTCGAGCTCCTGGCGACCAGCGTCGGCGTCGGCTTCACGGGTCACGTCGCGGAGACCGGCCGGTCTCTGCTCCTCGGCGACGCCTCGAATTGCCCGTTCTCGGTGCGGGTGGAGGGGACTGAGGAGATCGCAGAGTCGATCATCGCCGTCCCGCTGAACTACGGCGCGCGCGTGATCGGCACGATCGTCGTCTCGAAGCTCGGCCTGAACCAGTTCGACGAGGACGATCTCCGCCTGCTCGAGGTGCTGGCGGGACACGCAGCCGTGGCGCTCGAGAACGCAAACCTCTACGAGAGCCAGCGGCGCGAGGCAGAGAGCGCACACGCGCTGCTTGCGTTCGGCCGTGAGCTCGCGGAAGCCGAGGGGCTCGACCGAGTGCTCGAGCTCGTCGTACAGGGCTCGGCGCGGATTCTCGGCGCCCCGCATGCATCGCTCTGGCTGCAGGGATCCGCCACCGGCGCGCTCGTCTGCCGAGCGGCCGTGGGGTACGACGAAGACCGGCGCATCCTCGAACGCGGATTCACTCCGGAGGCGATCGCATCCTTCACGTCCGCGCTCGAGCCCTATCTCCTCACCCCGGAGCAGAACGCGGCGCTCGCCGATCCGTCCCGCGGCGGCTCGGGCGACTATGCGATCGCACCCCTCGTGGTCGATGGTCGCTGGGGCGCCATCGCCGTCGCCAGTCCACCGGAGCAGTCGTTCGGCGAACGCGAGCTCGAGCTCCTGGGAGGACTCGCACACCAGGCCAAGCTCGCGATCGCGAACGCGTCGAGCTTCGAGTCGCTCGAGCGGACGTTCCTCTCGACGGTGGAGGCACTCGCGAACGCGCTCGAGGCGCGCGACGAGTACACCTCCTCACACGCACGCTGGATCACGGACACCGCCCTCCGCGTCGGCGCCGAGCTCGGCCTCGACGGAGACGCGCTCAAGCGCCTCGAGCTCGGCGCGCTCTTCCACAACATCGGCAAGATCGGGATCCCGAACTCCATCCTGCTCAAGCCGGGACCGCTCACCGACGAGGAGCGGGCGCTCATCGAGCTGCATCCCGAGCTCGGCGCGAAGATCCTCGCGCCGATCGACCAGCTCAGCGACGTCTGCTCGATCGTGCGGGCCTGCCACGAGCGCTGGGACGGCGCCGGCTATCCGGACCGGAAGGCGGGCGAGGAGATCCCGCTCGAGGCGCGCATCATCTTCACCTGCGACGCCTTCCACGCGATGACGACCGACCGCCCCTACCGCAAGCGGCTGTCGGCCGACGAGGCGCTGGCGCGACTCGCGGAGGCGTCGGGGACGCAGTTCGACCCTGCGGTGGTGGAGATCTGCCTGCGCGTCCTCCAGGCTAGGTTGAAGGAGACCCGAGCTCAGAGCCTCTAGCACAATGAAACTCTGAGCCGGCAGCGCACGCTGGGCGGCGCGACGCGGCGTCCTCGGTCGCGTCCAGATGTGTCATCTGGACGCTCCCTGATCCTTGCCTCGGCCTCGCACCACCATCGCACCCCGCCGATGAGGCCCCATCGTGTCAGAAGCTCTCAGGGACCCGACGCAGAACGATGAGCGAACGTGCCTCCACGGGCACGGCCCCGCCGGCGAGGAACGCGTCGATGCCCGATTGGAGCTCCGGCTGCGCCGTCGAGAGCTCGAACACCCAGCGCTGTCCGAACGACACCGCCGGCAGCGTGAAGACGACCGCTTGCGGATCGGCGTTGAAGAGGATGAGAAACGTGTCGTCCGCGACCGGTGCGCCACCCTGCGTCAGCGTCGGCATCTCGGCGCCGTTCAGGAAGACGCCGAGCGTGTGGGTGTCACCGCGACGCCAGTTCCCCTCTGCGATCTCGTTCCCGTCGAGACCGAACCACCACACGTCGGGCGAGCCGGAGCCGAGCCGCTCCTTGCCGGTCAGAAAGTCGGCTCGACGGAAAACGGGGTGGCGGCGGCGGAACTCGATCAACCGCCGCGTGAACGCGAGTTGCGCTCGCCCCCGCTCCTCGTGGTTCCAGTCGAGCCAGGAGATCTCGTTGTCCTGGCAGTAGGCGTTGTTGTTACCACCCTGAGTGCGTGCGAACTCGTCGCCGCCGAGCAGCATCGGCACGCCCTGCGAGAGCAGGATCGTGGCGAGGAAGTTCCGCATCTGCCGCGCGCGCATGGCATTCACCGTCTCGTCGTCGGTCTCGCCCTCGACCCCGTGGTTCCAGCTGCGATTGTGGCCCTCGCCGTCCGTGTTCTCTTCGAGGTTCGCCTCGTTGTGCTTCTCGTTGTACGAGACGAGATCACGCAGCGTAAAGCCGTCGTGAGCGGTGACGAAGTTGATCGAGGCGAAGGGCTTGCGGCCGTCGCGCTGGTAGAGGTCGCTCGAGCCGGTGAACCGCTGGGCGAACTCGGCGATGTTCGTGTGACCGCGCCAGAAGTCGCGCACCGTGTCCCGGTACATGCCGTTCCACTCGGTCCAGAGCACCGGGAAGTTGCCGACCTGATAGCCACCTTCGCCAACGTCCCAGGGCTCAGCGATCAGCTTCACCTGCGACAGGATCGGATCCTGATGGATGATGTCGAAGAAGGCCGACAGGCGATCGACCTCGTGCAGCTCGCGGGCGAGCGCGGACGCGAGGTCGAAGCGGAACCCGTCGACGTGACATTCGATCACGAAGTAACGGAGGGAGTCCATGATCAACCGCAGCACCGACGGGTGGGCCGGGTTGAGCGAGTTGCCCGTGCCCGTGTAGTCCACGTAGAAGCGGCGCGCGTCGGCGACGGTGCGGTAGTACGAGAGGTTGTCGATGCCCTTGAACGAGAGCATCGGGCCCAGGTGGTTCCCCTCGGCCGTGTGGTTGTAGACGACGTCGAGGATCACCTCGATTCCTGCGCGGTGGAGCGCTTTGATCATCCCCTTGAACTCGCGCACCTGGTGGCCCGCCGTGCCGGTCGCTGCGTAACCTGCGTGGGGCGCGAGGTAGCCGATCGAGCTGTAGCCCCAGTAGTTTGAGAGCCCCCGGGCGGCGAGTGCCCGCTCGTCGGCGATGTGGTGGACGGGCAGGAGCTCGACAGCCGTCACCCCGAGCGCAGTGAGGTACTCGATCGCCGGTGCTGAGGCGAGGCCTCCGTAGGTGCCGCGAAGGTCGTCGCGGACTGCCGGAAGCTGCTTCGTGAACCCCTTCACGTGCACCTCGTAGATGACCGTCTCGTGCCACGGCGTCTCCAGCCGTCGGTCGCCCTCCCAGTCGAACGACCCGTCGGTGACGATCGCCTTGGGGATGGCTGCGGCGTCGTCCTCGTCGTCCGGCTCGATCCCGGCACCGTTGTCGCCGAGCACGTAGGGCAGCGTGTTGCCGCGCTCCCAGCGCACCGGCCCCTCGATCGCCTTCGCGTACGGGTCAATCAAGAGCTTCCTCGCGTTGAACCGATGGCCTGCCTCCGGCGCCCAAGGCCCGTGGACGCGGTATCCATACCGTTGTCCCGGTTCGACTCCCGGCAGATAGCCGTGCCAGTTGAACGCGGTTCGCTCGACGAGCTCGTACCGCTGCTCCCGGTCGTCACCGTCGAACAGGCAGAGCTCCACCCGCTCCGCGTGCTCGGAGAAGAGCGAGAAGTTCGTCCCCTGCCCGTCCCATTCCGGCCCCAGGGGAAAGGGTTTGCCCGGCCAGACCATCGCGCCGAGGGGCGTGCTCATGCGGCGGGATCGACCGCGTGGGTCTCCGAGTCGAGCCGTCGGCGCGTAGGGCCGCGGCGGTGCTCGAGCGTCCGCGTCGGCGTCGGCCTCGAGGGCGATGTGATGGCACGCCGCACGGCGCGACGGTACCCCGCGCCAGGTGGCATGAACCTAGCCTGCGGCCTCCGCCCGGCGCAATCCTCGCAGCGACCAGACGGCGAAGATCGCGACGAGACCGAGCGCGAGGCCGAACGCGAGCGCGACGTGCACTTCGTCGCCGGCGAGCATGCTCCGCACCGCCTCGAGCACGTATGTGAACGGGTTCACCTGCGCCACGACCTCGATCCAGCCGGTGAGAAGGTCGAGGGGCACGTAGACAGGCGCGAAGAAGAGCGTCAGGAAGACCGGCATCTGCATCAGCGGCCCGGCCTGCACGGTGCGTAGGCGCATCGCGATCCCCGCCGCCCACAGGACACCACTGATGTTGATCAGGAGCGCGAGCGCGTACATGCCGAAGACGTCGACGGGACCCCCGAAGACGTTCATCCCGGCCGCTAAAGCGACGACCGTCAGGATCGTGGCGACGACCGCCCACCGTACGACCGCGCTGATGGCGTAGCCGAGGATGATGCCCGTGCGATTCGGTGCAGCCAGCAGCAGCCGGCGGGCGAACCCGCTCTCGAAGTCGCGCGCGATCCCGAAGCCGGTGAAAACACCTCCGAAGGCGGCGGACTGGACGAGGACGAAGCAGAACTGGAACGCCGTGTACCCGGGCGGGAAGTCGAATCCGGGAACACGCGACACCTGTGACAACCCGCCCGCAAAGGCCGTAAAGAAGAAGAGCGGGAAGAGAATCTGCGGCAGGAAGAGGGCGCGGTTGGTGTAGACGATCTTCAACGTTCTCCACGCGACCCCCGACGCGACCGGCCAGATCCTCACGTCCGCGTCAACCTCCCCTGCATGGCCCAGGCGGCGAGGGCGATCGCTGCGAGCGCGATCGCAGCCGCGACGCCGAAGCCGAGAGCGAGTGCCTGGCCGTCCCAGCCGCTGATGATCAGGCTGCGCACGCATTCGATCAGGTAGGAGACGGGGTTGGCAGTGGCGACGGCGCGGAACCAGTCGACCTCCATCAGCTCGCGCGGCGCGTTGAACGACGAGATGAAGAGGAAGACGAAGAGCAGCGGGAACGCCCCCTGCACCGCCTCGCCCGAACCGGTACGAAGCGCGATCAACGAGCCCAGCGCGCCGAAGCCGAGCGAGACGAGCGCCGAGAAGGCCAGGAGCACGAGCACCCCGAGCGCGCCGGACTCGAAGTTGACACCGACGGCAACCCCGACGAGGAGGTACACGACCGCTTGTATGAGTCCGAGCAAGACAATGCCGCCGAGCTGTCCGGCGAGGAGCGCCGATCCTCGCATCGAGGTGAGCGCAAGCCGGTTCAGGAAGCCGGTCTGGATGTCCCGGGCGAGGTCGGTGCCCGCGTTCATCGTCGAAAAGAGCGCCCCCTGGATGAAGGGCACCGCGAGCGCGAAGGCGAGAAACGACTCGGTGGGGAAGCCCGGGAGCTGCGTCGATGCGTCGAGGCCGGCAGCGTTGACGAACATCAGCGAGACAGGGAAGAGGAGGGGCGGGATCGCGCTGGCCGGCTGGCGCGCCGTCCGCGTTATCGAGCGGAGCGCGACGGCTCCGATCTGTGGCCAGACGGCGCTCACGAGTCGGGCGCGGCGCCGTTCTCGCCCGCGCCCTCGAGCGAGCGTCCCGTCTTTGCCAAGAAGACATCGTCGAGCGATGGAGCCTGGATCTCGAGATGGGCGAGGGGGACGTTCTGTGCGTCGATTGCGCGGACAACGGCCGGCAACCCGGCGACGCCCTCGCGGAGGCGGACGGCGACGTCCTTCGAGGACGAGGCTCCCAGTGGCTCGCCGAACTGTGAGAGCACTGCGCTCAGGCGTTCGCGGTCGGCGTCCTGCTCGGGAAGCGCGTGCACGCTCGGGAGGCCGATCTCCGCCTTCAGCGCCGCGGGAGAGCCCTCCGCGACGATCCGGCCGTGGTCGATGATCCCGACCCGGTTCGCGAGCACGTCCGCCTCCTCCAGGTACTGCGTCGTCAGGAAGACGGTGACGCCGTCCTCGCGGGCAAGGCGGCCGACCTCGTCCCAGAGGGCCGTCCGGCTCTGCGGATCGAGGCCCGTCGTCGGCTCGTCGAGGAAGAGGATGCTGGGCCGGTGGACGAGCGCCAGGGCGAGGTCGAGGCGCCGCTTCATCCCGCCCGAGTAGCCCTTCACCTTCCGGTCGGCGGCCTCCGAGAGACCGACCCGCGTGAGGAGCTCGTCTGATCGCCCGCGGCGCTCTCCGCGAGGGATGCCCTGCAGCGTCGCCTGCAGGCGGACGTGGTCGCGACCTGTGAGGAGCGGGTCGAGTGCCGCCTCCTGAAGCGCCGCCCCGATCACGGAACGCACTTTCGGCCCTTCTTTGACGACGTCGTAGCCCCCGACACGCGCGGTGCCTGCGGACGGCGGGAGCAGCGTTGTCAGCATCAGGACGGTCGTCGATTTTCCCGCTCCGTTCGGGCCGAGGAAGCCGTAGATCTCGCCGGGCTCCACGCGGAGGTCGATTCCGTCGACCGCGCGCGGGCCCTTCTTGAACTCCCGCACGAGCCCCTGAACTTCGATTGAGTTCGTCCCCCCGGCCACTTCTCAACCCTACCCGCGCCCCCCGTGGAGCGGCCGCGTAGCCCCAGCCGCCGCGAGACGGTTTCAGAGACTGTCGGCGCCGGAGCTACCACAACAGCTGTTGAGGATAAGCACCGAAGGCGTTCCAACTCGCCGTACTCCGGGCGCGCGGCGCAGCCGGTCTCAGAGGTCGCTCACGCTGCGGCTAGCGGGCGAGCTGCAACGGAACAGCAACAAGAGCGTTCAAGTTCGCCGCAGAGGCTTGCGGACGGGGAACACGCACGGCACCGTGGACGCATGGGTCAACCGTTGCAGGGCTCGGCTCCGTGCCGGGATTCTTGGCCGTCGACTCCATCCTCACGCTCTTCGCCGAGGAGCACCGGCAGGCCCGCAAGCGCTACCGCGCGTTCGTTGCCGAGGGGATCGCGACGCGGCGCCCACCGGCGCGGTTGGCCGCCTAACCGGCGTCCGCCGGCACGAGCCAGATCGTCGCGAGCGGCGGCAGCGTCACCTCGGCCGAGAACGGCTGCTGCATGCACGGCTCGGAGGCAGCCTCGAGGCCCCAACCGTTGCCGACGTCGGAGCCGCCGTAGAAGCGCGAGTCCGTGTTGAGCGCCTCCCGCCACTTGCCGCCTGTCGGCAGCCCCACCCGCCAGCCCTCTCGGACTATCGGTGAAAGGTTCGAAACGCAGATGAGCCAGCGCCCGCCGTCCCGCGAGACGCGCGCGAACGCGAGCGCGTTCTCGCCCGCCGCGTTCGGCTCGAGCCAGCGGAAGCCCTCGTGCGAGAAGTCCACCTCCCAGAGCGCTGGCTCGTCGCGGTAGGCCCGGTTCAGGTCGCGGATGACAGCCTGCACCCCCGCGTGGCCTGGATCTTCGAGTAGGTGCCAGTCGATCGCTCCCGCCGACTCGCTCCACTCTCGCTCCTGCCCGAGCTCGCCGCCCATGAAGAGCAGTTGCTTGCCCGGGTGCGCCCACATGTAGCCGAAGAGCGCGCGCAGGTTCGCGAAGCGCTGCCAGCGGTCGCCAGGCATGCGGGAGAGGAGGGAGCGCTTCCCGTGCACGACCTCGTCGTGCGAGAGCGGGAGCACGAAGTTCTCGTTCCAGGCGTAGACGAGGGAGAACGTCAGCTCGTGGTGGTGGAAGCGGCGGTGAATCGAATCCTTCGAGAAGTACTCGAGCGTGTCGTGCATCCAGCCCATGTTCCACTTGAAGCCGAAGCCGAGCCCACCGAGGTAGGTCGGCCGCGAGACACCCGGCCACGCCGTCGACTCCTCGGCGACCGAGAGCACGCCCGGCTCGCGCTCGTGGAGCAACTGGTTCAGCTCCTTCAGAAACGAGACTGCCTCCAGATCCTCGCGGCCGCCGAACACGTTCGGCACCCACTCGCCATCACCACGCGAGTAGTCGAGGTAGAGCATGGAAGCGACCGCGTCGACGCGCAGCCCGTCCACGTGAAACTCGCGGACCCAGTAGAGAGCGTTCGCGAGCAGGAAGTTTCTCACCTCGTTGCGGCCGAGGTTGAAGACGAGCGTCCCCCAGTCGGGATGGGAGCCGCGCCGCGGGTCGGCGTGCTCGTAGAGCGCCGTGCCGTCGAACTGCGCGAGGGCGAACTCGTCCCGCGGGAAGTGCGCGGGCACCCAGTCGAGGATGACGCCGATCCCGGCCGCATGGAGCGCGTCGACGAACGCGCGGAACTCGTCCGGTGAGCCGAGGGTAGAGACGGGAGCGTAGAAGCCGGTCACCTGATAGCCCCAGGAACCGGAGAAGGGATGGTGCATCACGGGGAGCAGCTGAACATGCGTGAAGCCGAGCTCGTCGACGTAGCGCACGAGCTGATCGGCAAGCTCCGGCCAGCGGAGGCCGAGGCGCCACGACGGCGCGTGGACCTCGTAGATCGAGACTGGTCGAACGAGCGGATCCGCCCTCCGCCGCGCCGCGAGCCAGGCGGCGTCGCCCCACTCGTGGGTCGAGCGGTACACGACCGACGCCGTCTTCGGAGGCACCTCGGCCGCGAACGCGAACGGATCGGCCTTGAGTCGCAGATGGCCGTCCGCGCCGACGAGCTCGAACTTGTACCTCGCCCCCACGTCAGCCTCGGCGACGACCGCCTGCCAGACACCCGAGGAGCCCGCCGGCTCCAGCGGATGCACGTCGGCGTCCCAACCGTTCCAGTCGCCGACGACCGACACCCTGCGCGCGTTCGGAGCCCAGACGGCGAACTGCACGCCGCCCTCGACGAGATGGGCGCCCAGCTGCTCGTAGATCCGCTCATGGCGGCCCTCGCCGGCGAGATGCAGATCGAGCTCGCCGAGCCGCGCTGCGGGGTCCCGGCTCCCCGCATGAGGCATCAGAAATCCCGCTCCAGCATCCGCTTGATGCCCGCGACGGGGATGCGGACCCAGTCGGGGCGGTTGTCGAGCTCGTAGCGAAGCTCGTACACGGCCTTCTCTAGCTCGAACACCATCAGCAGCCGCTCGATCCCGTGCTCGCCTGCCGGCAGCAGCGTCGGATCAGCCGTCGCGAGATAGCCCTCGAGGAACCGCCGACGACAGTCGTCCTCCCAGGTCGGTGGGGGCTCGACGCCGCGCTGCAGCTGCGAGGCCGAGGCGGCATAGGCGAAGGAACGGAGCATCCCGGCGACGTCTCGCAGCGGCGAGCGCTTCCGGCGCCGTTCCGCCATGCTGCGGGCAGGCTCGCCCTCGAAGTCGAGCACGAGCCAGTCGTCCTCTTTCGTTCGCAGCGCCTGCCCCAGGTGGTAGTCGCCATGCGTGCGGATCACCTTGCCGACGTTGCCGATGTGCGTCAGCAGGCGCAGCCGGTCGCGCACCTCCTCAACCCGGCCCCTGATCCCGACGAGCGTCGGCGAATCGGGCAGGGTCATGAAGACCTGCTCGATCTCCTCGTCGATCGACGCGGAGAGCAGCGCCAGCGTCTCCGAGCTCGGCTCCTCGGGTGCGAAGTGCGGGTCGCTCACGTCGGAGCCGAGCGCGTTGTGGAGCAGGGCGGTCACCTCGCCGAGGCGGCGCGCCTGGTCGGGCATCCAGTTCGGGTCGTCCTGCATCGTCTCGAGCGCAAGCTGCCAGCCGTCGCCGTGCGAGGGCACGTACCGCTGGAGGATCGCAAGCGTGGTCTCGAGCGGCCGCCCCTCGTAGGCGGCGTAGCCCTCGAGACCTGCGACGTGCTCGAAGCCGCGCGCGGTAAGGAAGCGAAGCACCTCGAGCTCGGGGTTCACTCCCGCTTCGATCCGGCGGTAGAACTTGAGCGCGAGCCGCTCGTCGAGAACAACGGAACTGTTCGACTGCTCGCTGCCGATCGGACGGATCGAGGCCAGCTCGCCCGCGAGGTCGACCAGCCGCTCCGAGCCCCAGAACGTGATCCCTGCGTCCTCGAGCCGCAGCGAGGCTCGCGCGCACATCAGCCCCACATGCTCGCGGATGAGCGTCGGGTCGGCGATCGCGTCGTAGACGGTCCAGCCGTCCGTCTCGGCGATGACCGACTCGTTCCAACCCTCCTCGGCAGGCCGGAAGCCGAGCGGCAGGTGGTAAAGGTCGTGGCTCTGCAGCCCGTACCGCACCTCGACGATCGCGAAGGCGAGGATCGGGGGCCCGCCCGGGGCAACGGCAGCGTCGAGTACACGCGCGTCGAGGACGTCTCGCGACTTGCCGCCGAACCACCGCTGCGACGCGATCGTGCCGAGCAGGACGAGCCCGTCGAGGAAATGCAGGTCGCCCGCCTGGATCCGGCTGCGGAGGTCGGTGCCGGCGCTACTGCTCATCGGCTGGATCCTTGAGCCCGAACCAGAAGAAGCCGCGCGGGCCGAGCGTCAGCAGGTAGGGAAGCTCGCCGATCTTCGGGAACTCCGTATTACCGAAGAGCTCGACCGGGACGCGTCCGGAGAAGGCGGAGAGATCGAGCTCGACCGCTTGTGCCGTTCGGGCGAGGTTGTGCACGCAGAGGACGATGTCCTCCGAGAACGAGCGGATGTGGGCGAAGATCTTCAGGTTCTGGGGACGCAGGACGTGGACGTCGCCGAGCCCGAAGACCGGATGCTGCTTGCGCAGCTCGATGAACCGGCGCAGCCAGCGCAGGAGGGAGGTGGGCGTGCGCAGCTGAGCCTCGACGTTGACCGCGCTGAAGCCGTAGACCGGATCCATCAGCGGCGGGAGATACAGCTGCGCGAAGTCTGCGCGCGAGAAGCCGCCGTTGCGGTCGCCGGTCCACTGCATCGGCGTGCGCACCCCGTCTCGGTCGCCGAGGTAGACGTTGTCGCCCATCGCGATCTCGTCCCCGTAATAGAGCACCGGTGAACCCGGGAGCGAGAAGAGGATCGCGTGCATCAACTCGACCTCGTCCCGGCCGTTGTCGAGGAGCGGCGCGAGCCGGCGGCGGATGCCGAGGTTCAGCTTCATCCGGGGGTCCTTCGCGTACTCCGAGTACATGTAGTCGCGCTCCTCGTCGGTGACCATCTCGAGCGTGAGCTCGTCGTGGTTTCGCAGGAAGAGGCCCCACTGCGCGTTCGAGGGGATCCTCGGTGTGTGGTCGAGGATCTCGATCATCGGCAAGGCTTCCTCGCGACGCAGCGCCATGAACATCCGCGGCATGACGGGGAAGTGGAATGCCATGTGACACTCGTCCCCGTCACCGGAGCCGAAATACTCGACGACGTCCTCGGGCCACTGGTTCGCCTCGGCGAGAAGGACGCGGTCGGCGTAGCGGTCGTCCACCGCGGCCCGGACCCGTTTCAGGTACTCGTGCGTCTCCGGCAGGTTCTCGCAGTTCGTCCCGTGCTCCTCGAAGAGGTAAGGGACCGCGTCGAGCCGGAAACCGTCGAGGCCGAGGTCGAGCCAGAAACGCAGGACCTCGAGCATCGCCTCCTGCACCTCGGGGTTCGCGTAGTTCAGGTCCGGCTGGTGACTGAAGAAGCGGTGCCAGAAGTACTGGCCGCGCTGCGGATCCCAGGTCCAGTTCGACGACTCCGTGTCGATGAAGATGATCCGCGCGTCGCTGTACATGTCCTGGTCGTCCGACCACACGTACCAGTCCGCCTTGGGGTTGTCCTTGCTTTGGCGCGATTCCTGGAACCAGGGGTGGTCGGCCGAGGTGTGGTTCATGACGAGATCGACGATCACGCGGATGCCGCGCTCGTGCGCTGCCTCGACGAAGGTCCGGAGGTCCTCGACGGTGCCGTAATCCGGGTTGATCCCGTAGAAGTCGGCGATGTCGTACCCGCCGTCACGGAGCGGGGACGGGTAGAAGGGCAGCAGCCAGATGCAGTCGATTCCAAGCCACTGCAAGTAGTCGAGCTTCTGCTGCAGGCCGCGAAAGTCGCCGGAGCCGTCGTCGTTCCCGTCGAAGAACGCGCGCGTGTGGATCTCGTAGAAGACCGCCGTCTTGAACCACTGCGGGTTCGACTCGAACCAGTTGCCGGGCTCGCTCACGAGGACACGCTTCCGTCACGAGGCTGTTGCAGTCTCGCGCGCGCGACTGTGGTAGTCCGAAGCCAAACGGTCTCTGAGACCGAGCGCGGCGCGGACAGCTGCACGGCGGTCATCCGACCTTCATCAGGTGCGCCTGGCCGGGGCCGAGACCGACGTAGTTGCGCCCCACGCGCCAACGGTAGCGCTCGCCCGTCAGGAGGTCCTGCACCGGGAACGTGTTGGGGAAGCCCGCGTCCGGCGGAACGACCACCACGTCCTCGCGTGGCAGCCGCGGGTCGAGGTTGACCGCGACCGCGATCTCGGTCCCCTTCGCGTACGCGAAGACCTGCTCGCCGTGCGTGTCCAGGAGGCGAACGTTCTCGAAGCGCTGCAGCGACGGCTGGGCTCGGCGGATCTCGTTGAGACGCTTGACGAGCGGCAAGAGCGGTCCGTCGAGGGCGCGCGCCTTGACCTCGTACTTCTCCGAATCGAGGTACTCCTCGGAGCCCGTTCGCAGTGGCACGTTCTCGCAGTGCTCGAAGCCGGAGTAGATGCCGTACGTGGGCGAGAGTGTGGCTGCCAGCACGAGCCGTGCCTCGAACGCCGGCCGGCCGCCTACCTGCAGGTACTCGTGCAGGATGTCCTGCGTGTTGGTGAAGAAGTTCGGCCTGTAGTAGGCACTCCAGCCGACGAGCTGGCCGACGAACTCCGTCAGCTCGGCCTTCAGGTTCTTCCACGTGAAGTAGGTGTACGACTGCCCGAACCCCACCTTCGCGAGCGTCGTCATCATCGCCGGGCGGGTGAACGCCTCACTGAGGAAGATCACCTCGGGATCGTGAGCGCGAACGTCTGCGATCAGCCACTGCCAGAACGGCACCGGCTTGGTGTGCGGGTTGTCGACGCGAAAGATCTTCACGCCGCGATCGACCCAGGTCGAAACGACGTCACGCAGCGCCTGCCAGAGTCCCTGCCAGTCCTGTGAGTCGAAATTGAAGTTGTAGATGTCCTGATAGCGCTTGGGGGGGTTCTCCGCATACTTGAGCGTCCCGTCCGGACGTCGGGTGAACCACTCGGGGTGCGCCGCGAGCCACGGGTGATCCGGGGAGGCCTGGATCGCGAGATCGATGCAGATCTCGCATCCGACCTCGCGCCCTCGCGCGACCATCCGTTCGAACTCCTTGACGGTCCCGAGCTCTGGATTCACCGCCTCGTGGCCGCCGTCGGGACCTCCGATCGCCCACGGGCTCCCGGGATCGCCCTCTGCCGCGACGAGGGCGTTGTTGCGGCCCTTGCGGTTCGTCGTCCCGATCGGGTGGACCGGCGGCAGGTAGACGACGTCGAATCCGAGTTCCGCAAGCTCCGGGAGAACCTGCTCGACGCCCTTGAACCCGCCCCACGAGCGCGGGAAGAGCTCATACCAGGCGCCGAAGCGGGCACGGTCGCGCTCGACGTCCACCTCGAGCGGTCTCACCATGCCGGTCTTCCCGCGCCGGTCTTTCGCGCCGAGAGGGGGCGCCAGGGCACGCCAGCTCGCGGGGTCACCGGCACCGAAGAGGGCTTCACCTTCCGCAAGCTCGCCGCTCAGGTCGGCCTCCCCGGCGGCAACCTTCCGGTCGAGCTCGTCGAGGAAGCTCCCGTAGCGGTCGCCCCAGGCCTCGATCGCGAACTGCCAGCGCCCGAGCTCCGTGACCTCGAAGTGGCCGCGCCAGCGGTCGTTGCCGAGGAACTCCAGCGGCCGCTCGAGCCACCTTCGCGTTCCGGCTGCGCGGTAGCGCACGATCGCGCGGAGCTGGTCGTGCCCTTCCTTGAAGATGCTCGCTGTGACCTCGACCCGGTCGCCGATGGTCCGCTTGTACGGGTACCGGCCACAGTCGACTTGCGGCTCGACGTTCTGGATCTGGATCCGGGGGGGTTGCTCTGTTTTCGCGGGCGGCACGCTCTCGAGACTTTCGGCGGATGGTGAGACGGTAGACAGGATGAACTTTCGTCGATCGAGCGGAGTTGTGCTGCACCCGACCTCGCTCCCGAGCGGGCGCCTCGACGCGGACGCCCGCCACTTCGTCGACTGGCTGGCCGCCGCCGGCCAGAGCTGGTGGCAGGTACTCCCGCTCGGGCCGCCGGACGAGACCGGCTCGCCCTACGCCTCCAGCTCGGCCTTCGCGGCCTGGAGCGGGTTCCTGGCCGAGCCGGAAGCGTCCGTGTCGAGCGCGGAGCTCGAGCTCTTCCGGAGCCGCCACGCCTACTGGGCACCGGCCTGGGAGGCAGAGGGCGGCGCCCTCGCCGACCAGGTGCGGTTCGAGCGCGAGTGGGCGGCGCTGCGGCGGTACGCGACTGAGCGCGGCGTTCGCCTCGTCGGCGACGTGCCCATCTACGTCGCCTGGGGGAGCATCGACCACCGCTCGCACCCCGCGCTGTTCCTGCCCGGCCTCGTTGCCGGAGCGCCACCTGACGACCTCGGGCCGAAGGGCCAGCACTGGGGCAATCCCCTCTTCGACTGGGAGGCGGTCGCGCGCGAGGGCTACCGCTGGTGGATCGAGCGGCTCCGGCGGACGTTCGAGCTCTTCGACCTGACGCGGATCGACCACTTCCGCGGATTCGCCTCGTTCTGGGCGATCCCGGAGGGGGTGAAGGATGCGCGCCGCGGCCGCTGGCTCCCCGGGCCGGGCGAGACCGTCTTTCGAGCCGCAGAGGCCGAGCTCGGCCCACTGCCGGTGATCGTCGAGGATCTCGGCTTGATCACACCCGACGTCGGGGAGCTACGCGATCGCCTCGGCCTTCCCGGCATGGCGGTTCTGCTCTGGGCGTTCGGGGGGTCGGCCAAGAACCCGCACCGCCTCGCGAACCACCGCGAGCGGCAGGTCGTCTACACCTCGACGCACGACACCGACACCCTCGCCGGCGCGTTTCCGCGCCACGACCGGTGGCGGCTGATCGAGCTCGCGATGGGCTCTCGCGCCGCGCTCTGCATGGTTCCCCTCCAGGATGTGCTCGGGCTCGGCAGCGAGGCGCGTATGAACCGTCCCGGTGAGAAGCTCGGCAACTGGAGCTGGCGCCTTGAGCCGGGTCAGTTGACGGACGAGCTCGCCCGCCGGCTCGCCGCCGCGACGGCAGGCTCGGCCCGGAGCCCGCTCGCGACTGCGCGGCGGCCGTCGATCTCGTAAGCGACGTCGATGACGTCGTTCTGCCGGTAGGTGCCGGCGACGCCGAGGATGAGCGAGGCCCAGCGCCAGAAGCCGAGTTGGCCCTCCTGCTTCAGCTCACGAGCGAAGAGGAGCGTCCGCCGCCGAACCCGAAAGTCAAGTCCTTCGACCTGGGCGACGCCGTTGACGAAGACCTCGAACGGCCGCGCGACGGCAGGGGGGAGCTGTACCTCCGTTTGACTGCGCCCCGCCTCGGCCACCCTTCATAGAATGCCAGAGGCCGTGCGTCGCACCCTTGCTCCAGCACTCGTCGTCAGCGCCCTGCTCCTCGCGACCCCGGCCCACGCCGGCAACGGCGGCCTCGCGCCGGTCGAGCCCGCCTCCCCGAATGCGGAGCTGATCAACGACGCCTACTTCTGGGTCTCGATCTTCACCGGCGCGATCTTCCTGCTCGTCCAGGGCTCGCTGCTGTGGTTCATCTTCCGCTACCGTCGCCGGCGGCGCGACCGCTCCGAGGACGGCGCCCAGATCCACGGCAACACGAACCTCGAGCTCGCGTGGACGTTGGCGCCGGTGCTCGTGCTCGTCGCGATCGGCGCCTTCGTCTTCTGGAAGCTGCCGGGAATTCAGAACGTGCCCTCTGCAGATGCGGCAGGAGGCCGCGTCGACGTGACCGTGAAGGGCTACCGCTACTACTGGAACTTCAGGTATCCGAACGGCGTGATCGCCGTCGACAGGCTGCGCGCGCCCGTCGGTCAGAACGTGCGGCTCGAGGTGTCTGCGCCGGACTTCGACGTGATCCACTCCTGGTGGATCCCCGCGCTCGGCGGCAAGTTCGACGCGATTCCGGGCGAGACGAACGAGACCTGGTTCAACGCGACGGCGCCCGGGCTCTACCGCGGCCAGTGCGCGGAGTTCTGCGGCATCCAGCACGCGGCGATGAAGGCGGAGGTCGAGGCGCTGCCGCGGCCGGAGTTCGAAGCCTGGCTTGAAGAGGAAGGGCGCGATCAGGAGGCGGGCACGTCCAGTCTCGGGGAGGAGACGTTCGCCGGCGCCTGCGCCAAGTGCCACGGGCTCGCCGGCGAGGGCGACATCGGCCCCGCGCTCGCGAACAACCAGCTCCTCGACGACGCAGAGGCGATCGAGCGGGTCGTACGCGAGGGCAGAGGAGAGATGCCGCCCGTGGGCACCGATTGGGAAGACCGGCAGATGGACGCGCTGACGAAGTACCTCGAGGAGGGCGGGCTCAATGGCGGTTGACGTCGACGCCGCACCCGTTCCCGCCTGGCAGCGCGGCCGCGTCGCGAGCTGGCTCGTCACGACCGACCACAAGCGCATCGGGATCCTCTACCTGGCGACCGCCGGCTTCTTCTTCGCCGCCGGCGGGATCATGGCGCTCCTGATCCGAACGCAGCTCGCACAATCCGAGGCCGGGTTCATCGAGCGCGACGGCTACAACCAGCTCTTCACGATCCACGGGACGACGATGATCTTCCTGGTCGTCGTCCCGATCCTCGCGGGCTTCGCCAACTACCTCGTCCCGCTGATGATCGGTGCGCGCGACATGGCCTTCCCGCGCCTGAACGCGCTCTCCTACTGGCTCTTCCTCTTCGGCGGCGTCATCCTGCTGCTCTCCTTCTTCGCCGAGGGAGGCGCGGCCCGCGGCGGCTGGACGAGCTATCCACCCAACTCCGTCTACGCGCAGGGCAACGGCCAGGACCTCTGGATCCTCGCGCTGCACCTGCTCACGATCGCGTCGGTCGCGGGAGCGATCAACTTCGTCGTCACGATCCACAACCTGCGCACGCAGGGGATGAGCTGGACCCGCCTGCCGCTGTTCGTCTGGTCGGTCGAGATCTACGCTCTGATGCTGATCGTCGCCTTGCCGACGCTCTCGGCCGGCCTGACGCTGCTGCTGCTCGACCGCCAGGCGGGCACGAACTTCTTCGTCCCGAGCGAGGGCGGCAGCGCCGTCCTCTACCAGCACGCGTTCTGGTTCTTCGGCCACCCGGAGGTCTACATCATGGTGCTGCCCGTCTTCGGGATGATCTCGGAGATCATCCCCGTCTTCGCCCGCAAGCCGATCTTCGGCTACAAGGCGATGGCGTTCTCGATCGTGGCGATCGGATTCTTCTCGATGCTCGTCTGGGCCCACCACATGTTCACGGTCGGGATGCCCGGCTTCCTGAACGCCTTCTTCATGATCACGTCGATGGTGATCGCCGTCCCGACGGGCGTGAAGATCTTCAACTGGCTCGCGACGCTCTGGCGCGGCAACCTGCACCTCGACACGGCGATGCTCTACGCCCTCGGCTTCATCTCCGTCTTCACGATCGGCGGCCTCTCGGGGATCTTCGTGGCGGCGTTCCCGATCGACTGGCAGGTGCACGACACCTACTACGTCGTCGCCCACCTCCACTACGTGCTCTTCGGCGGCTCGATCCTCGGAATCCTGGGCGGCCTCTACTACTGGTGGCCGAAGTTCTTCGGGCGCCTGCTCAACGAGCGGCTGGGGAAGATCAATTTCTGGCTCGTCTTCATCGGCTTCAACCTGACCTTCTTCCCGCAGCACATGTTGGGCTTGCTCGGGATGCCGCGCCGGATCTACACCTACGAGGACACCGGGCTCCTGCAGGAGTACAACCTGATCTCGACGATCGGCTCCTACGTCATGGGCATCGGCCTCCTCGTCTTCCTGTGGAACGTGATCAAGTCCCGCCACGGCCGCCGCGCCGGCAACGATCCGTGGCTCGCCGACACGCTCGAGTGGTACACGACCTCGCCGCCACCGGCGCACAACTTCGACAACGTCCCCTACGTGACGAGCGCACGGCCGCTGTACGACCTGCGCCGCCGGTTGAGGGAGCGCGGTGCGCTCTAGCTCACCCGGAGTCTGGCTCCGGCTCGCAGCGCTCGCGGGCGCTGCTGGCGCAGGCCTCGCCGTCGTCACGGGCACCCTCGGGTCGGCGCCTGGGCACGAGTACCTCTCGGCACTCGCCGGCCCACCGCTCGTCGCGGTGGCGGTTGCCGCGTGGGTTGCCTACCGTCGCCTGCTGCCCTCCGCGCTCGCCGCGCTCACGCTCTTCGGTGCAGCTGCGGCAGTCACCGCACCCGGGATCCACACGGCGCTCGCGGCACTTGCCTTTGCGGCCGCACTCGTTCTCTGCGCCGAGACGGTCCGCGGCGGACGCGCGGCTTCTGCTCCGTGGCGCGACTACGTGACGCTGACGAAGCCGCGCATCATGTCCTTGCTCCTCCTCACCGGCGGCGCCGGGATGTTCGTGGGGGCCCAGGGCGCGCCGCCGGCCGGGACGTTCGCCGCCGCCATGGTCGGCCTCGCCCTCGCCTGCGGCGGCGCCAGCGCACTCAACCACCTGCTCGATCGGGACCTCGACCGACTGATGGGCACGCGGACCGAAAGACGGCCGGTCGCGGCGGGACGTGTGGCTCCCGAGCGCGCACTCGAGTTCGGGCTCGTGCTCTCGGCCTTCTCGTTCGTCCTCCTTGCGAGCGCCGTCAACGTCCTCACGGCGTTGCTCGCGCTCGTCGGGAACCTGTTCTACGTGGTCGTCTACACGCGTTGGTTGAAGCGCGCGACGCCGCAGAACATCGTCATCGGCGGAGCCGCCGGGGCAGTCCCGCCCCTCGTCGGCTACGCGGCGGCGACCGGAGACCTCGCGCTGCCCGCCCTCTGGCTCTTCCTGATCGTCTTCCTCTGGACACCACCGCATTTCTGGGCGCTCGCGCTGCTCATCAGGGAGAACTACGCGAAGGCCGGCGTGCCGATGCTGCCCGTCGTGCGCGGAGAGGTGGAGACGACGCGGCAGATCAGCCTCTACTCGCTCGCGTTGGTCGCGTTCACGCTCCTCGTCGGCTTCTGGTTCGGCCCGGTCTACGTCGCCGCCGCCGCCGCCCTCGGCGCCGCGTTCCTCTGGCTCGCATGGCAACTGCAGCGCGAGCCGAGCCGTCGACGGGCCGGCGTCCTCTTCCACTATTCGCTGGCCTACCTGGCGTTGCTGTTCGTCGCGGCCGCCCTCGACCCGGTGATTTTCTGAGGGACCTGACTCCCGAGGTCGAGCGCAAGAACCTGATCCTCGGCTGGCTCCTGTTCGGAGTCTTCGTGCTGCTCTTCGCCGGCACGGTCGGCGTCGCGTTCCTCTACCTCGCCCTCGACTGAACCATCTCCGGAGAACCACGAAGCCGCGTGGCGCGGCCCGACACCGGTGTCCATCTTCCTAGCCCGACCAGAGTCGCCCCCGAGTGGGACTCGGCTGGCCGTGAAGGATCTTTTCGACACAGCGGGACTCGAGACGACCTACGGCTCGGCCATCTTCGCCGGGCACGTTCCGAGTGAGACCGCGGAGTCCGTACGCCGGCTGGAGGCGGCCGGGTATGTCAACGTCGGCAAGACGAACCTGCACGAGTTCGCCTACGGCACGACCTCTGAGAACCCGCACTTCGGGGTCGTGCCGAACCCGGTCGCCGCGGGCCGCGTCGCCGGAGGCTCGAGCGGCGGGAACGCGGCCGCCCTCGCCGCAGGACTTGCCGACGCCGCTCTCGGCACTGACTCCGGCGGCTCGATCCGGATCCCCGCGGCCTGTTGCGGGATCGTCGGCTTCAAGCCCACCTACGGCCTCGTGCCGCTCGACGGCTGCTGGCCGCTAGCGGCGACCTATGACCATGCCGGCCCAATGGCCAGGGACGTCGAGACCTGCGTCGCAATGATGCAGGCACTCGTACCGGGCTTCGAGCGGCACGAGCTGCGCTCGCTCGAGGAGCTCCGGGTCGGAGTCGCCTGGACGGAGCACGCGCGCGCGCTTGTGCGTGAGCAGGTCGAGCTCGCGGCAAGGCACTTTCCGGATCGCCGCCCGCTCGAGCTGCCACTCCTGCAGGGACCGGCCCACCTCTTCCAGCGGGAGGTCGCGGATGTGCACCGCGAGTTGTATGCCGAGTCGAGCTCCGCCTACGGCGAGGACGTCGCGATCAAGGTCGAGGCCTGCCTCCGCGTCACCGACGCGCAGGTCGAGCAGGCGCGCCGGGAGCGGGACCTCTACCGGGAGCGGGTCGACGAGGCCTTTGCCGACCTCGACCTCCTCCTCGTGCCCACGATCCCTTGCGTGGCGCCGCCGATCGGCGCCGGCAGGATCGGCGACCTCGACGTGAGGGAGGCGCTGATCCGCTTCACGTTGCCCTTCAACACGGTCGGCCTCCCGGCCCTGGCACTTCCCTGTGGTGCGGCGGAGGACGGGCTTCCCGCCTCGTTGCAGCTCGTCGGCCCGGCCGGAGGCGACGCCCTCGTGCTTGCTGCCGCAGCGCTGATCGAGGCGGCGCTGGCCGGATGAGCCCGGAGCTCGCGTTCGCTCTGTCACTGGCGGACGACGCCGATGCGATCAGCCTCTCGCGCTTCCGCGCAGCCGATCTCCGGGTCGACACGAAGCCAGATCTGACCCCCGTCTCGGAGGCCGACCGGGCCGTGGAGAACGCGTTACGCAAGCGGCTCGCGCGCGATCGTCCCGGCGAGCCGGTGCTCGGCGAGGAGCAGGGTGGGGACGACACGAGCGGCTGGATCATCGACCCGATCGACGGCACTCGGAACTACACGCGCGGCATCCCGATCTGGGCGACGCTGATCGCCTTCGCCGACCGTGTTGCCGTCGTCTCTGCCCCGGCACTCGGGCGTCGCTGGTGGGCGAGCCGCGGCGGCGGCGCATACGCGAACGGCGCGCGCATCTCGGTCTCGGCAATCGACCGGCTCGAGAACGCCACCCTGCTCGTCGCGCTCGACCGCCCAGCACCTCCGCGGGCGTTCACTGCCTGGCACCTCCGCAGCTTCGGGGACTTCTGGGCGCACATGCTCGTCGCCGAGGGCGCGGCCGAGATCGCCGTCGACGCTCGAGGACTTGCTGTGTGGGACATGGCAGCGATCCGAGTGATCGTCGAGGAGGCCGGCGGCCAGTTCGAGGATCCCGTGTCTTCGAACGGCCTCTTCGGCGGGGACTTGCCCCTGCTTCGCGGCTAGCCGCTACCGCAGTCGAGCGACGAGCGCTTTTGTCACGAACGGTTGACACTCCCGTCACTCGGCCGCTGCTAGTCCCGTCGCCGCTCGTCTCTGAGACGGTTCAGCCCGCGCGCCGCTCAGGCAGCCTTGACCGCCGCCTCATAGACAGGGTCGCGGCTGAAGACGTCGAGCTGCTCCGACAGCAACTCGCTCGCCGTCGCCGGATCGCCCGCAGGCGCCTCGACCGCAACGCCGTCCACCACAAGACGGCGCAGCGTCTTCCCCGGCCGGTGCACGAGCTCCGGCTTGCGGCGCAACCGCGAACGGAGCCAACCGGCCAGCAGCAGCGCCTCCGCCCGCGGGCCAGTCACCTCGAGCTTTCCGATCCGACGAATCTCGGGCCACAGCCCCGCCAAACGAGCACGCCACGGCTCCGTCCGCGCCCAGGCTACATCCGAGACAGCGACCCGGTCGAACAGACCGCACAGCTGCCCGTACGCCTCCGGCAGCCCCTCCCACTCAGACGAATCAACAACAAACCGATCGACGACCGCGACCAACTGCTCGAGCTGGGGAGCCTGCCAGTCGGGTTCACCACGCCAGCGGCAGAACACGGGCAGGTCGGTGATCAAGAGCGGCGTCACGATCGACGCCGGTGCCTTCGCCCGCGAACCCTTCAGGGTCAGCTCGACCACCTCTGACCCGATCGCGCGCGACGACCCCTCGATGGTGAACTTCCGGACGTCGACGACCGCGTCGAGGCCGTCCTTGCGCCGCGGCGCCGGCGTCAGGAGAACGGTTCGGGACGGATGACGCTCGGAGAGACCGGCGAGGGTGCGTTCTGCCGCCTTGAGCCAGTCCGGAGGCGCCCACACGACGTGCGTCATCACGCTCGTTCGCTGCGCCCCTACTTCCCGCTCCTCGATCAGGGCGCGCTCGATCGCCGCCAGCGTCGTGTCGGTCAGTGTCTGCGCCACGCTCGCCCATCCCGCTCGATCAGCTCGTCGGAGCTCCGCGGCCCCCAGGTGCCGGCCTCGTAGTTCGGGAAGACGGGCCGGTCGCGCCGCCAGGCAGCGACGACCGTGTCCACGAGCGCCCACTGCTCGTCGACCTCGTCGGCGCGCGTGAAGAGCGTCGCGTCACCCAGCATGGCGTCGAGGATCAACCGCTCGTATGCCTCCGGCAAGCCGCTCCGGAACGCGCCGCCGTAGAGGAAGTCCATGTGCACCGTGCGGATCGACATCCCCTGTCCCGGCACCTTGACGCCGATCGCCAGCGAGACGCCCTCGTCGGGCTGGACGTGGATCAGGAGGACGTTCGGACGCAACCCGTCGCCCGCGATCTCGGCGAACGGCGGGTGGGGCGCCCGCTGGAACTGGATCGCGATCGTGGTCTCACGACGTGCAAGCCGCTTCCCGGCTCGAACGTAGAACGGTGTGTCCGCCCAGCGCCAGTTGTCGACGAAGAGCTTGGCGGCGACGAAGGTCTCGGTCATCGAGTCGGGATCGACCCCCTCTTCCTCGCGGTAGCCCGGCACCTCCATCCCCTCGGCGAGGCCGGTGCCGTACTGGCCCCGCAGGAAGGACTTCGGTCCCGGTGTGTGCAGCGAGCGCAGCACCTTGACCTTCTCGTTCCGCACCGAGTCCGCGGTGAAGTCGATCGGCGGCTCCATTGCGGTCAACGCGACGAGCTGGAGCAGGTGGTTCTGGAAGATGTCCCGGATCGCGCCGGCCGACTCGTAGAAGCCGGCGCGGCCTCCGACGCCGATCGACTCCGCGACCGTGATCTGGACGTGGTCGATGAACTGGCGATTCCAGATCGGCTCGAAGATGCCGTTCGCAAAGCGAAGCGCGAGCATGTTCTGCACCGTCTCCTTGCCGAGGTAGTGGTCGATCCGGAACACCTCCGCCTCGGAGAACCAGCGCAGCAACGTCTCGTTGAGTGCCTGCGCAGAGGCCCGGTCGTGTCCGAACGGCTTCTCGACGATCAGCCGCGTCCAGCCGCTCGCGCCCTCTTTGACGCTGTCGCGCCGTTCGCCCAGCTCGTTCACGATCGTCTCGAAGGCGGCCGGCGGGACTGCCATGTAGTAGACGCGGTTCCCTTCCGTCCCGCGTGCCTCGTCCAACTCGTTCAACTGCGCCGCGACGGCGTCCTGCCCCTCGTCGTCGGCGAAGTCGGTGGCGACGTAGCGCAGGCCGCCGGCGATAGTGGCCCAAACGGACTCGTCGAACTCGTCACGCGCGAACTCCTTGATGGCGGCCTCCATCGCCGCTGCCCACTGCTCCGTCGTCTGTTCGGTGCGCGCGACGCCGATCACACCGAAGCGCTCGGGCAGCAGGCGCCGCACGGCCAGCGAGTAGAGGGCGGGGAAGAGCTTGCGCGCCGTCAGGTCGCCGGAGGCGCCGAAGATGACGAGCGCGCACGGTTCCGGCCGGCGCCGGAGCCTCAACCCCTCGAGCAGCGGATTCTCGGTCACACTCATGCCCCTGCCCGCGTGTGCGAGCTCATGCGCGCGGATCCGGGCTCTCCTTCGCCTCCTCGATCGCGCGGACTGCGTGGCCGCCGAACTGGTTCCGCAGCGCGGCCTGCACCTTGGCGGCGAAATTGATCTCGCGCCGGGACGCGAAACGGCCGTAAAGCGCGGCCGTAATGGCCGGCAGCGGCACCGCGTTGTCGATCGCGGCGTTGATCGTCCATCGTCCCTCCCCCGAGTCCTCCACGTAGGGAGCGATGTCGTCGAGATTGTCCCCATGCTCCTCGAGCGCCTGGTGCAGCAACTCGAGCAGCCACGACCGCACGACCGAGCCGTACCGCCAGATGCCGGCGATCTCGGAGAGATCCAGCTTGAACTCGCACTGGTTCATCAGCTCGAACCCCTCGGCGTACGCCTGCATCATTCCGTACTCGATCCCGTTGTGAACCATCTTCACGAAGTGCCCCGAGCCCGGCGCGCCGACGTGCGCCCAGCCGTTCGGAGGCGCGAGCGCCTCGAAGATCGGCGCCAGCCGCTTCACGGGCGCCTTGTCGCCGCCGGCCATCAGGCAGAAGCCGACATCGAAGCCCCAGACGCCTCCGGAGACACCGACGTCGACGAAGGAGAGCTTCTGCTTGCGCGCCTCGGCGTAGCGCCGCTCCGAGTCGTGGAAGTTCGAGTTGCCGCCGTCGACGATCGTGTCGCCTGGCTCGAGGATCCCTACGAGCTTCCGGAACGTGTCCTCTGTGACCTTTCCAGACGGCACCATCATCCAGACGTGCCGCGGCGGCTCGAGCTGCTTCGCGAGGCCGCGCAGCGTCTTCGCGGTCGAATCGACCTGCGGATCGTAGGTCGCCACCTCGTGACCGTTCACTTCGATCCGCCTCATCATCCCCGAGCCCATCCGGCCCAGCCCGACCATGCCGATCTTCATAGGTGTGCGACCTCCTTCAGCTGTAGTCGGATTGCCCGCCGTCCCCGCTCCTCGAGCGCCGCAAGATCGCCGGCGGCCTGTGCCCGAATCAACCGGCCGAAACCGAAGTCGCGATCAGGAATCGGGAGCTCCTCGCCTACCTCGTCGACGACCTGGACGAAGAGGCCCGTGTTCGGTCCGCCCTTGTGCAGCTGCCCCGTCGAATGCAGGTAGCGCGGGCCTAGCCCGCACGTGACGACGCAGCCGGTCTCGTGCGCGCGGTCGAGGAGCGGCTGCAGCTCGTCGGCTCGGGCAGGATCGACGAAGGCCTGGATCGCGACGTAATCCCCTTCTCGAACCCCTCCCAGCAGCTCCTCCAGCGAGCCTCGCGGCTCGACGTCCGGCTCCCCCGCCGCGAGCACCTCGCCCGTCTTGTCCTTCGCGGCCTGCACGTCCGGCTGGTCGAACGGGTTGATCCCGAGCACGTGACCCGCCACTGCTGTCGCGAACTCCCAGCGGAGGAACTCCTGGCCGAGCTGGTACGGATCGGCGAGCCGCACCTCGCCTCGCTGGCGATCGGCACCCTCGGGCGGCTCACCCGGCGCCGGCACGAGGCCGTTGCCGCCCTTCCCCGTCGACTCCGCCAGCAACTGCTCGGCCCACAGGCCGAATCCCGACGGATGCTCGTCGAGGCAGACCTTGTCTCGCCCGGCCCGCCAACCGTCTCCGAGCTGCAGGCCGAGGTCGAGGCCTGGATTCCCTTCCTCGAGCCGCAGCGCCTCCACCATCTCGTAGGCACGGTCGAGCAACCGGTCGACGTCGACGCCCATCAATGCCGCCGGGACGACGCCGAAGTTCGAGAGCGCCGAGTAGCGGCCCCCGATCTCGGGCTCGCCGGGGAAGACCGCGCGGAAGCCGCGCTCGATCGCAACCCGCTCGAGCTCCGAGCCCGGGTCCGTGATCGCCGCAAACTGCGCGCCGCGGCCCTCGCACCGGTCCCAGAAGTAGTCCGCGTGGGAGCGCGTCTCGAGCGTCGAGCCCGACTTGGAGGAGACGAGGAAGAGTGTACGGTCGAGGTCGACACTCCGCTCGAGCCGGCGAATGGCCTCCGGGTGGGTGGTATCGAGGACGTGGAACGACTCGGCCGCGAACGCTCGCCGGAACACCTCGGGCGCGAGGCTCGAACCACCCATCCCGAGCAGCACGCAGTTGTCGAACTGCTCGCCGACCGACTCCGCGAAAGCCGTCAGCTCGCCCGTTCGCGACCGCACTCGCTCGACGACGTCGAGCCACCCCAGCCAGCGATCCTCGTCGGACCCGGTCCAGAGGCTCGCGTCATAGGCCCAGATCCGCTGGGCGATCCCTGGATCGGGAGAGCTCACGCCGCCGCAAGCTCCGCACGCTTGGCGCTGATGCCGTCGAGTAGCTCCTCGAACGAGTCGGCGAACTTCTGCACGCCCTCGCGTTCCAGGGTGTCGACGACCTCGTCGTAGTCGACGCCAGCTCGGCGCAACTCGTCGATTAGCGCTCGCGCCTCGTCGATCCCCTCCAGGAGCGTCTCGCCGCGCACCTCACCATGATCCTGGAAGGCGGCGATCGTCTCCGCAGGCATCGTGTTGACAGTGTCCCGCCCGATCAGCTCCTCCACGTAGATCACATCGCGGTAGGCAGGGTTCTTCGTCGACGTCGAGGCCCAGAGACACCGTTGGGGGGTCGCGCCCCTCGACGCGAGCGCCTCCCAGCGCGGCCCCGAGAACGCCTCCAGGTAGTGCTGGTAGGCGAGCTTCGCGTTCGCGATCGCGAGCTTGCCCTGCAGCGCCTGGTTCCCTTTCTCCTCGAGCCTCCGGTCGGCTTCGGTGTCGACACGGGAGACGAAAAAGCTCGCGACCGAGGCGACGGTCGACGGATCCCCGCCCGCTTCGACGAGCCGCTCGAGCCCGTGCACGTAGGCCTCCACGACGGCCTTGTAGCGCTCGAGCGAGAAGATCAGCGTCACGTTGATCGACTTCCCCTGCGAGATGCAATCCTCGATCGCGCCGAGCCCGGGCTCCGTCGCCGGGATCTTGACGAACAGGTTCGGCCGGTCGACCTCCTCGTGGAGCCGCATCGCCTGCTCGAAGGTGTGCTCGCGGTCGTAGGCGAGCCCCGGCTCGACCTCGAGCGAGACATAGCCGTTCTGACCTCCGCCCTCGTCCCAGACCCGCCGCAGGAGATCGCATGCGTCCTTGATGTCTTCGATCGCGAGCCGGAGGAAGATCTCCGTCGGATCGTCCTCGTGCTTCATCACTTCGCGCAGCTGCTCGTCGTATCGGCTCCCGTCGGCCATCGCCTTCTGGAAGATCGTCGGATTCGACGTCACACCGACGACGGCGTCCTCGTTGAGCAACCGCTCGAGCTCCCCCGTCTCGAGCATTCCGCGTGACAGGGAGTCGATCCAGATGCTGACGCCCTGCTCGCTCAGCTCACCCAGCCGTGACCTGTTCATGTCGATCTCTCCCTCTCCATCGTTTGCACCTTCCTCAAGCGTTCCACGTGGCGCTCGCTCCCGCTGAAGCTCGCGGCGAGAAATGCCCCGACGAGCTCGGCCGCAAGCTCGGCGCCGACAACCTCCGAGCCGAGGCAGAGCACATTCATGTCATCGTGCTCGACACCCTGGTGGGCGGAGTAGACGTCGTGACAGATCGCGGCGCGGATGCCTAGGAGCTTGCAGGCGGCGACCGACGCCCCTACACCCGACCCGCAGACGAGAATGCCTCGCTCGGCCCGGCCATCCCGGATCGCCTCGCCCACTTCCCGGGCCTTGTCCGGGTAGTCGACCGGCACGGCGGCGCTGTCGGTGCCGAGGTCGAGCGCATCGTGACCCAGCGCCACGATCTCCTCGAGCACCCGCTCGCGGAGCTTGACCCCGCGGTGGTCGAATGCGACCGTGACCTTCATCGCCCGCTAGGTTACGACAACCCACTCAGAGGGGAGACGAAGGCATGGACGAGCGCGAGCGCTGGCAAGAACTGGGACAGCAGCTTCGAGTCGATGCCGTACGTGCGAGCGCCAAGGCGACATCCGGGCATCCGAGTTCGTCGATGTCGGCTGCGGACCTCGCCGCAGTCCTCCTTGCAGCCCACTTCCGCTACGACTTCGAGAACCCGAAGAACCCGGCGAACGACCGGCTCATCTTCTCCAAAGGGCATGCCTCGCCGCTCGTCTACGGCATCTTCCGGGCTGCGGGCGTGATCTCCGAGGAAGAGTTCATGACCTACCGGCAGTTCGGATCCCGGCTCGAGGGACACCCCACGCCGCTGCTGCCATGGGTGGACGTCGCCACGGGCTCGCTCGGCCAGGGCCTCCCGATCGGTGTCGGGCTTGCGCTCGCTGGCAAGCGGCTCGATCAGCTCCCGTTCCGTACCTGGGTGATCTGCGGCGACAGCGAGCTGGCGGAGGGATCGATGTGGGAGGCGCTCGACGCCGCGTCGTTCGAGGGGCTCGACAACCTCACGGCGATCGTCGACGTCAACCGGCTCGGCCAGCGCGGGGAGACGCGGCACGGCTGGAATCTCGACACGTATGCCGAGCGGTTCCGCGCCTTCGGCTGGAACGCAATCACGATCGACGGGCACGACGTCGAGGAGATCCACCATGCCTACGAGACGGCGGAGGGGACGAAGGGCCGGCCGACGGCGGTGATCGCGCGGACGCTCAAGGGCAAGGGCTACTCGAAGATCGAGGATCAGCCTGGCTGGCACGGGAAGGCGATGTCCGCCGAAGACGCGGAGGAGGCGTTGCAGGAGCTCGGCGGCGTCCGCAACGACCGCGTCGAGGTGCCGAAGCCGTCCGGTAAGGCACATCGCTTCAACGTCGGCGGCGGCGAGTGGCCGCGGTACGAGGTCGGCTCGAAGGTCGCTACGAGAAAGGCCTACGGGGACGCGCTCGCAGGCCTCGGGGGCACCGACCCGCGCGTCGTCGCGCTCGACGGGGAGGTCGACAACTCCACGTTCTCCGAAGTGTTCGGCAAGGCGTTCCCCGAGCGCTATTTCGAGATGTATATCGCCGAGCAGCAGCTGGTTGCAGCGGCGGTCGGGATGCAGATCATCGGCTGGAAGCCGTTCGCATCCACGTTCGCGGCATTCCTCTCTCGCGCCTACGACTTCGTGCGGATGGCAGCGATCTCGCAGGCGACGATCAAGCTCTGCGGCTCGCACGCCGGCGTCTCGATCGGCGAGGACGGGCCGTCGCAGATGGCGCTCG
>JBBJOI010000084.1:0-4234 GCA_037721555.1 Gaiellaceae bacterium | reverse complement strand
AGGAGCCCTGGAAGGGACTCCTCCTCGCGTTCGGCATCGCGCTCGCTGTCACTGCCGCGGTAGAGACGTACCGCCACTTGCGAGCTCGTCGCGCCGCCCACCCCTAGGCTCCTCGCCTGCGGGATAGCCTGCCAGGGTGAGCCTTCACATCACCGGTGCGACCGGATACCTCGGTTCCGAGCTCGCCCGTCGGAGTCCCGGCGCGTCGATCGAGCGGGTCGAGATCCGGGACGAGCAGGCACTGCGGACGCTGTTCGAACGTGTGCGTCCCGATGTGGTGCTCCACACGGCCTACCGGCAGGAGGGACCGGACGCCTGGGCGGTCACGGTCGACGGCGCCGAGAACGTCGCGGGAGCCGCTGCGGGGGTGGGTGCGCGGCTCGTCCACCTCTCGACCGACGTCGTCTTCGACGGCCGTAAGGGCGCGCCGTACGTCGAGGACGATCCGCCGTCGCCGGTGACCGAGTACGGCCGTGCCAAGGCGGAGGCCGAGGCCCGTGTCGCCGCTGCGCACCCGGATGCGTTGCTCGTGCGGACGTCTCTGATCTACGGCGGCACGACACCCTCGAAGCACGAGCATGCGGCCTTCGACCCGGCGAACGCCTTCTACACGAACGAGCGCCGCAGTCCCGTTCAGGTGGGCGACCTCGCGGCAGCACTGCTCGAGCTCGCGGAACAACCGCTCTCCGGTCCGCTTCACGTTGCAGGTGCCGACGCAGTCTCCCGTGCGGAGCTCGCCGAGTTGATCGCCGGCCGGCCAGTCGCAACTGCGCTCGCCCCGTTGGACCGGCCGCTCGACTGCACCCTCGACTCGTCCTTGGCAGGCACGCTCGTACGGACACGGTTGCGGGGTGTCCGCGAGGTGCTGGTGTGAACCGGCTCGCGCAGGAGACCAGCCCGTACCTCCTCCAGCACGCCGGTAACCCCGTCGACTGGTACCCATGGGGCGACGAGGCGCTCGAGCGGGCGCGCGAGGAAGACCGGCCGATCCTCCTCTCGATCGGCTACGCAGCGTGCCACTGGTGTCATGTGATGGAGCACGAGTCGTTCGAGGATCCCGCGACGGCCTCCGTGATGAACGAGCGTTTCGTCAACGTCAAGGTCGATCGGGAGGAGCGTCCCGACCTCGATGCGGTCTACATGGATGCGGTCGTCGCCATGTCAGGTCAAGGCGGCTGGCCGATGACGGTCTTCCTCACGCCCGACGGGGAACCGTTCTACGGCGGCACCTACTTCCCGCCGGAGCCGCGCCACGGACTGCCGAGCTTCCGGCAGGTGCTCGAGGCGCTGGCCGGGGCGTGGCGCGACCGCCGTTCGGACGTGGCGAGCTCGGCGGCGCAGCTCGTCGAGGCCGTGCGACATGGGAGCACGCTCCAGCCGTCGGCCGACCCCCTCACCGAGACTTTGCTCTCCGGCGCCGCGCGTGGGCTGCGTGAGGGCTTCGACCGCGCGTGGGGAGGTTGGGGTCGTGCCCCCAAGTTTCCACCTGCGCCGACGATCGAGTTCCTGTTGCGCCGGCACGTACAGACCGGAGACGAGGAGGCGCTCGCGCTGGCGACGGCGACGCTCGACGGGATGGCGCTCGGAGGCATGTACGACCTGCTCGGGGGCGGCTTCCACCGCTACTCGGTCGACGAGCGCTGGCTCGTGCCGCACTTCGAGAAGATGCTCTACGACAACGCGCTGCTCGTCCCGGCCTACCTGCACGCGTGGCAGGTGACGGGCACGTCGCGCTACCGCGAGATCGTCGAGGAGACGGTCGAGTACATGCTCCGCGAGCTCTGGCTGGACGGAGGGGGCTTCGCCTCGGCGCAGGACGCAGACACGGATGGCGTCGAGGGGCTGACGTTCACCTGGACCGAGGAGGAAGGCGTTCCGGCCGAGTTCCTCGAGCCCTTCGAGCACGGGCGCTCGATCATCCGCGGCGACCTCGATCCCGAGCTGCGGCGCCGGCTCCTCGAGCAGCGCGAGCTGCGCCCGAAGCCGCTCCGCGACGACAAGGCGATCGCTTCCTGGAACGGCCTCGCGCTCGCCGCGCTCGCGGAGGCCGGCCGGCGGCTCGAGCGTCGGGACTGGGTCGACGCGGCGACCGAGCTCGGCGACTTCGTGCTCACGCGCCTCGGTGACGGCGACGGACGTCTGTTGCGCAGCTATCGCGCCGGTCGCACGAGCGGGCCGGGGTTCCTCGACGACTACGCGAACGTCGCGCATGGGCTCCTCGAGCTCCACGTCGCGACCGGGGAGCTCCGCTGGCTCGAGGAGGCACATCGGCTGGCTCGCCTCGCCGTGGAGCTCTTTGGCGACGACGAGCGCGGCGGCTTTTTCCTCGCCGATCGTGAGCGCGACCCGTTGGTGGCCCGATCGAAGCCATTGGACGATCATCCGCTCCCGTCCGGGAACTCGATGCTCGCCCACGTCCTGCTCCGGCTCGCCCGCATCTACGGCGACGAGGAGCTCGAGCGGCGGGCGGTAGCCGTCTTCCGGCTGCTCAGGCCGGCGCTCGAGCGGGCTCCATCCGCCTTCGGCTGGTCTCTGTGCGCGCTCGGGCTCTGGTTCAGCCCGCCGCGGGAGCTCGCTATCGTCGGCGACCTCGACGCAGAGGTGGCGCGCGCCGCCCTGCAGGAGTGGGCGCCCGACACGGTCGTCGCCGTGGGCCCGGCAGAGGGAGTTCCGCTGCTCGCAGGGAAAACTCGGGTCGGCGGGCAGACAGCCGTCTACGTCTGCGAGCGGTTCGTCTGCCGCGCGCCCGTCACCGATGCGGCCGCGCTCGTGACGAATCGCCCCTAACTTCCGGGCTCCGTCGTTGTCTAACTACTTGGGAGGGAGTAATCTCGGCCGGCAGCGGCCGTATGTCTTTTTAACGAAGGAGTGGTTCATGCGTAGGGTCTCACTCGCTGGCCTGGCACTTCTGGGAGCGTTGGTACTCGCAATTCCTGCGGCGTTCGCGAAAGCCGACGTTGCGGCGCAGGCGCCCGGTATCACCGCGCGCACGATCAAGATCGGGGGAACGTTCCCGCTGACGGGCCCGGCGTCGAGCTACGCGCCGATCCCGCAGGCGATGAAGGCGTACTTCAGCTACATCAACGCCCGCCGAGGCCCCGATGGGAAGCGCGGCGTCTATGGCCGTCAGATCGTCTTCAACATCTACGACGATGGCTACAACCCCGTCAACTCGGTGCAGCTGACGCGAAAGCTGATTCAGGAGGACAAGGTGTTCGCCGTCGTCGGCTCGCTCGGCACCGAGGTCAACGAGGCCGTCCGGCCGATTCTCAACCAGGCGAAGGTGCCACACGTCCTCGTCTCCACCGGCGCCAGCCAGTTCGGCACCGCGTACAAGGAGTACCCGTGGACGATCGGCTGGCAGCCCGACTACATCGCCGAGGGGCGCCTCTACGGCACCGACATCCGGCAGAACAAGCAGAACGCGAAGATCGCGATCCTGTACCAGAACGACAGCTACGGGAAGGACTACCTCGTCGGCTTCAAGTCGGCTCTCGGCACCGCGAACGTGAAGCGGCAGGTCGTGGGCGAGGAGGCGTTCGAGGTCACCAGCCCGAGCCCGAGCTCGCAGCTCGCCAAGCTCAAGGCGTCGGGTGCGGACACGCTGATCATCTTCGTGACGCCGCGGCCGACGATTCAGAGCTACGCGATCATCAGGGCCCTCGGCTGGAAGCCGGCACAGATCTACGTCAACTCGGTCTCGGCCACCGAGACGTTCATGACGACGGCGGTGGCTGCGTCGAGTGCCGACACGGTGAACGGCTCGATCAGCGCCGTGTACCTGAAGGACCCGGCGGCACCGAGATTCGATAACGACGCAACGGTCAAGCAGTACAGGACGCTGATGGCGAAGTACAACCCGCGCGGTCGCCCCACCGACTCGCTGAACTTCTACGGGTTCGCCAAGGCGCACACGTTCGTCAGCGCCATGTACAAGGCCGGAAAGAACCCAACCCGCGAGGGCCTGATGAGGGCGCTCACGAGCCTGAACGAGACGAGCCCGTTCGCCCTCCCCGGCGTTCGCTTGAAGACGACGCCGACGGATCGCTTCATCATCTCCCAGCAGTCGATGATGCGGTTCAACAACGGCGGGTGGACGCTCACCGGTCGACTCGTCGACGGTCGCCCGCGCGGCTAGCGACGCTCTGAGACGCTGTAAGGTCGGGGGCCGCCACCCCCCCCCCCCACAGGTCTCGCCAGGCTTTGACCCCCACCCCCCCCCACGAGTTGTGTG
>JBBJOI010000017.1:0-53783 GCA_037721555.1 Gaiellaceae bacterium | reverse complement strand
TAGAACGCCGGCCTGTCACGCCGGAGGTCGCGGGTTCGAGTCCCGTCGCTCCCGTTTCTATTTGCAGGCATTTTGCTTCAGCAGGTGCGAATGCCGGATCCCACATCCCGCGCTGATCCCGCACCAGTCACGACGCGGCAGCCTTTAGGTGCCGATCCAGCGCCTTAGCAGCCTCGCGCGTCGAGCCTGGATACAGGTGGCCGTAGCGCTTCCAGACGAGCGTCGGATCCGGGCGTCCGCTCTTGTCCGTGTGCCCCAACGCCTCCGCCAATTGGAGTGGGTTTGCACCCGCAGCGATCATCAGCGATGCGAACGTGTGGCGCAGATCGTGAAACTCAAGCCGTTCGAGGTCGGCGCGACGAGCCGGCTTGGCCTTGGCCGCTGCGCGCTTGACCGCCTTGGCGAACACGTCGGCGCGGAAGTTGTCCGAGTTCCACACACTGTCCGACCGTGGCGACGGAAACACGAACCCTTGGTCGTTCGGCCGTCGTGCCAGTAGTTGCTCGCGCAACGCCCGGAGAGCAGGGGCACACAGGTAGACGCGCCGGCGCTTCCTCGTCTTCGTCCGGCTCTCGACGCCTTTCCTCGCCGCGCGCGCGACGAGCACACAGCCGTCCTCGAGGTCGATGTCGCTGTCCCGTACTGCGACCACCTCCCCGAGTCGCAGTCCGCTCAAGGCTGCGAACATGACGAGGCGAGGCTGCGCGCACGAGGAGGCAAGACGCTTGACCTCGGCGGCGTCTAGGAAGACCGGCTCGCGTTCTTCGTGGTGAGGAGCCTTCACTGCGAGCAGAGCCGGGTTTACGCGCTGGCCCCGCTTGATCGCGTCGCGCAGCACCTGCTTTACCGTCCCGAGAGCGAGCTGCGCCTGCCTGGGTGCAACACGGGCGGCGGCCGCAATCGTGTCTTCGAGCATGGCCGGCGTCAGCGCCGCCAGCGGCACCGACTCGAGCGCCTGCACATGCGGCCACGCCTCCTCTTTCCGCTGCACAGTCGAGGCAGCCTTGTCGATCCGCCAGCGTTCCTTCCACGACTCGTGCGCGGCCGAGAGCGTGATCGGGGGCGCTTCGTAGAGATCGCCGAGTTGTACGCGCCGCTCGATGTCGGTTCGGAATCGATCGGCGTCCTTGCGGAAGGTGAAGGTTCGAGAGCGATCGCGGCCGTTCTCGCGCCAGCAGACGTCGAAGCGAGGCCCGGCGGCGCTCCGACGTCGTCGAACATGAGCCATCAGGCAAACGCTCTCGCGGCAATCGGGCTCGTCATCCGCCCATCCTCCCACTCGCGCGCTGGCCCGCCCAGTCTTCGACCTCGCTGACGCGGAAGCGGCGGTGACCGCCGAACTTGTACGACGGCAACTCGCCGGCAGCCGCCTTCTCGTACACCCAGTCAGCCGAAACGCCGAGAGCCAATGCCAGATCCCCTACGCCGATCCACGGCTCGATCGGGGCGGTCTGTCGGCCAGGGTCATCGTGCTGCGAGAGCCGCGCTTGCGAGCTATACCCGTCGATCACGTTAAGCTTCTTCCTGCATCGACACGCTCCGGTTGCTCGTGCCGCTCGATGGATCGAGACTTGTCGTTCCAGAATCGAGCACGAAACGCGCGCTCGACCGCCTCCGGCGAATAGCCACACCGCCGCGCAACCGCTTGGACGGCGTCTTCCTGCTCGAGCGCGAGACGCGGCGGCAGAGTTCCGAGCCAGGCGCCAGCCGTAGACAGAGCACTACGTCGGTTCGAAGCGTCCGCTTCAGAGCTGATCCCCCCGAGCACCTCGTACGCTCGCCAGGCAATCCCGCACTCCCGCTCCTGAAGTCGACTTCTGAAGTCTTCGATGCCCCGAGCGCGTACGAGAGCATCCGGATCCTTCGCCGGTGCGAGGCGTTCAGGGTCGAGGACGAGGATCGACGGGCTTCGCCGCGCGCGTGCTGCCTGCTCTACACCGCGCGCAGCCGCGAGGCGCCCGGGGCCGTCACGGTCGAAGCAAAGAGTCACCACCTCGACACCGAGTTCGCTGAGTCGCTCGAACGTTCGCGGATTCGTCGACGTTCCGCCCAGCGCCGCAACATTCTCGAAGCCGCGCGCTCTGAGTTGATGGAAGTCGATGAAGCCCTCTACGAGAGCGAGCTCGCGACGGACATCACGCGGGCCTACGAGCACCTCAGCGAGACCGTACGGCGGTAAATTCGTTCGACTCGCTCCGCGGAGGTACAGGTAGCGGGTCTCGGCCGCGGTCTCGCTCTCGAGTGTCCGAGCCCAGAGCGTGCCGATGCGCCCGTGCTCTGTTCGCCAACCCCCGCATAGCCGTCCGGGCCAGCGCGAATCCGCGACGATCCCGGCGGCTGCGATTTCTGCCTCGCTGTACCCGCCATCTCGGAGCTCTTCTCTTGTTCGAGAGGCCGCTGGGACGACGCCGAGGCCCAAGCCCTCGATCGCATCATTCGAGAAGTCGCGCCGCCCGAGATACGAGCGCGCCTCCGCACCCGCGCCGGTCAAGAACTCGGCCTTGCAGAGCTCGAAGAAGTCATGAAGCAGGTCGGCGCGGCGGTCGCGTGGGACAGAACGCTCGATCGGCCCGGAATCGACGCCAGCACGAGCCGCGAGGTCCTTGACCACGCGAACGAACTCCTCGCCGCGAGGAACGGGGCCGCCGCTGACGTAGGCCGTCCAGAGAGTCGGCACGCCGCCGTGGACGAGAAAGCCTCGCGGCGCTGGTCCGTGGGCGACGACGCGCTCAGCCCGAACGCCGAGCCTGGAATGCGTGTGCTCCTCGTTCGTTGCGATCCAGCCGCGCGCGTCGCGACGCCAGCCGAACTCGGGAAACGCCTGGTCGAGGCGTTCGGAGAGGGCTGGCAGGACGAAATCGGTGTAGAAGTCCGTCACGCTGAGCTGCTCCTGCATGGTCACCGCCTCAGAAGCCCTCCTCCTCGAGAAAGGCGTCGAGCGCCAGAGCGATCATGTCGCCCTGCCGTATTCCGACATGCAACGCAGCCGCGCGGAGGCGGTCTACGACCGCTTGCGGAACCTCAGTCGAGATCGGCACGAGCACGAGACTTTCCGTCGCCGGGGGTTGTGAAGACGGTCGACTCAAGACCGACATGCAGACCCACTTCGTCCGGTCTGACACACTCACTACTCGCGTAGCTTATATGGGTCTTAGCTTGATTTGCAAGTTCTGTGGTTACATGGCGGCCGTGAGAGGCGGACAGCTGATCCGGGAAGCGCGCCTTCGGGCGGGGCTCACACAGACCGAACTCGCCGAGACGACGGGACGCGAGCGATCCGTGATCGCCCGCTGGGAGCAAGGCGCCGTCTCCCCCAGTGTCGACAACCTGCTCGCGATCGTCGAAGCCTGCGGCTACGACCTCCCGCTCGTCCTGATCCCGCGCGACACGACCAACCACGAAACGCTCGACAAGATGCAAATCCTTTCGCCGGAGCGGCGCCTCGAGCGGTTCTTCGCTAATCGCGCGGCACAGGATTCCCGCCGTGGCTGAGAACTTCGATCCACTCGGCCTGCTGAAGACGCTCGACCGCCACCGCGTCACCTACATCGTCGTCGGCGGCCTCGCCCGCATCATCCAGGGCGCCGACGAGATGACCAACGGCCTCGACATCGTTCCCCCCATGCGCGACGAGAACCTGCGCCGCCTCGACCTCGCACTCGACCAACTCGACGCCCGCCGAACGGATCGCAAGAAGCTGACACCGCTTCAAAACGACACCTCCCCGGAGCCAGTGCTCGCGCTCAGCACTAACCTCGGCGAGCTGAAGATCGTCCCTCAGCCGGAAGGAACCCGCGGCTACGACGACCTCCGACGAGCCGCCACACGCGAATACCTCGGCAAAGGCGTCCGCTCCTCGATCGCCTCCGTCGGCGACCTCGCCCGCATGATCTCCGCCCTCGGCCGCGAAGACGACATACCCAAACTCATGGCCATGCGGCGGATCGCCGAACTCGAGGTTGGCCGCGGGCTCGAGCTGTAGAGCGCATGCCAACTCCCCGCTACCCGGTGACCACCCGCCAGCGAACCCAGCCGGTTGGCGCGACGTAGCCGGCGAGGGGTCGGATGTTCGAGCCGCCGCCGCTCGAGGAGCACTGAACGATCTGGCCGTTACCGAGCCAGAGCGCGTCGTGCCCTTCGCCGCCCGGACCGTGGCCGAAGAAGATGATGTCGCCGGGTCGATAGCCGCCCGACGGCGAACTCGAACCGACGCCGCGGGAGACGACTGGTGTCGTGGCCGCCGACTCGCTGTCCGGGAGCAATCCGTTGGCCGTCCACTGCGTCACGGTCGTCAGGCCGACGTCGATGCCGGCCTGCGCAATCGACCAGCGAACGAACATCGAGCAGTCGCACGTCGAGCTCGACGGCTCACGCGTCTGCATGTCCTGAACCGAACCGCCGCGATCGGTCGGCGGGCCGAGGCTGTAGGTGAACCGACCGACGCGCGACACCGCCCACGCGAGCGCCGCGCGGGCGCCGCCCGCCGCGCCGGGCGCGAAGGCGCCGCGATACTCGTCCGCTTGGGCCATTACCCGATCGACGTACCACCCGGCGTGGTTGTAGGCGTAGATCGCTCGGCGGTAGTCGGTTGGCGCGCCGTTCGAGCGCAGCAGCCGCGCGCCGCCCGCTATGGCGTCAGCCGGATTCCAGACGTCTGCCAAGCCATCGCCGTCTCCGTCTGTCGCATACCCGGCGCGGATCGAGATCGTCGCCGCACCGAGCGTCGGAACCGCCATCGCCGGCGTCCCGCGACGCCACGTCGAACCGAGAAACTGCATCGGCCCCGTCGCGCCGGCACCGTTGACCGAACCTGGCGGGTTACAACCGGAAGCTCGATTGCGGCCATGGTCGCACTCGACCTTCCCGATGGCCGCGAGAACCGCCCAGTCGACGCCGTAGCGAGCCGCCGCACTCTGGTAGGCGGCCAGGTAGTTCGCCGGGATGTCGGCGATCGCGACAGCCGACGGCGAGAACGAGCTCGACCCGACCTGCCCGCCCGCGAGCGCGCCGATGACGACGAGCAGGAAGAGCGCGAAGCCGGCGAGGGCGGCCGCTCCCGCATGACGGCCGGCCCTCGCGCTCGGGATGGGGGCGGCAACACTGGACACTGTGTGTCGACTCTAACAGGTGATCTACTGCTATCCCGTTGATCCGCTGCTAGACGCGATAGCGGCGGATCGCCTCGTAAACGCAGTCGGCGCCGAACTCGACTGCTCCTGCGGGAATGCGTTCGTCGGGCGCATGGATGAGCGCCGTCGTGATGTGCTTCGGCAGCCGCATCGGGAGGAAGCCGTAGGTCTGGATTCCGAGCTGACTGAAGTAGCGCGCGTCCGTGTAGCCGGGCAGCAGCATCGGGAACGGCGTACCGCTGGGCTCCTTCTCGTTGATGATCTTCGTGAGCATCGGCATCAGGGCCAGATCCGGCTCCGCCTTCGCCGCCGGCTCCTCCTCGACGATCTCGAATTGAGCGACGCCGGGAACGAGCGCCTCGAGCTCGCGGACGAGGTCGCGCGGGGTTTGGCCAGGAAGGACGCGCCCGTCGAGGTCGACCGTGAGCTCGGTCGGGACGACATTCGTGCTCTCGCCACCTCGAATGACTGTCGGCGTCGCCATGTTGTGCAGGAGAGGATCGAGCGAGTCGCCGTCCTTCCCAAACAGATCCAGCAGCCGGTCGGTCAGCGCTGGCACGAGCGCCGGGCGCAGCGCGAGCCGCTCGTGGACGGGTAGGCCGCTCGCCATCGCCGCCACCATCGAGCGCAAGACCGGCGTGACGTGCACGGGCAGCCGCTTCTTCTCGAGAGTCCTGAGCAGTCGACCGAGCTTCGCGGCCGCCGTGCCCCGGACGACGGTTGAAGGGTGGCCCCCCTCCCCTCGGATCGTCGCGCGGATGAGACATCGCTGCTTCTCCGCCACCTGGATCGGATACAAGGGTCGCCCGCCGGTCCACTGGGTGAAGCCGCCGAACTCGCTCAGCCCGTAGCGGACGCCCTCGAACAGCCCTGCGTGCTCCTCGACGAGGTACTTGGCGCCGAACTTGCTCCCCCTCTCTTCGTCGGGAGAGAGCGCGAGGATCAAGTCGCCCGCCGGCTCGAGCCGCTCGGTCGCCGCGCGCAGGAGGGCGGCCACGAGCATCGCGACACCGCCCTTCATGTCGAGCGTTCCTCTTCCCCAGATCTCACCGTCGACGACCTCGGCGGCAAACGGCGGATGGCTCCACTCGGACGCGTTCGCCGGCACGACGTCGACGTGGCCGTAGAGAAGGAGCGGCGGCGCATCGCCCCTGCCGGGAAGCCGAGCGACGAGATTCGGACGCTCCGGATCGCGCGCGAGGAAGCGTGACTCGATCCCGACCTCGCCGAGGATCCCGCCGACGTACTCGAGGCACTCTCGTTCGTGGCCCGGCGGGTTCGACGTGTCGAACCGAATCAGGCTTCGGAGGAGTTCGACCGGATCGTGCTCTGTGTCAGTGGTTGGCGAAGTCATCGCGCCCGATGATCCCCTGTGCCCGCGGGACAGCAGACGATACACCGGCTCAAGCGAGATGTGGCAGTAGAATCCCTGCCACCGGTCAAGACACCGGGTAAGGATCGCCGGGAAGGGGGGGTCTTCCAGAGTGATCGCCGAGGGGCGCAGTCCGTTCAGTCCGCAGCTCTCCGCTGCGGAGAGGCGGTTCCGGTTGGGTGCAGTTCTGCTCGGAATCCTTTATGCGGCTCACTTCGTAGCGGCGGTGGCCGGAGCACCGAAGACGCTCGTAAGCCTGGCGTTCATCCTGTTCGTGGTGCCCGTCCCGTTCCTCGGCTGGTGGGCGTACACGCGGGCAGCCGCGAATCTGCGGAGACCGTTCCTGCTCCTGGCAAGCGCGGCGACGCTCTGGCTCGCCGGCACGGTGGTCTGGTACGTCTACTACTTCGCCGGTGGGCGCGTGATCCCGGAGCCGCCCGGCGTCTGGGACGCCTTCTTTGTCCCCGCCCTTCTGCTCGTCATCGCCGCGATTGTGGTCGCGCTGCGATCGCTGATCTCCTTCCGTCTCGCCGCGCTGGACGCATGCGTGCTGGTCGCCGCCGGCGTGACGCTGGCAGCGCCGTTCATCCGGCAGAGCCTCGAGCGCGGCGTCTCCGCCGAATCGCTCTTCACGCTGAACCGGCCGCTGCTCAGCATCGTGACCCTGATGCTGCTCGTCTCGGCAGCCCTCGGGTCGTGGGAGGGACTGCCCCGCTCCATGGCACTCGTCGGGCTAGGAGAGATCCCGCTCACGATCGGCAACCTCATCTACGGGTACGCGGCCGTCCAAGGCCAGTACACGCAGAACAAGTGGGCCAACCTCGGCTGGGCTCTCGGCGGTGCGATCTTCACTCTCGGTGCCCTCGTCGTCATCCTCCGCCTCGACCGCCCCATCCGGCTTCGAGTCAGGAGCAACATCCCGAATCATCCCGCCGGCTCGCGACCCGTTCTGCTCCTCTCCCTCGCCGCCCTTGCCCTCACGCTCACCGTCGCCGGCTACGGCCTCCGCGTCGACGCCGGCGGGCTCGTGTTCGTCGGCCTGATCGCGAGCGTCACCGTCGGCGCCGCAATGGCTCTTCGAGCGAGCGCCTCGATCCGCAGCGCCGAGAACGCGTACTCACATCTCGATGGTGCGCTTGCCGCCGCGGAGCGCGTTCGCGACGAACTTGCCGGCGCCAATGAGGATCTGGCGCGGGCGAACGTGCAGATTCAGGCGGCCCACATCGCGTACACTGACCTTCTCAACCTCACGGACGAGCAGACCCATGGCCGCGTGCGCGAGCTGATCGAGGACGCGGGCGCCGGACTCGCTGAGCTTCTCGAGGAAGAGATGGAGCGGGAGCGGCAAGGTTGAGAAGCCTAAGCCATCAGGATCGACGCGGCGTGCTTGCTGCAATGCTTCTGACGCTCGTGGTTGTGTCGCCCGCGAGCGGCAAGGTGGACGACCTATCCGCCTCGCTACGGGGCCAAGATGAACGTGCTCGTGCCGTACGACCCTGTCCGGCTTGTTCCGTCCGGCCCGGCGATTCGCAAGGGCCGTTCGCGCACGCGTGGAGCATCAGCCCCGACCGCTCGCGACTTGTCGCCGCTGCGGGCGGCGTCCCACCGAGGGAGAGCCTGCAGTACTTCGCTTTGTCGATCTCGCGACCGCCGGATCCGGCGATCTGGCACAAGTTCGGCAGCGTCCGCCTCGGTAAGCACCGCGGCCGGCAGCTAAAGAGGAGTTCTGGAGAGGCAGACCGCAGCGGAAATTTGCCTCGCCCGGGAAGATCTGAGCTCAAGCATGTGCATGCCTTCGACGGGATGTGCAGATTGCGTGGCGCACAAATTGTCCGCACTTTGCGAGCGCGTTCGCTCATACTGTTTCTGCAATGTGCGATGACAGGGGTTATTATGGTAATGACAGAAGTCATGTTAGCGGACGAGAGGAGGTGCTCTGAGACGGATAAAGACACCAGCGCTATCAGCTACCAGTAAGGGAGCAAGTGTCAAGACTCCTAGGCGCGCAGGTGTCGCGAACATTGAGAGAGGCTGAGTGATGATCGTCGCGCGGCCAGGCGGTGGGAAGCGGCGCCGCCTAGCGTTTCGATCGCTCTTGCCTCCGCCTTCATGCAGGAGGAGGTATTGGGTGTCTGGTTCAGGCGCGTTCAAAGGCGTCGTTCACCATAGAGAGCCTGATCGCTGCCAACAGTCGGGCGTCGGCGACACGGAAGATCGTCGGCAAGATACGACGAGCGTTAAAGGAGGGTCATGAAGCGCTTCTTCCGCCGAGGTGGCACGTTGACGTGGCGGGCTACGCTGATTGCGAGCATCCTCATGTTTCTTTTGTCCACGGCCATCGCCTCGGCCTACACGCGGTACCGTTACGCTCAAGGGACGACCTATAACTTCGTCCACGAGGGCGGCGCGACGGACGGTTACCTCAACCGTGCCTACAACAAAGTCTACCATCCGACGTCATCGCGATGGGATGCCAAGTACTACGACTCGGACGGGAACCTTACGTGGCTCGAGCGCAGCTACCTAAGCCCGGTCGAGCAGGGCCAGACAATCGGCCCGAGGAGAGCTGAATGCAACGATTACGACGCGACATCGGGTGATGGTAACCCGTTCAATTGTGACACCACAGTTCCTTAAGGAGACGCCGATGGCTAGTTCTCTGAGGTTTAAAGTCGCGCTGCTGATCGTCGCGGCCCTTGGCGGCGCCGTCGTTGCGGCGGTGATTGCCCGCGACGCAGGCTCAAGACCTTTATCGCTAACGACTCCCAGCAATGGTGCGGCCGGCAAGATCGCCGCATTCGCGAATGGTGGCTCGCCTCCAGCCACCGTCCCAGCCGCAGTCCGCGCATTCATGGAGCGACGAAACGCATCGCTCGAAGGTGCGGCGTTGGCTGACTGGGTGGTCCTAGCCGCCAGCCGGCTGGGTCGCCAGAGCGCTGATGTCTGGCTCTATCCGACCACCAAAGGCGCGGCGTGCTTCATCGTCCTTGTTGGAGAGCAGTCCGGTGGTTGCGTCATGCGCTTCGATCGGGCGATCCCAAGTGCAGTGGTCGTTCACCGCGGCACAAACGTCCCAACCACGGTCGTCGGTGTCGCACCACGCACGGCGACCGCAGTCGATGTCGTCGTCCATGGTGGTGGCGTCCACAACGCGCTTCAGCGGAACGATGTGGTCTTCTGGGAAGCGGCCGACATGAGTTTCCCGCCTGAGGGCGTCGACGCGGTCATCACACGATTCGCTGACGGGACATCGATACGTCAGGAGTGGGGCGGGCCAGCGCATTAGCGGAGGCTCGTCTGATGGGCGCGAGGCGGAGCGGTGGCGAACGCTTCGCCTCGGGCCTTCGGGAGGCACACAAACACACAAGATCGCCGGCCTCGAGCTGATCCTGACCTTGCGGGTGGCGCAAGGTGGGCGTTCCGGCCAGCACCAGCAACCACTCCTCCCGCCCAAAGACGTAGTGGTAGGGCTCAGATCCCTCTCCGGGATCGGAATTCCGGTATCGCGCAGCGACGCTCGGCCCGCTGCTGGGCGCCGAAGATCTCGACTGACTCCGACGCAACCGCTGTCCCCTCGCCGTGCCAGTAGCTGACGGCGCTACTTCGGAGGAGGATGCCTTCCGGGCCGCTGACCTTGTCCGAGCCGGGGTAGACGCTCATGTATGGCTCGACGTCGTGACCGGTGGCGACGATCACAAGCCGACTCGGTCCTCTAAGGGCCTATCTCGATAGGACCGGAGTAGGGACCCGCTCTTGGAGGGCGAACGCCTTCCTTGTCATCCGAGGAGGGAGGTAGGGATGGGCTTGGTGAGCGTGGCGGATGCCGGAGTGGCTGTGGGAGCGGGTGGAGGCGTTGCTGCCGGTTCCGCCGTCGCATCCGTTGGGGTGTCACCGGCCGCGGGTGCCGGATCGGGACGCGATGGACGCGATCCTGCTCGTGTTGCGGACGGGGATGCAGTGGAACGCTTTGAATGCGACCGCGGTTTGCTCCTCCTCTTCGGCGCACCGGCGTTTTCAGGAGTGGGTCGAGGCGGGCGTGTTCCACGAGATCTGGCGGCAGGGGCTGCTCGAGTACGACAGCGTGGTCGGGATCGACTGGGAGTGGCTGGCCGCCGACGGGGCGCTGGGCAAGGCACCGCTGGGCGGGGCGAAGACCGGACCCAATCCGACTGAAGGGCAAAAAGGGGGCGAAACGTTCGCTTCTCTGCGAGGCGGGCGGGGTCCCGATCGGGGTGGCGCACGACGGCGCAAACCGCCACGACTCGATGCTCCTAGAGCCGACCCTCGCCTCGGTTCCGATCGAGCGGCCAGTGTCGAGCGTCGAGCGGCCGCAGGGGCTGTGCCTCGACCGCGGCTACGACTACCCCTGGGTGCACGAGCTCAGCATCGAGCGTGGCTTCGCGCCGCACGTCCGCAGCCGCGGCGAAGAGATCAAGCTCAAGCTGCGCACGCCCGGCTGGCGGGCGCGCCGCTGGGTTGTCGAGGCCTGCCACTCCTGGCTCAACCGCAACCGGGCGCTTCTGATCCGCTGGTCGAAGAAGGAGCAGAACCACCTCGCCCTGCTCCAGCTCGCCTGCGGACTGATCGCCTTCAAAAAAGCACGACTCGCCCTACCGGGATAGCCCTAAGGGTGTTGGGCTCCGAGCTGGCGATCCGTTGAGGCCCCTACGCGACTCACCGAGGTTGGGACGTGACGGAAGCCGGCCTCGTTCTCGCCTGCGGGAGCCAGAGCCCCGCCGTCGAGAGACTCGTCCAACCTGACGCTGAGGATGTTCACCTTCTTGACGTTCACACACTTGGGAGAATCGACTCGATGGCGACAGACTCGATATCCAGAGCAGGTCGCCGTGCGATCGCCACAACCTGCGAGTGTTCTATGAGCACGCTTGCGCCAGCGACGACCGGTGCTCACACCGTCATCCTCTTCTATGTCCGGGCGGACGAATAGTTTCGATGTCGCGACTGAACGCTGCCGACTTTCAGGCCCGGCGTTAAGACGTCTCGATTTCGCCGGACGCGTCGCCGACTTCTCCGAAGCTGCCGAACTCACGCTCGGCGCAGATCGGGCAGTACACCGCCACGTCGGGAGGATCGTCGTCACGCGGATCGGGGCGAGATAGGCGCGCCAGCGACGTCCGGTGGCGCTCTCACGCCCGCACTCGATGCAGCGAAGGATCACTCGGTCGATCTCACGCCGAGCGTCTCGGCGGCAGCCGCGAGGTCCGCGATACGGGCGTCGCCACCCTTCATTGCCTGGGCCGCGGCCACGCCGATCATCGAGGTCAGGGTCATGTAGTCGGCGAACGCCATCTGCTCCGACCCGGACCGCCAAGCTCGTACCTGTTCGGGCGAGGTACCGAGCGCTTCCGCGGCGGTTGCCTCGTTCCAGCTGAGGAGTCTGAAAGCCGCTTCGAGTAACGGCACTGCCCCCGGGCTCCGCCTGCGACGAGCTTTCTGTCTCCCTTCCTGGTCTGGCGTTTCTTCGGCCGCCGGCGCCTCGCCAGCATCATCGAAGACGGCTCGCTGGATCTCGTCCGCCGGTATGCGCAGGAAGTGCGACAGCCGAAGCACGTCGTGGATCGGAGGTCTAGCGACCCGGCCCAACTCCCAGCCCTCGATGGTGCCCGCCTTGATGCCGACGAGTTCTCCGATTCGCGTCCGTGAGAAGCCGGCCGACGCGCGTCTCTCTTGCAGCAGCCGTCCCAACGCGGTCTGTCGCGGTCTCACGAGCGGTTACTCCTCTCATTCTTGGGCGGCAGGCGATCCACTGCCGCAGCGCCGATTCTCGCATGATACGCGGCCTTCCTGACAGGTGCATCGGCTCTACTGGTATGACAGTGGATCATCTGCTATGGTCGCATGCCAGTAGATCCACGGGAGGAAACATGACCCAGGATAACGGCGACCGACCAGCGAGTCTCGGGCTCTGGTCGGACGACGAGCAGCCCGTCCAGCTCCTCAGTCCCCAACAAGCGTCCACGCAGCAACGGGAGGAAGGCGGAGGCACAGTAGGGTCGGCTGTGCTGACCCGAACATCGGTGGACGGGCAAGCTACGGAGCGCCGGACGGCCGCAGAATTCTCGCCCGAGCGGATGCTTCGCACAGCGGCTGAAGGACGCCCGAGCTCGGGCTGGCGCCTCGCTGCCTTCCGGCTCTCGGGCGGACTCGTGCGTGTGGCGCCGAGCGCCGCGGAACACAGGCAGCGTGAGCTGATCGCGCGCGTGAAGTCGCCGATCCACGGCTGCCGCAAGATCGCGTTCATCTCGCGCAAGGGCGGCGTCGGCAAGACGAGCACATGCCTACTCGCCGGCCATACGTTCGCCGCCTACCGCGGCGACCGGGTCGTCGCGCTCGACGGGAATCCCGACGCCGGGACGCTCGGACACCGCGTCCGACGCGAGACATCGGCAACCGTCGCGTCCCTGCTCGCCGACGCCGAACAGATCGAGCGGTACGCGGATATCCGCGGCTACACCTCACAAGCTCCAACCCGACTCGAGGTCATCGCCGCCGACGACGATCCGCGAGTCACCGAGGCGCTCGGCGACGGAGAGTTCCGCCGCGCGATTCACCTGCTCGAGCGCCACTACAACCTCGTATGCCTCGACACCGGCACCGGCGTGCTGGAGTCGGCGACCCGCGGCATTCTCGACGCCGCCGACCAGATCGTCGTCGTGATCGCGCCGAGCCTCGACAGCGCGCGGGCCGCCAGCTCGACTCTCGACTGGCTCGAGGCGAACGGCTATGCGCATCTCGTTCCCGGTGCCGTCGGAGTCGTCAACGGCGTGCGCGCGACCAACGGTCTCGTCGATGTCGATCGCGTGGAGGAGCACTTCGCAGGGCGCTGCCGAGCAACCGTCCGCGTTCCGTGGGATGCACATCTCGAGACAGGCTCAGAGGCGGTGGTCGAAGAGCTGGCACGCAGGACGCGCCAGGCGTTCCTGGAGCTCGCTGCGGCGATCGCGGCCGAGTTCACCGATCGATCAGAGAGGAGGGAGTAGGTCATGCAACCGCTGTTCATCACCCTGCTCGGCGCCACGAGGCTTGGTGGCGATCCAAACGCCCGCGGCCTCCCAGGCAGTTCGGCGCTGCAGCAGCTCGTTGGCGGAATTGCGTTCTGGGCGCTGCTCGGAGCACTCGCCGGGCTCATCATCTCAGCCGCGGTCTGGGCTCTCAGCTCGCACGCGGGCAACTACCAACATGCCGGAGTCGGCAAGCGAGGCACGCTCGTGTCCGCTGGGGCGGCGCTTCTCATCGGAGCGGCTCCGGCGATCATCGGGTTCTTCGAGGACCTCGGGAACACGGTCGGGTAGCGTCATGCGCCGGAGCTGGATCGCACTCGGACTTGCCGCGGTCCTGCTCTTCGCGATCGGGATGGCGATCGGTCGGCAGGGCAACTCGCCGGAAGCGATAAGCCTGCCGACGGTGACCGTCACCGTGACGGACGTCGATCCCGCTGCGCGACCGGCGAGGGGGACGCACAAGCCTGTCGGCTTCGCGCGCACGCGCGACGGCGCCGTCTCGGCTGCGGCCGCCTACGTCGGCTCGCTCGACGGCCGTGTTCTTCTCGATCCAGCGGCGTTGAGCCAGCGGCTTGCCGAGATTGCGTCGTCGGAGGCACGAGAAGGTCTGGTTCGCGCATACGTTGCCGCCGCGGAGCAGGCGCGGAAGCAGCTCGGCGTCGGTACGGCGCCCGAGCCCATCGTCATCTTCCGAGCCTCGCCGCTCGGGTATCGCGTCGACCGATTCGCCCCGTCGGCTGCCACCGTCTCGATCTGGCGCGTCGGGATCGTTGGCAGCGGAGCAACCGCTGAGCCAAAGCAGTCGTGGCGTACGGAAACGGTCTCGCTCGTGTGGGAGGACAAGGCCTGGAAGGTCGCCGCTCTCCGGAGCGAGCCCGGGCCGACGCCGCCGCTCCCGAGCTCCGCAGCTAAGTCCGAGGCCACTGAGCTCTTCACCTCGATCCCGGAGTTCGAGGAGTTTGCCCGTGAGCTGCCGTAGGCACACGCTCGACGGCGTCTGGGTTCGGGTGGCAGGCGCGATACTCGTCGCAACGTTCTCGTTCGCGGCACAAGCGCCCCCGGCGCAGGCGCAGATCCCGAGCATCCCGAACCCGTGTGACCTACCCGGTCCTGGACTCGTCTGCGACGTCGCGGGCGACCTCGCCGGAGACGTTGCTGGCGCCGCAGCCGACTTCGTCATGCGCGGCGTCACGGTGTGGGTCACCAACGCTGCCGTCTGGGTGACGGGGAAGGTCGGCGAATTCATCAACGCCACCACGAGTCCTGACGTGGGCGCGGCGTGGTTTGTCGGCCAGTACCGCTGGATGCTCGCCACCGCGGGCGTCCTCGCCCTGCCGATGCTCTTGCTCGCGGCGATACAGGCATTGCTCCGTCAGGACGCCTGGATCCTGGTCCGGTCGGCGTTCGGATACCTCCCGATGGCGTTCATCCTCGCGGGCGCAGCCGTCGTGGGAACCGACCTGCTCGTTTCCATCACCGACGATCTGTCTGCGATGGTGACGCGAGGACTCGGCGACAGCTCCGACAACCTCCTCAAGTCCGTCGGCCGGGCCTACAGCGACGCGATCGAGGACGACTCCGGCGGGGCTGTGCCCCTCTTCGGCGTCTTCCTCGGGGCGACCATCCTGGCGATCGGGGCGTTCGTGCTCTGGATCGAGATGGTGATTCGCGACGCCGCAATCTACATCGCTCTCTTCTTCGTGCCACTGACGTTCGTCGCGATGATCTGGCCGGCCACGAGCCGCTACGCGCGGCGACTCGTCGAGTTCCTGATCGCGGTGATTCTGGCCAAGTTCGTCATCGTCGCGATCATCGGCCTCGCCTCAGCTGCGATCACGAACGCGGGCGCGACACGTGCCGACGACGGGCAGATGTTCGAGCGGATGATCGCCGGAGCAGCGCTGCTCGTACTTGCCGCCTGGTCACCGTTCGCCCTCCTGCGGCTGATCCCGATGATGGAGATCGCCGCGGCCGGCGTCGTCATGCAGCGCTCGTCGATGAGCGGTGCAGCCGGCTCCGCCGGTGTGCACAGCCCGGCCTCCTACATGAGGCAGGCGATGGATCGGCACTCCCATGGCTCGGCCTCCCCTGGGTATCCAGGCACGGCCGGGACGATCTACAGCCGGGCCGAACCAAGCAAGAGTGCGCGGACAGCGTCATCGACGACCGCCCGCGACGTCAGCTCGGACCGGCACACCGCTACGAATCGCTCGGGCTCGCCATCCGGCGGTCGTGGTGGAACCACATACGCGCCTTCTGAGACGCGGCCCGCGGCTGCTTCTCGGCGCGGGCCGGCCGCGGCACCTCCCAGAGATGAGTCGTCACCGCAGCCGTCGCGGCCACAGGAGCCACGACAGCGAACTCGTCCGCCGGAGTCTCAATCGGACAAGCGCCCACCGACCGAGGACAGGTAGACGGTGGCCGAGGAAGTACGGCGTTACCGCTTCGGACCGCTCGAGCGCCGCGGCCTTGTCGGCTCCCTCCGGACCGCGCAGGCGTTCGTGCTCGCGGCGAGCCTGACCACGGGCGTGCTGCTGATGCGCCTCCTCCCCGGCGCCGGCTTTGTTGCCGCGCTCGGCCTGGTCGCGGTGGCGATCCTCTTCTGCTTCTGGCCGATCGCCGGGAGGGCTGCCGACGAATGGCTGCCCATCGTCGGCCGCTTCACCAGCCGAATGGCACGGGGCCGGAATCGACACCTCTCCACGTCGCCGCAGACCGGGGTGCCGCAGCCCGTCGTCTCGCCGCCGGCAGCGGCAGTGGGGCTCGAGCTGCTCGCCGCGCCTCTGCGCGGCGAGGCGGTCGGCATCGTCAAGGATCGCCGCGGACGGACCTACACCGCAGCGCTTGCCGTCAAGGTTTCCTCGTTCGGCCTTCTCGACCGGACCGAGCAGGAAGCGCGGCAGGCCGCCTGGGGCGGCGTGCTCTCGAGCATGGCCCGTGAGGGGAGCCCGGTCAGCCGGATCCAGTGGGTCGAGCGAACCGTTCCCGCAGACGGTGACGAGATAGGGCGCTACCTCGGCGACACCTGGGACCGCGGCAGCGTCCCGCTCGAATCGCTGGCCATGCAGTCCTATCTCGATCTCGTGGGCTCGGCGCCCACGGTCACCAGGGATCACGAGCTCTTCGTGTGCCTTCAGATCGACGCCAAGCGCGCCTGGCGCCACATGAAGCGCGCCGGGGGCAAGGGCGGCGCGGATGCAGGCGCCTGCACGGTCCTACTACGCGAGCTCGAGTCCCTCGGCGAGCGTCTCGCCGCTGCCGACGTGCGCGTCGTCGGCGCGCTACGGCCGGGGATGGTGGCAAGCGCGTTCCGCGTCGCCTTCGATCCCTGGTCTCGACCCGGCCTGGCTCGCCTTGCTTCGGCCGATCGCGATCGTGACGGGATCGACGAAGCCGCCGCCTGGCCTGTCGCCACCGAGGCGTCCTGGTCGACGTACAAGAGCGACGGCGCCGTTCATGCGACGTACTGGATTGCGAGCTGGCCGCGGACGGAGGTCGGAGCAGCCTTCCTGTCCCCTCTCCTCCTTCACGCGCAGATGGTCCGCGCGGTCGCGGTCACGATCGAGCCGATCTCGCCGGTACGCGCGATCCGCGAGGTGGAGGCGTCACGGACGAGCGACCTTGCCGACCGAGAGCTTCGGGGCCGCATGGGCTTCATGGAAACGGCCAGGCGTCAACGTGTCGCCGAAGCGACCATCAGGCGCGAGGACGAGCTGGCCGACGGCCACGCCGCCGTCCGCTTCGCGGGCTACGTGACCGTCTCCGCTCAATCTGAAGAGGAGCTCGAACGGCACTGCTCCGAGGTGGAGCACGCCGCACAGATGGCCCGCCTGGAGCTGCTGCGCCTCTACGGCCAGCAGGAGGAGGCGTTCACCTACACGCTGCCGCTCTGCCGGGGCTTGAGGTGAGAGTCAGCGGCCAGCCCGGGCATCGGACGACGACTGCGCACATCCAATCCGCCTACCCGTTCGTCGCCGAGGGCGGCCTCGGCGGGCGCGGCGCCTACATCGGCCGGGACGTCTACGGCGGTTCCTTCTGCTACGACCCGTGGGAGCTCTACGGCCGGGAGCTCACGAGCCCGAACGCCGTCGTAATCGGAATCGTCGGTCGGGCGAAGTCGAGCCTCGTCAAGACCTACGTCTTCCGACAGGCGGTGTTCGGCCGGCAGGCGTGGATCGTCGACGTCAAGGGCGAGTACGACAGATTGGCGAGCGCCCTTGGCGTTCGCCCGATCGCCCTCTCCCCCGGGGGCAGCGTCCGCCTGAACCCGCTGACACCCCGCGGCGGCCACGATCGTCAGCTCAACCTTCTCTACTCGGTCGCCGCCGCCGCGCTCGAGCGGCCGCTCGTTCCCGAGGAGAAGCGCGCAGCGCAGGAAGCGCTGCGCGTGCTCGAGCGGCGATCTACCGGCGAGCCGACTCTGCCCGCTGTGGTCGATGTGCTCATCCACGCTCCGGGCGAGATGGCCGAAGCGCTCGCGATGCCGCCCGAGGAGCTCGCCGCCGCGACGCGACCGATGGCCTTCGCGCTCGACCAGCTCTGCTCCGGAAATCTGCACGGGATGTTCGACGGCCCGACCACGCCGGGACTCGATCTCAGCGCGCCCCTCGTCGTCCTCAACCTCCGCTCCGTCCTGAACACGCACACAACGGCGCTCGGGATCCTCATGACCTGCGCGACCGCCTGGCTCCAAGCGATGATCGAGGCGGAGACCGACGAGCGCAGCGCGAAGCGCATCGTCGTCGTCGACGAGGCGTGGCGGATCGTCTCGAACCTCGGGATCGGCGAGTGGCTGCAGCAGTCGTTCAAGCTCTCGCGTGGACTCGGCACGCAGAACATCGTCGTCATGCACCGGCTCTCGGACCTGCGAGCTGTGGGAGCCGAGGGCTCGCGCGAGGTGCGCCTGGCCGAGGGGCTCCTTGCCGACGCCGAGACGAAGATCGTCTACGCACAGCCTCCGGATCAGCTTCCACAGGCGCGCGAGCTCCTCGGACTCACCGACACGGAAGCGGAGCTTCTGCCGCATCTCCGGCGCGGATGGGCGCTCTGGAAGGTCGGCCAGCGCTCGTTCCTTGTGCAGCACCGGCTGTCGGACGTGGAGGCCGAGCTCGTTGACACCGACGCGCGCATGGCGGTCAGGAAAGCGGCGTGAACCCGGGCAGGAAACCTCCTCGCTTTCCGCTCTCGGATGCCGAGCCGCATCCGCTCGAGACGGTCGCGCTCTGGTTGGTCGGCGCGCTCATCGCCGCGGGAGCCGCCCTGTGGCTGACCGGCGAGCTGTCCGGTCGCCTGTTCGGCGGCACCTGGCCTGGAACGCCGCCGGCTGAGATAGGCGGTGTCCTCGTCCGCTTCCGCGATCACGCCGGCGAGCCCGCAAGCGCCTGGCCCAAACCAGAGCGCGAGCTCTTGCCCGGAGCTATCGCCTTCTACGGAACACTCGGAGGTGCACTAATTCCGCTCGTTGGTGCGGGCGTGTTTGCATATCGCCGTCGGGCTCGCGGGTCGCATGAGAGCGGTGGCAGCGCGAGGTGGGCTAAGCGCCGGGATCTCCAATTGCTCCGGGTCAGGGAGCCGCTTCCTGGGCGTCTTACCATCGGCCGCGTCGACGGCCGACTCGTCGCCGCCGAGCCACGTCAATCGGTCATCATCGTCGGGCCGGTGCAGACGGGCAAGACATCGGGCTTCGCCGTGCCGGCGATCCTCGAGTGGCAAGGACCCGTGGTGGCAACGTCGGTGAAGACGGACCTGCTGCGTGAGACGCTCATCGCCCGATCCGCGCTTTGCGGCTCGATGGTGTGGGTCTACGACCCCACGGGCGGAACCGGCATCCCGAGTGCGGGCTGGACACCACTCGCAGGCTGCGCGACCTGGGAGGGGGCGCAGCGGATCGCCGACTGGCTCGTCTCCGGCGGGCGGCGCGGTAGTTCCGGCGTCGACAATGCGGACTTCTGGTACGCCGCCGCTGCGAAGCTCCTCGCGCCGCTGCTCTTCGCAGCGACGCACTGGGGCGGCACGATGGCCGACGTCATCCGCTGGGTCGATCGGCGTGAGACGGAAGAGGTCGAAATGGGCCTAGCGATGGGCGGCGAGCCCGCGGCGGATGATGCTTTCGAGGCGTCGAAGGGGCGAGACGAGCGAACGCGGTCAAGCATCTACACCACCGTCGAGACCGTGCTCGGCGCGTTCGCCGATCCCGGTGTTCTCACGTCGGCGCTGACGCCCGAACTCCGCGCCGAGCGGCTGCTCGACGGCGGCTTCCACACGGCGTACATCTGCGCGCCGGCTCACGAGCAGCGCCGCCTCCAGCCGCTCTTCGCGACCCTTGTCCAGGAGATCGTCGCCTGCGCCTACGACCAGGCGACCGCCAGCGGCCGGCCGCTCGATCCGCCGCTCCTGCTGGTCCTCGACGAATGCGCGAACATCGCTCCCCTGCGCGACCTTGCGACCCTCGCCTCGACGGGCGCCGGCCAGGGCATCCAGCTCGTCTCGATCTTCCAGGACATGGCGCAGATCAACGCCGTCTACGGACGCGACCGGGCGCCGACGATCGTCTCGAACCACCGTGCGAAGGTGATCCTCTCCGGGATCGCGGACGCGCAGACGCTCGACTACGTCGGACGGCTCCTAGGGGATGAGGAGGTCAGTCAGCTCTCCTCCACGAGCGGCGCCGAGGGCCGGCGCTCGACGACCCAGTCGGTGGCGCTCCGCAGCCTCGCGCCCGCGAACGTCCTGCGCGAGATGCGACCCGGCCGCGGCCTGCTCGTCTACGGGCACCTCGCACCGGCTCGCGTGGAACTCCGTCCTTGGTTCCGCGACCGGCGACTGCGACGACTGGCGGCAGGGGTAACGTCAAAAGCATCCTCGAAGACCTCACCAAGCTGCCGCCGAAGCGACTAGAGCGAAAGCTCGAGGAACTCGCCTGCGAGGCGCTGCCGTGTGTCTCGGTGACGGCCTTCGACGCCAACCCGGCGGACGGGCTGACCGTCGGCCTTCAGATCGAGTCGCAAGGGAGGCGCGATGTGCTCGACCTCGCTCGCGTGCTCGAGATCGAGCCCGACGGCTTCGTAGTCTCGGCGTGGGCACTCTTGACGCCAGGCCGGAAGCACCCGTACTGGCGACTACTGCTCAGGGTCGAGTTCGAGCGTACGGTTCGTTGTTCGTTCGCGGTGCGTATCGACGTGAGCGATCAGCCGAGCGATCCACTTCGCGCGACCCTACAGCTCATCCTCGCCTCCGACCGGTTTGCTCTCGCCTTCGACGGCTCGCCCGATCGCGACCAGCCGCTCGTCTGGGTTGCTGCTCCGGCAGCCCGCGAGTGCGTCTTCGAGGTGCTCGCCGCAGTCGGCATCGCGTAGAGGCTCTGACGCGACAGAGATCGCGGCCGCAGGGGCCGGTGCGACGCAGATTCGGATGCCCCCAGAACCCTGCCTCCGCAGGTCAGCCCGGTGGTTGGACCACCTTGGAAGGAGATGGAGGAACATGGCTTCGGGTGCAGTCTGCGACGCCACGAGGCGAGGTCGTGCCGACCGCGACGTAGCTGATTCTCAGAGCTCCCGGACATACTCTGGACATATCATTGCCGTGGCTGGCAACGCGCGTCATCGATGTTGCGAACCGTGTAACGGCCCACCCAATCGGTTTCATCAGCGGCTCCAGGCTCGCCCGAAGGATTTCAACAGCGACATCCATCTGTCCCCAGTGTTCGCCGGCGTCGCCTCGTCGCAGGCGTCGGCGGCGTCGTGCGAGTGCGCTCTAGCACACACCCTCAACGACCATCAACCCGTACAGGTCGCGGTCGGCTTCGGGCCCTGGATCATCGTTCCGTGAGCGTTCTTGCTTTCAAGTCGGATCTCTCGCTCGGCAACAGTCCGACCTTTCGCGTCAAGACCGCGGAGAAGATGCGGCCACGCCTCACTGTGCATCACACTCTCTCCGAACACCGCGAAGAAGGATCCATCGGCCTGAAGATCGAGTTCTGTGCTCGAGCAATCCGTAAACACGAGAGCGCTGCGGACGGGTGCTCGCGGTTAGACCTGTCCAACTCACATCCCACTCGGTCAGGCTACCTCCAGGTTCTTGTCGAGTCCCCCACGTCACAAACACAGGCTCGCCACTTAAGGAGTGAGGCAGGGTCTACAGCCGATACCGCGGCCCTTTCTCGGTACGGCTTCCATAATGATGCACCGTTGTCCAGCGGCATTGTGTACGACGCCATCAGCCACTCAGCGCCGTTGACATATCGTCGCGCAACCTGGAACGCCGACGTTGGCGTGGGCGCGAGGTCGGGGCGCCCAGCATCCCGCGAGGCTTACCCTTAGCCTGCGCCTTCAGCTCGGACGACGACCGCGCTGGTCGGAAGCCAGCGACACCGGGCGTCGTACCATCGTCGCGTGAAAGGGCGTAAGCGGCGGACGAGGCTGCGATAGCTACGACAGCGAAGCAGACGACGAGGACTCTTGCTCTGGTGCTATTCCACGGTTTCATAGACACGTTCCCCTGCTCGCCTGCGACATCGCGAACTCCATCTGCAACTGGCCAGCACGAAAAATTCCAGTTCCGCGCAAGACGTCTGCCGCGCTTGGTTTCGCGGGAGTAGCGTTGGCGAAGACTGTGGCAGCCGAAACGGAACTATCTGCTGTGAAAATCAGAGTTGGCTGGCGTTTCGGAACAACTCGTACTCTTCTTGGAGCGGGACCGCCGGTCTCCACTACTACGCGAGACGTCGGAACGACAGCTTCGAGTTGACCTACAACCACTACCAGTACAACGGTGGCAACTGGTTCTTCGACAACGGTTCTCCCACACGCAGAACGAAGGAGGACACGATGGCTGAGCAGAAGATCAACCGACAGATCGAGAACGCAGTTCCATCCGCGAAGGTGAACGGGAGCGGCTCGAACTCCGACCGGCTGACGCAGAGTCCGCGCGCGATCCGCGAGGGCAATGCCTAGCCCACCTACTTCGAGTGACGTGACCCCCTGAGGTCGGTCGGGTCGTTGCGATCGACGAGCCGCGGTGACGATGCTGCAGGATCGTCTCGCGCTGTCTGAGCGGCGGGCGTGCCGGATCACGGGACAGCACCGCTCGACGCAGCGGCACGAGCCTGGCCGCCGCGACCGCGACGGGGCGCTGCGGGCGGGGCTGCGCCAGCTCTCGCGCTCCCATCCTCGCTGGGGCTACCGGAAGGCGTGGGCGTCGCTGCGTGAGGCGGGCTGGCAGGCGAACCGGAAGAAGGTGCAGCGGCTCTGGCGAGGCCGAGCGCGCCGGCGCGGAAGCGCAAGCGGCAGCGGCTCGGCGTCTCGACCGTCTCGGCGGGGCGGCTGCGGGCCGAGCGGCCAAACCAGGTGTGGGCGCTCGACTTCCAGTTCGACACGACCAGCGACGGCCGGATCTTGAAGCTGCTGCACGTCGTCGACGAGCACACCCGCGAGGCGCTCGCCGTCCAGGTCGAGCGGCGGATCAACGCCGACCGCACCGTCGCCGTCCTCGACCGGATCGTCGCCCAACGCGGGCACCCGCCCGAACTGGTACGGATGGACATCGGGCCCGAGTTGGTCTCCTTAAGGAGCCGCGCGAACGGCGTACATCTCGACCTGCCGGAGGTGCTTGGCCGCAAGCTTGGTAGCGACGCGCTTCACCTCCACGAACGCGATCAGTTCCTTGTCGATCCGGATGCCGTAGTCCGCGAACTCGCCCTTTACCCCGTACTCGGTCGTGAGCTCCTCGTACTTGTCGTAGCCGAGCGCGTGCTCGAGGAAGTCGGTCACGATCAGGCGAGTGTCGCCCTCGTTCGCGTCGCGGTTGACGAGATCCTGGAGCGGCTTGTTGAACTTGCGGAGGCTCGCCTTCACGCGCTCGCGCGCGTCCGTCTCCCACTTCGGCGCGCCGCCCGTCGCCCTCTTCTTCGGTGCCTCCGTGATCGCAGGTCCTCGTCTTCGACCACCACCACGGGCGGCATCGGGGACGCCGTCTCGTAGTGGTGATACGGAGAGTCGGACATGGGCACCTCGTGGCTCAGTGATCGGACGACCGGATCGTAAAGGCGGTTGGAGGCGCTCTACTCGTCACACCGCTTATCACGCCCCTCCTCGCGAGTCGGAAGAGGGCGGAAGCGCCTTGAAAAGGAGAGCCGACGCGCGGACTCGGAACCGCGGAGCCCTTCATGACGAGGGGCGGACGAGTAGGAGAGCGCGTCCACGGGCGGGCTCGCGCAGCCCGGTTCTCCCCGCAAGAGGGGCAGTTTGCGCGTTAGAGGGTGACCATCCAGGACCCGCCCGTGCCTGAGCTCATGTACCCGTTCTGTACCTGGCTTGAATGCGAGGGGTCTCCACTCGGGTGACCGCCAGCTCGCTTCACCTGAATGCACGCTCGGGGGTAGTATCGGCGTCGATCCGTCCAGTTAGGTGTCCGGCGCCGATTGCGCCGCTACACCGCAGCCCACATGCGAGAGTGTGTCATCGCAGCGACTTTCTTGTCTGCGGGGTGAGCCTTCAGATCGCGACTCCGGACGCGCCGAAGAGGCGAACGGCGTGGCGCCGTTCGCCTCTTCGGCTCGAACAGTTAGCCGTTACCGTGAACGATCCCGGCGTCGGTTGGTGGACTCAACACGTCAATGCGCTCGCTGCGCCCACCGGAAAGGTGCGCAACCACCGCCTCGAAGGCCGCGGCCTTGACCCGGTTGTCTGGGAGTTGGAAGAAGTAGGCATTCGCGCCGACCTCTGCTGGATAGGGCTTGCCGGCAACGATGACGTCTACCGCCTGGACGTCGTTGCGGGCGAAGCCAAAAACAACCGGCCCTTCGCCAGCGTCATACGCGTCTGGTTCCCCAGCCATCGCGGTAACAGGTACCGAGGCTGGGAGACCTTGCAAGCATCCGGAACTGAAGCCGCTCAGGCCGTAGCAGAGTCTCCCCCTGCTAGTGCGAAACATAAAAACGCTCCGATCGGCCGAACCGACCTTCGCCAGAGGAACGCGAAGGTCGTTGGCGCGGGCGGCACCGGGTAGCCAAGCTGCAGGAACGCCGACGTCTGCAGCCGTCAGGAGCCGGACGGCCTCGAGCACCTCGGAGCTGTTGCCTGCAGCGCGTTCAGCGGCCGATGGCGCCCTTTCGAACGCCTCTAGCGTGTTTACCGGCAACGGAAGAGCCGTCTGCAACCGAGCGACGTCGCCCGGGCTGTGCCGCGTAGCCTGGGCGATTCCGGTCGCAATAGCCACCGCGACTGCGGCCGCCACCAGGACGGTCATGATCGATGCGCGTTTCACTTGAGATCCTCCTCGCGGGAGCGTCACGGTCGGGTGGTCAGGCAGGTGACCGGGTAGGACGAAACGTCGTCGTTGTTGTCGCAGTGAGCATCGACTTGGAAGGCGTTCCGATTGTCGACCACTGGGTTGTCCCAGACACTGCAGATGTTGCCGGGCGGACTGCCCGGCTGGTAGTGAACACAGAAGTAGTGTGGCGTAGGACGCCACACCTTGTTGAACTCGCGGCTGTAGGTGCCACCTTCGAACCGCCCGTAGCCAGCCGGAACCGACTCTGTGTCGACGTACTTCGACGAAGACCACGCGTACGCTGCGCTCGCGGCTAGCAGAGCGATGACCGCTACCGCGAGTGTGCCTCCCCAGCGGCGAAACGAAGATCGGTTGATCTCGGACACGAGACCCCCTTCACTCGTGGGCCGACTCCGCTCAGCCAGTCGATCTGCAGCTACTCTTCCGGGCCTGACCGAGCGGGCACCGGACCCCTTGGATTGGAGGCGCGACCATACAAAAGTAATCGATAGTTGTCAACAAACGTAAGAGATAGTTGTCGCGGTTCTCTTGATGACCGTCGGCTGCGAGAATAGGATCCTTCTGGGGCTGGCGGCGACCCCTTGGATTGGACCCTGCGGCTCGCGCCAGCCCCTTTCTATCGAGAGCCGGAGAGGCCCGCCTCAGACGCCCAGTCCGACTTGCCGACGACGATCAACCCCGCCGGCGTTTCGAGACCTTCCTCACAGACAGTCCTGATGTAATCGAGGAGCATTAAGGACGTGACGAGAGCCAGAGAGCCAGAGAGGAGCAGTGCATCGATGATGCACTACTGCTTCAAGCGGCTCCAGTTCGCCCCACGGTTACCAAGAGTCGCCAGGCGCCTGGAACTGCTACGAAGCGGCTTGGAGGCAGCAACGATGAGCCGCGACCGTTCGCATGCTGGAAGCGGAAGCGCGCGTTTGAGCCGGAAGACTCCCTGGCCGCTCCGAACTCTGCCGAGTCCCGTCTGGTACGTGATGGGAAGCGGGTCCGTCCGGGAGATCTGCGACCTACTCCCTAGCGACCTCTGACCTCGAACGGCCCCTTAGGGGGTTGGACCTCTCGGGCGGCGTGGTCGGCAGACGCGCCCGTTTCTTCGACACAAGCGTCAGTCGAGGCCCGGCGGGTACGGCGCGGGTGTCAGCGCGTTATGTGAAGCCGTCGCCGCAGGCCTACCACTCCAGTCCGTGCGGCTCGACGCCACACGCGCGAACTCGAACTCGATTCACAACCGCCCCACTCGCGGTATCGAGCTCATTACTCGAATGTGAAAGACGCGGATCCGGGGGAATGCGATCGAGCTCGATGAGCTTCTCGTCGGCCATCCGGAGCGCTCGCTCCTGAAACACGATCTCTGAACGGAGCTCACCGCCCCGACGGCGACGGCCGAGTGGTCCGAGACTCGCAAGCTCACTCTCTGCCTCGGCCAGCCTCGATTGGGCCCTCGACCTGGTCTTGGCGAGCACGAGCCGCTGCTGTTCGATCAGCCGGTGGCGTGAACGGTCGCGTTCGCTCGGCCGGTCGATCTCGGCGCGGGTCTCGTGTCGAGGACCCGATGGGAGCGGGCGCTGGTCGACGGCGAGCCGTTCGATCGCTGACTCTTCGAGCGCCTGCGCGAGCACCGTGACGTGGTCGCGGTCGTCGAGGTCGTGGAAATGGTTTTCGCGTTCGCGAGGTTCGCCGGTGACGTAGAGGCGGGTTTCCTGCCGAGCGCGGGAGAGGGCGACGTAGCCCCATTCCTGCAGTCGTCGGCCGCCGGTGCCGAGCACGAAGACGCGGTCGACCGTAACGCCCTGCGCCGAGTGGCCGGTCAGCGCATAGCCGTGGCGGACATGTCCCGCCTCGAGATAGGCGCGGCTGAGTTCGGCGCGCTCGCCACGGTCGGTCAACACCGTCAGCGTGCGGCTGTCGGCGTCGACAGCGCCAACAGTTCCGCGCGTGCCGTTGCGGACGCCGAGCGCGTCCATGTTGCAAAGGCAGACAACACGATCGCCCGGTGCGAACTCGCCCGCACCGAGCTGGAGGCGATCGGCGCCCAAGCGGCCGTGCGTCTCCATCAGGGCGCGCGCTAGTGCGTTCAGCTCGGCGACGTCACGGCGGCGAAGGGAAATCATGATGCTGCCGGGCAGGTCGTTGCGGGCGGCGGCCCACCAGTCGGCGAGCAGGCGAGTACGCGTGGCGAGCGGCGTCTCGGAGGCGACGAGCCGACCCGAGCCTTCGGCGAAGGCGAGGTAATCGCGGCCGAGCCCGTTGCGGATCTGCTCGAGCGCGCGCCGCTCGTCGGGGTTGTGCTGCCGGCGATTCTCGGCCAGCTCGATCGCGCCGTGGCGCTCGACGATGCCCGCGAAGAGTCCGCCAGCGCCGACGGAGGGCAGCTGGTGCGGGTCGCCGATCAGGACAGCTTTGCCGTTCGCTCGCTCGACTCGTTCGAGCAGGGGACCAAGAATCCGGGTCTCGGCCATCCCGGCCTCGTCGACGACAAGCAGGCAGCGCTTCGGCAGTTCGGTCTGGAGGAGCCGGTGAAGGGTGGTCGAGGGAATGCCGGTCTCGTCCTGGAGCTTCTCCGCGGCAACGCCGGACGGTGCGCCTCCGATGACTGGCACGCCGGCCGACCGGAAAGCGTCGGCGACCGCACGGGTGGCGGTCGTCTTGCCCGTGCCCGCGAGCCCGACGACGCAGACGACCCGGTCGGGGCTGGCGGCAACCGCTCGGAGCATCGCCTGCTGCTCCGGCGAAAGCATCGCTTCATCCTCGAGCGCGTCGGTGGACACGGCCGGAGCGCCAGCTGCATGACCGCGCTCGACGAGTGCGAGTGAGCTTCGCTCGGCCGCGATCAGTTCGGCGGTGGAGTACCGGGCTGGCCGGCCGGGCAAGGGCGCGTCGCCGACCTGCTCGACTCCCTCGGTCTTGGCGAGCCGGGCGGCGAGCAGGCGCACCCGGTCGGCGTCGGCGCCTTGGGCGTGTGCCTGCGCCCAGGCCATCACCAGTTCAGGATCGGAGAAGGCGGTCGCCTTTTCGGTCAGCCCGCCCGGACCTAACATCCGGTGGCCATGCTCCAGCAGTTCCTGCGGCGAGAGCTCCGGATGGCTCGCGCGGTGGAGGAGAGCACTTAGCTCCGTGTTTCCGAGTCCATGCTCGGCCGCGCGTGCTCGCCAGTCCTCGCGCAGCTCGCTGAGGTCGAGGTGTTCCTTGCGTTCGCGGGTCTCGACGGCCGCGCGCTTGGCGGCGTAGAAGCCCGCCGTCTCGTGCTCGTCCATGCGTTCTACGACCTGTTGCCGTCGCGTCGAGAACTCGTCGATCACGTTCCGCGGCACGCCGGCGAGCTCGGCCCAGCCCTTGAGCGGTGTCGCCCACTCGACGCCGAGCGAACGGGAGAGCTCGTGCCGGAGCTGCGCTTCGTAGAGGTATCCCGCGGCGAGCCGGTAGGTCTTGAGGATCGCCTCACCATCGAGGGCTCGCCACTTGCCGTCGCTCGGACGGTGAGCCATGTTGGCGATGATCAGGTGCGTGTGCAGATGCGGGTCCTGCGCTCGCGAGGTGCGGTGCTGATAGGCAGCGGCGACGAAGCCGTCACCATGCTCACGCGCGATCCCGCCCGTGCCCTTGCGGACGACGCACGCTTCGTCCTCGAGGTAAGCCAACGCGGCCCGCCAGGCAACGCTGTGCGCCTCGTTCACCGCTCGCCGAGTTTCCTCGCCGCCGAGCGCGTGCAGCAGGCTGACGCTCTTGGGAACCGAGAAGACGAGATCGAAGGCCGCGACCGGTCGCAGCGTCTTCTGCTCGAGCCGCCGCTCGCCGCTTGCGGGATCGATCCGCTCGATCGTGATCCTGCGTGCACGAGGATGCCGCCGACGCAAGCGATCCCGCGTCTCCGGGTGCTCACCGCGGATCATCGCTCCCAGCTGCCCATCTTCCAGTGCGCCCTCGAGCCCGAGCGCGAGAGCGCCACGGCCGGCCCAGACACCCGGCGACTCACCTCTGCCCGCGTAATAGTCGTCGATCCCTGCGGCGACGGAGCGCTCGTAGTAGCCCTCCTGCCCCGGCGTCAGCTTGGCGACGCTCAACACATCGACATTGTAGCACTTGACCCATTTATGGGTCAAGTGCATCTGCGTCTCGCGTGCTATTGACGTTACTAAGTCGGCCGGACGATGTCTCATGCGGCGACCTCCTCGTCCTCATCGGTGGCGCTGCCCCACTGCCGCTCGCAGTCGCCGGAGTGGATCAGTGCGCCGTCCTTCTCGGTCGCGTCGGCGGCGGATTCGATCGGCGAGAGACAGCACTCGCAGCGGACGGACTCGCCAGCGGCGAGCTTGGCGCGCTGCTTCTGGAGCCTAGCCTCCCGGTCGTCGCGCCACGCCTGCTCGCGCTGTTCTCGCTCGGCCTCCTGCGCGGCGCGGTGCTGCTTGACCGAGGCCGGGGCGACCCGGCGGGCGAGCTTGTCGAGCGTGGGCGATGCGGCCAGCTCCCGCGGCTCGTAGACGCCTTGGCGGTCGGCGTTGGGCAGGCCGCCGGTGTCGACGAGCCGTTGTGCGACGAGCAGGCGAAGAACGACCGCGAGCGCATCCTCGGGAGTACGTGCGCGCTTCAGAGCGTCGGTCGCCTCGGCGTGCAGCTTCCGCTCGACCTCCGCACCGCGCGGGTAACGCACGCTCACCTTGCCCTGCTTGTTCTCCGTCGAGGGCTGCTCGGCGCAGAGCCGGTACGCCCATGCCGCCGCCTTGCCGTGCTGGTGCAGAACGATCGAGCCGAGCAGCTTGACGGCGTCGGCGTCGAGCTTCGGCTGCCATTTTGCGAGCGCCGCGCCGAGGTCGAGGTTGCGCGCACGCGCGGAGACGCGTTCCTCGTATCGCCGCTGGCGCTCCTGCCGCCGCGCCTCCTTCTCGGGGTCGTCCGCCGATGTTGCCGGGCTGCGCTCTTCGTTCTCCCGGTTCTTGCGCTCGGTGGTGGCGGTCGCATGGGTCGCGATCTTCTCGACGAGCCGATCCGCGAGCCACTCGGGATCGGTGACGTAGGCGTGACTGCGCCCGTTCCTGCCGGACAGTTCGAGCAGGCAGCCGTAGGCGCGGGCGGCGTCCGCGTCGGCGTCCGTCAACGCGAAGCACTCCCGCCAGCGTCTCCCCTCAGCCTGTCGCGCCGACCAGTCATGCTCGGATGCGTGCGCGATCTCGGGCAACTCCGCGAGCGCGGCCGCGACGGGCTCCGCGTGAGTTCCGAGCTTGGCGAGCACCGCGGCGACCGCGTACTCGTCATGAACGGTGGTCGGCAGGATCGGGCCGGAGCCGAACTCGGTCACGCTGTAGGCGACCGACTGTAGCCGCGAGCCGTCCTCGTCGGCCCAGTCGGCGCGGAGCACGTCGTCCACGAACTCGCCCGGATCGGACGGGAACACGGCCGCATAGCTCGGGCGCTCGCTGAGCCAAGCGGCCGTCTGCTCGGCGAGCGACGGCTCGGCCTCCGCGATCCGGACGAGCGGCGGCGCGCACGCGAGCGGCAGCCTGCGCGCGGCGAGCAGCTCCTGTGTCGCCTCGGGCAGTCTCAGGAGGTCGAGCCGCTCGCCGACGAGTCGCTCGCTCTTGTCCACGAGCCGCGACACCTTCGCCGCGCTGCCGTGCTCGTCAGCCAAGCGCCGGTAGGCGCGCGCCTCCTCGATCGGGCTGAGGTCGGCGCGGATCACGTTCTCGGCGACCGCGAGCGTCGGCGCCTCCCCGTCCGCCTCGCGCACCTGCGCCGGTACCTGCCGGAGCTTGGCGGCCTTGGCCGCACGGTAGCGCCGCTCTCCGGCGATGATCGTGAAGCCGTCCGCTCCGTCTGGGGCGAGCATCAGCGGCGTGATGATTCCGTGCCGCTTGATCGAGGCGACAAGCTCGGCCATCTGCTCGTCCCCGAACTCGCTGCGTGGGTTGTCGCCGTTGCTCGGCTTGATCTTTGCGAGTGAAACCATGCTCAGCGTCGCGGTCACGGTCGGATCCCTCCTTCGGTCAGTAGTTCGAGCGCGCGGTCTTTGAGCGGCGCGGGCTCGGTTGCCCGCTCGAAGCGGGCCTCGGCGTGGGTGCGGCCGGCGGTCTGCCGCGTCGGCTGCGTGTGGTCGACGTAGGCCGTCACCGCTTGGAGTGCGCCCCAGCGCGTGCCGCGGATGTCGGCCAAGTCGGGCGTGGCGCGGTAGGCAGTGCGGATCGCCTCGCGCACGCGCTCGGCGTTGCGGACCGCGCGCCCGCCCTCGCTGCGGTCGGGCTTCGGCTCGGGCAGCGGGACGAGCCGGTGGAGGAAGCGCTCGAACTCACCCTCGCCGATCCGCTCGCGGATCAACCGTCCGCCCCACTCCTCCAACTCGTCGTAGTAGCGCCAGGCGATGCCGAGCGTGCGGCGCGCGTCGGCGAGTCGCACCTGGACGTGCGCGGTGTGGCGCGCCTTCCAGACCCGCTGCGCGTCGGGCAGCGGCAGGAGCATTCCGTTCAGGCAGGCGAGCCGGAACGGGGCAACGGAGACGGTGACGGCGAGGCCGCCGTCGTGACCGTTGCGGAAGCAGAGCAGCGGCAACACGTCCTCGCTCTCCGCGCCGCCGATGCGGACGTCGCGGTCGAGCCGCATCAGCGCGTGGACGCGAGCGCCGCCGCGCGTCGAGCCAGCGCCGATCCAGTGCGCCCGCCCCGAGTCGGTGATGTCATCGCAGAAGGCGAACGCGGCGCGGTTCTGAAGCGGCTCGTACCCCTTGCCGACGACTCCGAGCACGGCGCGCGTGTCGCTGCGGACGTTGGCGACGTGCCGCGGCACAGAGGCGCGCGCGGTCGGGTCGCCGTCCTCCCCGATCGCGAGCACCGCCTCGAGCGGGCACTGCTCGACCGTCCAGCCGAGCCCTGCGGCGGCGATCATGGACGCGGCGTCGTGAGCCTCGTTCGGATCGACGGTTCGCAGGGCCTCTCCCCATCTGGCGGGCGTCTGCCCGAGCCAGAGCGGGCGCTCGGCCTCGGCGATCTCGTATCCGGGTTGTGCGGTGGTCTGCATCGGTCTTCACTCCTTTCGGGTTCAGGCAGCTAGCGGGGCTGGCTCGTGGGCGATGACGAAGCGCTCGGGCTCCTCGAAGATCGCGAGCCCGACATGGGTCGCGAGACCCGCGCCGAGCCAGAGCGCGCGCACGTCTTCGCGGCTGACGCTCTCGTGCCGCAGCCGAAGCTCGACCACGTCCGCGAGTAGCGTCGGGATCGAGGCCGCCTCGACGAGCTCGACCTGACGGCCGATGAACTCTGCTAGCGCCTCGCGATTGACTCGGTACTCCATCCTCGTCGTCCTCCTTCGCCTGTTGATTTGAGACAACGGTGACCGCGAGCGAATCCGCCTCTTGGCGCGCTCGCTCCCACCGTGCCGGTGGATCTGCGTCTACTGGGTTACGCCGTGTTCGCCGGCAGGCGATTGGTGTCGACTGCCCAGCGCTCGATCGAGCTCCATCGCCAGACCGTGGAGCGGCCGAGCTTCCCGATCGGCCTCGGGAAGCCGGGTCCGGCTCCGAGAACGTTTACTCGCTGCGGTGAGATCCCGAGCCGCTTCGCGATGTCGATGGCGATAACGAGCTCAGTTCGCGAGTCAACGTGCACGCCGGCCAATGTTACCGCGGTATTGCGTTGAATCAACACCGTGTCCACTCCGTCCAGCGCGCGGGGATACTGCAGCGATGACCAGCGCCTCTCTGGCACCGCTCATTCTTCGCAACGGTGCGCGGATCGAGAACGTGCTCGAATCAGCGCTGGAGTTCATCGAGAGGGACAGCAGCTATAGGAGCTACGACCTTGCGGCGGTGGCTCAAGACGACGTGCTGATCGAAGCGGACATCCGTGTGGCGAACGCGATGATCGCACGGATGTCGCCTCGGGTGATCGCGGGCATTCACGCGCGGGCGCCCATCGTCAATGCGGCGCTGACCCAGATCCCGACATCGGCTTCGCTCGTTGCCCCTGCCGACGAGATCCCGTGGTCGCAGCTTGAGAACCTCATGCGGGCGATGCAAGGCATCCCGGAGGTGAAGCTAGCGCGTCAAACGAAGGTGCTCCACAAGAAGCGCCCCGCATTGATTCCAATCCTCGACTCCGTCCTCGAGAAGTACCTGCGTCAGGTCGACGGGATGCGGCGCACCGGCGACGAGGCCCAATACGCCGTCGAGCTGATCCGCAGCTATAAGCGCGAACTCGACGCAGCGTTGCCGGCCTTGCAGGCGCTCCGGGGGGAGCTTCAACGCCGCGGCATTGATCTGACCGAGTGCCGCCTGCTCGATCTCTTTCTGTGGGGAGACTCGGGGACGTATGCGCCGCTCTACTCGAGGCCAGCAGAGGGCGCTGGGATGACCGCGCCGGTCGAGGCGGTGCCGGCCGTGCCTCCTGTGGACGAGAAGGTGGGTGCCGGCGAAGATCGCGCACCGCCGTCCGGCGCGCTGAACGTCGGAGACCTGACCGTCGCCGAGTTGCTCGCTCTCTCCCGCGGATCACTCCGCGAGCTGAGGCTACGCGGTGTGATCCGATCAGGCAACGCACCGGCCGGCGACTACGCAGAGCTTCTCGTTCAGCGCGCGACGGAGGGCGAACTCGCCACAGCTTCGCAGAAGAGCTGGGACGTCCTAACCCCTTCCGACGAGCGTCTCCAAGTGAAGGCTCGGGTCATCACGAACGAGCGCAAGAACGGCGAGCGCCAGCTGTCCTCATTCCGGTCCTGGGATTTCGACGCGGCGATCATCGTCCTCTTCGATGACGAGTTCCGTGTCTGGCGAGCAGCGCGCATCCCTGCCTCCGTCCTTCGAGAGGTCGCCTACTACGCACAGCACGTTCGCGGTCACACCGTCTACGCGACCGACGAACTGCTGAACCGCCCCGACGCGGAGGACTGGACGGAACGCCTCCGAGAGGTAGAGCGGTGAGCACCCGCCACGACGAGATCGAGCGCGTCCTGCGGATGAACGGCGGCGGGCCGATGAGCGGCCGGCAATCGCGGACGCAGTGAACGCGTCCGCGCGCTGGGGGAAGCGAGACGGTTCACTCGTTGCAGCGAACCAGATCCATGCGCGAGTGAGCAAGCATCCCAAGCGGTTCGAGCGAACACCGGGAGGCATTCAGCTCCGAGGCCAGGTTCCGAAAAGGGCGCCGCCGGTCGAGAGCGTTGGTGATCAAGGTGCGCCCTGGTATGGGGAAGGAACGTCCAAGCGACGGTCGCACGCTTCCTCTCCTCGAACGGGTGGGTCATCGAGAGGGCCGCCGACACAGCCTCACGGCAGCGCGGGATCGACCTGGTCGCGACGAAACAGGCACGTCGACTCGCCGTCGAGGTGAAGGGCTACCCCGGCACCGTCTATGCCCGAGGCGAGCGAGCAGGGCAGCGGAAGCCGACGGCGCCGACGACGCAGGCCCGGCACTGGTTTGCGCAAGCTCTGCTAACAGCCGTCCTCACAGGAGGTATGGCTGAGCAAGCTGAGGTTGCGATCGCACTCCCGGACATGCCGCGCTTCCATGAGCTGATCGCGCGAAGCGAGTGGGCGCTCCGTCGGCTAGGCATCCGCGTGTTCCTCGTACGAGAGAGCGGCGACGTCGAGGAGGTTCCCAAGTCGTGACGCCCTCCGCAGGCGACCGTCCAGGACGCTGTGGCGGCACGGCTGTTTCAGCACTCGCCGATTCGTGCGCGGTCTTCGGCAGCAGCGACCAACTCGTCTGCAAGCACGTGGTCCTTTGCAGCGAGCACGACGAGGTTCTCCGTCGCCCGCGTCATTCCCACGTAGATCGCGCTCCGTAGCTCCTCTGGCTCCATCCCCTCGCGCGGAGTGCAGCAGAGGACGACGTTCGGGAACTCCATGCCCTTCGCGCTGTAGACCGTCGACAGGACGATCGGCTCCTCTGCCTCGGCCATTCGATCCGCGTTGTCTTTGTGTCGCGGATCCGAGACGAAGAAGAACTCGAGCTTCTCGGCAACGAGCTGACGCTCGAGATCGATCGCCTCTCGATTTCCCATCGCGAGAATCGCGAGCTTCTTCGGCGTCTTTCGCGCACCGAGCAGACGCTGAGCTTCGGCGACTGCGCGGCGCACGACTTCGTCCGGCTCACAGAAGAGGAGCGTCGGCGCCGGCCCTGAGCGAACCGCTGCCTCGGGCGGGATGACGACGCTCTCGTCCTCCAAGTCCAAAGCCTCCGAATCGCCGCGGCTGCTCCAGGTCAAGAACGCGTAGGCGAACTCCACGATCTCGCGCGTGTTTCGATAGTTGCGACGAAGGATGCGCGTTCGCCCCTGCGCCTGGATGCCAGCCTGTTTCCAGTTGAACTGTTGCCGGAAGACGTTCTGCGCAGCGTCGGCGACGACCAGCACGTCGTTGAACCGCTCGTCCGCGAGCAGCACGGCGAACCGCAAGGCGCTCGGCCCCAGGTCCTGCGCCTCGTCGACGAAGACGGCGCGGTAACGAGGCAGCGCTCCGTGTTCCAGAGCCTGCACGCCCAGGGTCGCGCGTTGCTCTCCGGAGCGATCCGCGTCGAACGCTGGAGCGTCGAGTCCTGCATCTCTGATGGCGCGGTGGATCAGGGACTGGATCGTCCGGACTTCGACGTTCTCGAAGTCCTTCAGATACGCGCGAAGCTCGCTCGCGAGCGCCCGCGTGTAGCACGTGAGCAAGAACTTCTCTCGCGGATACAGCTCCGCGAAGAGCTTGGCGCGGAAGACGAGGATCAGCGTCTTGCCGCTCCCTGCGACGCCCCTGACGACGCGGTGCCCCTCGCCCATCTTCTTCGCAACTGCCTCCTGCTCGCGGTCGAGGGCGCGCACGAGCGCATCGCCTTCGGGTGGCGCAAAGATCGCGAGCTGGTCGTCGTCGCCGGGCCCACTGATCACGAGCTCAGGCTGGATCAGGGCGCGCAGTGTGGCCTCCAGCTCGCCCTCGATTGGAGTTGCAAGCCCGAGAGCGGTTGCGAAGCGGCGCTCCAGCGCGTTGGTGGCGCCTGTTCGCGCTTCATCGAGCTCCTCCTGAAAGACGCACCGATGGAGGTCGAGTCCGCCGACTGCATCGAGGCCACGGCCCTCTGCTTCCTCGCAACTCAGCGTCGGGAAGAGAGCAGCCGCGGCGACCGGAATGCGAGCATCCCGTAGCCGCGGCTCAGTTTGAATCCGCTCCCGGAGCACAGTCGCAAATGCCTCTGCGCGCGCAAGCGGCTGCTCCACCTCCACTTCCCGGCCGTCGCGCTCGATCCGCAGTTCGCCGCGGAGTGAGCCGAGCACCCTGCCCGTCTTCACGTCGAAGACTTCGAGCACCGCGATCCCGTTATCCGGAAGCAACACTATGAAGTGCGGCTTCTGACCGGTCGCATCGAACAGCGGCTCGAACCACACCGTTGCGATGTCGTCGAGACCGAGCTTCAGCGCGGTCGCCACACGCTGAAGCTCCGCAGACACGTCCTTGCGGCTGCGCAGGTTGTCCGGGATGAGGAATGCCATCGTTCGGAGACCCCTTCGTTGCGGCCTTCGCTGCGCCGCTCAGATCCACATTCAAGCCGGAGCGGGATCCGCCTTCATCGACGGGCCTCTAGAACCGGCGTGCGACTCAGCCGCCATCGGACTCTTGTCGAACAGCATGCGGCCGAGGAGCGGAACCAGTGACGGCGCAACCACCCGCACAGCGCAGCCCGGATCACTGCCGCCAATGAAGGCTGTCGTTCCATCGAGCGTCACTAGCAGCCCCGGACGCGTGAGCAGCCGCAGATCGCCGGGCACGTCCACGAAGCTCGAGAGAAGGCCGCGCTCACCCGCCAAAAGGAGCCGCCCGCCGGCTCGCGCTCCGGCTGCGACCGCCTCGACGACCGGAGGCCGCAGGGAGAAGCCATGCGGCAGGTTCATGAGAAGTGATCCTCGAGCGTCAGCCAGGTCCGCCAGCAGTCGGTCTTGCATGTGCTCCCACGAATCCAGCCACTGGATCGGCCCTTCGCGGAAGGCGAGCGCGAGATCAGCGGCAGTCGGCCTCACGCTCAGGCCCTCGTCAACGGCGAGCTCAACTGCTTGCCGTACGGGCGAGGCCGGCGCGAACCGGCCGCGGACGAGGTCGAGGTGCACGAGCAGGATCGCCTTCGCCTTCGCTCGAGAGAGGCCGACGTTGACGAGCCGACGAGCCAAGTCGATGTTCTTCCCAGTCAGGTGGCTCGGCGCGTCATGCGGCGGCGCGTCGACCAGGTCGAGCACCACGACGTCGGTCTCAGACCCCTGAAACCGATGCGTGGTGGCGGCGCTGGCTGCCGACAGCTGGAAGTCCTGGATGCCTGCAGCGAGCAGGCGGGCTTGGGCGCGATAGGGCGTGATGATCGCGGTGCTGCGAGCGGTCAGACCCGCGATGGAGAGCGCCAGCGCAAGGTGAACGGGGTTGATGCGCGAGAACGAAATGGGCGGGGCCTCGAGCCGGCAGGCTGGAGCAAGCTCCGACGTATCGACAACGACGAACGACTCGCCACGCCACGGCTCCTCGGCGATCGTGGCCCTCGCCGCCAGTTGCGCGGTTTCAGCCGTACGGAGAAGACCGCGATACCCGACCTCGCTGACGACGCGGCCGATCGGCTCCGCCATCCGATACTGCGTGTCGAGCATGGTCATGCGCTCGTCGTCGTCTCCGGCGTCAATCCTCGCGCGGATGCCTGTCACGTCGAAGGCGTCGCGAGCGAGCCACCGGCGAGCGAGATTCGTCTTGGCCAGCTGCACGGGTGGCAGCTGACGGAAGTCGCCGAGGATCACGAGCCGAGTCGACGTGCGAGTGGCCGCTGCCAGGATCCACGGAAACGAGACCATGCTCGCTTCGTCGACCAAGACAGCATCAGGCTGCAGATCCCATAGTCGTTGCGACAGGACGAATCGGGAGAACGTGGCGCCAACGACAGTCGCCGCGGTGATGACCGCTGTTTCCTCCTGCCTGAGCTCGGCTCCCAGCGTCGCTAGGCGCTGTCGCATCGATCGCAGCTCGGCATTGAGCTCGTCCCGATCGACATCGTCTCTGGAAGCGCGCAGCTCGGCGGCGAGCTTCCGGCGGCGGTCCTCCAGCTGCAGTTTTTCGAGCGCGAGGTCGGGCGCGCGACGCTCCACGAGTCTCTCGAGAAGGATCTCCTCGCGGCGGAGCGCGTCTGGGTGGTGGGCCGGCCCCACCCGCACGACTTGACCGGCTGCGAGGGTGGCCGTCTCGGCGAACGCATCCGCGATTCGGAGCATCGCGACGTCCACAGCCACATTCGCGTGCGCGAGGACGAGAACGCGCTCGCCTCGGCCGGCAAGCATTCGCGCTATCTGCGCGAGAGCCGCGGTCTTGCCCGTCCCGGGCGGCCCCCAGACGAAGTGGATGCTGCTGCCCGCGACGCGACGCATCGCCGTTAGTTGCCGATCGTTCGGGCAGAGCGCTGGGTCTTCCAGATCCCGCAGCACTTCCTGAGCCTCCGCAGCGACCGTCGCATCCTCGCCTCCGCCTACCGGTGTCGTCGTGCAGAGCACGCGAGCAAGACCGACGGACAGCAAGCCGTCGACGCTCTCGTCCGCAGCCGCCATCAGCCGGTCGCGCAGCTTCTCGAGTATGAACGCGGCGTTGGTGGAGATCGAAGCCTCGGGCACCGCCTCCCCGACATCGTCTTGGAGGTGCACGAGAAGGTCGAAGTCCTCGACTGCGACGATGGTTCCACCTACTCGCGAGTCGCCCGCGCCGAGGATGACGCTGGTCTCCGGCGGCAGCATCGTGCCGAGCTCGGCGCGGAACGTGTACAGCGAGCCACCGATGCCTTGGTGGAGCCTTCGCCCGTCCCGGACCTCGACGATCCGGCCACGATCGCGTTCGACAGCAGCGACCTCGTCGTCGATCGCCTGGATCATCTCGGCGAAGGCGCCGATACCCGAGGCTGGAAGAGGGAGCTGGCGGCCCCCGTCTATGCCGCGCCCGGCGATCGTGAGACCCCATTGGTCATGGCGGGGAGCATGACACGGCAGCGGCCGAGGTCAACGACGCCGGCACGCGAACCATCCGCAGACTCGCGCTTACGTTGAGAAGACCTTCATCACCTCGTCGCCGTAGTGGTTGATCACTTTTACGGCGATCTTTCCGGTTTCGGGCGCCGGGAAAGGGCGGCTCTCGGTCGTGTACAGCGACGCCCACGCTGCTTCGTCGATGTCGGCGCGTAACGCCTTGCGGAGTGAGCCGTACGGGTCGCCGGCGCCGGTGAAATACGCCTCGCGGACGAAGAAGCTCTCCTCGTTGTAGTTGGTGTCGACGAACCAGCACGCGATGTCGTCGGTTGTGCTCGAGCGCACCTGGCCGGTCGTGGGGTCGTAGACGTCGACGCCGCGGATCTCCACCTGGACGAGTCCGTCGTCCGCGCGGCGGATCTCGACATCGGGCTCGCCGAAGACCATGAAGAGGTTCCCGGCGCCCGTCTTCTTCAACAGCTCGGCGCCCATAGCGAGGTCGGGGTTCATGCGCACGAGCATCACACGCAGTTTGCCGAGCTTGCGCTCGTCCGCGGCCACTGCCCAGCCTGAGCCCTCCGCTGGCTGGAACTCCTTCGCCGTTTCGCCCGCAGTGGCGTCGAACGCGAACGCGCACATAAGCAGCAGATCGGCGCCCGCGCCCTTGCTCGCCTCCTTCGCCGCCTCGCGCAGCTGATCGGCATCCACGGTCCCATACTCGGGACCCACGCTCACCGCGACGGTGCGCTCAGCGCCCTCCGCATCGGTGAAAGCGCCTCGCGCGTGCACCCACGTGCCTGCATGCGGATCAAGCCAATCGAAGTTGAGGTGCTCCTGCTTGACGGTGTTCTGCACGCCGGCCTTGCGCAGGTTCTCGAGGATGGTCGGCACGAACTCGATGCCTGACTCGGCGACTTCTTCGGCGGTCTCAGCCGGCTCGAGGGTGCGATGTGGCGACAGGCTCTCGACCGTGAACGGGCCGGTGACGCGGACTTTCTTGCGGTCCTCCTGGGGCTGGTCGTAGAGCGTCTCCTGTTCCGCATGCCGGGCGATCGCCGACTCGATCTCGTCGCGGCTCGCGCCCTCGCGGATGTCGGGGTTCTGGGCGATCGACCTGAGCGTCACACGCGAAGCATGTCCGGATCGAAGAACTTGGTCCCGAGGCAGACCCGGAGGAGGCATACCGACGCGTCGACGATCCATGTCGGCGTCCTCAACGAGCAGTGCGACACCTGCTCGCAAACCCCACCTTCGGAGACGAGCTGGGGCGGGAAAAGATGAATGCATCTCATCTGTCGCAGCTCAGGCTGGCGGGTTAGAGGCGTTATTCGCGGCACGCGACGACCATCAGAATGCGCGCTGGCGGCAGCCACAGCTCTGTTGCCTGATCCGACACCGACTCGACCATACACGCATCACACAGGCTCTACCGGGTGGTGGCCGGTCAGAGCCGGCACGAGCTGGTACGAATCCCTGACTCTGGCTGGCAATTCACGGCGACAACCGACGGTGGCGGCTGGGGCCGTACCTTACTCGCTTGGTCAATGGGCCACGATTGGGCCACAGAACGAAGGTTCGTATCTGTTTAGACAACACAAATTGCCTATTTGCCGGCATTCTAGGAGACGGAAGCGACGGGTCTCGAACCCGCGACCTCCGGCGTGACAGGCCGATACCTGTAAACACCATCATTGGGTGCAAGCTAGTGCTTCGGTCGCACAAGCAAAACGCTCATCGCACTAGCAGCGGCTGGTGCTCGCGGGCGCACAATCATGTGGGCACTCGGCCATCCGTGTACGCCGCGCTACGAGCGATATGCCTATGAGAAGAGTTCGCGGTCGAGGATCTTGCGTGCGTCCGTGTAGTCCTCTTCCCACCAGGCCTGTTCTTGCGGCTTTCGAGGGGGCTTGGCGATTACGAGCTGTTTCCTGGCACGCTTCGCGTCGCTCTGGATCACTCGGAAGTGGTAGTGGTCGAAGATGCGCAGCGCCTCGATCATGTAGGAGACGGCGATTCGGCGATCGCGGATCAGCAGCAGGTTCTCGCCGTTCTTGGTGTCCGCCGCCGCCGAGAAGTTGTAGGAGCCGAGGTAGACCCTGGCGCTTGGCTTGTCGAAGTCGATCACGACGAACTTGTGGTGCATGCGGTTGCCGCCGCCGCCCTTGGGCTCAGACTTGAACGGCTTGGGGGCGTTCTTGCCGAGCGCCGCGGGGCTGACCGGCTGAACGTTGCCGCCGGGCGTCTGCAGATCGATGCCCCCCACGCGCTTGTCGGAGATGCCGTAGACGAAGATCTGCTCGTTCTCCGTGAGCTTTGTGATCGCATCACGAACGGCGCCCTGCGTCTGGTACAGGAACGCGAGCGAGTAGAACAGGCACGACTTGGTCATGCCGATGTCGGCGGCGATCCTTGTGAGCAGGGCGTTCTTCTTCGCATACGGCGAGAACCCGAGCCTCGCGTCGACTCCGTGCAGCCCGAGCTCGAGCAGTTGCGCCGAGGCCGTGGCACCGAAGCCCGCGGTGTCATCGTGCTGCCAGTAGGCGTCGAAGGCAACGCGAAACGCCTTGACCGCGGCCTTCCCGTGCAGGACGACTGCGTTGTTCGACTGCACGAAGAAGCCGCGCCAGCTGAAGTTCGTCGAGCCGCATACGACCGCCCGTACGCTCGAGCCGTCCACGACGATGGTCTTGTTGTGCTGGAGCTTGCCCATGTGCTGCCGCTTGACGTTGGCGCGGCCGGCGGAGGCGACGAGCCGCTTCTCGGCCTGTGTCTCGCCCGAGCCCGCCTCTCCATGGGGGCCATCGTCGTCGATAATCGCTTTCAGCCGCGGCCCCAGCCGCTCGAGCCGCGAGACGACATCCGGCTCGCTCAAGTCGTAGGCGACGACCCGAACCTGCGCCGTCGGATCGGCGACGGCCCGGTCGAGTACCTCGAGAATTGCGCCTCGCGCTTCGAAACCCATCCAAGCAAGCGCCTCCTTCGCCTTGGGATGCGTCGGGACAAACGTCAAGCCGCGATCCGCGTCAGGCGGAAGCAGCTTCGAGATCGGACCCTCAGACGCATATCGATCCACGAACGCCTGCGACGACACGAAGCCGCGAGTGAAAGTGACGTTGAGCTGTCCCGGATAGGTCTCGCGGCGGAGCTCGATATCCGCCTCTTGCGACTCGCCGTAACTGAGCTCGTCGGCGGCGTTCATGAAGACCGGCGTGACTCGATAACGGAACGCCCCGGGCAGCTCGGCGTTCCGCGGGAAATGCACCCAACGGAACTTCTGGATCGGCGAGAACCTCGTCGACAGGGCGGTCGAGCCAACAGCGTCGCGGGCGCCCACGAAGGAGAGACGGTTCTTCAACGGAAAGAACCTGGCGCCGCCGGGCTCCCGGTACTCGATCGCGAAGCCGACGAAGTCCAGCGGCGGCTTTCCGGTGCGCCAGTTCATCGCGAGCAGGAGCATGCCGTCGCCGCGATGCAGCTTCAGCGTGAACAGCGCATCGGGATTCCGGCCGCTGACCTGAAACTCGCCACTCACCGCAAGGAATACTCCCAGGCTCGACCTTCGCCGTGCAAGCCCCGCCAACATCTCTCAGCCCGCGTCCTCGGCCTTCATCGACTTCGACACCTTCGACGTCGACAACACACACGCGCACACACCGCCAACCCGGTGTAGCGGAACACCTTGGCTCACGGGCGCTCCGGTCTGACGGCGCTCCGGTCGCGGCGCGATCGTCACGGGCGCGAGCATGACGAGCGCCGGCGCGACCCCCCGTCGGGGGAAGTGCGAAAACTCGTTCTAATTCCTCATTGCTCGTCGGGCCATGGGGAGATGTAGTCAATGACGATCCGATCGCGTCTATTTGTGAATCCAGGCTGTTCCACTGTGGTTGCCGTCACCTCTGCATTAGTAGCGTCCCCGCTCGTGGTGTACGAGCCGGTTGAGTTTTCCGTCGGTGCCGTGGAGCGCGAGCCGTAGGCGAGCGCGGAGCGGCTGCGACGGGTCCGGTGATAGCTGACCACCGCGTCACCCTCGCGAGGTCTTGTCGGACTTCAGTGAGGAGGAGCACGGTGGTCGAGCACACGATGGACGTGTCGGGCTGGTTGCGCAAGCAGCTCGAGGAGGCGAGCCCGGATCTGTTGCGGGCGATGGTCAAGGAGTTCGCGGAAGCGTTGGATCGACGGGTTCGCTCTCGAGGGCGAGGACCCGAAGACGCGCTCGTGGCGGCGTCACGCGAGTCGGGCTAGAGATCGAGCCGTGCAGCGAGAGGAACTGCGGGACGCCGAAGGAGTTCGTGACGTGAGGCTGCGGCGGCTACGACGGCGGCGCGGGCGTCAGCGTCAGAGGCCACGAGGTCGTCGCCTCCTGGGTGATCGTTCAGAGCGGCAAGGCCGCACATGAGCAGTGGACTGAACTCCTGCCACGACAGCAGCCATGGGTCGGTCACCGGGCCAACCCACTCGCTCGTCGGCACAGGCATACGCATGAGCATCTCGCTGGCTTCTGCCGTCTTCCGATCGAGTTCCTCAACCGTCCAGGGATCCACCGCAGCGATCGCGCGGATTACCGCCAAGCGGACTGTGTGAGCGAAGAACCAGGAGGGGGTCGGATCAAAGCGAAGAAGCGCCTCCGCGCCTGACTGGGCGCGAGCATCCGCTGCCATCTCGTAGAGTGGTGCGAGCGCCGCAATGCGCGCCTGCAAGGGGATGACTACTCGCTGGCAGCGCCATCCTGCAGCCGCGAGGGGATCGTCGGGGAACTCCAGTAGGCAGTCGCGCATCGCCTGGCGAGCGGCGTCGGTGGCGTACGGTTCGCAGCCAGGCCCGCCACGCAGCCGGATGCAGCCGCCGAGGACGACGACGTGCAACCACCACAGCGGGCGCCAAAGCGGCGCACCCTCTGGAACGTGCGGACGGAAGACCGCCTCGATCGCAGGGCGCACGGAGAGAATCTGCGTCGGCTGCTGCGCCTCGCCCTGCACGAGCACGGCCGTTGCGAAATCTCGCCACTCGGACGCCCGGCCTATCCACGGACTGTTGTTCGCCTGGACGACGCCCCAGGCGCCGCTCTGCTGGAGCACCTTCTCATTCAACGCCTCGGCCGCTTCGCGCGCCCTTTCGTGGATCTCCCTCCGCTTGGTATCGATAGTCGCCCGTGCTTCCTCGACCAGCTCACGAAACTCGCTCTCAGCGTCTTCGAGCACCCCGAACTCGAGCGAAGCCGACAACGCCCGTCGGAGATGATCGAAATGGCGGCGGCGAATGAAGTCGGCAACGCGATCGACGCCGAGGACGGCCCGCAGCTCCTCGATCCGGTCGGCCACCTCGTTCACGCCGACCGTAAGCAGAGGCTCGTCCCAATGTTCGTCCCACGGGTCGAAGACGCGGAAGCCTGCTGCGTCGACGGTCACCACCAGGGCGGCCCGAACCTCAGGGTGGATGGCGTAATCGCGTACCTGCCCGAGTGTTTGAGGAGCCACCGCGGCGTCCGTGCCCTTCGCCTCCATCACCCACAGGCCCTCTTCGTAGACGCGCGGCTGGTAGTCGAGCTTCACGCGCCGACTCCCCTTGCTCGACCACGGATCCTTGAGCGGATAGGACTGCTGCTCCGCCACGTTGTGCAGTGTGTGCTCGCCGTAGCCGAGCAGGATCAGCACCTGCATGATCAGCTGGCTGGAGATGGTCGCCTCCGGTCTTCCCGCCCAGTCGACCTGCCGGAGTCGATTCAGGATGTCGTCAGCCATGCCGAATCGCCTCAGCCTACGCACGGAGTCCTAGCTCGCGTTGGCGCGACGGCTGTGTGTCTCCCCCGCGCGGCAAGGAGGTCAGAAGGGTGAGATCTTGAAGTTGCGGCGGCTGCGGTAGCGGAAGACTCGCCAGCGCCATGCGTGCCCGTCCTGGACTGTGATCAGCGTCAGCGGCTGTGGGGCGCGCGCCTCGCTGGCTCGGGCGATCTTCCGTGCGGTGGCGCGGTCGCGGCGGCTCGGGCGTAGCGCTCCGGCGGGGTGGGAGTGCCAGTCACCGAGGTATGTGTGGAGAGGCCGCTTCGGTTATAGATCTCCGCGAGCCGCTCTTGCCAGCGTCCGTCGGGGACGAAGCTGTTCGGTCGGCGAGTGGCACTCGGGCCTCCCGCAATGATGTTGGTGATCACTGCGTCACCGTTCTCGCTCCAGTAGTCGATCAGCATGCCGCCGCTCTCGTCGGGTGCGTGTTCGGCGATGTCAGCCTCCATCTCCGGCAGGAGGCGAGCGTCGATCCAGACGGTGGCGGTTAGGCCGCGTCGGCGAGGCCACAGCCAACACAGTCTTCGCGCCGGAGGTACCGTTCTCGCGCGTCAACCCGAGGCCGCTGGTGGTGAACTGTGTCGAGCCGGCGCTGACCCGCTTCTGATTGGTGTGCCGGTGTAGCTCATCAGGAACGCGCCGCCGCCGGGCGGCTGCGCCCTGGCGTAATAGCCGGAATCGCTGACCCCGAGGAAGCGGCAGGCGTGGCGCACGTTTCCCTGCCCGGTCAAGGATGCAATCACCGGGTAGAGCCTTTTGGGGCAAGAGCCCTGCTCGAGGAAGACCCCGTTGACCTTGCGTGAGAGATGCACCAGAGCACCCCGAAGATGACATTCGGCCGAGCCTGAGGTGTGAGCTCTCGTTCATGCAGTGGGGAAACTCCGAGCTCTCACGCCCGTGCTGATCGCGCAGAGATGATCGAGGAGACTCAAGGCGGCGCTGACGTCGTTCGCCGCTTTCGCGGTCGCACCCTGGCCTGCGACGACGCGATCGCCGCCACCTTGCCCGGCTCGCCCTTGGCACCGATTCCTTTAGGCTCCCGTGCGGTTCGCCGCGACACTCGGCCCGCGGCCCTCAACCGGCTTGGAAACCAAGTTCTCGAGGACCCAGTAGGCAGCTAAGCAGACGAGAACGAAGAGGAGCGGCACGGCCCCGAAGGCCAGCAGCCAGCCGATCGCTAGACCGACGCGCCACCATCCCCACCAGAGCGGCAGCAGAACTAGGGTAAGTCCTATTGCGGCAGCGAAGGCGATGAGTACCTCGAGCGCGAGGGGTTTGTCGCCCATCCAGGGCAGCTTGAACCACTCGGTGTCGAACATGTCTAGCGTCTGAGCGGCCACCAGCACCGTCAACAGCAAGACGAACACTGCGATGGCCGCCCACCGCAATTTGCCGCGATCCGCGATCGTCGGCAGGCTGACGCCCGCGAACATCAGCCAGCGGCGGATGACCGGCACACCGAGTTCGCCGAGTGCATCGCGAAACAGCGCGTCGGCTTCCCGCCGCGTTACCGGCGGGCCAATGTATGACTGCGGCTCCTCTTCACCCGGGATCAGCGCGTCGTGGAGCAGCGCGGCGGGGGTGTGCGTGCCTCCCTTCGGTACGAGCCACGTCAGGAAGGACGGCACCGACGCAAGATCTGTCCTGAACCGGTCGTCTGCAGGAACGATGAAGGATTGGCTGGTGCGGGCGCTGACGTAGCGAAACCGCTCCAGCAGCTTGAAGCGCTCCTCGACGCTCTCACTCTCCTGCACGCGCTCGAGCACGAAGACTGCCTCTTGATCATCGTCCTCACGGTAGAACGGTGCGCTCATGATTCCTTTCTCCCTTCACACGGCCGCTTCGCGTTGCCGATCCGACTGCAGCTAGACACCAAGCGCCAGCCCGAGGTTGGTCGACGCCTCAGCGGCATCGCTCGCCCATACCCACATGCGGTGCGGCGGTGGAACCGACGCCCAGCCGAATAAACCGACCGAGCGCGGTCGACGCAGGTCGACGCAAATGCGCTGGAACGCGTCGGCCGTCCCTTTGGCCGCAGTGGCGGCGGTACCCAGCTTGATGCAGAGCCGGTACTCGTAGCCGAGCAGCAACCTGCGGCCATACACCTTCCATGCTCCGCGCTTCTCCGTCCACGCCGTCTTGGCTTCGTCATAGAGCATGTTCAAGTCCTCGTTCTGGGGCAGCGATGGATAGATAAGGAACTGGGCTCCCCAGCCGCTTGCCACCATGTCGAGGTTGAACGTGCGCCGCGCCGGATCCCCTTTTGGTGGTAGCGGGTCCGAGCGGCCGCCGGCGAACCACGGTGCGAGGTAGGCCAGCATGCGCCCGTAGCGGTCGATCACCTCGCCGGTTGGGATGGTGGCGACGCGCCGCTGTGTTCCGTCTGCCCGCGTGAGCCGATCCTTCAGCAGCACGTCGAACCTCAGCGAGGCTTCCTCGCCGGCGGCAATGTGCCGTGCCGCCGCCCCTTCATCTAAGCGATCGACGAGATAGGTGCGCAGCTTGTCTTGTATCTGGGGGTAGAATCCGTCAAGTAGCCGCTGTCGACAGACATTAAGCTTAAGCTGGGCTACCTCGTCACGCCCGGCGTAGTGCTTCTTCTCGGGCGTGTCTATCGAGACCATCCGCACCGGCTGCAGGATGCTCGGAGTGTCGCCGTCGCTGACGCTGAACAGTCTCTGCGCTGCTGCTGGTCGGGTTTCCCGATCGAAGTCGAAGTTCAGCACGAGCTTGAGATGCTTAGGTCAACGGCAGCCGGTCATCCGACCCGTCGACGATTGCCTGTTGCGCTCGGCGTGTCGACGCACAACTACCTACCGTCGCTCTTCCGGGTGATATGTCCAGCGATCGAGCTACTCGTCGCAGCCGCACCCGCAGCGATGACCAATCCCAAAATGTTGGCGTCGAAGGACCAGACATTCTGCGGCCAGTAGTTGCCCACGGCTGCGATGACCGCAGTGATGGTGACCAAGGCGCCGGCGGCTGCAAGGCGGAATCCAGATAAGCCGAGTTGCTGTGTAACCCATGCACCCCCCGTCACGAGGAGGAAAGCTCCGACGCCGATTCCAACCCCGATGAGGACGATCAGCCACTCCCGATCCTCGGAGCGAGAGATCTCAACAGTCACCGAGGTCGGCTTGAAGTAATCGCCCCCCACAAGAACCAGGCTCTTGTAGGTGCCGGGATCAAACGTGTCCGGTTTCGCGCTGATACTCACGACAAGCTGGTCACCTTGACTCGTCGCAGCTGTGACCTCCAGGGTGTCCCTGCGTATGTTCCTCGCTCCCTTGATTGCGACCGGCTGTAGCCTCGGATTGGCAGGAATCTTGGGAAGCTCGCAGCCAGAGACCTTGAAGAACATGCTCAGATCGTCAGGATCGGTGCTCTTCCCGAAAGCTTTGGTCAATTCGCTGTCGCCGACATTGAGCGCTAGGGTTGCTCTCGGCGGTGTCGCCGTACCAGGTTCAGCCTCGCCGCACGTTTGCGCGATCGCCCGCTCGGCGATCGCCAACGCAAACCCGCACGCCGTCACCGCGATCAGAAGCCGAGAGGCTGGCAAGACGTCAGCCGCTCAGCCTGGGCGTGGAGCGGGCTCAGCCGCCGTGGGAATGACGCCGGCGAAGAAGAGGATGTCGACTAGGGTAAAGCGGCCATCCCCATCGGCGTCGGGGACACGAAGCCGGTCATCTTCAAGGGTTCCTATCTCCACCAAGGACACCAACCGCGTCAGGTGTTCGAGCCGATTCACGTCGCGTAGGCGGCTAGGCGCACCGACTTGAACTCGACCTCGAGTTCGCTGCCGTCGAAAGCCACCGGAACAACGCTGAGTTGAACTGTGTCGTCGACGAAGAGGTCGATCGCCTCTGGCGGCACGATCAGCGTCTTAGTCCATGGTGTAAGCGGGTGCGGCGGCCGCACGTCGTACTCGTCGTGCGTTCCCTGATCGATATCGCAGTGGTCGACGTCGCCGTAGCAGCCGCCATGTCCGAAGACCGTGAACGAGCCGACGTAGCCGTGTTCCAGGTCGTGCGGCGTGTCGGTGGTCGCGTCGTCGCTGACAAAGACATGAGCTTCGTATGACTGTCCGGCGTGATCGACTCTGTAGAAGATGAGGTCGACGCGGCTGGTCTGCGGCTCGACGAGGTAGCGGTCGACGAGGGGCGTGCCTTCAGCGAGATCGAGCCCCATTGGTGTTGCCGCGTCGACCATCTCCGGGACTTCGAGCTGACCGCTGACCTGGCGCTTCATTGGAAATCGACACTCCTGGTCGCCGCCGCGTAGTCGTAGCCGAGCGCGGTGACGTCAAGTGTCTGTCGCACAGTCATGCGAAACGGCGGCAGGGCCCGATCGATGATCGACGCCGGCGGCAACGCGTTGGGATGGCGCAGCTGCCACAGCCGCCAAAGCCGATCGATCATCGTGTGGTGCGCCCAGAAGATCGGGTCGTAAGCGGCGTAGGGCACCATCGCCATGTGCCCGCCAACCCAGCCGTGGATGTTGCCATGCAGATCCTCCATCTGCATGCTGAAGTCAAGAAAGTCGCTCAGTTGCAGCACGCGCTCGACGTTCTGAGCTGACGGCAGAGAGGACGCGGGCCGGGGTCGGCGCTGCGTGCGGGCCGGCACGTTCATGCCTTGACGGCGGCCCTGCTCGAGCGCAACCCGGGCGATCGATGACGAGGCCAGCGGGTTCGGCTTGCCGTCAGCGCCCGTGCGGTCGGTAAAGGCCGCGGGCAGCCCCGGCGTAGCCGGTGTCCGGCGCCAGTCCCACCAAGTGAGCATGGCATCGGCTACGCGGTCGCGCAGCGACCGCTCGAAGAAGTAGAGGTAGGCGCGGTGCCAGGGCAGGAAGTACGCCGTACCGTGGGCGTTGTCGCAGCCGATCGGCAAAGGCAGGCCATGGATTCCGGCGTGGTACTGGTAGCCGCGCTCATCATTAAGCGCCATGACGGCCGCGAAGGCCGCCCGGAAGAGCGCCAGCTGATCAGGGGAGAGCCCGGCAGCGCTTCGCCTGAACCTAAGCGGCGAACTCGGCCTCGTAGCTGACGGAGCGCCAGTGCCCATGTGGCGAGTCTCTCGCTTGCCGCACAACCTGTCAACTCCGCCGCGGTAAGTCTCGGTAGATTCTTTACAAAAGACAAGTAGGGGTTTACTGTAACTACTCCCGGCGCCGGGCCGTGTTCCTCGAACGAAAGGACAGGCCCGTGAAGCGCACGTTAGTGTTCGTGACGGCGATCGTCATGGCGACGCTTGCTGCGGGTGGCCCGATCTGGCCGCCGATCTAGCCGCTGCGAAGCGGAGGGGCTTGCTCGCCTGGCGAGCCCTTCGCTTTGTCTCAGTAGGGTAAAGTCATGACATGTCACGCCGGCCTCCCCGTCACGTTGACACCGCGCCGGCGGTCGGTCGGCGTCTCCGCCAAACGCGTGAACAGCGAGGGTTGACGCAGCGCGATCTTGCCTTCGAAGGCTGCACCCCGGCTTACATCTCCCGCATCGAGGCCGGTGACCGCGTGCCGTCGCTTCAGATTTTACGCGAGTTCTCTGCCCGGCTAGGAGTGTCTGTCGACTACCTCGCGACAGGCGCTGCGATGGAGGTCAACTTCGATACGGACGCCCTGTCCGAAGCCATCCTCTCCCTGAGCCTTGGAGAAGCCGGCCGAGCCGAAGAGCTCTTCGATGCCGCAATCGCTGCCGAGCCGGACCCGCGTACCCGAGCTAGAGCGCTGGCAGGCCTCGGAGAGCTCGCCTTCCTCGGCGGACGGCACGAGGAAGCGGTGGGACTACTGCGCGAATCGCTCGAGACAGGCGAGCTGCTGCTCGACGAGGCGGCCACGGCCGCCGACCGGCTCGGGCGCGTTTACTCGCTGCTTGGGGAGACGGAATCGGCGATCGGGCTGTATGAGCAGTGGCTTGAGCGGGCACATCAAGCGGAAGATCCTCTCGCCACGGCACGATTCTCGACGCTGCTCGCTAACGTCGTCCTGGATGCGGGTAACCCCGCGCGAGCTGAGGAGCTGCTTGGAGGGGCAATCGCTCTTGCCGAGAAGATGCGTGATCCCGTTGACGTTGCCCGGCTCTGGTGGTCGCAGTCGCGCCTGCATACCTTCCGTGAACAACCCGAGCTGGCGGACCGGTACGCCAGGCGGGCAATCAGTCTACTCGAGAGCACGGAGCACACCGGCTTCGCCGCGGCGGCTTACCAGCTTCTGGCCCACGCCGCAAACGATCGAGGAGATGGCGAGGCCGCGCTCAAGTACATCGAGGAGGGCTATCCGGTCGTCGCCGTCAGCGGCAACCGCTACCACGAGGCGCTCTTCCGTCTCGAGCAGGCACGAGCCCACATGACCCTTGGAGACGCCGAGACTGCCGGCACCGTCGCCATGGGTGCGATCCCCGCCCTCGCTGATGCAAGTCCCGTAGATGCCGGACGAGGCTACGCTCTACTGGCGCAGGTCTTCAGGAGCATGGATGATGCACCGCGCGCCATCGAGCTCTACGAGTTGGCGGCCGAGAACCTGCCACCGGCTGACCGCTACCTCATCGAGGTCTACACCGGGCTTGGGGAGCTGCTGGAAGAGCAAGGACGCGTTGAGGAGGCTCTAGCTGTCTTCAAACACGGACTGCGGCTCAGGGGAGCCGAGCGAAGGAGCTAGGTTCATGAGGCTAGCGTGTGAGTACGTACAAGGGGTACGACACGGTTGGGATCCAAGACCGCATTTGAGTTGACAAAAGTATGCACACTATGCAAGTGTGGCTGGCGTCACCGTGGGTTGTGTAGGCGGTGTGAACAGCAACAACTGACTCAGCTGCTTTTCTGCGGCGGGCGGCATTCAAGACCCTTTGGAGGTTCGGATGCGTGCTTCGTCAACTTGCCGGCTGGTTGTCCGCGGTCTCGTGCTCGTGGTTTTATCGCTGCCTCTCGTCCTCGGGGATCTCGCCGGCGTCGGGCCGTTGGGCGAGCAGGAGGCCGCGGCGGCGCCAGCGGCCGCGTCGGCGGCGGGTTCAGGTAAAGACGCGGCCAGCACCGAGCCCTCCGCGGTTGCGGGGCCGGGCGCGGAGGTGGTGGAGCGGCGGACGCGTTTCTCGCGGACGTTGCTGGAGGCGGATGGGACGTTTACGGCGGAGGTTTCGCCGGAGCCGGTGCATTTCCGTGACGGCGCGGGCAGGTGGCTGCCGATCGATTCGAGCCTGGTGCCGCGGGCGGGCGGCGACTTTTCGCAGCGTGCGAACGACTTCGAGGTGTTGTTGCCGGCGAGCCTGTCGGCACCTGTGCGGGTGGCGCGCGGCGGGGTGTGGGCGAGTCTGCAGCTGCGTGGGGCGGCCGGCCAGGCGAGCGTCTCCGGTGTGACCGCCCGGTATGCGGAGGCGCTGCCGGGGGAAGAAGAAACATGGTCGTCCATAATGCTTAATAAGCTTCGCGGGTTGGGATTGAAGCGCGCACGCCATTCAACGACGCCAGATCATCTCTCTCTTCTATCTAGAATTGGAGAACTTCCCGATGATGCAATCGAAGGTATGCTTTTTGATGTTCTTATAAATTCTGAGAGTCTGCTGGTGCGTCGGCAGGCGGTCGAGGAGCTTGCGAAGCGAAATCCAGATCGCGTACCAGATCCCATCTTGCAGGCGCTAGGTATTCAGTTGCAGGACGGCTCATCCATTGATCCAAGCGATATAGTAAAATATGGTCTAGCACGGATACGCGCGTTAAATGGTGTAACCATACTTGCGAACGCTCTCAGAGATAAGAATCTTGACCGCCGCTTCCTCTATGTGATCGCACTCGGCGACTTGCAAGATCCAGCCGCCGATACGATTCTCGTCGACGCACTCCAGGACGAAGATGAATGGGTACGCCTTTACGCCGCGAGGGCGCTAGGCATTCGCGGCGACCAGAGCGCAGTGCGAGCGCTGCGCTCGATTGCTGGGGATGAAAGTAGACGAGTGCGACGTCAAGTTCGTGACGCGATCAGGAGCCTCGAAGCAACGAACGAGTAACGTCAAACCTACTTAAGGAGGCGAGATGCGTTTGCGAAAAGCTGCTATCGCAGCGGCGACACTTGGTGCCGTTGTCGTTGCTCTCGTGGGTGCCAGCTCATCCAACGCCGGCCACTCGGGCTACTGGTTCTTCCAGGGCTACCTCGAGAGGCCGGACGGCACTCGCACGGTTCACCACGCTGAGCCCGGATGCTGTTCTGATTCGTTCGTCGTGAGAATGAATTGGGAGAGCTTCACGCACGAAATGAACTTCATCGCGATCCATAATGACGGCTCGTGGCACGGCTTCTCTCACCCGGAGACGGATCCTGACGAAGAGAAGCGTTTTCCGCGGTCTGACTACCAGCGAGGTGGGTGTCAGAATCCATCCTCCTGGGCTTTCTACCGCCCGATCTACACGAACTGCCATATTCGTGATTACGGCACGGGGGGTGTCTGATGGGGGCTCATACTCGGAAGGAAGGGACGAGAGCCAGTGACTCAGGAGGTGAGAGCTTGAAGAACGCGGGGTTACGGCGGAAGCTGCTGTGGCTAGCCGTTGTCGTGGTGGCGTCCGGTTCCGTGCTAACAATCGCCGGAACAGCGGCCAATGATCCTGACGCCGATCGCTGGGCCTGGGGTACGGGTGACGTACCGGGTCAGGCTATCACGCTCGATCGCGCCGCGCTCGGGTCACTTGAGTTTTCTGATGCCGTCACTTCGGCAAGCGTTCGGGAACTTGTCGCCACCACGACCCCCGGCGACCGCTTCGCACTGCTGGCCGCTCGCGACATCAACGGCAAGGTGTGCTTCAGCGCGGTTACGACCAAAGTCTGGGGTGGCTTCAGTTGTATGAACGATCTTGCAGAGGATAAGGCGTTCATTCACTACTCGGCCAGTGGGGGCTCGTCACTCGGCGCGACGGAATGGTCTTCAACTGTCGGCGTGGTCCGGGGCGATGTCCGCCGCCTAGTCGGCGTCACACGCAGCGGCGTCGAGACAGGAATCGCACTCAACCAGTGGCGTGGGTTCGGCTACAGGAGCACGTCTTTCGCCCACGTTCTAACCGCACTCCGTGCGTATGACGAAGATGGTTCCCTGATCCAGGAGACCCCGGTCGGCTGAGCTCGATCAAGAAGCGGTAGCGCCGACCCCGCTATCGCTTCTGACCTCCGCGCGCGGCGTGCCCGTCGTACTGACGAGCGCCGCGCGCGGCCGGACCGCGCCCCCCAAACTGGCCCCCGGCACACAGAGGCCCACCGGGTGTCCCGTGGGGTCGCCCGC
>JBBJOI010000054.1:0-16114 GCA_037721555.1 Gaiellaceae bacterium | reverse complement strand
ACCCCACAGCAGCCTCAGCCGCCAAGCCCCGCTCGAGCGACTCCACTCGCTCAGGGAACAACCTTGTTGGGTCCTACACCTAGCGGAAGCCGGCCGGGGGCAGACGATCTCGTCGACGAGCCCGTACTCGCGGGCCTCCGTGGGCGTCATGAAGCGGTCTCGGTCGATGTCGGCCATCACCTTCTCGATCGGCTGGCCCGTGTGCTGAGCCAGGATCTCCACCATCCGCCGGGTCATCGCGAGCACCTCTGCGGCTTGAATCTCGATGTCCGCCGGGGTGCCGCGGAAGCCTGCCGACCCCTGGTGGATCATCACCTTCGCGTTCGGGAGCGCCATCCGCTTGCCCGCCGCGCCACCGGCGAGAATCATCGCAGCGGCTGACATGCCCATGCCGATGCAGATCGTGCACACATCGGGCCGAACGTACTGCATCGTGTCGTAGATCGCCATGCCGGCATAGGCCGATCCGCCCGGGGAGTTGACGTAGAGGGAGATGTCCTTTTCCGGATTGTCCGACTCGAGGAAGAGGAGCTGCGCGGTGATCACGTTGGCCACTTCGTCGTCCACCTCCCGACCAAGAAAGATGATGGGCTCGCGCAGCAGGCGCGAGTAGATGTCGAACGAGCGCTCGTAACGCCCATCTGCTTCCACGACAATCGGAACGAGCATCTCCCTGACTCCTTCCAGTAAAGTGCAACCCAGCGGTTGCATCTTACGCAACCTACGGGTTGCACGACGGAGGAGTCATCGTGGAGGTTCAGCGAGAGCTCGTGGTGGTGGCGCCGATCGAAGAGACCTGGTCAGCCCTCACGAACCCCGAGCGGCTCGAGGAATGGTTCGCCAACGATGTGGAGCTCGCGCTCGAGCCCGGTGGCGAAGGAGTCTTCCGCTGGGACAACGGGGACGAGCGGCGTGCGACTGTCGAGGAGGTCGTGCCAGAGCGCCGGTTCGCCTTCTCGTGGGACGAGAGCCGGGTCGAGATCGAACTCGTCGAGATCGATGAGGGCACACGCGTACTGGTGACCGAGACGCTCGGCGCGGGGTGGGGCATCGCCCTCGAGCTGCGCGCCCTGGCGGCGGCCCACGTGTGACCGACGTCTTCGCCGCTCTGGCCGACCCGAACCGGCGGCATCTTCTCGAGGAGCTTGCAGGGCGGCGCGAGGCGTCGGTCACCGACCTTGCAGAGTCCCTGCCAGTGACCCGGCAGGCGGTCGCGAAGCATCTGGCGGCGCTCGCGAGCGCGGGCCTCGTCGAGTCTCGCCGTGCCGGGCGGGAGCGGTTGTACTGCCTGAACCGCAGCCCCCTCGACGGTGCCGCCGGCTGGATCGCCCGTGTCGGTAGCGAGTGGGACGAGCGCTTGGTGCGCCTGCGTGACCATCTGGGCGACTGCACCTGCATGACGGGAGTAGCTCCGGTGCGCGCGAAGCCTGATGCCGCATCGGAGCAGGTCACCCAGGCGCTTCGCGGAGAACCGCTGACGGTGCGAGAGCGCCGGGGCGACTGGGCACGGATCGAAACGGCGTACGGCTATTCCGGATGGATCGCGGCGGAGAACCTCTCCCTGGAGCCGCCAGGGGCCTGGCTGCCGGAGGCGCGCGAGGGCGACCCCGTGGTCGAGGCCCGCGCGTACGTCGGGTCGCCGTACCTCTGGGGCGGGATGAGCGAGCGTGGTATCGACTGCTCGGGACTCGTCCACATGGCGTTCCGCCGGCTCGGCAGGCTGGTGCCGCGTGACGCGAAGGAGCAGGAGAGCGCCGCCGAGCGGGTGGAGCATCCGCGTTCTGGCGATCTCGTCACGTACGGCGTCGGGGGCTCCGGGACCCACATCGCGTTCTGGCTCGGCGGAGGGAGAATCCTCCACGCGGCGGACGAGCGCGGCGTCCTCGAGGAACCGGAGTCCCCCAGTCTGCGCTCGATGCAGCGCGGCTTCATCAGGTTCTCTCACCCAGTTCGGTTACCTCGATCGAGCTAAAGCGGTTCTCGGCGGGGGCCGATATCGAGCACGTGGACGCTGCTGAGCGCAAGGAGATTCTGAGTCGCTATATGCGCCACAGTCGTCGTTTCGAGGCTGCGGCTGCGCGGCGCTCGAACGGCACCGCGGAGGTGATCCCGTTCGCGGTACCCCTGCGTGAGTTCGAGCAGGAGCCGACGATGCGTGAGATCGAGGTTCTTCAGCTCGTATCCGACGGACTCGTGAACCGCGAGATCGGCGAGCGCCTCTTCCTCTCGGAGGAGACGGTGAAGTCGCATGTGCGCCACCTGCTCGCGAAGCTCCAGGCACGCAGTAGAGCCCACGCCGTAGCCGTTGGCTTCCGGCGTGGGCTCATTGCGTAATAGCCTCTAGGCCTACCTATCCACAGTCTGTGGAAATCCCCCGGTTGAGGGATGCCAGGTCTCTGTGGAAAAAGCAGGATTTGACAGCTTTACCAGACCTTACCGCCGCCATGGGCGGCGGCTCGAGCGGCGAGACGAACGAGCGCATCACGCATAGTGCACTCCTGACGGTTGGGAACTAACGGCAGTGACCCTTATACCCCTTTTTAGGACGAAAGACAAGCTTTTCGCATGTTTTTCAGGCGCCACCTAACCACTTCTTACGCGGCCTTCCTAACGGTTTCGGCTGCCGCCCTAGGCATTGTCATGCTCGCGAACGGGGTGGGTATCGGGAACCCGCTTACTGTCGTAGCGCTCGCCGTCGTTGCTGCATTCGCCGAACGTGGGAGTGTCAAGTTCAGCACGAGTGTTGAGCAGTCCATCTCGCTTCTTCCAGCCCTCTATGCTGCGGTTCTCTTCGGGCCTTTAGCCGCCGCGATAGTGGGGGCAGCATCACTGTTGGGTGATCCTGAACTGCTAAGTCGCCCGGCACCCGGACGATCGCCATGGCTCAAGTGTGCGACTTACGCTAGTTCGCGCTTCATCGGCGGGACAGTCACCGGAGGGGTCGCAGTGTGGACTAGTGAACTAGTGAGTGGCTCGTTTGGCGCGACGGTACTAGCGACGTTAGCCGCCGCCTTCGTCGGTGCTGGTGCTGATATAGCCTTCGTCTGCTTGACCGGAAAGATTCGCGGGTGGGAGGTGCGAGAGGTGGCTAGGACTCTTGCCCCTCTAATATATGTCTCTGCACCTGTCTATGCACCGATTGTGGCGATACTCGTCGTCGCATATGAGACGGTTTCGCCATGGACGGCTCCGCTGTTTTTTGTTCCTGCTTTGGCTGCCCAGCGTCTGTTCGCGCTCTATCAGCATGAGCGGGGGTTGACTGGCGATCTTGCAAGCGTCAATAGACGATTGGAAAAAGCCAATCTATCTTTTGCAGCGGCGCTCGTCGCTACACTCGATGCACGAGATCAGTATACAGCCGGACATTCCGCCGCGGTGGCCGTCTACTCGCGGGACATTGCGGCTCGCATGAATTTGCCACTCGAGGAGCAACAGACGGTGCATCTCTGCGGGCTACTGCACGACATCGGCAAGATCGGTCTCTCACCGGGCCTTTTGGAGAAGGCCGGTCCTCTTACGCTAGACGAGCGACGGCAGATGCAGGAGCACTCAGCGATAGGTGAACGTATTCTTGAGCACGTGGAAGATTATGCCGACATCGCTCGAGTAGTAAGACACCACCATGAGCGAATTGATGGGCAAGGTTATCCTGATGGAATCAAAGGAGAACAGATTCCACTTCTCTCAAGAATCATTGCTGTGGCCGATGCATATAACGCAATGACGAGCGATCGCCCATACCGGGAAGCGATGCCCAGTCGCGTTGCGCGGATCCGGTTAGCACAAGCCGTCGAAAGCCAGTTCGACACAGCTGTGGTAGCTGCATTTGAGGCGATTCTCGCTAGCGCGGACGAGGGGTACCGGTTGGGCAGCCGACGAGAGTTCCGGATGCCCTTCGACGAACAGCAAGGCCGAGAACGCGTGTCGGGCTCCCGTCATCCTGTTGCGGTTGCTTCTTAGCTCTGCTGCTCGTCGCGACTGAGCCGGTAGTGAGCTGCTGCTGCTGTCCGCGTTCTCGCGTCGAGTTTCCCGAGCACTCGATGAACGTGTAGCTTCACCGTTGCCTCGCTAATAAAGAGACGGCCGGCAATTTCGCGATTAGTGAGACCCAGGGCAAGCAGGCTATGTATTTCCGCTTCTCGAGGAGATAGTGCCCGTTCACGAGTTGCTCGTGCTAAACCGATTGTCTCGAACACGTCACCATCGCCTGTGCGTGTCGCTATTCGGGTCAGCAGCGCGAGCCGGTCAGAATCCGCGCGGAGCGGGAGTAGAAACTCGGGATGGGCGCGGTATCCGCAGACGAAGCAGTCCCACGACTGGAGGGCAGCGGCCGAGTCGACCGCTAACCGAGCCGCACGGGCAAGCCCAGGGGCATTGGTCAGCGACTTGAAGATCGCATGGGCCACTGGAACCAGCACTCGTGTCTCTAGAGTCCGTGTCTCTGCAAGAGCCTTGGCGGCCAGCTTTGAGTAAGCCGGATCCCGGAGGCACGCTTGGGCCAGAGCTCGACACGCCAAGAGTTCACCTGTCATCCCCCGTGTCATCGCACCAACTAGGGGAGCATCTAGGCAAACAAGCGCTTCCTCATACCGTCCTTGCGAAAGAAGAAGCCGGGCGTGAATAGCCGATGCGTTAGCCAGCGCGTGTGCATCAACTGTTCGCGCTGCAGCTGCGGCGGCCATCGCAACAGCATCCGCAGCGTCCGTATACCGACGTAAACCAAGAGCTCCCATGGCTATGATGGCGTGGCCGTACGGAAGAGCAAAGTCCACCCGATAGTTGCGGGCGTCTTCGAGCAAACTGGCGGCAGCATCAAGAGCCGTCTCGTAATACGCCGCGACAGCCAAACCGGTTGCGTAGACGCTCCAAAAACCCACGCGCCTGACGGGATCTTTGACGTGATCTACTACTTGCTTAGCGAGTTCGGCTTCCCGAAGCGATTCGAGTCCGCCGAAACGGATTTCATAAATCAGCTGGGCGTTTGAGCGTCTCACGATGCCAGCTGCGTCACGCGACTCGTTTGCTACGACTTCATGCATGACCCTCTCGGCACTTTCGAGTTCAAGATCGACTGAGCTAGAGAGTTCCCCCCATCGTGCCGTTTGCTTTAGAGCCGCCGCGTCTGCGATCTTGCCAGCTCTGTGGAAGTACTCTATTGCGACTACTTCGTTGCTTTGAAGGTGCGCTGCTTGACCGGCAACACACCAGCACTGTGCTGCCCGGTCAGGCACGGTCGCGAAGCCGCTAACTGCGTCGGTTGCGATCGCCTCGGCTCTAACAAGCATCCCAGATCGTAACGCGAGTTCGGCTTCAGCCAGTTTCACTATCGGGGCATCAATTTCATTCGCGATGGCAAACTCAATCCATTTGCGGAGGCTCATCGACCTGCCAGCCTCAAGCAAGTGGTCAAGTGCGCGGTTCAGGAGTTGCGGCAGGTGCTGGGGCCTCCGTGCCCGCGCTAGGACCGAGAAAGCGTCGTCCCACATGCGGTCGCCCGTTAGGACGTCCCAGAGCCTGGCCACAGCCCTATCTACCTTCTCGGTGCTGGTGTCGAGACATATCGCCAGCAAGAACTGCTGGAGCAGTGGGTGTAACTCTGGCCGCCCGTCGGCCCCGAAGCTGAAGATTCCGACACGGACAGCTTCCGCGTGAATCTCTACCGCCTTCTTGGGCGGATGTAGCTGCCGAAGGAGCCATGCGTGGTTCCGGGGAGCAAGAGCAACCTCGCGCAAGGCGTGCTGGAACTCTTCAGCCACTGACGAGTAGATTTCGTTCGCTAGGAAGTTATAGAGGGTACCGCCGGTATCGAAGCGCGGAACATCGATGTCATTATTCAAAGCGGCTAGCGCAATGAACGCGGGCCAGCCGTCCGCTGCTGCGAGAATGTCGTCGGGTTCCCGCGAACGCTCTCCAAGCATCTCTCGCGCCTCAATGGCGTTCATAGCAAGCGCCGCAGTACCGACTTCAAGAATCTCCCCGTAGCAGACTTGTCGGGGCGTGATCCACGTAGGTCGACGCCTGCTGGTGATCGTTAGGTTGATGCTCGTCCGAGAGACAAGATTCTCCACGAGCTCTTCCGCCTCGGCCGAAGACATCAAGGCGTGGTAGTCGTCCAGAACGAGCCATGCATCCGATGGCCATTCGCGGAGATCCTCAGCGATTAGGCCGACAAGCATGGGTATTTCCCGAGCAGGCTCGGCGGTCACTCGAAGTCGCTCCAGCGCGCGGCTGTCCTCGTCGCGTAAGAATTGATTAGCTGCTTCGGCTAGGTGAGCGAGAAGAACAGCAACATCTGAGGCTGCCGGGGTACATTGAATCCAAACGCCCCGCTGTCCAGGTTGCTGGAGCCATTGGCGAGCGAGCGTCGTCTTGCCGTATCCGGCCGGGGCCACGAGCATCTTGATCCGGGCTGGCGACTCGTCGAGCAGGCGCGTCAGTCTCGGGCGCTCGATGATTCTGCGGCGCCCCGGCACCTGAGTCGCGGTGGCATCTGCCATTCCCTGGGTTGCGGGCGAGTCCTCGCCGGTAAACCTACCGCGGCCGCGCCCCTGTGGATAGACACGCCCGCGACGCAAGGGTCGCGGGCGTGCTGCCGTCAGCTCCCCAACCCCGCGTCGGCGGGGCCGAGGCTTTGTGCGAGCGGGTCGTCGCCCGTCTGGCTTCGGTAGGCGAGGGGGATATGTCGCCTCCGGGTCACCCCGAGCTTCTGCCGCAGGGTGTCGCAGTGTGCCTTGACGGTGCGAGGGGAGATTCCGAGCCGCTGGCCGACCTCCTCGTTCGAGTATCCGGCGGCGATGAGCGCGATCACCTCACGCTGTCGATCGGTGATCGGCGGGCGTCCTTCGGTCATCACGTTCACCATGACCGGAGGCTACGGCCGAGCCGACGCAGCCGCTATTGGCCGGAAGGTGTATCTCGCGGCGTAACGAGTCGCGATGCACGCGCGGCGACCTGGGCGTCTCAGCCCACGAAGGGCTCGAACCCAACGACCGCCCCAAGCTTCCTCGCGTCCCCCTGATTCGGATCGAGCTCCCGCGGGACGAAGGTCGGGTCGAGGGAAATCTCGACACGCCATGGCTGGCGCGGGACGGGGAGCACGACCGGATTCGGCTCGCAGGCTTTGACCTTCACCTCGCGCTGCGCGGTGACGCGCGCGATCCCCGGCTGATCGAACTCGTTGACTCCCACAGGGCCGACCGCGACGACGGCGTCGGCGGGCTCGAGCTGGGGGAAGCACGCGCCCTGGCGGGACAGCGTCACCTTCACATACCCGCGCCCGCGGCTCATCACGTCGTAGAGCGTGTAGGAGGCCTCGGAGCTCATCCAGCCGTCGGCGGCGATCCCGGTCGAGGCCTGGCGCAGTCGCACGGGACTGCCGCTCAGGCGGTAGACGACGTAGTCACCGACCGTGGTGACTGATGGAGCCGCAAGCGCAACGCCCTTCGAGGCAACCGCGAAGCCGGCGCCGAGATCAGCTGGATCCTGAGTGCCGTCCGGGCGCAACAGGTTCGGGGTGACGCCCCCGGGCGTGCTCCCGTCGATGCCCCAGAACCACTTGATCGACGGGTTCCAGAACTCGAGCTGCCAGAAGGGGTTCGGATCGCTGACGCCCTGACCCACGAAGACGGACGAAGCGCCGCCGGTCGTCCGGTCGACCCAGTTCGGCGGTTTTGGGAGTGTTGCGTACTGCTGATCCGAGGCGCCGCGCTCGCCGTTCGCCGCATAGACCTCGGTCGTCAGGCTCCACGTCAGGGAGAAGAGAGCGACTGAGGAGGCGACGGCGACGCGTGTGGCTCGGGAGCGCGCGAGCCGCAGCGCGATCAGCGAGAGCGCAGAGCCGAGCACGACCAGCACGAGGGCCGTCTCGATCGTCTCCGTCGGCCACTTCGGGATTCGGTTCGCGAATGCGGCGATCGCCAAGCCGTGGGTCTCGTAGTTCGGATAGGTCTCGAGCTTGAGGGGCGTCGTCGTGACCAGGTAGAGCGCCACGGCGGTTGCGGCGGCAGCGGCGAGCCACGACACTGTCCGGCGCTCCAGGACGAGGGCGCTGCCGACGAAGAGCAGCGGCGTCAGGTAGATCAGGTTCCGCTCCGCGATCACCACCGAGAGGTTCGTGGACAGATACGCGACCTTGACGGCCGTGTACAGCCCGAACGCCGCGAACGACGAGGCGGTGAGGGCGACGAAGGTGGTCGTGCGGGCATCGCGCTCCGGTCGCGGCCGGACGAGCGCGATCAGCGTCGCGATGAACGGCACGACGCCGACCCCAATGGCGAGCCCCCCGAACGCCCAGAGCCCGTACTCGAGCATCCGTTCCTTGAAGGATGTCGTGGCGACGTACCAGCTGTACGAGTGTCGTCCGAGTACGGCCGCGAGCACGACCGCCACGCCGATCAGCAGCACGACGGCCCCGATCCTGTCCCACGTCGTCCACGTCCCCCGCCAGCGGCGGACAGGGTCGGTGCGCCATGCCGCCGCCAGCAGGACGATCGCCAGCACAGGGAACAGCACGGCCAGCTGGGTGCGCACGAGGATCGCCGACGCGCAGACGCCGACTGCAAGCCCGATCGACACACGTGCGGGTCGGACGCCGGCCCGAGCGATCAGGAAGAGTGCAAGCGTCGCGACGGGGTAGGCGAGCGGCTCCTCGACGAGGAAGGGCGAATAGGAGAGCGCCGGTGCGACGACGGCGCCCAGGGCCGCGAACAGCGCGTAGGGCCTGGAGACGACGAGCCGCGCCAGCGCATACGCCGGAAAGATCGCTGCCGTCATCAGCAGAACGCCGAGGAGCTTGATCGCGCCATAAGCGGTACCGACGTCGTCGATCCACCAGAACGGGGCCGCGATGTACTCATAGAGAGAGACGTTCGTCGCCGGGTTCGCGCCACGGATCGTCGCACGGCCGGAGCTGGCGATCGAGCGCGACACCTGCGTGAACTCGATCTCGTCGCTAAAGAGCGTCGGGGTCGCCCGTTCGAGCGCCTGCCAGCCGTAGAGAACCGCGAGCCCGGTGTACGCCGCGAGGAGCGGCAACAGCGCCGCCCGTGAGGCCCGCAGCCGGGCTCTCACTCCGCGCGAACCCCGAGCAGGGGGGGGCGGCTGAGCTCTGTGCGTCTGCGAACCAGCTGGCACGGGATCTCTGCCGCGGCGCATGCTGCGAGGAGCGGCTCGAGCCGTGCCGGCTCGACGTCGGGAATCGTGACGAGCACTTCGGTCGGCCGCGTCGACTCCAGTTGTGCCGCAGCCTCGTCGAGCCGGCCCAACACTTTCACACCGAGGACGTGACGCCGGCGGACCTCCGAATTGTCGTCGAGGAAGCCGACGATGCGCTTCTCGGGTGCCTCGCGCAACTCGCGCACGAGGCTGCGTCCGGAGCGCCCGGCTCCCACGATCAGGATCCGCTCGCCGGCTCGTCCGCGGGGGGCGAGCACGTCGGGCGCCATGCGCAGCGCGAGCCGCGAGGCGGCGACGAGCGCCGCGCAGAGAAGCGCGTCGACGAGGAAGATCTCGAGCGGGAAGGACGCGAGCGACTGCGTCTTCGCGACGATCGCGATCGTGATCGGTGCCGAGAGAGCTGTCGAGACCGCGATCGCCATGAGATCGCGAGGGGTCGCGAACCGCCAGACCCGCCGGTAGATACCTCCCAGCACGAAGAAGACGTACCGCACCGCGAGCAGGACGGGCAGCGCAGCAAGGAAGGCCGCGCGCTGCACCTCCGTGCCCCGCCCGTCGACCTGCAGCAGGTAGGCCGCGAGGAACGAGGCGCAGATGATGGCGAAGTCGATCGAGACCTCGACGAGCCGGCGCGGCTGCGAGACGAGCGCGCGCAGGAGCGAGGGTGGCGGGCCGGGCTCCTCACGTGCCGAGCGCTCCTCGAGATCCGTCAGGAAGCTGCCGAACTGGACGAGGACGACGAACGAGAGCAGGACGCCGACCGCGGTCACGCGCGCGTCGTCGAGCACGTTGTAGGCCAGTGCGGTGAGTCCGAGCAGCGACGCGAGCAGCGCGAGTGCCGCGACCGCCTGCCGCTCCGAGAGGCCGTAATAGACGAGCCGATGCGACGAGTGGTCCTTGCCGCCCTGGGCGATCGGCCGCCGTTCGAGCGTGCGGCGCACCGTGACGAGCGTCGTGTCGAGAATCGGAATCGCGAGCACGAGCAGCGGCAGGAGGACGGTGGCCAGGGTCGCGCCAGCCGTCGTCCAGCTCGACGCCAACGCAAGCGACGCGAGGCCGAAGCCGATCACCTGGCTGCCGGAGTCACCCATGAAGAGAGCCGCGCGGCGCCGCGGCCGCAGGTTGAACGGCAGGAAGGCGGCGCACGCGAAGCCGAGCGAGAGCGCGAGGACGGTTGCCAGGCTCTCGGGCTCGTCTGCGATCGCATCGACGGCGAACGTCGCGCAGGCGACGACGGCGAGCGTGGCCGCGAGGCCGTCCATGTTGTCGAGCAGGTTGAACGCGTTCGTGATCCCGACGAGCCAGAGTAAGCCGATGGCGATGCCGAGGACGTCCGAGTCCACGATCTCGACCGTCAGCCCGCTGGCGAGCACGACCCCCGCAGCCAGGAACTGCGCTGCAAGCTTTACAAGCGGTGGGAGCTCACGGAGGTCGTCGGCGAGGCCCGCGAGGAAGAGGATGGTGCAGCCGCCCGCGACGCCCAGGAGCTCCGAGCTGCCGTCGACCACACCGGCGAGAAGCGCCGCCCCGAGGCCGGCGAGGAGGCCCAGGAAGATGCCGACACCACCGAAGCTCGGCGTCGCCTGCTCGTGCCAGCGCTCGCCACTCGGGTGTGCCACGAACCGCCCGCCGACACCGGAGCGCAGGAACGCCCACAGGGCGAGGGCAGCGACCGGGAAGGCCGCGAGCGTGACGGCCGCATTCACCTGGCGAGAGGGTAGTGGAGGCCTGTAAGGGCTCTATGTGGAGCCACGGTGGTGCCTAGACTAGTCGTGCCGAGTGACGACTTACACGGATCTCCTGCGCTACCGCGAGCTCTTCGGGAGCCTCTTCCGTCGCGACCTTCGCGCGAAGTACAAGGGATCCGCACTCGGCCTTATGTGGTCGTTGGCGCACCCGATCGTGCTGATGCTTGTCTATCTGCTCGTCTTCTCGGTGATGCTGAAGGTGCAGGCGGTCGACTACGACCACTACTGGCTCTTCCTGCTCGCCGGCCTGCCGGTGTGGGTCTTCTTCTCGACGTCGTTGCAGGCAGCATCGCGCAGCCTGGTCGAGAACGCGAACCTGATCCGCAAGGTGCGGTTCCCGCGCCAGCTCGTGCCGCTCGCGATGGTGGCCTCACAGCTCGTCTCCTTCGTCGTCATGCTCGCGATCGTGATCGTGCTGAGCCTCGTCTTCATCCCCGAGGCACGCGACACGGTCTGGCTCTCGATCCCGCTCTCCGCGCTTGCCGTCTGTCTCGTCGCCGGGCTCTCGCTCGTGGTCGCCTCGTTGAATGCGCTCTACCGCGACGTTGAGCACCTCGTGACGGCGCTGCTCCTGCCCTGGTTCTTCCTGACGCCGGTGCTCTACTCGCTCGAGCAGGTGCCAGGCGTCGAGGATCACCCACGCCTTGTCGACCTGATCCACTGGGGCAACTTCCTCACGCCCGCCGTCGAGGCGGTGCGTCAGCCGCTCTTCTTCGGGCGCATGCCGGATCTTGGCGACGCGATCTACCTGCTCGTCTCGGCGGTCGTCGCCCTGGCGCTCGGCGCGGTCGTTTTCAGGCGCGTCGACGATCGCGTCGCAGTCGAAGTCTGATCCGGCCGTCATAGACCCACGGCTCCGGCCAGTCGTCCTTCGGCATCGGCTTTGGAGTCCAGATAGGCATGCCGTCCCGGCTCTCCGGCTCGAGGCCGGTAACGAGCGACGGGAAGAGCAGCGGCGACGAGAACCGGGTATTTCGACCGCCGCGGGAGCTCCAGGCGTCGAGGTTAGGCGCGCCCTTCGTCCGCCCGCGGCGACCGTTGTCTGCCTCGACGGCGCCGCCGACTGCGGCGTACCCCTCGGCGTGCGCATCCAGGATCCGCCGTGACCAGTCGGGATCAGGAATGCAGCCCGCTGCAAGGTGGGCGGTCGCGACCGCTTCCGCGGCCACAAGTGGCTCGTCCAGTGACGCGAGAGCTGCTCGCGTGTCGGCCTCCTCGCCCGGTCCGGCGTGGATGAGAGCGGCGAGCCGTCGCTCGGGGATCCGTGGGATCACGTCGGCGCCGAGCTCGAGCGGCGACGAGCCCACCTCCGCGAACCAGAACCGGCTGTCATCGACGAGATCGAGCGCCAGCCGGTAGCGCCCCGGGGGCATTGGCGCGCGGAGCCGCACGGTCAGCTCGACGGTCGCCCCGGGGTCGACCGTTTCGGCAAATGTCGTGCGCGACCCGTCCCAGACGATCGGGTTGCCGAGCGGATCGAGCCAGTGATACGCGATCTTGATGGCCCCGCGCCAGTGCGCGGAGCCGGCGTTCTGCAAGGCGACGCGAGCTACGGTCTCGACGCCGGCACGAAACTCCGGCAGCTCGTAGGCAAGCCACCGGACTGCGAGCGGGCCGGCCGGGACGGGATGCTCGCCGACCGTCTCCATCAAGCCTCTAGGCGACGAGCTGTGCGAAGTACCACTCATGGCCTTGCGGGTCGACGCACCCATAGCGGCGGTGGCCGAACGGGAGGTCGTTTGGCTCCTCGACGATCCTCGCGCCGGCAGCCTTCGCCCGTCCGAAGTGCGCATCGACCTCGCCGACGAGGACGTAGACGTGCGACGTTCGACCGACGCCTGCGGGGTTGCGAAAGTCGCCACCCGGTTGACCAAGATAGATCTGTCCGTCGTGGGGTGCGACCTCAACCTCGGCGTGCAATCCGCCCGCCGCACCTACCGTGCGGTTCACTTCGCGGAAACCGAACGCGCGGGTCAAGAACTCGATGGCGGCCTCGCCGTCCTCGTACAGGAGGTATGGAGTAATCGTTTGTGTCATGGCACGAGGCTATGCCGGCGACGCTACCGCGTCTTGGAGAAAAGTTGCGGGTGTCCGGCCCGTGATTGCGCGGAACTCGTTGATCAGATGCGACTGGTCGCAGTAGCCGCACTCGATCGCGATCCGAGTCCAGTCGGGGTGCTGCGTCCGCTCCGCGAGCGCCCGCGCGCGCTGGCAGCGCAGCACCCGGCCCAACGCCTTCGGCGGGAGTCCAACCTGCTCCCGGAAGCGCGCGACGATACGCTTGCGGCTCCAGCCGAGCTCCTTCGCAAGCTCACCGACGGGGATACGACCGTCCGTTTCGACGAGGCGTCGCCAAGCCCAGCACACGCCGTCAGGCGGCGGAGGGGCATCCGTAAGTCGTTTCATCAGCATCACGTCGAGCAGCTTGAACCGCTCCGGCCAACCACCAGCGTCGTGCAACCGATCGACGAGGGACGCGTCAGCGAGCACCTCTCCGAGAGGCACCTGGCGGTGCGCCAGCAGGTGCATCGGAAGACCAAACAGCATGTGAGCAGCCGGCGGTGTCAGGCTGATCTGCATCCCGAACGAGCGCCCACCGTTACGAACCTTACGTCCCACAAGCCCGCCGTCCGTCCGTTCGAAGCACCTCCGCCTGGATAGCCTACTTCCGTGACAGAACCGCTCCTTGTCCGAGCAGCCCGGCGCGAGCCGACCGAGCGAACACCCGTCTGGTTCATGCGCCAGGCCGGCCGCTCCTTGCCCGAGTATCGCGAGATCCGAAAGACGCACACCCTCTTCGAGGTCTGCCGCGAGCCTGAGCTCTGCGCAGAGGTGACGCTGCAGCCGGTGCTGCGGCACGACGTCGACGCCGCTGTCATGTTCGCGGACATCATGCTGCCCGTGCTCGGAATGGGCGTCGACGTGGAGCTCGTCGAGAACGTCGGCCCGGTGATCTCCGAGCCCATCCGGTCGCTCGCCCAGGTGGCTGCGCTGCGGACGCCCGACCCCCAAGAATCGGTTCCGTTCATCCTCGAGGCTGTCTCGATCGTGCGGCGCGAGCTGCGGTCGGATCAGGCGGTGATCGGCTTCTGTGGCGGGCCTTTCACCGTCGCCGGCTATCTGATCGAAGGCAAGCCCAGCCGCGAGTTCCTGCAGGTCAAGCGGATGATGTACGCCGAGCCGCAGTTGTGGCATGCGCTGATGGAGAAGCTGACCGACGCGTTCGCGCCGTACGTGGCAGCGAAGGTGGAGGCGGGCGCGGACGCGATCCAGCTCTTCGACTCGTGGGTCGGAGCGTTGTCCCCCGCCGACTACCAGGAGTTCGTGCAGCCCTACTCGCGGAGGATCCTGGCGGCTGTCAACTGCCCGACGATCCACTTCGGCACCGGCACGGCGACGCTGCTCGCCCAGATGGCGGCCGCGGGTGGCGACGTGATCGGGCTCGACTGGCGCATCCCGCTCGACTGGGGCTGGAACGTCGTGGGCGAGGACCGTGGCGTCCAGGGGAATCTCGACGGTGCGATCCTCTTCGGGCCCTGGGAGCGGGTCGAGCGAGCGACACTCGACGTGCTCGCCCGTGCGGGGGGGCGCCCGGGTCACATCTTCAACCTCGGTCACGGTGTGATGCCCGATACGGATCCGTCCGTCCTCGGGCGGTTGCGGGAGCTCGTGCACGAGCAAACGACGCGGGTCATCGCGTGAGCACGGCCGTCGTCTTGATGGCATACGGGTCGCCGGACCGGATCGACGACGTTCCCGCCTACTACGCAGACATCCGCGGCGGACGACCGATCTCGCCGGAGAGCCTCGCCGATCTGGTCGACCGCTACCGGCGCCTCGGAATCGAGGATTCGAATCCGTTGAACGAGATCACGGAAGCAACCCGGGCTGCACTCGAGGAGGCACTGGGTTTGCCGGTGTACACGGGGATGCGGCACTGGACGCCGCGGATCGCCGAGGCCGTCGAGGAGGCGCTCGAGAGGGGTGCGACCACGATCGTCGGCCTCGTGCTGGCGCCCCACTACTCCGTCATGTCGATCGAGGCCTACCGAGGGCTGATCGCCGTTGCGATCGCCGGGCGAGCGGATCTGCGCTTCGTCGAGCGGTGGGGAGCCGAGCCGGGCTTCGTCGCGGTGCTCGCCGATCGCATTCGCGATCGGCTGGACGGAGAGCGTGCGCACGTGGTCTTCACCGCTCACAGCCTCCCTGCTCGCATCCGCGACAGAGGAGATCCGTACGAAGACGAGCTGCAGGAAACGTCGAGGCTTGTCGCCGAGCGCGCAGCGCTCGGCGACGGGTGGTCGTTCTCCTATCAGAGCGCCTCGCCGACGGGCGAGCCTTGGCTCGAGCCGGACATCCTCGACCACCTCGGCGCGCTCGCCGAGCAGGGCGTCCGCGACGTGCTGATCTGTCCGGTCGGCTTCGTCTCCGACCACCTGGAGATCCGTTGGGATCTCGACTCGGAGGCTGCGGCGAAGGCGGACGAGCTGGGGCTCGGGCTGGAGCGGATCGAGATGCCGAACGACGATCCTGCGTTCATCCAGGTACTCGCCGGGCTCGTCCGCCAGGCGGCCGCCGCGCCGTCGGTTTCGTGAAGACGGGAGAGATCCGCGCAGACGCGGTCTCGCGGCGCTTTCGCGTGCACTCGCGGCAGGCGCGAACGCTAAAGGAGCTCTTCGTCCTCCGCGGCCGTACCGAGCCGACGGACGTGTGGGCGCTGAGCGACGTCACCCTCGCGGTGCAACCCGGGGAGGCGGTGGGGCTGATCGGACGCAACGGCTCCGGCAAGTCGACCCTGCTCCGGCTCGTCGCCGGGATTATCAAACCGACGGGCGGCTCGATCGGAGTCGGGGGCAGGATCGGCTCGCTGCTCGAGCTCGGCGCCGGTTTCCATCCGGACTTCAGCGGCCGCGAGAACGTCTTCCTGAACGGGTCGATGTACGGGCTCAGGAAACGCGAGATCCGCGAGCGCTTCGACGAGATCGTCGCCTTCGCCGAGCTCGAGGGCTCGATCGACCGTGCCGTGCGCACCTACTCATCCGGCATGTACATGCGCCTGGGTTTTGCGATCGCTGCGCACCTGGATGCTGACGTCTTGTTGCTCGACGAGGTCTTCGCAGTGGGCGACGAGGCGTTTCAGCGCAAGTGCTTCGGCAAGATCTTCGAGTTCAAGCAGCGCGGCGGCACGATCG
>JBBJOI010000053.1:0-16256 GCA_037721555.1 Gaiellaceae bacterium | reverse complement strand
CGATGATCGGCCGGCGATGATCGGCCGGCGATGATCGATCGCGAGCGTCTCGTCGCGGACGCGCTCGCGGCAGTCTCGATTCCGAGCTTCACCGGCTCCGAGGGGGAGCTGGCGAGCTGGTACGCGCAGCGATGCGAGGAGCTCGGCCTGGCCGTGCAGTGGCAGCAGGTCGAAGCCGGCCGTGCGAACGTGCTCGCGACTCGTGCCGGCGAGGGTGGTGGGCCGACGCTGATGTTCAACGGCCACCTGGACACCTCGTACTCGGGCCGCGAGCCTTGGCTGGCCGGGATTCCCGGCTTCCAGCCGGAGGGATTCGAGCGTGACGGCAGGATCTACGGCCTCGGCATCTCGAACATGAAAGGTGCGCTCGTCGCCTATCTCGCGGCGTTGAGGACTCTCGACGACCTGCCGCTGAAGGGCGATGTCATGCTTGCGGCCGTCGCCGGGGAGATCGAGAAGACGCAGCAGGGAGAGGCACAGGGGGCCGAATATCGCGGCTACGCGGTTGGCTCACGTCACCTCGTCGGCCATGGCGGCGCGGCCGACATGTGCATTCTCGGCGAGCCCACGGAGAACAAGCTCGTCCTGGCGCACTTCGGGACGCTCTGGTTGAGGTTGTCCACGTCGGGCCCGTTCATCCACACGGCCTTCTCTCTGGGGCGTCTGGAGGAGAACTCGATCGTGCGCATGCGCGACGTGCTCGACCGGGTGCTCGCGTGGCTGCCGCAGTGGGAGGAGGAGATGTCCTACGGCGACGTGCGCGGAGTTGCGAACGTCGGCGCGATCTCCGGCGGCTTCGGCTGGCGCGTCTCGCGAACGCCGCACCGGACCGACCTGTTCGTCGACTTGCGCGTGCCGCCGGATGTCGAGATGGCGGCGGCGCGGCGGCGCGCACTCGAGTTCGCCCGTAGCCTGGAGGGGGTGGAGGCCGAGGTGTATGTGACCGCCCCGGGTGCGCTCATCGACGAGTCGCACCCGCTTGTCGGCGCTCTGGGAGTCGCACACGAGGAGGTGTTCGGCGCGCCGCCGACGCGCGACGTGACGCGCTGGTTCTCGGACGCGTCGGTGCTGACGCGGTACGGCATCGCGACCGTCAACTACGGCACCTCTTCGGGGCTACCGGATTCGGAGTACGGCGAGAATCTCGAGATCGACGGGCTCGTCAAGACGGCCGAGGTGTACGCGCGGGCCGTACAGGGGTGCTGCGCGTGAAGCTCGTTACCTTCGACGAGAGCCGCGTCGGTCATGTGGACGGCGACGAGATCGCCGTCCTTGACGTGCCGACGATGCGTGAGTGGTTCGAGCGCGGCGGGGCAGCCGAGACCGGGGAGCGCGTGCCGCTGGCGGAGGCCCGGCTGCGCGCGCCGATCGCGCCGAAGAAGTTCTTCCACACCGCCGGCAACTTCCGGGAGCACGAGGAGGAGTCGAAGACGGTCGGCTGGACGCACGAGATCGCCCCATGGATCGTCTTCTTTCAGAACGTCGACGCAATCGTGGGGCCGGACGAGCCGGTCGTCTACCCCGAGCACCTGACCGAGGAGCTCGACTACGAGCTCGAGCTCGCCGTGGTGCTGAAGAAGGCCGGCAGGTGGTTTGCGCCGGAGGAGGCGATGGACTACGTCGGCGGCTACGTGATCTTCAACGACATCACGGCGCGGGACATCCAGCGGCGCGAGATGCGCTCCGGCGTCTTCAGCTTCTGCAAGGCGATCGACACGTTCTGCCCGCTCGGCCCGTGGATCGTGACGGCGGACGAGATCCCCGACCCACACGCCCTCGCGATGGAGCTGCGCGTCAACGGCGAGTCGCGGCAGACATCACATTCGGGGCGCATGAGCGTGACGATTCCGGAGATCCTCTCGCACTACTCCGCGCTCGGCTACTCCGCAGGGGATGTGCTCTCGACCGGCACCGTGGCCGGGGTAGCCGGGTTCTCCGCGGACGCGGCCTCGCTCTACCTGAAGCCGGGCGACGTGATGGAGGCAGAGATCGAGCGGATCGGCGTCCTGCGCAACCCCGTGGTCGGCTGGGAGGACGCGCATGGCACGCCGGCGCCGCAGCGAGTGCGCTGGTGAGAGCCCCTCTCGTCTCAGAGACGGATTCTCGGCGCGCTAGCCGCCGCACCGTGACAAGAGCGTTACGGCTCAGTGACGAAAGGGTGCCGTTTTGAGCTGGCCGCGGGACGACGCCAAGCTCGACCGCGTCCGGGCGCTCATGGCGGAGCAGGAGCTCGACGCGCTCGTGGTGCGCGCGCCAGACAACGTCCTCTACCTGACCAACTTCTGGGGCATGAAGGGCTACGACGCCGTCGTCTTCCCCCGCGAGGGCGAGCCCGTGCTCGTCTGCCTGGAGGCGTCGGAGGAGGACGCGGAGCGGATGAGCTGGACGCAGGACGTACGCCTCTTCCTCGGCTACGACGGGAACGACGCCCGCCCGCCGAGCCTGCGGGCGCTCGACCTGACGCGCCAGATCGCATCGCAGTACGACCGCGTCGCGATCGAGCTCAGTCTCGCGACGCAGGCAGCCGACCGGATGGTCGGCGAGCCGACGACGTCTCCGAAGGCCTGGTTCGACTCCTTCCCGGACGCGGAGGACGCGACCCCGCTACTGGCGATCGCGCGCTCGCTCAAGACCGAGCAGGAGCTCGAGCGAATGCGCCTCGCGAACGAGATCGCGGGATGCGCGATGGAGCACGTCCAGGAACGGCTGCAGCCCGGAATGCGCGAGAGCGAGGTCGGTGCCATCTGGAACGGGTGGGTGCACGATCACGGGACGGGGTTCAGGACGAAGGTCGACCTCGCCTACGGCTTCTCGCTCGTGTGGTCGGGACCAGGAATCCGCACGTTCACGTCCACCGGAAGCCGGCTGATCCAGGAGCATGCGCCGACGCTGTTCGAGATCTGGGTCTGCGCCGACGGGTACTGGTGCGACCATACGAAGAACCTCGTGCCCGGCGAGCTCGACGCGCGCTATGCCGAGCTCGAGGAGCAGTTGCTGAAGGTGTACGCGGACGCGGTCGACTTCGCGCGCCCGGGAGCCAGCCTGGCCGAGCTCGACCAGCGGGTGCGCGAAGGTCTCGCGGCCGTGGGCTACCCGGGCCAGCCATCGCACCCGATCTGCCACGGTGTGGGCGCGCGCGCCCACGAGCCGCCCTATGCCCATCAAGCAGGGGGCGGCACCGTCGAGGCCGGGATGGTGCTCGCGATCGAGCCCGGCGTCTACTGGCCGGAGGGCGGAGGTCTTCGGGTCGAGGACAACTTCCTCGTCACGCCGAACGGCTGCGAGAAGCTCTCGCCATTCCCCGATGGCATCGTCAAGCTCAACCTATGACGATGGATCGCGACCAGGTCTGGACTGGCGAGCTGAATCGGCTCGCGCTCGAGCCCCAGCCTGCGGGCCCGATCGGCCTCTACGACACCACGCTCCGCGACGGAGAGCAGACGGTCGGCGTCGTGCTCGGGCCGGCCGACAAGCTCGAGATCGCGCGAGCTCTCGACGACGCCGGCGTCGACCGGATCGAGGCGGGATTTCCGCGCGTCTCCGAGGAGGACGCGGAGGCGATCCGCCTGATTGCGGGTGCCGGCCTGCGCGCAGAGGTGTGGGGGTTCTCGCGCGCAGTTCCGGCCGATGTCGAGGCGCTCGTAGACCTGGGCGTGGGCGCGGCCGTGATCGAGAGCCCGATCTCGGACCTCAAGCTCGAAGCGCTCGGCGTCTCGCGCGAGAAGATGCTGGCACGCATCGCAAGCGCGGTCTCGTTCGCGACGCGCAACGGGATCACCGTCGCCTTCTTCGGTGTCGATTCGACCCGCGCCGAGCTCGCGTTCTACCGTCGGGCGTACGAGACTGCCGTTGAGGCGGGGGCGACGGAGGTGGTGGCCGTGGACACGATCGGGGTGGCCACGCCAGAGGCTGCGGCGTACCTCGTCGGCCGCACCGTGGAGTGGCTCGACGTACCGGTGCACTGGCACGGCCACAACGACTTCGGCCTCGCGACTGCAGCAGCGGTGGCGGCCGTGCAGGCCGGCGCAACCTGGGTTCACGGCACCGTCAACGGGATGGGAGAGCGGGCCGGAAACGCGAACCTGCTCGAGGTCGCCCTTGCGCTGGAGGCCCTCTACGGCATCGGCACGCGGCTCGACCTGACGAAGGCGCGGGCGCTGGCCGAGCTCGTTCGAGAGCGCTCGGGGTACAGGCTCGAGCCGTGGAAGCCGCTCACGGGCGAGAACCTGTTCACCCGCGAGAGCGGCGCCGTCGCGAGCCAGTTCCACGACCCGCCGTCGATCGAGCCGTACGCCTCCGACCTCGTCGGGGCGGAGCGTTCGATCGTTCTCGGCAAGAAGAGCGGCCTCGACTCGATCCGGCTCAAGGCAGAGGAGCTCGGACTTGAGGTGCCTCCGGAGCGCTACCCGGAGCTGCTCGCGGAGGTGAAACGGCAGGGGGCGAAAGCGGGGCGCCTCGTCTCCGACCTGGAGTTTCGCGCCATCGTCGAGGCGGGTTGACTGACATGTCACGGGCGCGAGATACTGCCCCGGCGTCCGACCTGAGCACGAAGGAGCGAGCAGCGTGAAGTTCAGCCTCTACTCGGAGATCCAGAGCTGGCCTGGAAAGACCGCTGCCGAATCGTACGGCGAGGTCCTCGAGCAGATCGTCAACGCGGAACGACTCGGATACGACGCGTACGCGGTCATCGAGCACTTCTTCTTCCCCAAGTTCTCGATCTCCGCCAACCCGCTCGCCCTCTTCGCGGCGGCGGCGCAGCGGACCCGGAACATCACCTTCCGCACGCTGCTCCATTCGATGCCGTACCACAACCCGTTGGTGCTGGCGTCCGAGATCGCGGTCGCCGACGTGCTGCTCGACGGCCGCTACGAGTTCGGCGTCGGCCGCGGGCACGGCTGGATGCCCCCCAAGGCCGGGCTCGCGCTGACGCCGGAGTCCCGCGAACGGTACGAGGAGTCGGTGGAGCTCCTGTTCACAGCGCTCGAGAACGAGCGGTTCTCGTTCGACGGCAAGCACTTCCAGGTCGGCGATTCGGGCATCGTCCCGCGCCCGGATCGGAGCTTCCGCGTCTTCGTCGGGGGCACGTCCGATCGCACCTACGAGCTCGCGGCCGAGCGGGGCTGGGCGGTCGTCGTGCCGCCGCTCCTTCCCTACGTGGCGTTGAAGGATCAGCTCGACCTCTACCGCGCGAAGTGTGCCGAGCACGGCACCGAGCCCGACATCGTCTGGATCCACGCCTGTTACATCGACGAGGACCGGGAGGTGGCGCGGCGCGAGGCGAAGGAGTGGATGATCGGCTTCCTGCGCGGGAACGCCTCGCCGCTCACGGAGTACACGCCGCCGCCGGCCGAGGAGCTGAACGCCGCCGGCTACGGGTTCTACGCTGCCGGCATCCTGGAGAAGCTCGCTGAGACGCCGTACGAGGAGATGATCGACGGCGACATCGTCTGGGTGGGGACGCCCGCCGACGTGATCGAGCGGATCGAGGCCGTGCAGGACGTGTGCGAGGGCCTGACGGAGGTGTCGATCACGGTCAACGCGGGGGGCGCCGAGCACTGGAAGGCGATCAAGGCGCAGGAACTGTTCGCGCACACCGTGATGCCGCACTTCCGGGTCAGAGAGCGCGAGGCGGTCGGCGCTCAGACGTGATCGAGCGGGTCTGTGTCGTGGGGGGAGGCGTCATCGGGAGCCTCTTCGCCGCACACCTGAGTCGCGTCGCAGAGGTGTGGGTGCTCACCCGTCGACCGGAGCACGCGCGTGCCCTGGAGGCGAACGGGCTCACCGTCACCGGCCGCTCCGCGTTCCGGGGTGAGGTGCGCGCGACCGACGATCCCGATGCGGTACCACCCTTCGACGTGGCCATCGTGGCGACGAAGGCGACCGGGCTGGACGAGGCGGCGGCGGCGCTCGAGGGCCGCTTCCCCGACGCGACGGTCGTCACAGTCCAGAACGGGCTCGGAGCGGAGGGAATCGTGCGCCGGCACGGTGCCTGGCCGATTGTCTCGGGCGTTACCTTCATGAGCGGGACGCGCCACGACGACACCCACGTCGAGTACATCCTCGACACTGAGACCTGGCTCGGCCCCTACAACGGGACGCCGTACGGCCGTGTCGAGGAGTTGGCGGAGCTGATCGAGCGTGGTGGCCTGAAGGCGCGCGCGTTCCCCGATCTGCGACCGGCGCAGTGGTCGAAGCTGATCTTCAACGCAACGGTGAACGCTGTGGCCGCCCTCACCGGGCTGCCGCACGACCGCCACTTCGCGCAGGAGGAGCGGCGTGAGGATCTCGGGCACCTCGTCCGCGCGCTGATGGACGAGGGCAAGGCGGTCGCTGCTGCCGGCGGGATCGTGTTACACGAGGATCCCTGGGAGATGAACGTGCTCGCGACCAGGCGCGGCAGTTCGCACCTGCCGTCGATGCTCGAGGACGTGGAGGCACGGCGGGAGACGGAGATCGACCTGATCACCGGGGCGCTCGTCGAGGAAGCGGAGCGGCTCGGCGTGCCGGCGCCGCTCCACACGACGCTCCTCCGGCTGATCAAGGCGAAGGAGGCTTCATGGGATCGAGACCAGAAATCCAAAGGGAGGCAGGAATGACTGCACGGAGACGGTGGAGCGTGTTCGGCGCGCTCCTGGCAGCCGCAGCGCTGGCGGTAGCTGTCGCCGGCACGAGTGTCGGCGGTGGTGCGACAGCCCAGCGCGGCCCGATCGTGATCGGCTGGGCGTTCGACTCGAAGGGTGCGATGGCGCCGTTCGACGGCCCCGCGCTGGCGGCCGCGAAGCTGCGGGTGAGCCAGCTGAACGCGAGGGGCGGCGTGAGCGGCCGCAAGCTGCAGATCCAGACCTGCGACACGCAGGGCAACAAGCCCGCTACGGCGAAGTCGTGCGCGGCCAGGCTGCTGAGCCGGAACGCCGACGTCATCTTCACGACGTGTGACGTCGACTTTGCGGCACCGGTCGTGCAGGAGGCGATCAACCGCGGCAAGCTTGCGGTGGCACCCTGCATCGGCACCGATCAGATGGGCCCGAAGCGCTTCGGCGCCAAGGGCAGGCTCGCGTTCAGCTTCGGCAACGTCGCGCAGGACGAGGGCTCGGCGATGGCGGAGTACGCCTGGCGGCGCGGCTGGCGGAGCGCCGCGCTCGCGACCGACACCGTCATCGTCTACTTCAAGAACGTCGTGCAGGCGTTCGAGGCACGCTGGCGGCAGCTGGGCGGGAAGATCGTCGCCGAGGAGAGCTACCAGTCGCTCGGCAGCACCAACGTCACGAACGCGGTCAGCCGGCTGAGCCGCGTCCGGGCCGACGTGATCGTGACCTCGACGGCAGGGGCATTCGGCGCGTTGTCGACGCTCGTCTCCCAGCTGCGCACGCTCGGGAACAACACCGCCATCCTCAACTCCTGGGCAGGCGACGGCACGTACTGGCTGCCGAAGAGCCCGCAGGTGACGAACTACTACTTCGTCACGTACGCGTCGGTGTTTGGCGACGACCCGGTCAAGGACGTGAACACGCTGGCGAAGTCGGTGAAGGCCGGCACGGGCGGGTTCCTGACCGGCCCGGCGGCGATCGACGGCGTCGCGGCTGCGATCAGGCGTGCCGGCGGCTCGACCGATGGAGCGAAGCTGGCGACGCAGATGGAGCGGTTCAAGAAGCTCCCGACGATCTCCGGCAAGGTCAGCTTCTCGAAGCAGCTGCACTCCGTCTTCGGACGCCAGTATCGCGTGATGCAGATCCAGAACAACAAGGCGAAGTACGTCGGCGCGGTCACCGCGAAGGTCGTTCCCAAGATCTAGCGGTGGGTGCCGCGACCGAGCCGGTTGCGGAGCGGAGGTCCGGAGAGTCACTCCGGGCCTCCGCCGTCTCGCGCTCCTTCGCGGGCGTCCACGCCTTGACCGACGTCACGCTCGAGGTGCACCGGCACGAGGTCGTCGGGCTGATCGGTCCGAACGGCGCCGGGAAGTCGACGCTCGTGAACGTCCTCAGCGGGTTCGACCGTGCCGACAGCGGCTCGGTCGAGCTGGAAGGCCTTCCGATCACACGCTGGAGCCCCCACCGGCGTGGGCGGCACGGGCTGGCGCGAACGTTCCAGCACAGCCACGCGTTCCGCTCGCTCTCCGTGCGCGAGAACGTCGAGGTGGCGGCGATCGGCGTTGGAGCCGCGCCGCGCGAAGCGCGGAGGCGCGCCGACGAGTTGCTCGCACTGCTCGGGCTCGACCGTTTCGCCGACGCGCCGGCGGCTACCCTCGCGCACGGCGACGAGCGACGCCTGGGTGTGGCGCGGGCACTCGCCACCCGGCCGCGCTTCGTGCTCATGGACGAGCCGGCCGCAGGCCTGCCGGAGGCGGAGGTACCGGACTTCGCAGAGGCGGTGCGGGCGGTGCGGGACGATCACGGCGCCGGCGTCCTGCTGATCGATCACAACATGGCGCTCGTGATGGAGGTGTCCGACCGCATCCAGGTGCTCGATCAGGGTCAGACGCTCGCGGAGGGGACGCCGGCCGAGATCCGTGCGAACCTCGACGTGGGCGCGGCGTATCTCGGGGAGAGCGGCGCCCATGGCTGACCACGCGCTCGAGCTGCGCGAGCTCTCGGTGCGCTACGGCGCGGTGGACGCGGTTCGCGGCTTGTCGCTCGTCGCGGAGCGGGGCGAGGTCGTCGGCCTGATCGGCCCGAACGGCGCCGGCAAGTCGAGCACGCTGCACGCGATCATGGGCGTCGTCCGTCCCGCCGGCGGCGAGATCCTCGTCAACGGCACGTCGGTGCGCGGCCGCCGGCCGGAAGCGGTAGCGCGCAGCGGAGTTGCGCTCGTTCCCGAGGGCAGACGCATCTTCGCCGACCTGACGGTGGACGAGAACCTGCGGCTCGGCCTCGCGGGGCGCGGCTCGCGCACGCTGAACGGGGGCGGCGTCCGGGGCGACCTCGCCTGGGTGTACGAGCTCTTCCCGATCGTGCACGAGTTCCGGAAGCGGCAGGCAGGCGTGCTCTCGGGAGGGCAGCAGCAGCAGCTCGCGATCGCCCGCGCGCTCGTCGCACGGCCCGAGGTGCTGCTCCTCGACGAGCCCTCGCTCGGCCTCGCGCCGACCCTCGTCGACGCCGTCTTCGGGGCGCTCGGGGCGATCCGCGAGCGTGGCGTCACGTCGCTGCTCGTCGAGCAGAGAGCGCAGCGCACCGTTGCGTTCGCCGACCGCACGTACCTGATCGCGAACGGCGAGCTGCGGCTCACTCTGACGCCGAAGGACGCGGACGACACGACGACGATGGTGGCGGCGTACCTCTCGTGACCTTGGTCGCCGCCATCACCTGGCAAGCGATCGCAGACGGCCTTGGCCTCGGCGCGATCTACGCCCTCATGGCTGTCGGGATCGGACTCTTGTTCGGCGTCCTCCGCCTCGTGAACTTTGCCTACGGGCAGCTGGTCATGGCTGGGGCGTTCGCGCTCGCTGTCGCAGGGGAGCGCGGCTGGCCCCAGTGGGCCGGAATCCTCCTCTGCTTCGGGGTCGTGCTCACACTGTCGTTCTTGATGGAGCGGCTCGTCTTCAGGCCGCTCCGCGCCCACTCGCCCGCGGTCATGCTCGTGGCCACCTTCGCGGTCGCGTTCCTGCTCCAGTCGATCGCGCTCCTCTGGTTCGGGCCGCTCGGGAAGATCGCGACGTCGCTTGCCGAGCTCAACCAACCCGTGAGGATCGGTGACGTCGACGTCCGGAAGATCACAGTCGTCGCGATCGTGACCGCGGTCGCGTGTCTCGCCGCTCTCCTGCTCCTGCTCGGCCGCACGAGCCTTGGGCTGCACATGCGCGCGGCCGCGATGGACTTCGGTACCGCACGGCTGATCGGCGTCGACGCGAACCGCGTCATCGGCGCGGCCGTCCTCGTGTCGGGCCTGCTGGCCGGGGTGGTCGCCGTGATGCTGACCGTCCAGACGCCGCTCGTGACGCCGGACTTCGCTCTGCGCGACACCATCGTCGTGCTCGCCGGCGTCGTGCTCGGCGGCATGAACCGGTTGCTGACGGCCACGCTCGGCGGTTTTGCGATCGGCTTCGTCTCGGGCGTCCTCGGCTACGCGCTACCCACCGACCAGAGCCAGTACCTGCCGTCGTTCCTCTTCGTTGCCGTCATCCTCGTCCTGCTCGTGCGGCCGGGCGGCCTCTTCGCCCGCGGTCGCGACGCGGCGGTGCAGCGCGTATGAGGTGGCAACAGCTGATCGGGCCTGCGGCGCTCGTCGCGACGGCCGGGATCGTCGGATCGTTCTTCGAGCGCTCGACGGAGATCTACTTCATCAACTCGCTCGTCGCGCTCTGCGTCGTCGTCGGGCTGTACGTGTTCGTCGGCAACTCGGGCGTGCTCTCGTTCGGTCACGTCTCGTTCGTCGCAGTCGGTGCGTGGACTGCCGGCGTGCTCACGGTCCCCGCGGAGGAGAAGAGCGCCCTGCTCCCGAGCCTCTTTCCCTGGCTGGCGGAGCGCGAGACCGGGAACGTCGTCTCGCTTCTCGCCGCGGCGGCGGTCGGTGCCGCGTTTGCCGCGCTCATCGGCCTACCGCTGATGCGCCTGTCCGGGCTCGCAGCCGGTATCGCCACCTTTGCTGTGCTCGAGATCACGCACAACGTGCTGCGCTACTACGAGAAGATCGGCCCGGGCACGTCCGCGTTCTCGTCCGTCCCCGAGACCACGGGCCTGTGGCAGGCGACGATCGGGGGGCTCGTCGCCGTCGCCGTCGCCTTCGCGTACGGACGCAGCCGTCTCGGGCGGCTGCTGCGCGCGACCCGGGAAGACAGTGCAGCGGCGCGGGCCGTGGGCATCTCCGTGTACCGCCAGCGGCTCTGGGCCTTCGCTCTCTCAGGCGCTGTGGCCGGCTTCGCCGGCGGCCTGTACGTGCACCTGCTCCCGCTGACGACCGAAGAACTCTACCTCAACCTGACGTTCCTCACCCTGGCGATGCTCGTGATCGGGGGGGTGACGAGCCTCTGGGGGGCTGTCGTGGGTGCGCTCGCGGTTGGCGGGCTCGATTCGTTCCTCGCCGAGGCCGAGAACGGCATCGGCTTAGCCGGACAGTCGCTCGATCTACCCGCCGGCTCCCGGATCGTCGTCGTGGGCGCCCTGATGGCGCTCGTGCTGATCGTGCGGCCGAGCGGGCTCACGGGCGGTCGCGAGTTCCGGCTGCCGGGCCTAGGAGCCCAGGCTCCCAGATGAAGGTCTGCGTCGTCGGTTGTGGGGCCGTAGGTTCGTTATTCGCGGCGGCGCTCGCGCAGGTAGAGGGGGTCGAGGTGTGGGCCTACGACCTGAACGAGCAGCACGTGGAGGCGATCAACGAGCAAGGGCTTCGCTTGACCGGGGCGGGCGAAGTGCGTGCAACCGGGATCCGCGCGACGTCAATCCCGACCAACGTGCCGGCGTGCAGCTTCGGGATCGTCGCGACGAAGGCGATGCACACCGAAGCCGCGATTGCCGCGACGGCGCACGCATTCGCCGACGCCGCCGTTGCGTCGGTGCAGAACGGCGTCGGTAACGAGGAGACGATCGCCCCTCACGTCGCGCGCGTCATCCGCGGCACGACCTTCCCGGCAGGGAAGATCCTCGAGCCGGGGCTCGTGCAGTGGGACGTCAAGGGCGACACGACGTTCGGCCCGTTCGAACCCAGCGGGGCGAGCTCCGACGAGATCGAGCGGCTCGCGGCGGCGTGCACGCGCGGCGGCATGCCCACCGTCGCGTCTCCCGACGCTCGGGGTGCGCAGTGGCGCAAGGTGATCTTCAATGCATCGACGAACCCGATCGGCGCCCTCACGGGCCTGACGCACGGTCGCGTCTGCGAGCTGCCGACGCTGCGGCGCCTCGTCACGGGGCTCGTCGACGAGGGCAAGGCAGTCGCTGCGGCGCAGGGGATCGAGCTCGACGCCGATCCCGAAGCGCTGATCGACCACGCCGCCAGGCCCGACGTCGCCTACGACCACAAGGCGTCGATGCTCCAGGACGTCGAGGCGAGACGGCAGACCGAGATCGACTACCTGAACGGCGGCATCGTCCGCTTCGGGCGCGAGCACGGAGTCCCGACGCCGCTCAACGAGGCCGTGGTGGCCCTGATCAAAGGAGTTGAAGCAGCGTGGACGCAGAGCTAGAGCGCAGGTATGTCAACGTTCGCGCGGCCATGGCCGAGCACGAGCTCGACGCCCTCGTCGTCTCCGGGAGCGAGTACAGCGGGTTCGAGGGCTCGGTGACCTACCTCTCCGGGTTCCAGATCGTCCACCGCTACGCCTATGTCCTCGTGCCTGCCGGCGGGGAGCCGCAGATCGTCTTCCCGACCGAGGCGCGGTACGTCGGCGAGCACGACACCGCCCAGCTCGAGCAGGTCTTCCACGACCGGCCCGGGGAGCACATCGCCTCCATCGCGAGGGACCGCGGCTGGCGCCGTGTCGGCGTGTACGGGCTCGACTACATCATGAGCGTGCGCGACTTTCGTGCACTCGACGAGCTCGAGCTCGTCTCATTCGACGTCGAGTTCGACCTCGCGCGCGCCGTCAAGAGCGAGGCGGAGCTCGAGTCGGTGCGCGAGAGCGTTCGGATCAACGAAGACGGCTTCGAGGCCTTCCTCGCCGCCTTCGAGCCTGGACGGACGGCTGCCGAGGTGATGGCGCCCGCGGAGGAGCTGTTCGTGGAGCGGGGCTGTGGGCGGCTGACCATGAACATGGTGTTGATCGGGCCCAAGTTCGCGATCGCCAAGGCGGGCACCCGCCTCGGCGATTTCGTGCTGCCCTCGCTCGAGGTCGCCGGGCCGGGGATGCACTGGGTCGAGGTGTCGCGGGCGATCGGACAGGCGGACGCGGAGACCCTGCGGATGCTCGAGGCGTACGAGGAGTACCACGACGCTGCGCGGACGGCGCTTCGACCCGGTGCAACCGCGCACGACGTGCACCGCGCGGTGTCGAAGGGCTTCACCGATCGCGGTTACCACCTCGGTCATGTCACCGGCCATTCGATCGGGATGACGATGATCGAGCACCCGAAGCTCGGCGAGGGCGTCGAGACGGAGCTCGCAGCGGACATGGTCTTCTCTCTGCATCCCCACGCGATCGCGGCCGACGGGCGGGGCTGCCTCTACATGCAGGACACCTGGCTCGTCACCGCAGCCGGCGGCGAGCCGCTCTCCCGGCTCCAGCTACGCGTGTACTAGAGGCTTGATTTGAAACTCTCGCACGCACGGCTGGTGTGCCAGACACGGCACGGCTTCGCCGGCTCGGGCTTGCCCGTAGCACCACTACGCGCCGCGCCCGACCCGGCAAAACCCCTTGGTCTGGCTCATCCCCGCGCACTCCCGAGTTTCCCATCGACCCTCTAGCCGCTTCGTCAAGGCGATGAGTTGCAGGCGTGGCGGGTCGCTACTCCGTGCACATCCGAACCCGAACCCGCCGACGTGTCGGCAGTTTCGAAAGGACGAGGTCATGACCGATGCTGAGAGACAGATCCGGGCACTGATCCAGCGTTGGGCGAAGGCGGTGCACGAAGGTGAGCTGTAAGGTGTTCTCGCCGATCACTCCGAGGACATCGTGATTTCGATGTGCCGCCACCGAGCGACGGCGTGCGGGGCCTCGACGCATGTCGTGAGACGTGGCCTCCCTTCTTCAAGTGGCAGGAACAGGGCGCCTCGTTCGAGATCGTCTCGCTCGAGGTCACCGCGGGCGTCGAGGTCGGCTTCGCGCACGCATTGTTGCGCTGCAGAACGCCGGCGGAACTGCACGAAGACCCCGACAACCGCCTGCGCCTCACTGTCGGGCTGCGTAAGGAACGCGGGCGTTGGGTCGTAACGCATGAACACCACTCGTTTCCGGACAAGGACTGTTTGAGAGCGAAGCAGAGATCCAGGCTAAGCTTCGGTAGGTTCGGCGACGAGGCAAGGGGTCGGGTGCGACCGGAGAACGAACGCGAGGCTCGAGACCCCAGGGCCACGTGACTGGTCATCTGTCACGTCGCCTCGCTGTCGCGCGGGGGGACGAGCCGGCCGACGTCGTCGTGCGAGGCGGGCGTGTGTTGTCGGTGTTCACACGGGAGTGGCTGGAGGAGGACGTCGCTGTCTGCGACGGCACGGTGGCCGGCCTCGGCTCCTACGACGGCCTCGAGACGATCGACGCCCACGGCGCGTACGTCGTGCCCGGCTTGATCGACGCGCATCTGCATCTCGAGACGTCGAAGCTCCTGCCGTCGGAGTTTGCGCGGCTCGTGCTCCCGCTCGGCACGACTGCTGTGGTGGCGGATCCGCACGAGATCGCGAACGTCCTCGGCACCGACGGCGTGCACTGGCTCGTCGACGTCTGTGAAGACCTGCCGCTCGACGTCTTCTTCACCGCATCCTCGTGCGTGCCGGCATCGCGGTTCGAGTCGCCGCGGCGACCGTTTGGACCGGGCGATCTCGAGAGCATGCTGCGGCGGACGCGCATGATCGGCCTCGCCGAGATGATGAACTTCCCTGGGGTCGTCGCAGGTGAGCCGGAAGAGCTCGCCAAGCTCACGATCTTCGGTGCCGGCCGCGCCGACGGTCATGCGCCTGGCTTGCTCGGGCGCGATCTCCAGGCCTACGCGGCCGCGGGCATCCGCTCCGACCACGAGGCTTTCACCGCCGAGGAGGGGCGTGCGCGCCTGCGGGCGGGCATGTGGCTGCTGATCCGCGAGGCCTCAGCCGCGCAGAACCTCCGGGCGCTGGTGCCGCTCGTCGCCGAATTCGGGCCGCACAGGATGGCGTTCTGCACCGACGACCGTGAGCCGGAGCACATCGCGGCGGACGGGCACGTCAATGCGATCGTCCGGGATGCCGTCGCATTGGGTGTCTCACCCGCTGACGCGCTCACGATGGCGTCGCACCACCCGGCGCTCTGGCACGGGCTCGAGCACCTCGGTGCGATCGCGCCCGGGTACCAGGCCGACCTGTTGCTGCTGCCCGACCTCGAGCGGTTCGTCCCACAACTCGTGCTGAAGGGCGGCAGGCCCATTGAAGAGATCGTCCCGACGCCCGTGCCTGAGTGGGTTCGGCAGAGCGTGCGTCTGCGACCCGTCGCGGCGCGTCAGTTCGCGGTGCCCTGGACCGGCGGCGGCGCCCGCGTGATCGGACTCGTACCTGGGCAGATCGTCACCGAGGCTCTCATCGACGAGCTTCGGACAGTGGACGGTCTGGCCCAGGCCGATCCGGAGCGCGACCTCGCGAAGATCGCGGTGATCGAGCGGCATCTGGGCACCGGCCGGATCGGGCTCGGGTTCGTGCGCGGTTTCCAGCTGCGGAGCGGTGGTTTCGCCTCGACGTTCTCCCACGATGCGCACAACCTCGTCGTCGTCGGCATGACCGACGCGGACATGGTCGTGGCGGCAGCTCGGGTCGCCGAGCTCGGAGGCGGCCTCGTCGTCGTGGACGGAGGACGAGTCACCGCGGAGCTGCCGCTCCCTGTCGCGGGCCTCCTGTCCGACCGTCCCCTGCACGAGGTGATTGCGGGTAGCGAGGCAACGGTGTCAGCCGTGCACGACCTCGGTTCCGACGTCCCATCGCCGTTTCAGACGCTGGCATTCCTCGCGCTCTCTGTGATCCCGAGCCTGAAGCTGACCGACCGGGGGCTCGTCGACGTCGATCGGTTCGAGCTGGTGGAGCTGTCCGTCGGCGCAGGGCCGGAGCCCGGGGGCGGTGGCTCTGACCGCGATGTTCCCTGAAGGAGCCGTTCCGCGGCCCAACTGATCCAGAACGCGCTGCACGGCGGCTCTTTCTGTGCGAGACGGTCGCCTGGTGCACGGGAGGGTAGAATCGGAGGCGTGAGCTGGCCCTTCATCGTCCTGCTCGCGCTCGCGATCGCGGTGGTGATCGGGGCCGAATGGCCGCGGCTCGGCAATCCGCTCGGCGGCAGTCGCTTTGGCGGCGAAGCGCGCCGGACGCGCGAGCGCCAGAGGCGGAAGTCGAACCTGAAGCTTGTCCGCTCCGAGACGGAGGAATTCGAGGAAAGCGTCCAGCGCGACCTCGCCGAGCTCCCTACGATCGAGGAGCGGGACCGGCGCTGACGGCCCCCCTGTCCGGCCGCGGGAACTAGCGTACGGTGAAGCGGGCTCGAAGCGTCCGCGTGTTGGGGAGGATCCGGGCGACATTCTCCATGTTGCGCGACTCCTGGTAGTCCGAGATCTGCACGAAGAGCGTGTGTCGGCCGCGGCGCAGGCCGGCCGTACGGACCCTGACCGGCGCACTGATCCCCACCGGGGCACCGTCGCCCACGGAGGCACTGGCCCCCACGGAGACACTGG
>JBBJOI010000083.1:0-4548 GCA_037721555.1 Gaiellaceae bacterium | reverse complement strand
AGCGGGCGATGGGTCTCGAACCCACGACCTTCAGCTTGGGAAGCTGACGCTCTACCAACTGAGCTACGCCCGCGTCGAGAGGCAGCTTAACGGCTCCTGCCTCGTCCTCGTGGGCCTCGCACACATGACCGGTGAGAGTGGCTCGGGCAGCTAGGCGGCGGGTGAGACCGCAGGACTCAAGACCGCGTGCGGGGCACTGGCATGCTGACTTGCAACGGCACCCGAACCGATGGATGATGTCTCCAGTCGAACCGAGCTGCGGCCAGATTCCGAGAGGAGATGCCGTGGCCTACCCGTTTCTGCCGAGCCCCCACGTAACGCGTACCGGCGGGCGCCGGATCGACCTCCTCGTCCTCCACACGATGGAGCTCGACGAGCGCGACGACGCCGCGTTGAGCTGCGCGCGCTGGTTCCAGAACCCGCGCTCGCGCCTGTCGGCCCACTACTGCGTCGACGCCGATTCGGTCGTCCAGTGCGTGCGGGACGAAGACGTTGCCTGGCACGCTCCCGGAGCGAATCACGACGGCCTGGGGATCGAGCTGGCCGGACGCGCCAACCAGTCGCGTCGCGAGTGGGCAGACGCCTATTCGACCGAGGTTCTCGCGCGCACGGCCGCGCTCGCTGCGGAGCTCTGTCGCAGACACTCGATCCCACCGACGTGGCTCTGGCCATCCGACCTGAGGGCAGGGAGAAGGGGTATCGCCGCTCACGCGTCGGTCAGCGAGGCGTTCGGACGCAGCGACCACCGCGATCCCGGTAACGGCTTCCCTGTCGAGCGTTACCTCATGCTGCTGCGTGGCTACCTCGGCCAAAACGGGCACAACGAGATCCTCAAGCCCGACCCGCCGACGCTCCGCCGCGACGCGAGCGGCTGGCAGGTCACGCGGTTGCAAAGGTTGCTGCGCCGACACGGGCAATTGGGGCCGCCGGCCAAGCTCGACGGGGAGCTCGGGCCGCTGACCGAGGCCGCGGTGCGGGCCTTTCAAGCGCTCCACGGGCTCGAGCCGGACGGGATCGTCGGGCCACTCACCTGGAGCGCGCTCCTCGGCGCTTGAGAACCCGTCCTAAGGAGAGCCCGCGTCGAGTGCCCGCTGCGGCTCGAGCCGTGCGCGAGGGCAGTCGCCCCAGAGGCCCCGACGCGCCTCGCGTGCGTCCTGCGCCGCCTCGACCAGCTCGCTCGCGTGGCGTCCTCGCTCTCCACGGTAGAAATACGGCGAAGCGACACCCCGCTCGACGAGAACGATGTTGAGGTTCGTGTCACCGACGACGACATAGCGGAGCAAGCGGCCGAAGCGGTCGTGGTCGTCGAGGGCCGAGTCGCGCTCGAGCTCGACCGAGGTCCCGGGTGCGGCGAGCGCGCGGAGCGTGCGCGTCGCAGCCTCGCCATAGCACTCGCGGTCCGGCTCGGGCGCGTCGATCTGCACGAGGCGCACACGTCGGCCGTCGAGCAGCCGGAGCGTATCTCCGTCGGAGACGAACGCCACCCGAGCATGCCCGGCGGCGGAGCCTCCGGACGGGCTCTCGCCGCCGCAGCCTGCGAGCAGGACGAGCGCCGCGACGAGTGGCGTTCTCAGGCGGTCGGAACCCAGACGAGGGAGAGGTCGACCACGCGGACGTCGGCGGACTCGAGCCGGATCTCGACCGGCTGGATGTCGCGCGCCTTCTCGTCCCAGGTGGCGTCGATCTCCGCGACTTCGTCGAGAATCTGCTGCTCGAGGCGCTCGAGGGCCTCATCCGTCGACTCGACCTTGCCCGAGGCGGTGCGGCGGCGTGCGGCGGCGCGCTCCGACGTGCCGCGCCTACTCGCAGCCGTCCCAACTGCGCGTCCTGCGCGCGCGATGGTTCGGGCGCTCCCGCGCCCGCCGAAGAGAACTCCCAGCACGGTGCCCGCGCCTGCGACCAGCTCCGTCGTCCGGCGCGACTGCTGCTCGCTCTCGAGCTCTTCGACGCGACGCAATGCCGTGGCGAGCGCTGCCTCGAGCCGGTCGCGCTTCGCCTCGAGCCGGTCGCGGATACGAGCCGTCTCCTGATCGGCTCTCGCCTGCGCCGCCTCGTCTGCGCGAGCAGCGAACTGCTGCCCTGACTCGCCGGGGCGCGAGTAGAGCCTGAGCGCCGGGTTCCGGAAGACCTGCAACGTTCGGTCGTCGAGAAGACGTTGCCCGATCGCCTTTCGCGCCTCACGAAAGAACCGCTGCTCGCCGACGGGCGCTGCGGGAAGGACGTAGGAGACGCCGGTTGGCGCGTCCGAGGAGAAGTCGCGCTCGTCGAAGTCGACGGGCATTCCGCTCTCGAGGCTGAAGCCGCCGTCGAGCGGGCCGTACAGAGCCTCCCACTCTTCGGTCGCGTCGACATCCGCCCTCGCGTCGTCGAACCGAAGCCGCACCCGCGCGGCGAGAAAGGCGCGCAGCCGCCGGCCGCCGGGAGTGCCGGCCACGAGCGGGAGCCAAGGGGCGGCGGGATCGACGTACCGTGTGGGCACGCCGGCGGCGACCGCCGGGGCCACGGGCGTGGCGTCGGCAGTGGTCTCGACGGGAGGAGCTGCCGCAGGCGCCGGCCGCGGGACGTTCTGCATGAGCGTCTCGATCTGCTCCTTCGTCAGCGGTCCGCGTAGGTACGACATCGCCCACCGCGTCGAGAAGAGCACCGGCTCCGGCTCGTGCGCGGAGACGAGCAGGAACTGGCGCTTCTCGAGTGCGCCGATCGTGCTCGCCAGGGTACGGACGTCGGTGTCGCCCGCCGCAGAGCGCAGCCCTTCGACCACGCGCTCCTTGTCTCGCTCGGTCTGGAGACGGCCGACGAGCCAGCTGCCGGCGTTCGACATCGCCTTGTAGTCGAGGTCGACGGGGTTCTGGGTTGCAAGCACCGTGCCGACGCCGAAGGCGCGTCCCTGCTTCAGCAGGGTCAGGATCGGCTTCTTGGAGGGCGGCGTGGCGGTGGGTGGGACGAACCCGACGACCTCGTCCATGTAGACGAGTGCGCGGAGGTCGGTCGTCCCTGGCAGCCCCCGCATCCACGTCACGATCTTCGAGAGGATGAGTGTGACGACGAACTGGCGCTCCTCCTCGGACAGATGCGCCAGGTAGATGACCGCCCCGCGCGTCTTTTCGGGCGCCGCACGCCGGTCTGACTGCGTGCCGGCTCCAAGCAGGGCAGCGGGGTCGAGCGGTGCGCCTTGCGACCAGGCGGCGAAGGACGGTGAGGCGGCGAGGCCGTTCAGCTTGAGCGCGAGCTCCTCCCGCTCCCTCTGCGGGAAGAAGGCGTCGAGCTCGAAGACGCCGAGCTTCCGCAATGGTGGACGCTGGACGTCACCGATGAGGGTGCCGAGATCGAGGTCGCGGCCGACGCGCCAGGCGTGCTCGACGAGGTTCGAGAGCAGCACGTGCTCGCGGCTCGCGAGCGGGTCGGCAGGGACGCCAATGAGGCCGAGGAGGCTCGAGACGGTTCCCAGGATCTCGTCCCGGAGCGTCTCGGTCTCCGTGTCCCACGAGAGGGCGGGCGCCTTCAGCGTGCCGATCAGGTTCAGCGGGATCCCCGCCGTCGAGCCAGGCGTGTAGACGGTCAGCTCGACAGCGTCGCGGAGCGTCCGGATGCGCTCAGGTCCGATCCCGGAGAGAGCGAGCCCGTCCTTCCAGCTCGTCGCCGTGCGGGCGGCGTACTCCTCTGTCGACAGCCCAGCCGCGCGCGCATCCGACTCGTTCACCCACGGCAAGAAGCTCTCCGCTGAGAGGTCGGGGAAGGTGAGCAGGAGGTTCCCCATATCGCCCTTCGGATCCAGCACGAGCGCGGGTACCCCGGCGCCGAGCGCCTCCTCGAGCAGCACGATCCCAAGACCCGTCTTGCCCGACCCGGTCATGCCGACGATCACGCCGTGCGTCGTCAGGTCGCGTCCATCGAGAACGAACGGCTCGCCCGCAACCGTCCGACCGAGCGCGAAGCCGCCAGCTGCCATCCGCCGAGTCTAGATCGGGTTCAGCGTTTGGTGTCTCCGGGGACGACAGTGCCGACAACTCACCCAAGAGAGGAGCAACATGAACATTCTCTACATCATCCTGATCGTCCTGCTCGTGCTGGTCGTGCTCGGCTACTTCGGCCGCGGCCGCTTCTAGGCCTCGACCTGCCTCGGACGGCGCTCGCTGCGCGGACGCGCGGTCCCGCCATGAAGCACGTCATCGTCGGGGGTTGCGGTTTCACCGGCCGCCACCTGCGGTCGCGACTGCGCGAGCGCGGCGAGGAGGTTCTTGTCGTCGACCTCCCGCAGGCGATCGCCGCCGCTGGTCTAGGGACGCAGGATGCGTGGCCAGCCGATCTCGAGGATCCGGCGGCCGTCGCATCGATCCCAGTCGAGGAGGACGACGTCGTTCATCATCTGGCGGCGCGGCAGTTCCACGGAGCGGTACCGAGGCGCCGGCGTCTGTCCTGGTTCGCGGCCGTAAACGTCGCCGGCACCGAGCGGCTGCTCGAGCGCATGCTGCAGGTGGGTTGCCTGCGGCTGATCTTCTTCAGCACCGACATGGTGTACGGCGCGCCGCAGCAGCTGCCGGTGGCGAC
>JBBJOI010000052.1:0-16620 GCA_037721555.1 Gaiellaceae bacterium | reverse complement strand
CCCCAGCCTCCAAGGAGGCCCGGATGGAACAACGCTCTTGGGACCTACACCTAGCACGATCCCGGCGATCGTCGGATTCACGCCGGAGTCGTGCAGCGCGAGCCAGATCCCGACCGCCACTGCGAAGTAGGCCGGTGCGCGCCAGATGCGCAGGTAACGCAGGGCGACGACGAGCGCGAAACCTGCGAGCGCGATTGCGACGGGCACGAGCTGTACGCGCTCCGAGTAGAAGAGGACGATCACGGTCAGCGCCGCGAGGTCGTCCGCGATCACGAGGGTGAGCATGAAGGCCCGCAGCCGTAGCGACGAGCCGGGTGCCACCAGTGCGAGCACGGCGAGCGCGAAGGCCGTGTCGGTCGCGATCACGATCCCCCAGCCGCTGCTGCCGCCGCTCGTCCCGTTGAGTCCGAGGTAGATGAGCGCCGGCAGGGACATCCCGCCGAGCGCCGCCAGCACAGGCGTCGCAAGCCGGCGGCGCTCGCGCAGCTCGCCCATGTCGAGCTCGCGCCGGACCTCCAGCCCGACGACGAAGAAGAAGAACGTCATCAGGCCGTCGTTCACCCAGTGCCGCAGATCCTCGGTCAGAGCGCGCCCGCCGAGCCGGATCGACAGCTCTGTGCGCCAGACGCTCTCGTAGCTCGAGTCCCAGGGCGAGTTGGCCCACAGGAGCGCGGCCACCGCCGCCAGCAGGAGCGCCCCAGCGCCGCCCGTCTCGGTCGCGACGAATGCCCGCAGCGGAGGCCCGGCCCCGCGCGCCCAGGCGGTTCGCTGGGAGCGCCAGCCGGCTGTGCGGGCGCTCATCCGCGACGCTACGGGCGGTCGAGGAACTGCCGGATCGCGCCCTGGGCCTCTTCGCCGAGCATCGAGAGCGCCAGCCAGTCGCGGGCGTGGCCGACCGTCTCGTGCCACGAGACGTCGCGCCACCAGTTCAGCTGCTGCTTCGCGTAGCGGGTGGTTTCGGGGAGCTTTCGCGCCAGCTTCTCGACGACCTCGTCCACCTTGTCGTCGAGCTCCGCGCGCGGTACCGCCCAGTTGACGAGCCCCCACTCGGCTGCACGCGCCGCGGGAAGCTCGTCGCAGAGCAGGATCAGCTCGCGCGCACGGCGGTCACCCACCATGATCGGCAGCCATTGCGTCGCGCCGCCGGCAGGGACGGAGCCGTGCTCGAGGCCGACGTGGCGGATGTAGGCGTCGTCGACCATCACCGCGAGGTCGCACCCCATTTGCAACTCGTTGCCGCCGCCGACGGCGATTCCCTGCACGCGCGCGAGTGTCGGCTTGCCGATCTCGCGGAGCCGGTCGTGCATGTCCTTGAAGGCGCCGAACCACTTCCAGTACTCCTTCGAGTTCCCGAGCAGATCCTCGCCCCACGTGCGCAGGTCGGCGCCGACGCAGAAGGCGCGGCCGTTCCCGGTCACGACGACGACACGGATCTCGTCGTCCCAGGACGCGTCCTCGAAGGCGCGGGCGAGCTCGCGCAGCATCTGGAAGTCGAAGGCGTTCAAGACCTCCGGCCGGTTCAGCGTCACCGTCGCGCGCGGCGGCGTCTTCTCGTAGACGATCCGCTCGAAGCCCAGCTCCTCGGGCGGGAGCGGCTTCGGGTGGGAGGGCTCAGGCAACGTCGAGGAAGGTGACGGTGAAGGGGATGCCCATCCCCGTTGCGTCCTTGCCGCTCGCTGCGAACTCCGCCGTGCTCGCCGCCGCCTTGAAGCTCTCCCTGTCGGCCCACTCGAACTCGGCGTAGTACCGGAAGGCGGGCTCGCCGACGGGCGCGCCGAACGCCTTGCCGTGCCGGAAGGCGTCGCACTGGACCTTTGCCGCGAACTCGTCCACATGACACTGGTAGCGCTCCGGCTCGGGTTCGCTCTCGTACAGGATCACCGCTCGAACCACTGGCCACTCCTTCGCTCGAAGTTGCCCGAGCGTATAGCTTCGCTCAGGTGGGAGGAGCCACTGCAGCGGCCGCCACCCTGGCCCTCGTCGCGGGCTTCGCGGGCTCGATCCAAGTGGCGGTGATGAGCCGCTTCGGCGAGCGGATCGGCTCGTTCGAGGCGCTGGCGGCGAACCTCGCGTTCTCCACCCTCGTCGCGACGACGCTGCTGCTGGCGCTCCGCGGCGGCTTCGGCGGGCTCGGCGACGCCTTCCGCGCCCCCTGGTGGTACTGGATCGGGGGCGGCGGCATGGGCGTGCTCGTCGTCTTCTCGATCACGGTCTGCGCGCCGAGGATCGGCGCAACCGCGACGATCGGCATCCTCATCGCAGGCCAGCTCGCGATGGGCGTCGCGATCGACCGCTTCGGCCTCTTCGGGGTCGAGCAGGTCGAGCTCGCGTGGCCGCGGCTGCTGGGCGTCTTGCTGCTGGCCGTCGGCGCCGCCCTTGCCCTCTACCGCACATGAGCCCTCTACCGCCCATGTGGTCGGGCTCTCGCGGGTCCTCGCTTCGTCGCCTGCCGACCGCTGCGCTCACTTCCGACGAGATCGCGTCGCTCCGGGAACTGCTCTGGGCGGCGTTCGCAGACGACGACGACGGATTCACGGAGCCCGACTGGGAGCATGCTGTTGGCGGTGCCCACGTCGTGCTCGAGGATGCCGGCGAGATCGTGGCGCACGCGTCTGTCGTCGAGCGCCTGCTCGAGATCGACGGCAGGCCCATGAGGACCGGCTACGTCGAGGCGGTGGCCACGAGGCCTGGGCGGGAGCGGCGCGGTCACGGCTCGGTGGTGATGCGCGAGGCCAACGAGATCATCCGGCCGGAATACGAGCTCGGCGCCCTCGGTACGGGTGCGTTTGCCTTCTACGAGCGTCTCGGCTGGGAACGCTGGCGCGGCCCGAGCTTCGTCAGGACCCCTGGCGGCTTGGTTCGGACCGAGGAAGACGACGGCTTTCTCATGATCCTCCGCACGACGGCAGCGCCGCTCGACCTCGATGCGCCGATCAGCTGTGACTGGCGCCCCGGCGACGTCTGGTGAGCGGACGGCGGCCGGGGCGCCTGCATGCGCTACGTCAAGACCGCCCAGCCTGCGACCAATGCACTGCGGAGCTCTTAGAGCCCGACGATGTCGTCCGGCCGCACCGGCACGCGCGTCAGGTCGCGGCCGCTCGCCGCGCGTAGCGCCGACACGATCGCGGCCGTGGAGACGACGGTCGGCGGCTCGCCGACGCCCTTCAGGCCGTAGGGCGCGCTCGGCTCCTCGACCTCCACGAGCTCCGAGACGACCGGCGGCATGTCGAGCGTCGTCGGGATCAGGTAGTCGGTGAAGCTGGCGTTCGTGATCAGACCGTCGCGCGTCTGGATCTCCTCCATCAGCGCGAGGCCGAGCCCCTGAGCCGTCCCGCCCTCGATCTGGCCTTCCACCGCCAGCGGGTTGATCGCCTTGCCGACATCCTGTGCCGTTCCGATCCAGACGATGCGGGTGAGTCCGAGCTCCACGTCGACCTCGGCGACGACGCGCATCGCGGCGACCGCAAAGGCGACGTGAGCGCGCTCGCCGGTGATCTGGCCCGTCTCGGGGTCGAGCGGTGTCGTCCGCGGGTGGCGGTAGATGCGCTCCACGTCAACGTCGCTCGAGTCCCGGCGCTCGCGTTCCTCGAGCGCTGCCCGGCACGCGAGCTGGACGGCGCCGGCGGCCATCCAGGTCATCCGCGAGGCCGAGGCCGAGCCGGCGGAGCCCACGTGCGCCGTCCCGGAAGGAGCGAGCACCACATCGTCTCGCCCGAGCTCCGTGCGCGCGACCTGGAGGATCACGTCGGAGACGCCCTGACCCACCTCTGCGGCGGCGCAGTGGATCTCCGCCGGGCCCTCGTCGCGCAGAACGACCCGGGCAGCCGTGAAGTCGTCGAAGCCCTCCGAGTAGCAGATGTTCTTGAAGCCTACGGCGAAGCCGACGCCGCGCCTGACCCCTTCGCCTCGCGTCGTGTTGCCCGCTCCGCCCGGGAGTCGGATCGCCTCGCGTGGGAGCTCCTCCGCCGGCGGGGGCTTGAGTGCGGCCGCCTTGCGGATCACCTCCGCAACCGGGAGCGAGCCGTCGATCCGCTGGCCGGTCGGGAGCACGTCTCCCGGGCCGAGCGCGTTCCGGAGCCGGAGCTCGATCGGATCGATCCGGAGCGCGGCCGCCAGCTTGTCCATCTGAGCCTCGCCGGCGAAGCAGGTCTGGACGGCCCCGAAGCCGCGCATCGCGCCGCAGGGCGGGTTGTTCGTGTAGACGCTCGTCGACTCGATCAGGGCGTTCGTGACGGCGTAGGGCCCGACCGCGAACGAGGCGGCGTTGGAGGTGACGGCAGTCGAGCTCGAGGCGTAGGCGCCGCCGTCGAGGAGGATGCGCATGCGGACGTTGACGAGCTTCCCGCCGCGTGTGGCGCGGTGCTCGCACCAGATCCGGGCCGGGTGCCGGTGGATGTGCCCGACGAACGACTCCTGGCGGTTGTAGACGATCTTCACGGGACGGTTCGTGTGCAGCGCGAGCAGGGCGCCGTGCAGCTGCATCGACAGGTCCTCGCGGCCGCCGAAGGCGCCCCCGACGCCGGCCAGGTGGATCCGCACCTGCTCCGGCGGCAGGTCGAGGCACGGCGCCACCTGGTCGCGGTCGACGTGGAGCCACTGGGTCGCGACGTAGATGTCGATGCCGCCCTCGCCGTCAGGCACGGCGAGACCCGATTCCGGCCCCAGGAAGGCCTGGTCCTGGATTCCGACGTCGTAGACGCCGCTGACGCTGATCTCACCCGCCGCGTCGGGGTCGCCGTGGCGGATCGTCATGTGGCGGACGACGTTCGGGCGCGGGTCATCGAGGTAGCCGTGCGTCATCGTCGGCCGGTCGGGGTGCAGCGGCGCCTGCTCGGTCGCTCGCTCCATGTCGGTTACCGGCTCGAGCGGCTCGTACTCGATCCGGACGGCGGCGGCGGCCCGCCGCGCCTGCTCCGGCTCCTCGGCGGCGACGAGCGCCACCGCCTCGCCGAAGTAGCGCACCCGCTCGAAGGCGAGCACCGGCTGGTCCGGGAACTCGAGTCCATACGTCTTCTGTCCCGGAACGTCCTCGTGGGTGAGGACGGCATGGACGCCGGGCAGGCGCGCCGCCTCCGAGACGTCGATATCAGTGATCCGCGCGTGCGCGTGAGGGCTCCGAACAGTCTTGCCCCACAGCATCCCGGCTGCAAAGAGGTCGCTCGAGTAGGCGAACTCGCCCGTCACCTTGGGGATCCCGTCGCTGCGGCGTACCGGGTCGCCGACGCGGCCGAGCTCGAGAGTGCGGGCCGGCGCTGCGCTCATTGTGGCTGAACCTTCTGAAGTTCCTGCTCATCTGCGGTTCGCTCGAATCGAAATGAGAGATCCCCGTAATCCCACCCCGGTCGATGCGGCCGTCCAAACTCTGTCCAGGCAACGACATCCTGTTGCACGTCGACGAGAGCGACGAGGGGCCAACACCCCGCTCTAAGGCACCCGTCGCATACAAGGAGAGCCACCTTCCCCGTGCGGGCGTTCAGCTGATCGGCAACCTCTCCCAGCAAGTGCCGATCCGTGATCCATTCGAGCGGAACCAGCCCGTATGCCCCTGCGAGTTCCGCGTCGAAGTACCGCTCCACGGCCGCGGCAATGTCGCGGATGCTGCGCCCGTTGACCAGCAAGTCCACGCCCTTGTACGTCTCCTGGCTTTGTTCGACCAACTCGATTCGAAGGGCGTCCGTCACGGCTGCGCGGCGAGGCGGACGGCGTCGAAGATCTTCGCGTAGCCGGTGCAGCGGCAGAGATTGCCCGAGAGCGCCTCGCGGATCTCGTCGTCGGACGGGTCGGGAATGCGTTCGAGGAGCGCGGCGGTCGTAACGACGAGGCCCGGAGTGCAGAAGCCGCACTGAACTGCACCTGCGTCGACGAAGGCCCGCTGGACACGGTGAGTGCCTTCGGCCCCGCTCAGTCCCTCCACGGTCGTGACCTCGTGGCCGGCCGCCTGCGCGGCCAGGACGAGGCATGCGCACACGAGCTCGCCGTCCAGGAGCACCGAGCACGAGCCGCACTCGCCCTGCTCGCAGGCGTTCTTCGAGCCGGGAAGGCCGAAGCCGTCCCGGAGCGCGTTCAGGAGGCTCTCGCCGGCCCAGACATCGGCCTCGCGCGACTCGCCGTTGATGGTCACCGAGATCTTCACCCTATTCACTTCACCTCACGCCGAGCACCGGTCGAGCGCGCGGCCCGCGATGACGGATAGAGCGTGCCGCCGGTACGCGGCCGTCCCGCGCACGTCGTCGATCGGCTTTGCCGCAGCTGCGACCGTCTCGGCGAAGCGTTCGCGCTCCTGCAGCGGAACGGTCACGAGCGCGGGTACCGGTCCGGCCGAGCCGTATGCCGCCCTGAGCTCCTCGCGCTCGCGGTCGACGACGACGGCGAGCGAGCAGACAGCGATCACCATCGCGTTGCGGGGGCCGACCTTCATGAACGTCTGTGGCTGCCGGCTCGGCCGGAGCCGGACCGCGAGTACGAGCTCGTCCTCCGCCAGTGTGTTGCGCTTCGGCCCGACCAGGAACTCCGTCAGCGGGAGCGATCGCACGCCCCGAACGCTCCCCAGCTCGACCTGCGCCTCTTCGATCAGGAGCGGCGGCAGAGCGTCGCCGGCCGGCGAGGCGGTGCCGAGGTTCCCGCCGATCGTGCCGCGGTTCCGGATCTGCGGAGAGCCGACGGTGCGCGCCGCCTCGGCGAGCGCCGGCAGCAGCTCGGCGAGCGGCGCTTGCATCGCCTCGGCGTAGGTGAGGCCGGCGCCGAGCCGGACTGCTCCGCTCTCTTGCGTCCAGCCGCGGAGCTCCGAGAGCTCGTTCAGATTGAGGATCGCGTCGGGCCGCGCGCGGTCGAAGTTGAGCTCCACGAGCAGGTCGGTGCCGCCCGCGATCGGTCGGGCGTCCGGTCGCTCCGCCTTGAAGCGGAGCGCCTCGTCCAGGGAGCGAGGGGTGAACACCTCCACAGCCGCAACGATACGCTCAGGCGCGATGTCGTTCCTGCTCGCACGAGCGCACGTCGTCACGATGGACGACGCGGGGACCGAACTCGGGGACGGCTGGATCCACGTGGAGGATGGTTTCGTGGTCGCGGTCGGGGAGGGGGAGGAGCCCGCCGCGGACGAGCGCATCGAACTCGGCGGAGCTCTCGTCACGCCTGCCCTCGTCAACACACACCACCACCTCTACCAAACGCTGACACGCGCCCGGGCGCCGCAGGGGACGCTCTTCGAGTGGCTCGTGGAGCTCTATCCGATCTGGTCGCGTCTCGATGCCGAGGCCGAGTACGCGGCGGCGCGGGTCGGGCTGGCGGAGCTCGCGCTGTCCGGTTGCGGAACGGTGTTCGACCATCACTACGTCTTCCCACGCGGGCGAACGGGCCTGATCGAGGCGGAGCTGCAGGCCGCGAGCGAGCTCGGTGTTCGCCTCGTTGCCTCCCGCGGCTCGATGGATCTCGGCGAGTCGCAGGGCGGGCTCCCACCGGACTCGGTCGTCGAGTCGATCGATGCGATCCTTGAGGACACGCAGCGGCTGGCTCGACTCCATCAGCAGGGAGCCGGCGCGCGCGTCCAGATCGCGGTCGCTCCGTGCTCTCCGTTCTCCGTCACCGGCGAGCTGATGAGGGAATCGGCCGCGCTCGCCCGCGAGCTGGGGCTGCAGCTTCACACCCATCTCGCGGAGACGGTCGAGGAGGAGCAGTTCTGCCGCGAACGCTTCGGCTGCTCGCCCGTCGAGTATCTCGAGCAACTCGGTTGGCTCGCAGGCGACGTCTGGTGCGCGCATTGCGTACACCTCTCCGGCTCGGAGATCGACCGCTTCGCGGCGACCGGCACCGGCGTCGCGCACTGCCCGACCTCGAACCTGCGGCTGGGCGCGGGGATCGCGCCCGTGCGGTCGATGCTCGACGCCGGAGTGCGCGTCGGGCTCGGTGTCGACGGCTCGGCTTCGAACGAGCGAGGCGACCTCCTGTTCGACGTCAAGCAGGCGCTGCTCGTCGCGCGCGCTGGTGGCAGCCCCCGGGCGCTCACGCCGAGGGAGGCGCTCCACCTGGCGACACGCGGTGGCGCCTCCGTCCTCGGCCGGGATGACATCGGGTCGCTCGAGCCTGGCAAGTGCGCCGATCTCGCCGTCTGGCGGACGGACGGGCTCGAGCTCGGCGGCGCCGCGGATCCCCTCGACGGACTCGTCCTCTCGGCACCGCACCGGGTCGACCGGCTCTACGTCGGCGGCGAGCTCGTCGTCGACGAAGGCGCGCTCGTTCGGGCCGACGAACGAGAGCTCGCTCGACTCCATCGGGTCCAGGCACGAAGATTCGCCGCGTGATCTCGCTCTCGACCCACGTCCTCGATACCGGCGCGGGCGCGCCGGCGCCGGGCGTGCTCGTCACGCTCCATCGGGGCGAGCGGGTGGTCTCGGAGCAGCGGACGGACACGGACGGCCGCTCACGCCTGGCGGACGAGCTCGAGCCCGGCACCTATCGGCTCGTGTTCCACCCGCCGTCGCAGTTCTTCCGCCGCGTCGAGCTCGAGGTCGAGCTCGAGCACGGCCATTACCACGTCCCGCTCCTCGTCTCCCCCTACTCGTGCACGAGCTACCGCGGCAGTTGACCGTCGCCGAGCTCGAGGAGCTCTTCGAGGGCCGAACGGTGCTCGTCGAGCGGCTCGCCGGTCTCGAGGATCCGCTGGAGCGGGCGAACGAGGTGCTCGCGGAGCTCTCCGAGGAGGAGAAGATCGAGGCGTTGAACGCGCATCCGGCGATCGGAGCTCGGACAGGCCTCTCCGAGCGCTCGGCGGCTGAGCAGGGCAACGACGCCGAGGCTGCGGTGCTCACCGAGCTCGCCTACCAGAACCAGGTCTACGAGGAGAAGTTCGGCTTCCGCTTCGTCGTCTTCGTCGACCGGCGGCCGAAGGTGGAGATCCTCGACGTGCTCCGCGACCGGCTCGCCCGGTCGCGGGAGGAGGAGCTCGACACCGCTGTTCGCGAGCTCGTCGCGATCGCGAGGGCCAGATGGGAGCAGCAGGGTTGGACGCGGACTACCTGAGAGAGCTCGGAGATCTCGTGCTCCGGTTCCTGCACGTGGTCGCGGGGATCGCGTGGATCGGAGCCTCCTTCTACTTCATCAGGCTCGACCTGGGTCTGGCCCCGCCCAGCGAGCGTTCCGACATCGACGAGGGCGTCGCCGGTGAGTACTGGGGCGTCCACGGCGGCGGCTTCTACCACTCCAAGAAGTACCAGGTCGCGCCGCGCGTGCTGCCCGAGCCGCTGCATTGGTTCAAGTGGGAGGCCTATACGACCTGGCTCTCGGGGTTTGCGCTCCTCGTCCTCCTCTACTGGTCGGATGCGGACACGCGCCTGATCGATCCAGGGGTCGCGGAGCTCACGGCCTGGGAGGCAATCGCGGCTTCGGCAGGGTTGCTCCTCGGCGGCTGGCTCGTCTACGACGCCGCCTGCCGCCTACTGCGGAACGATGCGGCCGTCGCGGTCACGACCGCGCTCCTCGTCGCCGGAGTCGCCTGGGTCTCGGGCGAGCTGTTTGCCGCCCGCGCCGCCTACCTGCAGGTTGGCGCCGTGCTCGGCACGATCATGGCGGCCAACGTCCTGGCGGTGATCATCCCGGCGCACCGGGAGCTCGTGCGAGCGAAGGAGGAGGGCCGCGAGCCGGATCCTGCGCCGGGGCTGCGTGCGAAGCAGCGATCCGTGCACAACAACTACCTGACGCTGCCGGTCGTCTTCGCGATGCTCGCCGGCCACTTCCCGCTGACGTTCGGCAGCGACCGGGCCTGGCTCGTCCTGCTCGCGATCTTCGCGATCCTCGTCGTCGTCCGGCACTTCTTCAACCTGATGCATCGCGGGCGGATGCCGCTCCTCCTGCTGGGCGCGGCGGCGGCTGGGGCCGTCGCGCTTGCTTTCGCGCTTGCGCCCGACGACGAACCTGTGGCCATTCTCTTCGAAGGCGTCTCGGACGGGCAGGCGGAGCTGGTCGTAATCGATCGTTGCCGCTCCTGTCACGTCGGGAGCTCCGCGCCGCTCGGCGTCAGTCTCGAGACGATCGACGAGATGAGGCTGCGGGCGGAGGACATCGCGCGGCAAGTGCAATCGAGGGCGATGCCGCCCGGCAACGTGACGGGGATCACCGATCACGAACGCGATCTCCTGATCGCCTGGGCCGGCGGAGCGCGATAGGTTCTCGCCATGCTCGAGATCGAGGCGGCCGGCTTCCGCTTTCTCGCACGCTGGGAGGACGAGCTGGCGCCCAACACCGTCGCTGCGTTCAAGGCGATCCTGCCGCTCGAGGACAGGATCATCCACTGCCGCTGGAGTGGCGAGTCGAACTGGATCCCGTGGGGCGACCGCGACCTCGGCATCGGGCCCGAGAATGCGACGAGCTACCCGCACCCGGGTGAGCTCGCGCTCTACCCCGGCGGCCAGAGCGAGACGGAGCTGCTCTTCCCGTACGGCTACTGCAGCTTCGCGAGCAAGGCCGGGCACCTCTGGGCGAACCACTTCGCAACGCTCGTCGAGGGGCAGGAGCAGCTGAAGGAGCTCGGCCGGCTGACGCTCTGGGAGGGCGCGCAGCCGATCTCCTTCCGCGAGGTCTGACGACGGCCGTCGAGCTCGTCTACGAGACGCACTCGATCAGCGTCGACAACGAGCGAGGCATCGCGACCGGCTGGCGGGACGGCGAGCTCTCGGAGCGTGGTCGCGCGCTGGCGCGCGCGCTCGGCGAGCGGCGGCGCGATGCCGACGTCGTCTACGCGTCCGACCTCGGCCGTGCCGTCGAGACCGCTGAGATCGCCTTCGGTGGCACCGGAATCACCGTGCGGCTCGACCGGCGCCTGCGGGAGTGCGACTACGGCGAGCTGAACGGCCGGCCGGCGCGGGAGGTCGAGTCGGTGCGCGCGGCTCATGTCGACGAGCCGTTTCCGGGTGGGCAGAGCTACCGCGACGTGGTCGAGCAGACGCGCGGGCTCCTCGACGACATCGTCGCCGGGCATGACGGGCAGCGGGTCGTGGTGATCGCGCACTCGGCGAACCGGTGGGCGCTCCAGCACCTCCTCGAAGGCACGCCCCTCGAGGAGCTCGTCGTCGCGCCGTTCGAGTGGCAGGAAGGGTGGATCTACCGGCTCAGCTGACGGAGCGTCCGCTCGAGCGCATCGACAGCGAGCGCGATGTCGACGGGCGAGCTCAGCTCGTCCGGCGAGTGGCTGACGCCGCCGTTCAGGCTGCGGACGAAGAGCATGGCGCTCGGCACACCAGCCGCAGCGAGGATGCCCGCGTCGTGGCCGGCGCCCGAAGGCAGCTCGACGACGGGAACGCCGAGCTCCTCGAGTGCGGCGCGAACGGCCCTACGGACGTGCTCGTCCATCTCCACGGGCTCGACGCGCAGCACGGGCTCGAAGCCGATCGCCGCGACGAGCCGGTCGAGCCGGTCGCGATCGGGCGCGCGCGCATCGATGCTGAAGGTCACGGAGGCGGGGATGACGTTGACGCCGCCGGGCTCGACAGCTAGCCGACCCACGGTTGCGACTGCGTCGGTGATCCCCAGAGCGGCGGCGCGGATCGCGAGCACCCGCTCGGCAGCGGCGACGAGCGCATCGTCGCGGTCGTCCATCGGCGTCGTTCCCGCATGCCCGGCGCGGCCGGTCACCGTCACCTCTCCGCGCGCATAACCGACGATTGCGGGCACCACCGCGAGCGGTGCGACCGCCCGGTCGAGCCGCGGGCCCTGCTCGATGTGGAGCTCGACCCACGCTCCCGGCAGGTCACCGCTCTCCACCCGCGCGCGGCTGCCGAGGCAGCCGACCTCCTCGCCGCGGAACGAGACGACGGCGAGCGTCCGCTCCTGCGGCCCGAGCCGCTCGACCGCCTCGATGCCTGCAACGACGCCGAGTGCTCCGTCGAAGCGGCCGCCCGCCGGCACCGAGTCCAGGTGGGAGCCGGTCCAGAGCTCCAGCAGCTCGAGGCGCCGGCCGCGAAGGCGTCCGATCAGGTTCCCCGCGGTGTCGTAGTCCGCCTCGAGGCCCGCCTCGGCCATCCAGCCGGCGGCGATGGCCAGCGCCTCGTCCTCGGCGGGCGAGTATGCAGGCCGGTTCGCGCCAGGCCCGTCCCCGATCGCGTACAGCTGCTCCAACCGCTCGAGGATCCGCACGGGGAGGAACGTACTACTGCAGGGGACTACTGCGGCGGTGGCCTCAGGCCTGCCTGATCCAGCTCCGCCCGCACGAGCGCGTCGTAGCGGCCTGCCTCGAGGTCGCCGAGCGGATCGCGCGTGTAGGCAAGGAGTGCCCCGTAGGGGAGCGAGAACGCGGCCCGCATCGCAACGAGTCGCCGCCGCTCCTCCGACGGCAGTGCGAGCACGCGCGCGGCTGCGTTCAGCCGCCGGACCCGGCGAACCCGCGGCGGCACGGCCCACAGGAGGAGGAGCGCGGCCGGCAGCCCGAACACGACCAGTCCGAGCAGGTCAGCCAGGTCGTGCGCCGCGCCCGCCCCGCCGCGCCCGAGATCCTGCACCTCGCCCCCGGAGCCCTCACCTGCTCCACGGAGGGCATCGCCGATGTCATCTCCCACGAACGGCGCTCCGTCGAGCGCCTCGGCGGCCGACTCGAAGCCGCCCGTGACGGCGCCGCCGGCGCTCTCCACACCCTCGCCGAGCACGGCCAGCTTGTCGACGGCGTCGTGGACTTCGAGGCCGATCTTGGCGAAGAGGGCAAGACCGAGCACGACGGCGAGGTCACGGGCGATCAGGCCGAGGCGCTGCAGCGGAGGATCGGGATAGAGGCGCATGCCCGGCCCCTACCCGCCCGTCACGGTCGCGCAACGAGCCGAGGAGCAACCAGCCCACGACGGGGAACACGGCCGCAAGTCCGAAAGCGGCACGCCATGACAACCACGAGACGGTGGCTGCGAAAGCGATCGGCGCCACCACGCCGACGGCCGAGAGAACCGTTTGTTGCAGCCCGATCGCCGCACCGCTCCGCCGACCCCCGATCTCCGCTGCGATCGTGAACGAGAGGCCGTTCCACGCCATCGAGAGGCCCGTCGTGACGACGAGGAGCGGGACGAGGACCGATTCCGGCGCGTCGGCGAGTGTCGCAACGAACGCAAGTGCGATCGCGACCGCGATACCGACGAGCCTGAGCGGGCGCACGCGCGCCCGCATGGTGTCCGACCAGCGGCCGACACCGATCCGCAGGCCGGCTGCTACCACCTGCCCGGCGGCGAGCACCGCTGCTGCCGACCCCGTCGACCAACCACGCGCGTCGACGAGGAAGAGGACGAGGAAGCTCATCGTCGCGATCTGGGCGACCAGGTAGAAGCCGCTCCCGCCGCACAGGAGCCAGAGTGCGCGATCGTGAAGGCTCGAATCGACCTCGTCGACACCGACGTGCTCGGCCACCCCTGTTCTCAACACGAGTGCGCCTCCGATCGCGCCGGCAAGGACGAAACCCGCCAGGAAGAGGAATCCGGCCCGGGACCCGCCGAGCAGCGGCAGCACGAGGGCCGCGATCCCGCCGCCGATCGGCACAGCGGTCTGCCGCACCCCGAGCGCCAGCCCCCGCTCGTCCGCGGCGAACCAGCGCATGACCGCGCGGCCGCTGCCGGATTGCACGCTCCCGCCGGCCACTCCCGCCAGCAGGAGCAGCACCACGAGCCAAGCGAAGCTGGGCGCGAACGCTGCACCCGCGAGCAGGCTCGCGCAGACTCCGAGCCCCCCGGCGAGGGTCCAGCGCTCGCCCCACCGATCGACCGCGAAGCCCCACGGCAGCAGGGCAAAGGTCAGCCCGATCCATTCGGCGGCGAGGACGACGCCCACTTCCGTGAGCGACAGGTCGTAGCGGTCGCGCAACGCGGGTGCGAGGACGGCGACGGCGAACGAGATCGCCGAGAAACTCGCCTGCGCCGCCGTTCCGGCCGCAAGGACGGCCCAGCGGTAGCTCACGAGCGCGCTAGAGGCCGAACGGGTTGAGCGGGCGCGAGCCGGTGTTCAGGATCACGCTCTTCGTCTCGAGGTAGAGCTCGAGCGAGTCGAGTGCCAGCTCTCGCCCGAAACCGGACTGCTTGTAGCCCCCGAACGGAATCCCGGGAAAGGCCGTGTACGGCATGTTGATGCCGACGGTGCCGGCCTTGATCCGGCTTGCGATCCGGTGTCCCCTCGCGGGATCGCCCGTCCAGACGCTCGCCATCAGCCCGTACCTGACGTCGTTCGCGATCCGGATCGCATCCTTCTCGTCCTCGAACGGGATGATCGTGACCACCGGGCCGAAGACCTCTTCCTGCGCAATGGTCGAACTGTTGTCTATCCCGGCAACAACGGTCGGCGGGTAGAACGCGCCGTTCTCCCCGGGCTGAGCTGCTGAAAATTGGCCTCCCGTCAGCACCTCGGCGCCCTGCTCGCGTGCGCTCTCGACGAAGGCGTGCACCTTGTCCCGGTGCGACGTCGAGATGAGCGAGCCCATCTGCGTGTCGGCGGCGAGCGGGTCGCCCGTCTTCACTGCTTGCGCCCCCTCGGTGAACTGCGACACGACCTCGTCGTAGGCGGAGCGCTCGACGAGCACACGAGAGCGCGCCTCGCAGCTCTGGCCGGCCGAGTAGTAGATCGACCAGACGGCGCTCGGGATCGCCGAGGCGAGGTCGGCGTCAGCGAAGAGCAGGTTCGGGCTCTTGCCGCCGAGCTCGAGCGTCAGGCGCTTGATCGGGTCGGAGCAGAGCCGCATCACCTCGCCGCCCGTCTTCGTCGAGCCGGTGAACGCGACCTTGTCGACCTCTGGATGCTTGACGAGGTAGGCGCCCGTCGTCGGGCCGTCGCCGGGAACGACGTTGATCGCACCCGCGGGAAAGCCGACCTCGGTCGCGAGCTCGGCCAAGCGTAGTGCGGTGGCCGGCGTCTGCGGATCGGGCTTGAGCACGAGGGCACAGCCCGCGGCGAGTGCGGGCGAGAGCTTCCACGTCGCCATCAGCAGCGGGTAGTTCCACGGGACGATCTGGGCGGCGACCCCCACCGGCTCCTTGAGCGTGTACGAGAGCAGCGAGCCGCCGATCGGGTTCGAGCGGCCGGAGATCGAGGCGATCGCGGAGGCGAAGAAGCGGTAGTTCTCGACAGCCCCCGCGATCTCGGCCTTGACCGAGGCGATCGCCTTGCCGACGTTGCGGGCCTCGAGCTCCGCGAGCTCGTTCCGATTCGCGTCGATCGCGTCTGCGAGTGCGTGCAGGAGGCGGGAGCGCTCGCTCGCCGGCGTCTTGCCCCAGGCGCCGTCGAGCGCGCCCCGGGCGGCGGCGACGGCTCGGTCGACCTCGGCCTCGCCGGCGAGCTGGGCGCTGCCGAAGGTCTCCCCGGTCGCGGGCTCGATCAGCTCGCGCGTCTCTGCGCCCTCGACGGTCTCCCCGTCGATGAAGAGCCCGAACTCGCGTGTGGGGGCGAACGCCATCGCGCTGGATGCTAGCCTGCCGGCGGTCAGTTCGAGGATCCCGTGTCTTCGAACGGCCTCTTCGGCGGGGACTTGCCCCTGCTTCGCGGCTAGCCGCTATGGCCCTCCGGCAGTCGAGCGACGAGCGCTTCTGTAACGAACGGTTGACACTCCCGTGACGCCGCCGCTGCTAGCCCGCGGCCGCTCGTCTCTGAGACCAGTTCGGCCCGCGCGGCTCCAGGCGTCCCTAACCGCCGCCTCATGCCTCCGGCAGCCCCTCCCACTCAGACGAACCAACGACAAGCCGATCGACGACCGCGACTCGCCCTACGCGAGAGCGTCGGCGATTCGTCCGGCGATCGCGGCGATGGCACGCCCCGGCGCCGAGCCTGGTGCAGCGAGCAGGACCGGCGGCCCGTGTGCAACTGCTGGGTCGAGCGGGATCGAGCCCAGACACTCCACGCCGAGCGACCAGATCGAACGGTCGGGCGAGACCTCGCCGAACACGGAGATCGCCTCGCCGCAGTGCGGGCAGAGCAGCGTTGCCATGTTCTCGACGCCGCCGAGGACACGGGTGCCTGTGTCGGCGAAGAGCTCGAGGACGCGCTTCGCGTCCAGGTGCGAGACGTCCTGGGGGCCGACGACGATGATCGCCGCGTCGAGCGGGAGCAGGCGGACGATCTGCTGCTGGACGTCGGCCGTCCCGGGCGGCAGGTCGACCAGGAGGTAGTCGAGCGTTCCCCAATCGGTCTCATGGACGAGTTGGCGGAGCACGAGCTCGACCGACATCGAGGGCAGCGAGAGGGCCTGATCCTCGCCGAGCAGGAAGCCGACCGACATCAGCCTGAGCCCGTGCACCTCCACCGGCGGCAGGGAGATCGGCCGGCCGAGCCGCCACAGCTGGAGCTCGCGTGCGCGCTCCGTGCGCTTCAGCCCCACCATGAGCGGGATGTCCGGCCCGTAGAGATCGGCGTCGAGCACACCCACGGTCGAGCCGCGCGCCGAGAGGGCGAGCGCGAGGTTGAGCGTCAGCGTCGACTTGCCGACGCCGCCCTTGCCGCTCGCGATCGCGACGACGCGCCGGGCGGGTGAGGAGCCACTCACAGGTCTGCCTCTAAGCCTGTGAGTGGGGGAGGGGGTGTGGGGGAACCGGGAGGTTCCCCCACACAATACAGGTAGAAGGGGTTTGTGGGGGGAACAAGGTTTGCCCCCCCGGAGCGGACCGAAGGCGCGCGGCGCTG
>JBBJOI010000082.1:0-4665 GCA_037721555.1 Gaiellaceae bacterium | reverse complement strand
CCTGGCTCGTGAGATTCCCGGCGAGGGTGTTGACGTTCTCGGTCAGGTCCTTCCACACGCCCGACACCCCTTTGACCTGCGCCTGCCCGCCGAGCTTGCCCTCGCTGCCGACCTCGCGGGCGACGCGCGTCACCTCGTCGGCGAACGTCGAGAGGTTGTCCACCATCGTGTTGACGGTGTTCTTGAGCTCGAGCACCTCGCCCTTGACGTCGACCGTGACCTTTTTCGAGAGGTCACCGCCGGCGACCGCCGTCGTCACCTCGGCGATGTTCCGCACCTGGCCCGTCAGGTTCGACGCCATCCCGTTGACGGAGTCGGTCAGGTCCTTCCAGGTCCCGGAGACACCCTTCACGCGCGCCTGCCCGCCGAGCTTGCCGTCGGTTCCGACCTCGCGCGCGACGCGTGTCACCTCGTCCGCGAAGGACGAGAGCTGGCTCACCATCCCGTTCACGGTCGTGCCGATGCGACGGAACTCCCCGCGCACCGGCTGACCGTCGATCTCGAGCTGGATCCGCTCGGTGAGGTCGCCGTCCGCGACGGCGTCGATCACACGGGCCACCTCGATCGTCGGTCGCGCAAGGTTGTCGATCAGCTCGTTGACCGCAGCAACCTTCTCCGCCCACGATCCCTGGGTTCCCGCAACACCGGCCCGTTCGTGGATTCGCCCCTCGCGGCCCACGACCTTGCTGACCCGCACGAGTTCCCGAGCGAAGTACTGGTTCCGCTCGTTGAGTGCGTTGAACGCAGCCGCAACCTCGGCCATCGTCCCGGTCGCGCGAAGCCGAACGGAGAAATCGCCGTCACACGCCGCCTCAAGGGCGGACACGAGACGGGCGACCTGGGTCTCGTCGAGCTGGGTCGCTCCCTCTCCTGAGCGACGACGCTCGGCCGTTTGCCGGCTACGCGTTGCGCGCTCGCCGGTCGTCGGTAGAGGGGGCACGGGAGACTCCTTCAGTCGCTGGGGCGTGCGGCCCGGAAATCATAGGGCGGCAAGGGCTCTTTCGAGGTCGGCCGACAGATCCTCTACGGGCTCGAGGCCGACGCTCAGACGCAGCAGCCCGGGCGGCACGCGCTCCGGCTCCCACCGGTGGCGGGACTCGATCGTCGAGGCGACGCCGCCCAGGCTCGTCGCGTTGACGATCAGTCGGGTGGAGGTCTCGACCGCGCGGGCGGCTCTGCCGTCGGCGACGTCGAATGAGAGCAGGCCGCCGAAGCCCGGGTAGCGGACGGTCGTGACGCGAGGATGCCCCGCGAGGCGCTCCGCCAGCTGCCCCGCGGTATCGCTCTGGCGCTCGACGCGCACCCGCAGCGTCTTCAGGCCGCGCAGCAGCAGCCAGGCGGCGTCGGGCGAGGCGACCCCGCCCGTCCGGGTGCGGAAGTCGCGGAGCCGGGCCGCGTCCTCGGGACTGCGGCAGACGACGGCTCCAGCGAGCACGTCGTGGTGCCCCGCGAGGTACTTCGTGGCCGAGTGCAGGACGAGGTCGCAGCCGTGCTCGAGCGGACGGAGGTGCACGGGGGTCGCGGCGGTTGCGTCACACAGTGCGGGCGACGGGTGCTCGGCCGCTGCGTCGAAGTTCGGCATCGACAGCAGCGGGTTCGAAGGCGCCTCCACCCAGACGAGATCGGCGTCGGGCGGAGGCGGGCCGGCCTGGTCGAAGAGGACGTGGCGCAGGCCCCAGCGCTCGAGCTCGGCGAACGTCGCCCCCGTACCGTAGTAGGCGTCGTGAGCGAGCGCGACCGTCTGTCCCGGCTCGAGTAGCGCGAGGACGACCGCGGTGGAGGCGGCCGTACCCGACGCGAAGAGGAGCGCCGTCCCGCCGTCGAGCTCGCCAAGTGCGCGTTCGGCCTCGGCACCGGTCGGGTGCGCATTGCGCGCGTAGTAGAACTTCCCGGGCTCCCCGTCCTCGTAGTCCCAGATGGTCGAGCGGTCGAGCGGAGGCTCCACGACCCGACGATACAGCGCCGGCTGAAAGATCCGGGCTAGGCTCCGCGGCCATGGCTCAGACGCGCGACACAACCGCGGCGAGGCTCGCGTGGCTGCAGGAGCTGTCGGAGCAGGCGGCGCACGCGGGGAACGAGAAGGCGGTCGCGCGTCAGCGCGAGCGGGGGAAGCTGCTCGCACGCGAGCGGGTCGAGAGGCTGCTCGACCCGGGCACGTTCGTCGAGCTCGACCGTTACGTCCGCCACCGCAACCCCGACTTCGACTCGATGGCGAACCGTCCGTACGGCGACGCCGTCGTCACCGGCTACGGCGAGATCTTCGGGCGCCAGGTGTTCGTCTTCTCGCAAGACTTCACCGTCTTTGGCGGCTCGCTGTCCGAGGTCTTCGCCGAGAAGATCTGCAAGGTGATGGATATGGCGCTCAAGTACGGCCACCCGCTGATCGGGATCAACGACTCGGGCGGCGCCCGGATCCAGGAAGGGGTCGTCTCGCTCGCCGGCTACGCGGAGATCTTCTGGCGCAACGTGCAGGCCTCCGGGGTCGTCCCCCAGATCTCGCTCGTCATGGGGCCGTGCGCGGGCGGCGCCGTGTACTCCCCTGCGATCACGGACTTCGTGCTCATGACGGAGGGCAGCTCGTACATGTTCATCACGGGCCCCGACGTCGTGAAGACCGTAACCGGCGAGGAGGTGTCGTTCGAGGAGCTCGGCGGCGCTGCCACCCATTCGGCCAAGTCAGGCGTCGCGCACTTCTCAGCGGTGGATGAGGAGGCGACCCTCGAAGACGCCCGCTATCTCCTCTCCTTCCTGCCCCAGAACAATCTCGAGAGCCCGCCCTACGCGGCGCCGTCGGACCCGCCCGGGCGGGAGGCGCCCGAGCTCGACACCCTCATCCCGGACGAGCCGACGAAGCCCTACGACATGAAGCGCGTGATCGCCCACGTCGTCGACGACGGCGAGTTTCTCGAGGTGCAGGAGCGCCACGCCCAGAACATCGTCTGTGGCTTCGCGCGGCTCGCAGGCCACTCGATCGGCGTCGTCGGCAACCAGCCGGCGTCGCTTGCGGGCGTGCTCGACATCGACGCCTCCACGAAGGCCGCGCGCTTCGTCCGCACCTGCGATGCCTTCAACATCCCGCTCGTCACCTTCGTGGACGTTCCGGGCTTTTTGCCGGGGACGGAACAGGAGTGGGGTGGGATCATCCGTCACGGGGCGAAGCTGCTCTACGCCTTCGCCGAGGCGACGGTACCGAAGCTCACGGTGATCACGCGCAAGGCCTACGGCGGCGCCTACGACGTCATGAGCTCGAAGCACATCCGGGCCGACTTCAACGTCGCGTGGCCCACGGCCGAGGTCGCGGTCATGGGTCCTGAGGGAGCCGTGAACATCATCTTCCGGAGCGAGCTCGAGGAGGCGGCCGACCCCACCGCTCGCCGTGCGGAGCTGATCGCGGACTACAAAGAGCGCTTCGCAAATCCCTACCACGCCGCCGAGCGGGGGTATGTCGACGAGGTGATCGAGCCGCGCCGGACTCGACCGGTGCTCGTCTCCGCCCTCAAGGTGTCGCTCACGAAGCGCGAGCAGCGCCCCAAGCGCAAGCACGGCAACATTCCGCTCTAGCGCGCGGCGCGTCCCGAACCGGTCTCAGAGACGATCGTCCGCCGCGCTAGCACGGAACCGGCGGCGGATATCTGCCGACTTCGTTACAAGCTGCAGCCGGAGGCCCTCACGCGTTCCGGAACGCGAGCTCCAGGGAGTCGCAGACCCGGCGGTAGCCAAGAGCGACGTAGATCTTGTTCGACGTCGGGTTCGAGAGGTCGGTGTAGAGGAAACAGAACCGCCTGCCCGCGACGAGCCGAGCCGCCGAGACCGCGGCGGTGGCGGCGCTCCCGTAGCCGCGGCCACGATGCTCGCGCGGCGTGTAGACCGGTCCGATACGCGTGCCGTTGGGGGTCGTGCCGCCGAAGCCCGCGAGCGAAACGGGGCCGTCGTCGTCCCAGAGTACGAAGCCGGCGTCGGCGCGGGTGAGGCGACTGTCCAGCACCCGCTGCAGCCGCTCGTCGTTCTCCTCCTGGCCGAGCGCCTCGCGAGCGAACTCGCGCAGCCAGTCCTCGAGCAGCGGCCGGTCCTTCTCGGTGGCGGCTCGGGCCCTGCCCGGCACGGGTTCGGGCGAGATCAACTCTTCGAGCGCGTAGATCCCCTGGGCGAAGCGCAGCTCGGCGTGAGCGCCGCGGACCCGTTCCCAGGCCTCCCCGAACAGCTCTACCTCCGGTACCGCCCCGACGACGCCCGGCAGCTCATCGTCGATCGCCTCGGCGAGCACCTCCAGCGCGCCCTCCTCGGCCGGTCGGGCGAGGATCAGGTTGTGCGGCGGCGTCTGAACGGCGGCACCGACCACGCGCGCGCCGTCGTCGTCGTCGTCGTCGTCAAGGACGAGCCACAGCCGTTGCTCGGGGTAATGGCCGGGATGGTCTCGCAGCGTCCCGGCCACGCCAAGAAGGAGGTTGTGCCGCTCCTCGTCCGCGAGCAGCAACGGCTCGGCTCGGCGCAGATACTCGGCTGCATCGTCAACCCGTACGGCCTCCATGACCTACACGGTAGATCGCTCGCAAAGGTTAAGAGCCTGTCGTGAAGGTCGCGTGCGCGCGGGGACGGCTGCGATGGAGCCGGGCGCCGCACTCGCTCGCCGGCCAGGCCGGCCGCCTGGCCAAGAGCGAGGGTGGT
>JBBJOI010000081.1:0-4963 GCA_037721555.1 Gaiellaceae bacterium | reverse complement strand
ACAGTCTCAGACCCCACAGTCTCAGACCCCACAGTCTCAGACCCCACAGTCTCAGGGCCCACGGCTCCCGAGCCGACGGTACCCGGGCAGAGCGGGGCAGATGGCCCACGCGCGACCGAGCCGCGCCCCTAAGGCGGAGCTTTTCCGAAGTTGGGCTCTCCCTAGGCTGGGCCGCCCCTAGGTGGGCGATCCGCCGAGGCGGCGAACGAGGTGTACGCCCGCTGCAGCACGTCCGCCAGGTCGACGCCGTCCACTCGCACGCCGCTCTGGCCGAGGCGCTTCAGCACGGCACCGGGCGGGAGCGGTCGGAGGGGGCGGGCAGCCGGCAGCCTCCCCGCCCGCCACGGATCCTCGTCCGGTGTTGCCGGGGCGAGCGGCTCGGGCGGCGGTGCGGGCGCCGGCTCGTCGGTGGAACCGCAGCCGCGCCAGCGGAGGAGCAGCGACGGGTCTCGATCCACCGCCTCCGCGACCGCATAGGCGAGCGCGATCACGTGCTCGCAGCCCTCTCCGTCGCAGGCGCACGTACGGCGGATCCCGCTCGCGCGTGGCACGAGCGGCTCCTCCCAGTCGATCGTCATCAGGTGCTCGAGGTGCACCGACTGCTCGCGTCCCTCGACGGCCGCCTCGAGGGGCGGCTTGCCGCGGACGTAGCGGGTCATCGCGCCCCAGATCCGGGGCGGGACGGGATCCGCCGAGATCGTCACCCTGCACGCGCCGACGAGCGCGTCGATCGCGCCGAGACCAACGCGAACCTCCGAGACCTCGCCGTCACGAGCGAGGACCCGGCCGCGCTCAGCGGTCGACGAGCTCTCGTCGCGGACGACGGCACTCGCAAGGAGGCGCGCCCACGGGCCTTGTCCGATCCGGTCGCGCTCCGAGGTCACGACGAGCGGCCCGCCGTCGTTCAGGAGCTCCGGTCTCACGCGGCGACCTCCACCGCGTCGAGCGAGAGCTCGACGGCGGCGCGGATGGCGCCGAGGTCGAGATCGCCCAGCCAGTCCTCGGTGCGGCCGGCGATCACCTTCTCGGCCAGCTCGCGCTTCGAGTCGAGCAGGCGGTCGATCCGCTCCTCGAGCGTGCCGGTGCAGATGAGGCTGTGCACGAACACGGGCTTGCGCTGGCCCAACCGGTGCGCACGATCGGTCGCCTGCTGCTCGACGGCCGGATTCCACCACCGGTCGAAGTGGAAGACGTGGTTGGCCGACGGGAGGTTGAGCCCGCGGCCGCCCGCCCGGAGCGAGATCACGAGCACCGACGGCCCCTCCTCGGTCGCGAACGCGGCGAGCAGCTCTTCGCGCTGCCGCGCGTTCAGGCGGCCGTGGAAGAAGCCGACGCCCCTCCCCAGCCGCTGTGACAGGTGCGTCACGAGCCGGTCGAAGCCCGGGTACTGAGTGAACACGAGCGCCTTGTCGCCCGGCGGCACGTCCTCGAGCAGCTCGAGCAGCCGCTCGAGCTTGCCGGAACGGCCGTCGAGCGGCTGGCCCGTCGTCAGCACCATCTCCGGGTGGTTGCAGACCTGCTTGAGCTGGCTGAGCATCGCGAGCACGGCGCCACGGCGGCCGAAGCGGTCCTCGTGGGCCTCGACGCGCCGAAGCCAGCGGTCGACCGTCGCCCGGTAGAGGCTCGCCTGCTCGAGCGTCAGCCGGCAGAAGTCCTTTTCGATCGTGATCGGCGGCAGCTCGAGCTCGACCTCGGAGGAGGCCTTTTCACGGCGGAGGATGAACGGCTGCACGACCAGGCGCAGCCTTTCCAGGGCACGCTCGTCGCCATACCCCTCGATCGGCCGCGCGAAGGTGCGTTCAAACGATTCGCGGGAGCCGAGCAGCCCCGGGTTGACGAGGTCCATGATCGACCAGAGCTCGCCCAGGCGGTTCTCGATCGGCGTGCCGGTCATCGCCACCTTGCGGCGCGCGGGCAGTCGACGCATCGCGCGCGCGCGCTTCGTGGCGGGGTTCTTCACGTCCTGCGCCTCGTCGAGGAGGAGCCGGTCCCAGGCGACCGCCGCGAGCGCGTCCACGTCGCGGGGGACGACGTCGTACGAGGTGATGACGACGTCGCAGCGGCTCGCGGCCTCGATGAGCTCAGCGCCCGCCAAGCGGCGGTTGCCGTGGTGGGCGTGCACGCGCAGCGACGGCGCGAACTTTGCGATCTCCGCCTCCCACTGGCGGACGACGCTCATCGGGCACACGACGAGCGTCGGGCCCAGCTGATCTGGCCCCAGCTCCTCGCGTTCGGAGACGAGCATCGCGATCGCCTGCACCGTCTTCCCGAGCCCCATGTCGTCGGCCAGGATCGCGCCGATGCCGAGGTCACCGAGGAGTCGCAGCCAGCCGTGACCTCGCTCCTGGAACGGAAAGAGCGCGAAGCGCATCCCGGCCGGGGTCGAGAGGGAGCGGAAGCGCCGCTCGCCCGCCTCGAGGAGGTCGGCCAGCGGCTCGTCGAGCGTGACCTCGCCGAGCTCGACCCCCGCCTCGTCGGTCTCGAGCCCGGAGACCGCGCGAACGAGATCGACGATCCCGGTGCCCGTTGTCCGGCGCTCGAGGAATCGGAGAGCCCGCTCGACGTCCGAGCGGCGGAGGGCATGCCAGCGGCCGCCGATCTCGACGAAGGGCTCCTTGGCCGCTGCGAGCTCGGCCAGCTCCGGCTCGGTGAGCTCATGCTCTCCCACAGCGAGTCGCCAGTCGAACGTCGCGAGCGCAGTGGCGGAGAGAAGACCGCTCGACTGCCTCCGCGGATCCGGCGTCGAGCGGCTGGCGGCAGTCAGGTTGACGCGCAGCTTGCTCCGCGTGCTGAGCCAGGCCGCGGGCAGCAGCACGGGCACCCCACGCTCCTCGAGCCGGGGGATCGCCTCGCGGAGGAACGCGCGCACCGTCTCCGGGTCGAGCCTCGTCTCGGCCGGCTCCGTCGCGCTGAAGCCGATTCCGGCCTCTGCGAGCAGTGGCTCGAGCTCTCCCAGCTGCCGGATCAGGTCGCGGCGCGGTTCGCCCGAGCGGAGGAATGCGTAGACCTCGTCGCCGTCGCCCCAGAGAAGCGACGCGGGCAGGCTGAGCGTGGGGTCGTCCTCCGCGTGCAGCCACAGCTCGAGAACGACGCCAGGGGCACGCTCGGCGTCCTCGGCGAGACGCTCGTCAAGGTGCAGGCTGAGCTTCCAGTGCGCGGCGGAGCGGCGGCCGAGGCCGGTGTCGACCCACTCCGCGAGGCGTCGTCGGAGCGCGGCGTAACCAGGGTGAGGCGGGAGGGGCGCGCCCGAGGCGGTGAGTCCTTCGAGGAACAGCTCCGCCGCACCCGGGCGGCGGGCCCGACCTTGACCGGTGAGGCGGACGCGGTCTGCGCGCAGGCGGTCGCGGGCGATCTGGTCGACGAGGACCGGGTAGAGGTCGTGGACGGTGGCGTTTCGATCGCCGCCGAACGCGTCTGCCGAGACCGCCGGGAGGGCGGCTGCGATCTCCGTCAGCGCCCCCTGCACGCTCGCATCGAGCGTGGCACCCCAGAACGCGTGCCACGAGCCGTCTCCGTGCTCCAGGTAGGGGTGGACGAGCCCCTCGGCGAGGGAGCGATGTGCGAGGTCGACAATCGCGAATGCCGCCAGGGCACTGCCACCGAGCTCAACACCGGCAGGAGGAGACTCGGCCAGCCGGACAAGCTCCGACGCTTCGATCCGCCGGGTGGGGACGCGCAGGCCCGTGCGCACGAGCTCGACGTTCGCGGGCCGGCCGACGCGAAGCTCGCCGCTCCGGAGCGTGCCGTCCTGGCTGCGCATGAAGCCGTGTGCGCAGGCGTCCTGCTGCCAGAGGAGCTCCAGGGTCGGTGCTGCCGCACCCGGCTCCGGAACGGTTGCTCTCTGCGCGGACATCGACCTTTCACCATAGGCGCTGGTGACGACGCGCCGCCTCCCCCGATCGGAAGCTCCCGCCCTCTGAACCCGAATCAGGATGACGCTTCGTCGGCCGGGGCGGGCTGGGTGAGTGCGATGCGAGAACGCAGGGAGCGTCCAGATGGGACATCTGGGCGCGACCGAGGACGCTGCAGCGCGCCGCCCAGGCCGTTCCGGCGACACAAGGCTTCATTTGATTCGGGTTCTTAGACGTCTGCGGTGAGGCGCCGGCTGAGGTACAGCTCGAGATCCGGGCCGGCGGGGTTGGCCAGCACGTCCTCGAGCCAAGCCCGCCGCTCGAAGTCGATGATGCCGAGCTCCCAGACGCAACCGGCCGCCTGGTCGGGAAGGCGCTCGAGCGCGGTCGGATCCTCGAGCGGCGCCATGTGGCTACGTTGGTGCAGCTCGTTCTCCGACTGCCACCAGTAGATGAGCCCGAAGCACACGGTGGCGGCATCGTGAGCGATCACGAAGCCGATCCCGGGCACGTCTTCGGAGACGGTCGGCAGGATTTCGGTTGCGAGCTCGACCGTTGCCTCCGCGAGTTCCGGTCGCGCCTCGCGTCCCGCCAGCGAGATGCCGTAGATCTTCAGGCGCCAGTCGCCGCGCGTCTCGTGGCGCAGGAAGCGCAGCGGCCGGGGCTGGTAGGGCGCGGAGACGATCACCCTTCGAGCGTACCGTTGGGCCGCTCGAGGATGTCCGCCGGAGCCGACCCTACAATCCCCTTTCCGTGAGCGCCCCATTCGTCCACCTGCACGTCCACAGCGAGTACTCGATCCTCGACGGGGCGTGCCGGATCCCCGCTCTCGCCGCCCGCGCGGCCGAGTTCGAGATGCCTGCCGTGGCGCTCACCGACCACGGCTCCCTGGCCGGGGCGGTCGACCTCTACAAGGCGACGCAGAAGCACGGGATCAAGCCTCTGCTCGGCTGTGAGGTGTATGTCGCCGACGATCGTCACTCGCGCACACGTGGCTACGCGCACCTGACCCTGCTCGCGGAGTCGAACCAGGGCTACAAGAACCTGATCAAGCTCTCCTCGCTCGGCTACCTCGAGGGCTACTTCGCGAAGCCGCGCGTCGACTGGGAGCT